>CAVTSK010000014.1:0-156960 GCA_963737335.1 uncultured Solirubrobacteraceae bacterium
GCCCGCCCGCCCGCCCGGTCCGGAAGAGGGGGAGAGCAATGCGGGTCGGGTTGGGATATTTTGTGCGCCCATGACGGCTGACCTGGTGGTCTCCTACGACGGTACGTCCAACGACGACGACGCGGTCGCGCTGGGCCGGCTGTTGGCTCAGACCGGATCGTCGGTGTCGCTCGCGTATGTGCGCCACTCCCGCGAGTTCGATCCGCGGCGGGAGGAGGTCGCGCAGCATGACGCGGAGCAGCGTTTGGAGCGAGGAGCGGCACAGCTGGACGGTCCGGTTGCGCGCTATGTCGAGGTCGGTGCGGCCACGGGGGAGGTACTGGGCGCGCTGGCACAGCGGGTGGGTGCCTCGGTCATCGTTTTCGGCTCGGATTACCGCACGCCGGTCGGTCGCGCGGAACCGGGAATGTCAGCGCAGCGTCTGATCGAGGGTGGTCCTGTCGCGATCGCCGTCGCGGCGGCCGGCCTGCGCGCCAAGACCGACTTTGCGATCAGGTCCATCGCGGTGCCGTTCGCCGGTCCGGTCAACGATGACGCGCGGGCGACCGCGGCAGCGCTGGCTGCCAGCCTCGGGGCCGAGGTGGTTGACGCGAACGCCGGATCGGTGGATCTGATCGTCGTCGGCTCACAGGCCGGCGCGCCAAAAGGTCATGTGGTCGTCGCCGGAGAAGTCCGCAACGAGCTCAACAGCGCTCGGAGCTCTGTGCTGGTGCTCCCGGCGGAGAGCCGCATCGGATTCTGAGCGACCCGAGCCGTAGCGCCGGGCGAAATGACCGACCTGACCGAGCTGATCTCGGGCAACAAAAACCTCGGATTACCGGGGCTTTCTGGGAGAGCGGCTGAAGGGAGTGGATGATCGCAAGCGCGAGATTGGACAGCTCCCGGCTAGCACGTGTGGATTCGTTGCCTGACTGCGCGTCGTGCACATTCGAACACCTCTGCGTCTCCGGTGAGGATGAACGTGGTGTTGGCCGCGGCGAGGAGCGCTTGTAGTTCGAAGGCGAGCTGCGCGGGAGCGATGCTGTAGTCGAGTTCGCCGAGCTGCTGGGCCTCGCGAGCGAGTCGCTCGAGGATCTGCAGCCAGTCACGACGTTGAGCCGCGATCGAATCACGGGCGGGGCCCGGCCAGGAGCCGACATCCGCCGCGGCTGCGGAGAAGAAGCAGCCGCCGGGAAAGACCCGGCGCTCGATATGCGAGAGGTACGTCTCGCAGACGGCGAGGAGGCGCTCGATTCCCTTCGGCGCGCTGAGTGCGGGACGGAGCACCTCCTCAACGAAGGTCTCTCGGGCAGCGTCGATGGTGGCCAGTTGCAGTTCTTGCTTGGAGCCGAAGTGGGCGTACAGGCCGCTCTTGCTCATCCCGATCGCGTTCGCGAGGCCACCGATCGTGAGACCGTCGAGCCCGACGAGCGTCGCGAGTCGTGCGGCCTCGTCGAGGATCGTCGCTCGGGTTCGCTCACCCTTTGTCTGGATCAGTGTCGTGGCCACCCTTGCAGAGTAAAGCACGGTCGTGCTATTCTGCCGGAGCCGGATTAGCACGACCGTGCTTTTCCGGTCTATCGGGAGAAGGTTCGATGGAGACGGACTATCTGGTGGTCGGAGCGGGGGCAAGCGCCCTGGCGTTTGCCGACACACTGGTCGCTGAGGCGGACGCCGACGTGACGCTCATCGACCGGCGTCCCGCGCCGGGCGGCCACTGGTTGGATGCGTACTCGTTCGTCCGTCTGCACACGCCCTCGGCGTATTACGGAGTGAACTCACTCCCACTCGGCGAGGATCGCGTGGACAGCGCCGGTGAGAACTCCGGGTATTACGAGCGGGCGACTGGCTTGGAGGTCCGCGACTACTTTGCCGACGCCGCCGCGTGGCTTGCCGCTACCGGAAGGGTGCGTCTCCTCTTCGAGCATGCGCACGAGGGTCGGGACGCCGAGGGCGAGGTCGTCCGGGATCTCAGAACCGGCGCGGTGCATCGCGTCACGGTCCGTCGCAAGATCGTCGACGCACACTACCTCGAGGCGTCGGTCCCGGCCACGCACACGCCGACGTTCGAGGTCGCCGATGCCGCCCGGATGATTCCGATCAATGCTCTGCCGGCCCGCGCCGACGTCACCTTGTCCTACACGGTGCTGGGGTCGGGCAAGACCGCAGTCGACGCATGCGTGTGGCTGCTGGAGAACGACGTCTCACCCGAGCGCGTCCGCTGGATCCGGCCCCGCGAGGCCTGGTTCCACGATCGTGCCCAGTTTCAGCCGCTCGAACAGGTCGGCGCGATCATGGAGGGCATCGCGCTGGACGCGGAAGCGGGAGCGCAGGCCAAGGACCTCGGGGACCTCTTCCAGCGCCTCGAGGAAGCCGGCCGACTCGTCCGCATCGACCCGTCACAGCCGGCGGCCATGTACCGCTCGACGATGCTGAGCGCGCGCGAGCTGGAGGCGCTGCGGCAGATCGGCAACGTAGTGAGGCTCGGGCGCGTTCGCCGCATTGAGGCTGATCGGATCGTCCTCGAGCGAGGAGAAGTCGCCACCGGCCCACAGGTTCTCCACGTCGACTGCACAGCGCGTGGCCTGCGCGACGCGCCCGCCACGCCGATCTTCGGACCGCGCCAGATCGTGCTCCAGCAGGTGAGACATGGCTCACCGACCTTCAACGCCGCGCTCACGGGGTTCCTCGAGGCGCGCCGCGACAACGACGGCGACCGGAACCGGCTCTGTCGACCCAACCCCTACCCGACCAGCACCGCTGACTGGCCAGGGATGATGTCGCGCACCTGGCGAGCCGAGCAGCGATGGCTCAACGAGCCCGACCTCGCCACTTGGGTGTCCCAGAGCCGCCTCAACCTTCTGCGGGCATTGCCTGAGCACCTCGCCGAGCCGGCCGTCCAGGCCGCGGTCAGCCGCTATGTGACCCACGTCGGCTCTGCGATCGACCGGCTCGAGTCCGGTCATGCGCAGATGACCGCAAGCCCGAGATAGGGCAACACCGTGCGCAGTACGCAATCCCGTACCGCAAGGGCTGGCGGTCGGGCGGCAATCTCGATCGCGTCCACTAACCAAAGGAGAAGCACTGTGCCGCTCATCAACGTCAAACTCATCGAGGATGTCTTCACGCCTGAGCAGAAGGGCCAGATGGTGGAGCGCCTCACCGACGCCATGGTCTCGATCGAAGGGGAGAACATGCGCGGGGTGACCTGGGTCGTCGTGGAGGAGGTCCGCAGCGGCGATTGGGGCATCGGAGGTAAGGCCCTGCGCACGGAGGACGTCCGGGCGCTCGCCGCCGGAGCCCCCACCGAGTCATAGACGCCTCAAACCTGATGGTCAGGCCTTCGGATACGTCAGGGCCCGCAGCACGTGTTACGGACGCGCTTGCCCTTGGGCGTCGCAGTACGAGTCCGGGAGCGGAAAGCGGCTAGGCCCTGCCCACTTCTTGAAGCGGCACTCGACGTTGTAGGCCTGCATCTCATAGCTACTCGCCTTCATGATGTCGACCGGCTGGCCGCGGGCGATCCGGGCCATCGTGCCGAAAGCGGCCGACCCGAGCAGGTTCTCGATGAAGCGGACCGGCCCGACCTCGCCGTACTGCCAGACGTGCACGAGCTCGTGAATGTAGGTGTCGACCGTCGGCTCCCCCGACCCGCAGAAGACGTCGGTGTCGAGCGTCATCGCCAAGGCGTCGCTGGGCACGAGGCCGCCGTTGTGGAATGTCGGCTGGCGAGCGCGGGCGGCCGTGAGGATCTTGCCGTCTGCCGGGTTCGCCGCCGCGTAGCCGTCGAGGTCCGTGTCGAAGCTCGCCGGAATTGGGTGGGTGGTGGACTTCGCGCGGCCGTAGGTGACCGCGGCCTCGAACAGCTCCCGCAGTGCGAGATCGAACGCGCCGCCAGTTAATGGGCTCCCAGGCAGGCGGAAGACCGGCCCCTTGACGATGTCCCACACGTCCTCCGGGTCGATGCTCCAGCGCTGCATCGCCTGTACGGTCGCGCGGTTGCCGATCGCCCGCTGCATCGCGAGGACCTGCTGGCTCGGGTCCGACGTGCCGCGCGCCGCCGGCATCTCCCCCGGTGGCTTGCTCCCGGTAACGCGGGCCGCCCGCTGCACGGCTCGAGACTAACCGATCGCAACGAAGCGATTGGCGACACTCATGCCGTCGAGGGGCATATTGCGCTCGACCCAGCCCCTGGGTGGTCAAGCCGCGCGAGGGGGCGGCCACTGCACGTCGGCTCCGATCACGGCGGCGAGCCGGCCGATGGCGCGCAGGGTCGATGGGTCCGCGATCCGTGGCGATTCCCAGGCGCAGGAGATACACGCGGCCGCTGGTGGCGCGCACTCAACGATCTGGGCGAGACAGTCCTCGACGACGGACAAGCTCGGACCGTCCGGGGCGGGGAAGCGCAGGCCGGGTAGATCGCTGCCGTCGACGATGTCCACGTCGAGGTGGAGGTAGACATCCATTGGGGACCGCTTCTGCAGCGCGGCGCGCAGCGCGTCGGGATCGGCGGCGACGCGTTCGACGCGACTGGCCGCGAGCGCGTCGCCCTCGGCCCGATCGAGATCCCTCGCACCGACCAGGAGGCAACGCTCGTCCGGGACCGCCCGCAGCCCGACTGGCTCGCCGACGAGCTGGGGAACGCGACCGGTCGCGGCCGCCAAGGACATTCCGGCGAGATATCCGCTGACCGAGATCTCCGGCGTGTTGAAGTCGCCGTGCGCGTCAAGCCAGATGATCGACAGGTTTCCGCGTCGGCGCTGCACGCCGGCGAGGACCCCGACCGCCGTAAGACAGTCGCCCGCAAGCACGAGGGGACGATCCGCTCGTGCGGTACGGTCGGCCACAGCGCCATACCGAGCGGTCAGCCGTCCCAGTTCGGTCTGTGCCCGATCGTCCGACGCGGGCAGCACGACCGCACCCGCTGGGACCGGGAAGCCCTCGATGCGTTCCTCGAGGTGCCACGGGCTCACCAACAGATCCCAGCTGCCGACAGCGGCCAGCGAATCAGGCACGATCAAGACCGTACCTCAGCGCCTTAGTGCTGCGTTCTGAGCACCACGGCCTGCCGGCGCTCGCCGATCCCGCCGCCATCAGTACCGTCGCGGCGTGGCTAGTGGGCCAAGAGCGCCAGCAGGTCGACGCTGCCCGGGGCGAACGCGCCGCCGGCCACGGGCTGTAGCTCCGCGGCGGTGACGCTGCTGGGAGCAAGGCGCGCCAGGACGGCCCGCACCGCCGCGGCGTGCTGCTGGGCTGAAAGCCGGTAGCGGAGGTGTGCGCCGCGCAAACGCTCGGCGACGTTGGCGCCGGCGCTCCGCTGCGCCCGCAAAGCGCTGCGGAAGTTCACCGAAAGGCGCGTAGCCGTCTTCTCCTGTAACGCGAGCGCTGCGCTGTCGCCGGCGGCACGGGCCGCCGTCGCTCGCCCGATCGTCGTCTCCAACGCTCTCGCAACCGCGGTCGTGTGGCGCACGGCGACGACGAACCGTTGGTCGTCTCCGCGCAGCCCCGAGCAAAACGTGCGCAGGCGCCCGTGATACCTCCGGCACGACGGCAGCGACGCGGCGTGAACCGCGGCCGGGCGAGCGGCGTCGTGGATGCCCGCCACCGGCGGGTCCTTGTAGGTCCGGTAGTCAGCGACTACCCGCGCGATCGCCGCCGTGCACAGCGGGGCGGCGATCGGCGCGGTCAGCCCTCCCGCGACGACCAGCCCACCCCCGATGATCGGTCCCGCGCCGGAGACGAGCACGCCTGCACCCAGCAGCCCGAGCGGCAGCCCCTCCTCGAAGCACGGGCCCGCGGCGTCGTCGAGCGCCGAGCGCAGATCCATGCGCGCGGCGTCCTTGGCCGCCTTGGTCGGCCCCGTGGGCGGGCCGAATGCGTGACCCCCGCCGAGCGGCGGCGACCCCGGACCGGTGCTGAGGACCGCGTGCACCGAGCGCGAGATCGTCCCTGTCGTGGTGTCCGAGGCGTTCTGCGGCTTGATCGTCGCGGTCTGATCGGCGTTGTAACGCTTCTCCCCGCCGGTCGCGGGCAGGTCGTCGTCGAACGCCGACTGCGCGTCGAGGAACATCCGGGACTGCGGGTCGTTCGGGTTCCAGTAGCGCGCCGAGTACAACTCCGAGCCGTTGTAGCTCAACAGCCACTCCGAACCGCTCACGCAGTTCGGGTCGTTCGTGATGTTGATCGTTTCGCCGGGGTGCGACGGGATGTCCCCGCGTGCGCCGACGCGCCCACCACCGCGCGGCGTGACGACGATAATCGTGTTGTCCTTGGGCGGGTTGATGCCCGTCGCGGTGCACCGGAAGGTCACAGCCGGCGAGCTCGGGCCCTGCCCGGTTTGGATCAGCGTTCCCTGCGCCTGCAGCGTGACCCTTGACGTTTGCGTACCACTGTCCGGCACCTCGGTCACGACACGCTCGGTCCAGCTGAACGTCTGCAGCAGGTGCTGGGCGTCGCCGTGCGCGTCTGCGGTATCCATCTGCAGGCGGTACTCCCCGCGGTATTGGGCGGTGTAGGTGCGCGTCTTGGCCGCCGCGGACGCCGCCATCAGCGACAGCACCGCCACCGCCGCTGCGGAAGCCACCCACAGTTTCCGGGCTGCTGACATCGCGCCATCCTAACCGCCTTCGAAACCGAGGGCCGGCGGACTGCCCGGGACGACCACCGGCTCCGAGGCGACCCTCACTCATCGGCGAATGCGATCGCCAGCCGCCGCGGTGAGCGGGGGTACGCTTCGGCGCAGACAATCGGTCAGGCAGTCTCCCCGGGAGTTCTCGGCAACGCGACCGTCGAGGGGGCGTCGCCTGTGTCTTCTACGAGCCATCGGCGCACCGTCCCCGCAACCCGAACGTGGCCCAGGCCGGCTCGGTGCGGGTGGTTGTCGTCCGGGGCTCCCACGCCTCCGCCTGGTATGAGGACTACAGGTCGAAGGTCAATGCCCAGCCGGTCTCCGGCTTTGGTCTCCGCTTCGGTGATCAGTAACTGCGTGTGCGAGTCTGGCCAGCAGGAGAGTCAGGCTGTGCGCGCCTAGCGAGGCGCCGTTGTGGTCTACTCCGGCTGGACTGGGGCCGGGATAGCGAGGCCCTGAGAGAGCGAGGAGTGGCCATGGCGCTGCGCACGACGGTGGTTGGGTCCTGGTGGAAGCTCGACGAGCATGAGCAGCAGCTCGCGTCCTACCACCGCGGTGAGCTCGGGTCTGAGGAGGGCGAGGGTCTACTCAAACGCGCCGCCGCTGCCGCAATCGACGAGCAGCGCGGACTCGGATTGGACGAGTGGACCGGCGGTGAGTACTTCACCGACAACTTCATCGATCACATGCAGCGCGTCCTACACGGCTTTGAGATCGACAAGCCTGACGAGCCCGACCCTTTTGACTACGACGACCTCGCCCACGCGGTGATCACCGGCGAGCTCTCGGCACCCGAGGGACTTGGGTACGCCCGCGCCTACAGGCGCGAGTCACAACTCCCAGGCGGTGTCAACAAGGCCACCGTGGTCGGACCGCTGGAGATCGTGGTCCACGCCCAGGACCAGCGCGATGAGCTGATGCGCCAGATGCCGAACCTGATCGGCATCGTCAACCGCGAGATCCGTGATCTGGCGGATATGGGGTGCCCGCACGTCCAGCTCGACGTTCCCTTCTTCGGCGGCTTGTTGAACACCGGGCAGATGACTGCGGGTCAAGCGGCTGAAATGGTCGCCGGCTGCTTTGACGGGGTGCAGGGGACGACGCGTGGAATGCACATATGCAACGGCAACCTCAAGGGGCGGCCGATCTCGCCGATCGTCCGCAACGCGCCATGGGTTCCGCTCTTGCAGGAGCTCGACGGGGTGATCGACGTCGCCTCGATCGAGTGCAGCTACTTCGCCGAATGGGCCGAGCGCGACGCCTTTGCCGCGATGCCGCAGAGTATGGAGCTCGCGGCGGGGATCGTGGACGAGGCCAGCTATGGGATCGAGACGGTCAAGAAGGTCCGTGACCGGGCTGCTGATTGGGCGCGGGTCGTGGGCGAGGAACGACTGTGGATCTCGCCCTCGTGCGGCTTTGGTCGCCATCCCGCGCGCAGCCGGCCGGTGCTCAAGGCGAAGATGGAGCACATGGCCGAGGCGGCGGCGTCGTTGTAAGCCTCCGACGCAGGTCGTTCCGCCGATCTGTGGCAACAAAAAACCCCGGATTACCGGGGCTTTCTGAGAGAGCGGCTGAAGGGACTCGAACCCTCGACCTTCTGCATGGCAAGCAGACGCTCTAGCCAACTGAGCTACAGCCGCGAGGTGGCCGAGTATAACCCGCGGCCGAGGCTGCGGACGCGCCCGCGCCGAACTGCCTGCGCGCTGCGTGGGCAGCTTTGCGCCTGAGGGGTTTAGTGCGCCGCGTCTCGCGGGAAGTACGGGTGTGAGGCTCCGATCCAGGATGCAGCGGGGCAGTGTGCGGTGGTTGGCGCTCTGGCGCGGCTCTCGGGCCGCGGAGCGCCGCCATTCGCGCGCGTCAGTCGGACTCGATGGAGATTCCCAGGGCGGCGGCCAGCGCGCCCGCCGAGGCCAGAAGGTCGGGCCACGGCATCCGCAGGCCGGCCAGCGAGCCCACCCCGAGCACCCCGTCCAGAGAGGCCCCACTGATCGCGCATCCGGTCAGCTTGGCGTGGCGGAAATCGGCGCCGTCCAACCGGCAATCCACGAAGGCGACGGCTTCCAGCCGCGCGTGCATGAACGAGGCCTCGGACAGGTTGACGCGCTCGAACACCACGTGACGCAACGTGGCCGAGGCAAACGACGCGAGCTGCAGTGAGGAGTCCACCACGCGCAGGTCGCGGACATCGCCGCGGTCGAGGCTGAACCCCACGAACTGGGAGCGGTGCACCTCAACGCGACTCAGGCGCCCCTCGCGTCCGTCCAGGTTCGACATCCCGCAGTCGCGCAGGATCACGTCGGCCAACGTCAGGCCCGGAGCGTTTCCCGGCTCGAGCACGACGCCGCGCAGTTCGGACTCACGTACCCGGACGCCGCCGGCCTGCACCGCGCTCCCATCGCCGGTGACCGCGGCGCCGGACAGATCGATCTCGCCCGCGCCGGCTGGGAGCGACACCTCCTCCAACTCGGGCAGATCGGGGGCCTGGAGCGCGCGCACGTGGGTCATGGCCTTCAGGAGCGCCGGTACCCCGGCTCACACGTTGCCGGGATCGGGGACCTCGGCGACGGCGCTCTCGCCCGCGAACTCCGCCAGCGCAGCATCGAGGGTCTCGGCGGTGTCGACGTTGCGCGAGACGCCCGCCAGTCGCAGGGCGTCGTTGGCGGGGGAGTCGGCCGGGATGACCAGGCGCAGGGCCTGGCCGCGCGCCCGAAGCTTCTCGCGCAGTTTGTAGATGAGGTGGATGCCGGCGCTGTCGAGATAGTCGAGGGCGCTGACGTCGAAGACCACGGCGAGCACATGGTTGGGCGTGGCCTCGGCGATGGCGGCCTCGATGCCGTCGGCATTGGAGAGGTCGATCTCACCCGAGAGCCGGGCGACGACCACCTGGTCATAGTCCGTGAACTGGATGTCTGCGAGCGTCACCGCGTCAGCTGCCTGTGCATGACGATCTCCGTCCCGGTCTCGGACGGGTTGACCTCGACATCGTCCATCGCCGCGCGGATGATCGTCAGGCCGCGCCCCCGATCGTGCCCGCGGGGCGCGCGCCAGCGCCCCACGTCTGAGACGACGAAGCCCACCCGGCCCTCGTCGGCGGTCGCGCGGAGGGTGAACTCAGCGGGCGCAGGCGAGTAGGCGTGCTCGATGGCGTTGGTGCAAGCCTCGCTGACCGCGAGCGTGATCTCCATGGTCTCTGCGTCGCTGGCGCCCTGGTGGCGCAGCCACCGCCGCAGGACGAGCCTGATCTCGGCCAGGATCTTGGGGTCGGCGGGCAGGTGTAGATCAAGGATGTCGTCGATGGCGCTGTTCTGGATGGCGACGATGGCGACGTCGTCGCGCAACCCCTCGAGGGGCACCATGCGCTCGACAGCGCGGCGGCACAGCTCGTCGACCGAGGCCGCCCCTTTCACCACCGCGAGCAGCTCGTCGATGGACTCCGTCAGCGGGGTGCCGGGCCGCTCGATGAGACCGTCGGTGTAGAGGACGAGCGTCTCACCTGGCGCCAGCAGGAGCTCCTGCTCGCGCACGCGGCCGTAGGAGAAGGCCCCGAGCGGTGCGGAGGGGGTGACGTCCACCACACGCCCTCCGTCAGCGCTGACGACGATCGGAGGCAGGTGCCCGGCGCTGGCGATCTGGACCTGGCCGGTATCGGACTCGAGGACGGCGTAGGCCGCGGTGGCCATCGCATAGTCGGGCATCGCCTGCACATACCGGTCGACCAGTTCCAGGGTGCGGGCGGGACCGTAGTCCTGCATGGCGTAGGCGTGCAGGGCGGTGCGGAGCTGGCCCATCAGCGCCGCCGCGCGCACACCGTGGCCGACGACGTCGCCGATCGCCACGCCCAGTCGGCCGCGAGCCAGCTCGAACACGTCGTACCAGTCACCGCCCACCTCGTCGGTCGCGGGAAGGTAGCGGGCCGCCGTCGTCACGCCGATGACGTGGCTGAGCCGCTTGGGCAGCAGGCTGCGCTGGAGGACCATCGCCACCTGATGCTCGCGCTCAAGCTCGGAGAGCAACCGGGCCCGCTCGATCCCCGGCGCGGCACGTGCGGCCGCTACCTGGAGGACCGCCAGGTCGCGCTCGCCGAAGTTCCGGGGCACGAGCGAGCCAACATGCAGCACGCCGATCAGCTGTCCCTCGACGATGAGCGGGATCCCGAGCAGCGACTGGATCCCCTTCTCGCGCAGGATCGGGTTAAGGATGTCGGCGTGGTCCACGTCGGCGACGAAGACCGCCATGCGCTCGGCTGCGATGCGCCCGGCGAAGCCCTGGCCAACCGGGATCCGCACGCCGCGCTCGACCTCCTCCTCGATGCCCTTGGCGGCCCGGGCCACCAGCTGATGGGTGGCGAGGTCGTGGAGGAGGATCGCCACGGTGTCGACCCCCAGGGCGTCCTGGACGCGGAGCAGCAGCTCGTCCAGGAACTCCTCCAGGCCAAGCTCCGACAGCGCCGGGTCGCTCAACCTGGCGAACGCCTCGACCTGGTGTGCCGGCGCGAGCGCCGTCTCCACGGGCGTCAGGACGGTCTGCCCGGCCCGCGGCGCGTGATGGTGAGGATTTTCCAGGGTCACGGGGCTATTGTGCCCCCGCCCGGGCGAACCCAACACTCTGCTTGGCGCCCGCCGGCTCTCAAAAAGAGGCGACGACCGGAATCGAACCGGTGTAGACGGCTTTGCAGGCCGCTGCGTAGCCACTCCGCCACGTCGCCGAGGTCCCGAAGACTAGCGGCGCTGCCGGGCCACGAGCCCGGCTGCCGCTCAGCGACAGAGCAGGACGACGAGGTTGCCGGACGGGTCCCGGACGGCCGCGGAGTCCTCGTCGCGGCGCTCGGCGGACAGGCCGGCGTCGTCGACGTGGCCGAGGACGCGTTCGAGCTCGGCGCGGTCGGGCAGGACCACCTCGTAGGAGCGCAGGCCGACCGAGCCGGGCGCCGACGGTCCGGAGCCGGCGCTGTGCCAGGTGTTGAGACCGAGGTGGTGGTGATAGCCGCCGGCCGACACGAACAGCGCGCCCGGATAGCCGCGCGTGGTGACGTCGAAGCCGAGTACCCCGTGGTAGAAGGCTTCCGCGTCGGGGATGCTGGCCACCTGGAGGTGCACGTGGCCCATGACGGTGCCGGCCGGCGCCGTCGGCTGGGGGCGGTCGGCCGCGGCAAGCTCATCGGCGAGGTTGCGCAGGTCCAGCGGCAGCGTGGCCATCTGGAGCCGGCCGCCCTCGTAGCGCCACTCCTCGCGCGGGCGGTCGCGGTAGAGCTCGATGCCGTTGCCGTCCGGATCAGACAGGTACAGCGCCTCGCTGACGAGGTGGTCGGCGACGCCGTCCAGCGACCACCGGGCCTCGGCCAGCCGGGCCAGCGCATGGGCGAGGTCCAGCCGCGTTCCGAACAGGATCGCCTGGTGGTAGAGACCGGTGGCCCGCCGGTCCAGCGCGGGCGCCGACGGGTCTCCGTACAGGCGGACCAGATCAGCCCCTCCCGGTACCCCGAAGGCCAGGGCCCCATCGTCGGTCTCACGCACGCTCAGGCCCAGTGCGGTCCCATAGAACGCTCGGCTACGGCCCAGGTCAGACACGGTGAGGCTGACCGCTCCGAGCGACGTGTCGGCGGCGATCGGCGCCGCCCGGGCGGTTGAGGTGGGGGAGGGGCTCATCGGGTCCATGTCTCCGGGCTAGGCCGCCGCGGTGCTGTAGCGGCCGTGATGCGCGATCAGTCCGGTGACGATCTCGGCCAGCCGGTCGCGGGTCTCGGGATCGGTGAGCTCGCCGTCGGTGGAGAACAGGTCCTGGGCCTTGGCCACAGGCAACTCGGCCTCGAGCACGCGGGCACCGGCGATGCCCAGCGCCTTGCGCAGGTGGTCCTGGGCCCACATCGCGCCATAGTCGGTCATGCTCGCGCCGATCACGGCCACGGGCTTGCCCCACAGGGCAGAGTGAGGGCCATGGGGGCGCGAGGCCCAGTCCACCACCTGCTTGACCTGCCCCGGCATCGTGGTGTTGTACTCCGGGGTGGCGAAGAGGACGGCGTCGGCGCTCTCGAACGCGGCCCGCAGACGCTCCACCTCAGCGGGCGGAGCGTCCTCGCGGTCCTCGTTGAACGGAGGCAGACGCTCGAGATCCTCGTAGATGTCAATGGTCACGTCCTCGGGCGCGACCTGGGCGGCGGCCCGCAGCAGCGCCGTGTTATACGACGCTGCGCGCAAGCTGCCGGAGATGCCGAGGATCCTCATCGAACTAGGCGCTCTTGACGGCGGACACGCCCAGCAGCAGCTTCACGTCGTTGGCGACGAGGAGGTTGCCGTTGGGGAGGGTCTGATTCCACTTGAGGTCGAACTCGCGGCGGTCGATCGTGGTCGAGAGCTCGAGCCCGATGCGCTCGTTGCCCCACGGATCCTGGCCGTTCTCGGCGATCTCGCCCGTGAGCTCGATCGGCTTGGTGATCCCCTTGACGGTGATCTCGCCCTTCAGCGTGATCTCGCCGCCGGCGCGGACCTCGGTCGCGGTGGAGTGGAAGCTGATCTTGGGCTGCTGGTCGGCGTCGAAGAACTCGGGGCCCTTCAGGTGGCCGTCGCGGCCGGCGTCGCCGGAGTCGATCGTGGCGACGTCGACGGTGCCCTCGAGCACGGGGGCGCCACCGGTGGCGTCGATCTTGCCCTCGAAGGTGCCGAAGCGGCCTCGGACCGTGGCGATTCCCATGTGCTTGACCTCGAAGCCGACGCTGGAGTGGGCCGGGTCGACGTTGTAGACGGCGCTGGGAATCTGCGTAAGCTGCGTTGCTGACATTGGAGTGGATCTCCTTGTTGTCGAAATGTTGACTGCGCAATCAAACATAGCACAGATGCTTGCGCTGTCAAGTATCTCCTTGCGCCCGACGTAGGGGGGAAAGCGGGCACGGTGGTCGGGCGGCCCCGGGCGCGGGCACACCCCGGGAGACACTGGCGCCAGCGGTTCCGACTACTCCGCGGTGCAGCTGCCGCCGGGACCTGCGCCGGGCAGGCGGCCCAGCAGCGCGGAGAGCTGCTCGATCTCGTCGGGCGAGAAGTGCTCGAGGAACAGGCGGCGGATGCTGGCCACGTGCGAACAGCCGGCCTGGCGCAGCTTCTCGTAGCCCGGGTCAGTCAGTTGGGCGTAGGACACGCGGGCGTCGTTGGGGCAGGCCACCCTCTCACACAGCCCCGCGTCCACCAGTCCGTCGACGAGCCGGGTGATCCCGGATCGGGTGAGCCTCGTGCTCTCGGCCAGCGCCGACATCGGCAGCCGCCGACCATCGGCCTGTGACAGATAGAGCAGGACCTCGTAGTCCCTAGTAGTCATACCGTGCTCGGCGGCCAGGTCGGCATCGAGCACGCGCACAATCGACGCGTGGCTCTGCAGATAGCTGCGCCACGCGTCGAGGGCGGCGCCCTCAAGCCCTGTTTCCGCGAACGTTTCCATGATCAGAGTCTAGTTGACGGATCAACGGTCAAACCCATCCCATCCATCCGGGGTAGCCTCAAACCGTGGAGGAAATCGCTCCAGGGCTGTGGCACTGGACGGCCCGTCATCCTCATATCGGCAGCACGGTCAGCTCGTACTACCTCGAGAGCGAGTGTGTTCTGCTGGATCCTATGTTTCCGCCGGACGGACCGGACTGGTTCCGCGACCGCGAGTGCATCCCGCAGCACATCGTCCTGACCAACCGCCATCACGACCGCGACTCGTGGGGGCTGCGGGAGGCCTTCGGCTGCGAGGTGCATTGCATCGCCAACGGCCTGTACGAGCTGGAGGGCCGGGGGCCGGTGACGCCGTTTCAGTTCGGCGACGGGCTTCCCGGTGGGATCGTCGCCCACGAGGTGGGCGCGATCTGCCCCGACGAGACCGCCCTGCACATCCCCGGCCACCAGGCGCTGGCCTGTGCCGACGGACTCGTGCGCTGGCCCGGGGTGGACGGGCTGACCTTCGTGCCCGACTGGCTGATGGACGAGCCCGAGCAGACCAAGGCTGGGCTGCGCGCCGCCTACGGCCGGCTGCTGGAGCTGGACTTCGATCGGTTGCTGCTGGCCCACGGCGAGCCCGTCCTGGACGGGGCCAAGGGCACTCTGCGCTCGTTCGTGGACGGTGTCGAGTGATCGAGGAGCTGAACCGATGAGGCGCCGCGCCCACGGCCGTGCCCGCCTTGCCCTCGCCGCCGCCACGCTCACACTGGCTGCCGCTCTCGCCGGCTGCGCGCAGAGCTCTGACACGACGAGCACCGGCGCGGCGGGCCGCGGCTCGGCGACCACCGCCCCATTGACCGCCTCCACGCCGACGAGCTCGACCACCACCAGCACCACGACCCGGGGCGTCGTCGCCGGATCCGGACCACTCACCGTCAGCCCCACGACCGGCTCGCCGCACTCGGTCATCCACTTCGCCTTCACCGCGCCGGCCGGCACGCTCGCCCCGGGTTCTGACCAGGTGTCGGCGGCACTGAGTGCCGTCGGGCCTCAGAAGCCCGGGTGCATCGGCCTAGGTCATCGGCCGTTGGCGTCGATGGCGGCCGGGCAGCCGACCACGGTGAGCCTCGGTCCCGCCCAACTGGGCGGCGACTGGTGCCCGGGGACCTACACCGCGCGGGTCGAGGTCCTGGCGCGGCCCAAGTGCGGTGAGGGCATGATGTGCCCGCAGTTCATCCGCGTCGTGGCCATGCTCGGGCCGGCGATGTTCAAGATCTCGGGTTGACGGCCTGACGCCGGGCCAGCACGGCGCGGCGCAGGGCCCTCTGCCCGGAGGCCAGCAGTTCCTCGTCGGGCTCAGAGCGGGCGTGGCCGCAGGTCCCGCCGCATCGCCCGCCACAGCCCGGGCACCGGGCCAGCGTCCGTGACGCGCCCGCCTCGCCCAGCCCGAGTGTTCGCGATGTCGCGGCGTCGGCCATGGCGCGGGCCAGGGCGCGGTTGCCGGCAGTGGGCGACAGGCCGGTGTCAGGGGTCGGTACGCGAGCGGGTGCCGGTGCACCGCTGCGCTCGAGGCCCGGCGCGCTGGCCGGTCCCGGGCCGCCCGACATGAGCTCCCTGGCCGCCGTCATTGCCCAGGGATCGTCCCAGGAGTCCGCCGGGCGGTCAAGCGGGCGAGTCGTCGCGCCCGTCGACGACGGCCCGCCAGACCCGCTGCGGGGTCATCGGCAGCCGCTTTAGCCGGATCCCGCCCGTGGCGGCGGCGATGGCGTTACCCACGGCGGCGGCGACGCCGACGATCGGCGCCTCGCCGACGCCTTTGGCGCCGTAGGGACCCTCCGGGGCGGGCACCTCGACGATCTGCGCGTCGATCGCCGGGGTCCCCGGCGCGGTCGGCATCGCGTAGTCCATGAAGGTGCCGGTGGTGAGCTGACCATGGTTGTCATGGGCCAGTTCCTCGAGCAGCGCCCAGCCGAGGCCCTGCACTGTCCCGCCCTGCATCTGGCCCTCCACCAGCGCCGGGTTGAGCGCCCGGCCCACGTCCTGCGCGATGACGTGAGAGAGGACCGTCACCGCGCCGGTCTCCGGGTCCACGCGGACATGGGAAATATGGGCCGCGGCCTGGGGTGCCTGGGTCTGCGCTGAGCGCCCGTGGCCCTCCACCGGCATGTGGCGACTGCCGAAGCTGAGGATCTTGGGCGCCAGCTCGTCGATCGGCAGCGCCTTGGCGGGCACGCCCACCGGCCGGACCGCGCCGTCGACGATCTCGAGGTCCAGCGGTGAGATCTCCAGCTCATCGGCGGCGACCTCCAGCAGCCGCTCGCGTGCCTCCAGCGCGGCCCGCTCCACCGCCCGCCCGACGGTGTAGGTGACCTTGCTGCCGCCGCTGGTTCCGGCATACGGCGCGGTCGAGGTGTCGGCGTTGACCACTCGCACGCGGGAGGCGTCGACCCCGAAGGCCTCGGCCGCGATGGCGGCAAATCCGGTCTCCACGCCGGTCATGTCGGCCGCGCCGGTGATGACGGTGAGACCGCCGTCGGCGTCCAGGCGGCACACCGCCGCCGCCGGCTCGTAGCCGCCCGGCCACCAGCCGATGGCCATGGCGATGCCCTCATCGGCCGCCACATCAGCGCGACGTGCCCAGAGTGGGTGGTCGCGCAGTCGCTCCAGGCATGCCTCGGCCCCAAACACCGGGAAGGGCTGGCCCGAGGGTGCGAGGTCGCCCTCGCGGGCGACGTTGAGCAGGCGTAGTTCGAGCGGGTCGAGCTCGAGGCGGCGCGCCAAATCGTCGATCAGCGACTCGAGGGCGAAGGCGGCCGGCGCGGCCGCCGGGGCGCGGTAGGCGCCGAAGGTCACACGGTTCGTTGCGATCCCCAGCGCCACGAGCTCGTGGGCGGCCCAGCGGTAGGGCCCGGCGCTGAGCATCGCGGCGATCGATTCCACGCCGAAGTCATCGGTGGACCCACGGTCGACGAGCACACGCGCCCGGATGCCGGTGAGCCGGCCATCGGCGGTGGCACCGAGCTCGACCATGAGCACCTCAGCCCCCGCCGGGTTGCTGGCGGCGATGTCCTCGCTGCGCGTCAGCGCCAGACGCACCGGGCGCTTGAGCGCCATCACCGCCGAGCACGCCAGGGGCTCGATGATCATCATCTTGCCGCCGAAGGCGCCGCCCAGCGGGGCGCTGCGCACCCGGACGCGCTCGGTAGGGAGGCCGAACAGCTTGGCCAGCGAGTCTCTCGTCGAGAACGGTGCCTGCGTGGAGGTACGGACCACCAAATCGCCCTCGGGCTCCAGCCACGCCGTCGCGGTCTGGGTCTCGAGGTAGCCCTGGTACATCCACGGCGTCTCGAACCGTCCGCGCACCACCAGGTCGCTGGCGGCCAGCGCAGCGTCGATGTCCCCGGCGGCCAGGCGGGCGGTGCCCAGGACGTTGTCGGAGAGGTCCTCGCCCTCGAGCCCCGCCGCCGCCACCGCGGCGTGGGCGTCGCCGATGTCCGACCCCTCGTCGACGGCCGCCTCGACGATCCGAGCACGCGGCGCTCCGGGCCGCGCGGCGGCCTCCAGGTCGACGACCGGCTCCAGCGGCTCGAGCTGCACATCCACCAACGACGCGCCGTCCTCGGCCTGGGCCTCGGTCTCGGCGACGACGAGCGCCACGGGCTGGCCGGCGTAGACGACCTCGTCGCGGGCCAGAGGCGCGTAGAGCCGGCCCTTGCCGGTGGCGACGATGGGCAGGTCGGCGGCGGTGAGCACCGCGACCACGCCCGGCAGCGCACGGGCGTCGGCGGCGTCGACGGCCGTGATCATCGCGTGGGCCTCGTGGGAGAGCACGAGCCGGGCGTGGAGCAGCCCCGGCAGGGGCGTGTCCCCAGCGAATTGGGTCGTCCCTCGGACCTTGGGCTCTGAGTCACGGCGAGGAGCGGAGACGCCGATGGTGGCCACGATGGCAAGCTAGCACCGCCCAACCATGGGCTCAGACCGGTGGCGGTACCCTGCGCTTTTGGTCGGTCTTAGTGGCGATTGACACCTACCCGAGAACCGTGTTAGCGTTAACAGGGTCAACGAGGGAGGCGTGTCCGCGGAGGCCGGAGCGGATGCGCGTACACATCGAAGGGAGCCGATATGCAGCACGCGTCTCGCGGCAGCAGGAGGCTGTTCGCGTTCTTTTTGACATGGGCGCTGATCTCGTTTGCGGTATTCGCCGCCAGCGCGTCAGCTCACACCGTGGCCAAGAACGGCCATCACCGCGGTGGTCATCACCGCAGCGGCCAGCACGGCCACCACCACGGCAACGGCGGAGTGACCATCTCCAGCCAGTCGTGGGGCAGCACCGGCGGCCTGAACCCCCAGAACGCCAACCTCTACACCCTGCGCAACTCGCATGGGATGACGGTCAACATCACCAACTACGGTGGTGTGGTCCAGTCGATCTGGGTCCCGGACAGCCGGGGTAGGACCAAGGATGTCGTCTTGGGGTTCCCCAAGCTCACCGACTACGTCAACGACTTCGAGCAGGGCGCCGCCAAGACGTCCTGGCCGCTGCCGGGCGGGTCCGGGGACACGTACTTCGGGGCCATCATCGGCCGCTATGCCAACCGGATCGCCAACGCGTCGTTCTCGCTCAACAGCAAGACCTACACGCTGGACGCCAATAACGGCACCAACACGCTGCACGGCGGGTTCCTGGGTTGGAACACCGTGGTGTGGTCGGCGGCGACGTCGACCGGCTCCGGGGTCGCGTCGCTGGCTCTGAGCCACAGCTTCCCGGCGGGCGAGGGATGCGATCTGTCGGTCACCACGACCTGCACCGGGTTCCCGGCACCGGTCACCGCGACCGTCACCTACTCCCTGACCAACGACAACCAGCTGAAGATCAGCTACAAGGCCGTCAACACCTCCAGCTCGGATGCCACGGTCATCAACCTCACCAACCACTCGTACTTCAACCTCGGTGGTGAGGCGTCGGGCACCGTCGATCATCAGCTGCTGCAGATCAACTCCAACCAGTACACGCCGGTCAACACCAACCTGATCCCGACCGGGCCGACCGCGGGAGCGGAGCCGTTCGTCAACGTGGCGGGCACGGCCTATGACTTCCGGCATCTGCACCCGATTGGTGAGAACCTGCGCAACACCACGCTGCCTGATGGCGGCGGCCAGGCGTTCCCACAGTTGGTCATCGCCCATGGCTATGACAACAACTGGGTCCTCAACGGCTCCGGGTACCGGCAGGTCTCGACGGCGGTCGATCCCGACACCGGGATCGCCCTGCGGACGTTCACCGATCAGCCCGGCGTGCAGTTCTACTCGGGCAACTTCCTGGTGGGCGACCTCCAGGGCACCAGCGGGAACGTCTACCGTCAGACCGACGGGTTCACGCTGGAGACCCAGCACTACCCCGACTCGCCGCACCACATCGGCGATCCGGCATGGCCGTCCGTGGTCCTCAACGCGGGCGGAACGTTCACCTCGAACACGGCGTACGCGTTCTCGGTAGCCGGTGGTCACGGCCACCACTAGGCGCTACTCCTCCTAGCGCGTCCGGCCGGTCCCACCCCGCGGTGGGGCCGGCCGGCGTCGTTTCGGGCGCCTCTCGCGCGCGAGATGTAGAGTCGCCGGGCCATGGCGGCAACGCCCACCACCGAGTTCGCCGACGCCGACCTCGGCTCGCTGGAGTTCTGGGGCCGGCCGGCGGAGGTGCGCGACGAGTACTTCGCGCATCTGCGCCGCTCAGAGCCGATCTCCCGCCATGAGCCGCCCGAGGACATCCTGGGGCTGCCCCAGCAGGGCCGTCTGCACTACTGGGCGGTCGTCCGCTACGAGGACATCCGCCGCATCTCACGTGACCCGGCGACCTTCTGCTCGGGCGAGGGCGTCCAGTTTGCCGACGCTCCGCCGGAGATGCTCGAGGCCTCCCAGTCGTTCCTGGCGATGGACGCGCCACGCCACACCAAGTTGCGCGGCCTGGTCTCCGCCGCGTTCACCCCGCGCCGGATCAAGCGGATCGAGGACGGGATCCGGGTCAGCGCCCGGCAGATCGTCGCCGAAGCCGCCCCCACCGGCGGCGGGGATTTCGTGGACCTCATCGCCAGACGGCTGCCGCTGGAGACGATCTCGGACATGCTGGGCGTGCCGGAGTCCGACCGCGACCGGGTGGTGGAGGCTGCCGACACGCTGATCATGGCCGCGGACCCCGACTGCTTCGGGGACCGCCAGCCGATCGAGGTCCTGGGCACGGCGCTCTGGACGCTGACCGAGTTCGCCACCGAACTGGCCAAGCACCGCGAGCAGCACCCCGGCGACGACCTCATGACCGCGCTCGTCCAGGCCGAGATCGACGGGGAGCGGCTGACGCATCCGGAGATCGCCGCCTTCCTGGTGCTGCTCTCGGTCGCGGGCAATGACACGACCCGGCACACCACCTCGCACGCGATGCGCGCGCTGACGCTGAACCCCGGCCAGCGTGAGACCCTGACGGCGGACCTCGATGCCCGGCTGCCCGACGCCGTTGAGGAGTTCGTGCGCTGGGCCACGCCGGTGCTGACCTTCCGCCGCACCACCACGCGCGAGGTCGAGCTCCACGGCCAGACGCTTCCGGCGGGGGAGAAGGTGGTCCTCTTCTACCACTCGGGCAACCGCGACGAGACCGCCTTCGAGCGCCCGTGGGAGCTCGACATCACCCGGAGCCCCAACCGGCATCTCGGGTTCGGCGGGGGCGGTCCGCACTACTGCCTGGGGGCGTCCCTGGCCCGGGTGCAGCTGCACGCGATCTTCGGCGAGCTGATGCGCCAGATCCCGGACATCGAGGTGGGCGAGCCCGAGCTGCTGCGCAGCGGCTTCATCCACGGCATCAAGCGGATGCCGTGCACCTTCACATCGCGCGCCTGAGCCGAGGGGTCGCGAGATTCCAACACGCGGGGGGTGCTCCGGGAGTAGGTTCCCACCCACCGGCGCCCCCGCGCGCCGCCCAGCGACTGTGAGCCATCGCCGCCTCATCGGATCGGGTCTTGCCGTGGTTGCCTGCGCGCTGGCGTCGCTCGGCACGCTCGCCGGCACGGCGGGCGCGGCTACGGCCCCGAACCTGTTGCGAAACGGCGGCGCCGAGTCCGGCGCGACGTCGCTGCACGGTTGGGACGCCGTCACCATCCCGGGATGGAGCGTCGCCGCCGGCCTGCCGACCGTGGTGCGCTACGGCGATCGCCAGTTTCCCGCGGGGCCGGGCGGGCAGCTGTTCGCCGGGGGAGCAGGGGGGACCGCGCGCCTGACACAGACGGTGGTCCTGGCTCGTCCCGACGGCGGCAGGTTGCCGGCCGGGAGCGCCTACGCGCTCTCCGCCGAGCTGGGCGGGACCACCAGGAGCCGGGCTGGCGTCTCGGTCACGTTGCTCTCGGCGCGCGGGCGTGTCCTGGGCCGACGCAGCCTCGGCCCGGTGGGCGGTCCCCGCCGCTCGTCTGCGACCGCACTGCACGCCCGTGCCCTCTCGGGCCGGCTGCCCCGCGGCGCCGCGCGCGCTCGCGTGACGCTGACTCTGGCGACGGCCCTGACCAACTTCGACGGGCCCAACGCCCCGCTGGTGGGCTATGACCGCGCCGTCGCCGACGACATCGGCTTGGTCGTCCTCGCGCGCCATCGCCGACCCGCGCCGCTACGCCCGTCCGCAGTGCGCGTCCCCCGCTATGACCACGTCTTCCTGTTCTATTTCGAGAACCAGGACGTCCATGCCATCGTCGGCAACCGCCGCCAGGCTCCGTACTTCAACAGCCTCCTGCCGCACGGCAGTGAGCTCGGGAACTTCTTCGCCGAGGAGCACCCGTCCGATGCCAACTACCTGGCGCTCGCCGGCGGCAGCGCGTTCGGGATCCCGCTCGACGACCCCCTCGAGTACGACTCGCAGTACACGATCCACGCGGCCAACATCGGCGATCTCGTCGACGCGGCCCACGAGACGTGGAGGGCGTACAACGAGAGCGCCGCCGGCCCATGCGACGACACCGTGCACGGCGACTACTGGGACGACGATCTGCCGTTCCTGTACTTCGCCGACATCCGCCAGCGCCCGGCCTACTGCGCCACCCACGTCCTGCCGCTGGAGTCGATGGCGCCCGACCTCGCCAGCGCCACGACGACGCCCAGCTTCGTGTGGGTCGGCTCCAACGACTGCGATGACATGGAGGGGTGCGGCATTCGCGCCGGTGACCGCTTCCTCCAGCAGGAACTGGGGCAGATCATGCGCTCGCCCGCCTGGCGGACCCAGCGATCGCTGGCGATCATCACCTGGGACGAGGACAACTACGACCACGAGCACCCGGCGCAGTGGGTGCCCACGCTCGTCCTGGGCTCGGCCGGAGTCAAACGCGGCTACGTCTCGCCGGTTCGCTACACGCACTACAGCCTCCTGCGCACCATCGAGGGCGCGCTGGGATTGGGCCATCTCACCGCCAACGATCTCTACGCCCAGGCGGCCAACGACATCTTCGCCCCGGCTCCGCTGGCTCGGCCGGTGCTCGCTCGGCCGGCGCTGGCCCGCGCCGTGCGCCGGCGGCCGACCGCGTTCGTTGTCAGCTCGGCGGCCGGGCGGGTCACTCCGGTCGCGCTCGGCACCCGCACCGCCGGCAGGCCCATCCGAGTGGGCCGCGACCCGCAGGCGATCGCACTCACCCCCGATGACCGCACCGCGTTCGTCGTCAACTCGGGCTCGGACAGCGTCACCCCGATCGACACCGCGACACGTCGAGCGGGTAGGCCGATCCGGGTGGGTCGCGACCCGCGGGCGATCGCCGTCACGCCCGACGGCGCCACTGCGTACGTCGCCAACAGCGGCTCGGACACCGTGACCCCGATCGGTGTTCGCACCGGCACCCCCGGGGCGCCGATCGCGGTGGGTGCCGACCCGCGCGCTGAGGCGATCACCCCCGACGGTCGCACGCTCTACGTCCTTGACTGGGGCGGCTCCGCGGTGACGCCGATCGACACCGCCACCGGCCGTGCGCTCGCGCCGATCGCGGTGGGAGCGTTCCCGACGGCGGCGGCCCTCGACCCCGACGGGCGCCACCTGTACGTGGCCAGCTACGGGGCCGGGACGGTGATGCCGATCTCCACCGCGACCAACACCGCCGGCCCGGCGATCCCTGCGGGCCAGGCGCCCGATGCGCTGGCATTGACCTCCGACGGGACGACGGCCGAGGTCGTCGACGGCGCCACGAATCGGGTCACACCGATCGATACCGCCCTCGACAGGCCGCGGCGGGCGGTCCCGGTCGGAAGCTCCCCGACCGCCATCGCGATGAGCGGCCACACGGCGTTCGTCGTCAGCACCATCACCGGCACGGTCACGCCGATCGATACCGCCACCGGGGGCGCGGGTCATCCCATCTCGGTCGGCACCTACTCGTACCCGACCTCGATCACGCTCGCTCCGGGCGGTCAGCTCGCCGTCGTGCTCGGCACCTACGACGGCACGGCCCGACTGCTCAACACGCGCACGCGCCGCGCATCGGCGCCGATCAAGGTGGGCGCGCTCCCCGTCGCGGCGGCCATCACGCACTGACTGCGTGCGACGGGGTGTTTGGTGGCCGATGGTCCGGAACGTCTATGCCTAGACGTGGTTGTCTGGCCCGCGCTGAGTCGTGACAACGTTTAGTAGTGAGCGGCGATACGTGGCGACAGCGTCGCTGGCATGCGTTCGGCTTTGATGAGGTCGATGAGGCGATGGTGTGCGTCGCGCGCTCGGGTCGGCAGGATGGCGGTGCCTGTGGTCGGTGTTGCTGCGAGGGCGTCTCCCCGTCGATAGAGCGCGATCGGTGTCGGACCGATGGCGAGTCTGACTGAGCGCGCCCAGTTCGCGGCGGCATCGTCGGCCGGGTGCCCGCCCGCGATCACAACGAGATCGGGACGCTGGACCTGCAGTGCCTCACCGATACCCGCGACTCCTCGGATTGACAGGCTCATCATGTTTACTCCGGCCCGGACGCTGAACAACTCCAGGGCGCGAATGTGCGGGGCGTCAGGGTCCAGTTCGTCTCGCGAGGCGTCGCCGAGCAGGATCGACAGTCGATGCGTCTGCGTTACGGCTAGTCGGGTGGCGCGGCGCAGCCAATCTGCGCCCCAGTGCGCGGCGAACGCCCAAGCCGCCGAGTCGAGCGCGCGCTCTCGGGCGATCTGCTCAAGGGCGGGGAGAAGCACTTCCTCCACGCAGCGGTCGAGCGAGCGCGACGGCAGCGCCGCCTCCATCGCGAGATCGGCCCGCCTACCGTCATAGCCGACGAGCGCGTCGACGAGCGAGCTATCGCGGGCCACGAGTTCCTCGCGCGCGACGCGAACCGCTGAGGAGATCGACACGCACTCGCGCAGCGCCCCGCGCAGCGCGACGACCTCGGCATACAGGTACATCCGGTGATTGCCCACCGATCGCGTGGGCGTGGGAAAGCCGAACCTCGACTCCCACGCCCTGAGCGTGGTCGCGGTGACGTTGAGCAGCCTCGCGGCCTCGCCTGTCTTCAGATGGCGCATGTCATTGCTGGCGTAGTCAGGGTGCCCTCGCTTACGCGGCAGAGAGCAGGGCGACCAAGCTACCGCCTCGCATCGTCCATCCCGGTATTTGGGTCGAATTTGTCAGGCGCAGGTAGCAATTGCACATCTTTGGGCGCCAAACAGGCGCTTGCGCATTCACCCGGGAACGTTCTTGCTCGCACCCATTGTCGGCGCGTCCAGGTTCGATCACATCGAGGACGCGCTCGCGGCGGTCGAACTGCCGTTGTCCGGCCGAGGAGATCGCACGCCTGGAGCGGCCCTACCGCCCGCATCCGATAACAGAGGGCGGCTAGATTTCGGTTCGTGCACTATGAAGGGGTCCGGCGCTGTCAGGTCCAGGAGCGGGAGCGGATCGTGGAGATCATCAATGCCGCTGCTGTGGCCTACCGCGGCGTCATCCCTGATGACTGCTGGCATGAGCCGTACATGCCCGCGTCCGAGCTTGATCATGAGATCGCCGCCGGCGTCGCGTTCTGGGGTTACGAGGTCAATGGGTCCTTGATCGGCGTCATGGGCATCCAGCCGGTGGGTGATGTCGACCTCATTCGCCACGCCTATGTGATGCCTGGCAACCAGCGGCGCGGGGTGGGTGCAACCCTGCTGCGTGATCTGCGGCGTCTGGGCACCAAGCCGATGCTGGTCGGCACCTGGGCCGCCGCCGATTGGGCGATCCGGTTCTACCAGCGTTACGGCTTCGAGCCGGTCGGGGACGAGCTCACGCCATCGCTGCTCAGGCGCTATTGGAGCATCTCGGACCGCCAGATCGCTACATCGACTGTGCTCGCCAACCCGGCCTGGCACGAGCGGTAGGGCCCGAGCCCAGCACAGCCCGACGGGCTACGTGCGTCGAAAGGCACCTTGGGTCGCGCGGATCGTGGCGATCACGGAGCCTCCAGCGTGAACGACTTGGTCAACCCGATCTTCCGGTTCGCCAAGCGGTCGTTGACGTTGACGATCACCGACGCCTTGACCGCGTCAAGGCCTCGCAGGATCGCGAGGTCACGGGCCGACAGGGCGATAGTCACGTGACGGGTGTGGCCGGCGCCGATCGTGAAGCTCTGGATACCGAGCAATGGATCGAGGGTCCGGCCGCCGACCTTGCGGGGATCGGACGTGTGCAGGAACAGGTCACCGCTGCACGGACCCGAGGCCTCTGAGCTCGGGCAGGTGAGCGAGATCGCGACGGTGCCGTGCTGGGACGACTTCACCGTCGCGCCGGAGATTGTCAGGTTCGGAGCCTGGGTGTCGATCACGAAGCTGGTCCTGAAGGTGTAGCCGGTGAAGCCGTCCTCATCGGTCGCGCGGACCGACAGCCGGTGGCTGCCGTCGGCCAGGTGCCTGCTCGTGAACGGCGATGGACATGGAGTGAAGTGGGTCGCGCCGTCGATCTCGCAGTTGAACGTCGATCCTGCCTCTGACGAGCTGAATTTGAACGTCGGCGTGGGGTCGCTCCAGTGCTCGGCGACGGGGCCGCTGGTGATCGTGGTGTGGGCGAACGCGACCGTGTACCGCAGCACCTGATCCTTGTCGGGCTCGGCGGCGTACACGGTCCCGGACGCGTCCGCGGCGACGTCCTCGGGGCTCTCCTCATCGCAGGCGAACTTCGCGACGAGTGTCGCGGTAGGGGTGAACTTCTGAATGCACGCGTCGTCTGCCGCGACCAGAATGTCGCCGCTCGCGGTCACGCCGAGGCCTTCGACGATCGCCGGCTTGTGATGCCGGTCCAAGATCTGAAAGCCGCGGAGGAACTTCCCTGTCTCGGTGAACTGCTCGACGGTTGAGGCAGGGTTGTCGTATCCGTCAAAGAAATCCGGGACGTAGACGAGCCGCCTGACCGGATCGACAGCGAGCTCTCCGGGCGGCTCGGCGATCTCGCCGCGACCGCCGCCGGAGTCACCCCAGACCAGATGGTGGCCATCCTTGAAGACCACCGACACCTCGGTGTCGTAATCGCCCGCCGCGGTCAGCAGCGCCCAGCTGTGGCCGTGACCGGCCGGGAGCACGCCGACTCCGCCCGGACTCAGGTGAGTGTTGAACCTGTGCACGACGCCGCCGCTGGGCGTGCACTCCCACGCGAACCCCTCATAGGCGTCGGCGAACACCACGTTGCCGGATGAAGGGTCGACCGCGATCCCCGCCGGCCGCCGGAAGCTGCATGGGGTGTTGAGGCCCGACCCCCATTCCCCCAGCCACCCGTGGTGGGCCGAGATCACGTCGACCTGGTTGTGCGCGGCGTCGATCCCGTAGATCGTCCCCGTGTGCTGGTCGACCGCGATGCTGGTGTTCTGCACCCCCAGACCGGGGTTCAGCAACCCGCCATCGAGGTGATAGTTCGCGCCAGCCGGCGCCGCACCGAACGCCAAGCAACCCGCCGCGAGAATCCCTGCCAGCGCAGCAACGGCCGACCGGCACATGTCCCACCCCCCCAGCTAGATGTCAAGGTGAGAATATCGGGGACGCGACGGCGGATCTAGTCGCGGATCGCGCGTCCGTACTTCCTGCGCTTGGCAGGCATTCCTGGGGCGTCAGAGTGGCGTGGCAGTGAGCGAGTCGGTCTGGGCCGTGGCTGGTGTCTCCGGCGGGGGCAGCCAGTCGTTGTCGGTGGCGCAGCGCCGCGCGCTGTCGAGGAAGAGCGCGATTGCTGCGGATTGGGCGCGCGCCGGCCAGAGGATCGACCACTCCGCCAGGATTCGTGGGTTGACAATCGTGCGGGCTATGACGCCTGGCTCGGCTTGGGCGGCGTGGAAGGCGAACGAGGCGGGGATCAGGCCGACCTCTCGTGCCCCGAGCAGGCGGGCGAGCGACGCGTTGACGGACGGTTTGGGGAAGGCTCTGACCTCAGGCTGGAAGCCCGCCTGTTTGCACGATTCCATGATGCGGTCGTAGTAGGCCGGAGCGAGCTCACGGGGGAATAGAAGAACGGTCTCGTGTTCTAAATCGGCGAGCGAAATGGAACTCGCGTGGGCAAGGCGGTGACGTTTCCCAAGCAGCGCGGCGACCGGCTCGACGCGCAAGGCCTCGGTGCGGATGCCTGTCATCCGCTCGGGATGCAGGGCGATCCCGACATCGAGTTCCCCGGCGAGGACGCGGCCGGGTATCTCGGCGCTGAACAGTTCGCTGGGGACGACGGTCATGTTGGGGTTGTCGTTCTCGACGGCTGCGAGGATCGTCCCGAGAGTCTCGAAGCTCGCCGGCGGGGGGAAGCCGAGGCGGACGGTTCCGGTGATGCCCGCGCCGGCAAGCCGGGTGCGCTCGGTGGCACGCTCGAGCGTCGCGAGTGCGAGCGGTGCCTCTTCGAGCAGCGCCTGGCCGGCGGCTGTGAGGTTGACCTCGCGGCTGGTACGCACGAACAGCTGCGTGCCCAGGGTCTGCTCGAGCTTGTGGATCTGGTTGCTCAGCGAGGGCTGGGAGATGTAGAGGCGCGCAGCGGCACGGCCGAAGTGCAGCTCCTCGGCGACGGCGAGGAAGTAACGAAGCAGGCGCGGCTCGAGATCAATAGCAAAAGGCTATCGAACGCCTGGGAGGCAAGTCTTGGACGGCAAGCAAGCGCGGCAATAGCGTCCGTCGAAAGCAGAAGTTCGGCCAAGAGGAGCTGGCAATGGCAAGCGGCACAACAGCCGGAGCGAATGTCGAAATCGTTCGCGAATACACCCGGCGGGTGTTCAACGCGCACGATCCTGACCTCGCGTCCGAGTACGTCACTCCGGACGTCAAGTGGCACGGCGGGACCCTCGGCACCCTTGAGGGGGCTGAGAACCTCGTCGGCCTGTTGCGGGGCTTCATCGGCGCGTTGCCGGATCTGAACGCGCAGGAGCAGGACATCGTCGCGCAGGGTGACACTGTCGCGGTCCGGTTCGTGGTCGAAGCGACACATGAGGGCGAGCTGCTCGGGATCGCCCCGACCGGCCGGCGGGTGCGCTGGGATGCGGTCGATGTGTACCGGCTCAGGGACGGAAAGATCACTGAGGAATGGGCCGCGGACGACCTGACCGCGATCCTGCACCAGGTCGGCGCTTACACGCCGCCGTGGCTCTCCTGACGATGGTCCGGCGACTGATCAGGCAGGCAAGCGGATGAGGATCACCGTGCTGGGCAGGGGGAACGTCGGTGGCGGGCTCGCTGACCTGTGGGAGCGGGCAGGGCATCAGGTAACGCGCCTTGGCCGCGACGGCGGCAGTGCGTCAGACGCTGACGTGGTCCTGGTCGCGGTTCCGGGCGGCTTGATCGCCGACGCGCTCGACAGGCTGACCGGGCTGGAGGGCAAGACGGTGATCGACGCGACCAACCGGATCGGCGTCGGCGCGCCCTCAGGATTCGCTTCCAACGCGGAGTTCGTGAAATCCAGGACCAGAGGGCCGACCGCGAAGTCGTTCAACGTCAACTTCGCGTCGTTGCTGCCCCGGCTCGGAGCGGCGCGGGTCAGGCCGAGCAACCTTTGGTGCGGCGACGAGGAGGCACGCGAGGTCGTCGAACAGTTGAACCGCGACGCCGGCTATGACCCGGTGCACACGGGACCGCTCGAGAGCGCCGCTCGCCAGGAAGCGATCATCGACATGATTTTCGCAATCGGGGAAGGGATGGGCGAATACGTGTACCGGTTCGCGCCCGTCGAGCAGTTGTAGGGCGGCGCGATGAACGCTGACGGTTCATCCCGTCAGGGGGATCCGCTGGAATGTCTCCGTGCCCAATCCGGGCTTTGATCCCGCTGCGCCCTAAGCCGACGTGCGCCTCGACTCCGCCCCCGGTCGCTGGGTGCTCGCCGTCGCCGTGCTGGGGTCCGGGATCGCCTTCCTGGACGCCACCGTCGTCAATGTCGCGTTGCCCGATATCGGCCGTGACCTGCACGCCTCGACCAGCACCCTGCAGTGGATCCTCAACGGCTACGTGCTGACGCTGGCCGCGCTGATCCTGCTCGGTGGGTCGCTCGGTGACCGCTATGGGCGTCGACGTATCTTCGTCGCCGGCACCGGGCTGTTCACGTTCGCATCGCTGCTGTGTGCGGTGGCGCCGACGGCGGAGCTGCTGGTGGTCGCGAGGCTGGTGCAAGGGGTCGGCGGGGCGCTTCTGACCCCGGGGAGCCTGGCGATGGTCGAGTCGGGCTTTCGCCCCGCGGACCGGGCGCGAGCGATCGGCGCGTGGTCGGGGCTGGGCGGGGTGGCGGGCGCTTTGGGCCCGCTGGTCGGCGGCGTGCTGGTGGGGGCGGTGTCATGGCGGGCGGTCTTCTTGATCAACCTTCCGCTCGGCATCTTCATCGTCGTCATGGCAGGCCGCCACGTGCCCGAGACCCGCGACCCCGCGGCCGGCGGACGGCTCGACTTCCGCGGGGTCATCCTGGCCGCCGTGGGTCTGGCCGGAACCACCTACGCGCTCATCGAGGCCCCGGCTCACGGCGCCTCGCTCCCGGTCGTGGTGATGGCGATCGCGGGCGTGGTAGCGCTGGTCGCATTCCTTCTCGCCGAGCGGCGTTCGGCCAATCCGATGATGCCGCTGTCCATGTTCTCCTCACGCCAGTTCAGCGCCGCCAACGCGGTGACGTTCGTCGTGTTCGGAGCGTTTAGCGGCGTGTTCTTCCTGCTCGTGGCGTTCTTGCAGATCTCGCTGGGCTACTCGCCACTCGCCGCCGGTGCCGCGTCGCTGCCGATCACGGCTCTGATGCTGGTTGGCTCCGCCCCCGCCGGAGCCCTTGCCCAACGCATCGGGCCGAGGATCCCGTTGACCATAGGACCGCTGGTCACCGCTGCGGGACTTGTCTTGATGTCGCGGATTGACCGAGGCGCCAGCTATCTGTCCGCCGTGCTCCCGGCGGTGATCGTGTTTGGTGTGGGCCTGACCTTGGTCGTGGCGCCGGTCACGGCAACCGTGATGGCGGCCGCGGATGAGCGCCACTCCGGTATCGCCTCGGGAATCAATACCGCGGTCTCGCGCCTGGCGGGCCTGATCATCGTCGCCGTCCTGCCGTTGCTCGCCGGGCTGACCGGAACGAAGTTCTATGACCCAGCGGCAATGGATCACGGCTTTCACGTGGCGATGCTGGCCTGCGCCGCCCTCTCGGCAACGGGCGGGGTCGTGGCCTTCCTGACGATCCGCTCCGACGTCCTGGAGGCCGAGCCCGCACCGGGCGGGGACCTGCCGACCAGGGCGCTGCACGACTACTCGTGCGCCGTCGCAGGTCCCCGGTTAAGACCGGGGCGCGAGGCGAAATGCCATCCCATCACCGCCAACCCGACGACCTCCGCCTTGTCGAGGGGGAACGGCGCGGGAGGCGCTGGCTCTCCAAGAGGGCGATGAGGTGCTGTTTCGGGTTGAGCGCCATCAAGACGGTCGATCCCGCAATGCTGCTTCGCGATCCTGTCCTTCGAGCGTTCGATCGACCGGATCGAGACAGTCACCCGCCGCGAACCCTGACGTCTGGTCGGTCGCCCTGCTTCGGGACCAGACGGCGTGCAGTTCGTCGCTTAGCTGAGACCATCGTCGGCGCTGCCGGATCGCCGCGCGAGTTCCGCACGAAACAGTCGGACTTTGCGCTGTGCGACGCCGCGCAAGTACTCGGTCTCTTGCTCGTCACGGGTCAGGACGTCAATCAGCTCGGCGAGTTCCTGCTTGCTCAGCTTGCGCGGGTCTGGGAAGGAGTCCACGAATTGGAAACGCGCCGGTCGAGCAGCGTCTTGATCCTACGCGCGAGCAAACCGAGGCAATGCACCTCCTGTCACGTCCATGGAACTCCGACGGGAGCGCGTCTTACTCGGTCTGGTCTCGCGATGGCTCAGGGTGTGCGTCTTCGGTTGGTGGGTCGTCGTGGTGGTGTCGACCAAAGAACCGCCCGACCCTGTGCATCTCGTGCTCGGCCGTCGCCATTGGAGCCATCATCGCTACGAGCTCCTGCATGGTGTCTGTGAGGCGGTCCACTGACGCTCGCAGCGGATCGACCGACGTCGCGAGGGTCTCGATGACCGCCACGTGTTTTTCGATGGACTCGGTGGCGTCCTCGATCGCGCGCACCGCTCCGAGCATGTTCGCCTCGATGTCGCGGGTCTCATGCAGTGACTCCGCGACGTCTCGCTCGGCGCCGCCGAGGACCGATCGGATTGGCTGGATGAGAAAGTCGAGCATCAAGTAACGCCTACCTTTGCGATGCTACTCGTGGCATATGGAAACACCTGCATCAGGGCAGCGAAGCCCCTCGGGCGGTGATCCACAACTCGTACCATTCTTCGTGCGTGAGACACGGGCGTCTTCGCAGAGCGTCACGGCACGCTCTGATGCGTTCCGGACGGGCGCTTCCGATGACCGGCGAGATGCGCGCGGGGTGCCGCTGGAGCCACCACAGCAGAATTGTCTCTGATGTCGTGTTCTTCGCCGCCGCAAGCGACGCGACCAGGCCCGCGGTCGCCTGCTCGGTCGCCGTCTGCTCTCGACCGGTGTATCGCCCCTGCGCCAGAGCACCCCACGCCTGCAAGCGGATCCCGTGAGCTCGACAGTGTTCGATCGTGCCCAATGGAAAGCCGTTTGCGACCGCTTCGGGGGTGTTGAGCACGACGCCTGCCTCGACCCAGTCGCGACGGTAGAGACTCATCTCCAGCTGATTGGCGACCAGCGGCTGGTCCAGATAAGACTGGAGGAGCACGATCTGCTCGGCGGACATATTCGAAACTCCGAACGACCGCACCAGGCCCTGCGCGTGAACCGTCGACAAGGCGCGGGCGATGTCCTCCGGATCAGCCAACGGATCGGGTCGGTGCAACAGCAACACGTCGATCACGTCGGTGCGCAAGCGCCGCAGGCTCTCCTCGACGCGCCGGACGACGCTCTCGCCTCGCAGGTCATAGAAGCCGGCCCGGTCGCCCTCTCCAAGGCGAATGCCGCACTTCGTCTGAAGCACGATGCGCTGACGCAGCTCCGGCGAGCGGGCGAGGATCTCACCAAACACCGCCTCCGCCTTCCCGTGCCGGTAGATATCGGCGTGATCAAAGGTGGTAAAGCCACTGTCCAACGCTGCGCCGATCGCGGCCTCCGCCTCGGCGATCTCGGCTCGGCCGTACCGCTGCGAGTCCCACGTACCGCCAAGCCCCATGCACCCGTACAGCACCCGATCCTCTACAACGTCCGCGGTGCCGCCCACGCCGCCGATCATCCCACAACGCATCCGAGTGGGCGGCTGTCCGCGTAGCTACGGTTATCGGGTGGCGGGAGCCAGGGATACGCGACAGTTCGGGCCAGGCCCGTACGTCCTCGGATTCCAGCGCTTGCACTGGGGCGAGGAGTTCCCGTTCAGCGTGCCGGCGATCGCGACGATCGAGCGGCTTGGGCTCGGTGAACCGGTGACCCTGCTGGCTGGCGATAACGGGAGCGGCAAGTCGACGATCCTCGAGGCGATCGCAGCGGCGATCGGCTTTGCGCAGCAAGGCGGCGAGCTCGAACGCCTCGGTGAGCTGCCGGCTGTGCCTGGCAACGTGGTCGATGATGTGGGCACTCCGCTGCTGGCGCCGGTCCTGAGCGCCACCAAGCCGCGAAACGGCTACTTCCTGCGAGCGGAGAGCTTCTTCAACGTCGCGGAGTTCATCGACAGCGGCGACCGGTTCGCACCCGACCTGTCGTTGTATGGCGATGTTCCGCTCCACGCGCAATCGCACGGCGAGGCGTTCCTGGCGCTGGCCGCCAACCGGTTTGGAGCGGACGGTGTCTACCTGCTCGACGAGCCGGAAGCAGCCCTGTCGGTCACCGGGGCACTCGCGCTGCTCGCGGTGGTAGCGCGCGCCGCCAAGTCGGGCGCGCAGTTCGTCGTCGCTACCCACTCGCCGATCCTGCTGGCTGCACCGAGCGCCCGGATCTACGAGCTCGACGAGGACGGCATCAACATCACCGACTACGACGATCTGCAAGCCGTACGGCTGACGCGCGGATTCCTCGACGCTCCCGACCGGTATCTGCGGCAGATCATGGCCGACTCAGAAGCTGACGATGGCTGAGCAATTGCACGACGCGATCGCTCCGCGCAGGCTTGGCAACCCTCGCCAGCGTCTCATATGCCGAAGGACCACCGAATAGCGGGGGACCCGCGGTCTCGTGGCTGGATCTGTCCCGGAAGCGGCGACTGCCGCGGTTTCGTGGATGCGGAACCGACCTCGTGCTCACGGACGCGCCCGGGTCTCGTCCCCGCATCCGTCTCGGTGTAGTGCCCCGTTCTGGCCAGCTTGATCACTTTGGTAGTGGCCTGTCGACCGGGCCCGTCCAGAACTCGATGCCCCATCTTCCGGCGATTTCACGCAGTTCGTTCGGCCCGGCCGGCTCTCGCTCGGGCGGCGTGCGCTCATCCGGGACCTGGACACCGGCCTCCAGGAAGTAACCGGTCATCGCTCCCGGTTGGCCAACGACCTCGAAGCGCGCGGGTGCGTCCGAGAGGTTCAGGGTGCCGTGGACCGTCCATGGCGGCACGAAGATCGTGTCGCCGGCCGCGAGTGTGCTGGTACACACGACGGTTCCATCGCGTTCCTCGGCGAGCGTGAGCTCACCCTCGAGCACGTGAAACCACTCTGCGAAGGCGTGCCGATGGGGCGGCGGCCCGCCACCGGGCTGCGCGAGGACGACGATCACATCAAGCGCGGCCGCGGTCTGGCTGCGGTCGAGAAGCAGCGTGACGTGGTTGCCGCCCGCGACGGCATAGGTGGCTCGGTCAACGACACGTGTCGGCGTCAGCGGCTCCGGTGCTGCAGTGCTCATCAGCATCTCCTTTGCAACGGATCATGGCTACCGCGTGAGCCCGGCTATCGCCCAGCGGGCAGCTCCTCAGAGACCTGGGACCCACACTGCAGCGCTCGTCTAGGAGCGGCGTATGGTGGGAGGCGGGCAACGCGGCACCGCATACCGTCGTCGCGGCTTAGCTCGTTAGCGTTCTAACACGATCTTCGACCGGTTGCGCCGTGTACGTGTCGCGGTGGGCCCATTGGGGAAGGGATGGCGAGCGTTCATGTCGCGACCGAAGTTCAAGAACGAGGATTTTGAGTTCGGGTATGAGATCGTCTTGGGTGGTGTGTATCGCGGCTTCGCCGATGCGGGCGAGGTGCAGGCCACCGCGGGGCGTGTCAAGGATGGCGACGCCGACGCGTGGGTGACAGAGTGGTCAGCGACCGCGGACGCGATCCGGGTGGCCGCCGAACAGGCCGAGGCCACCGGGCAGCGGGTCACCGCCCGTGGCCTGTATCTGCGTGCAAGTAGCTATTACGCGACGGCGCTGTATTTGATCACCCATTCGCATCAGACAGGCCGGCAGCAAGAGATCTGGCTGCATCAGCGCGCATGCTGGGACAAGACGGTCGACTTGGCGTCGCCTCCGGGCGAGCAGATCCAGATCGCCTATGAGGACACGGTGCTGCCCGGCTACTTCTTCCGCGCACCAGACGCGAAGCCGGGCGAGCCGCGCCCGCTGGTGATCATGAACAACGGGAGCGACGGCGCTACCTCCAGCATGGCCGTGATGGGTGGCATCGCCGCGAACGAGCGCGGATATCACTGGATGACGTTTGATGGTCCGGGTCAGCAGGCAGCACTGTTCTTGCAGAAGATCCCCTTCCGACACGATTGGGAAGCGGTGCTGACTCCGGTTGTGGACGCGATGGTGGCACGCGCCGATGTCGATGCCGAGCGACTCGTTGTCATCGGTGTCAGCCAGGCCGGGTACTGGGTGCCCAGGGCCCTCGCGTTCGAGCATCGCCTCGCCGCGGCCGTGGTCGACCCCGGCGTAGTGGACGTGTCGACGTCGTGGACGGCGCCGCTGCCGGGGTTCATGAAGTCCCAACTCGAAGACGAGAGCAAGAAGAAGTCATTTGACCAGGAGATGGGCTGGACCGAGCGGTTCTCGAAGTCCACACGCGCGACCTTGCACTTCCGCGGTGAGCCCTATGGGCTTGAGAGTGACTCGCGCTGGGAGCTCTACCAGGAAGTGATGAAGTACAAGCTGGGCGACGAGGTCAAGGACATCACGACGCCAGTCCTGGTCACCAATCCCGAAGACGAGCAGTTCTGGCCGGGCCAGTCCCAGCAGCTTTACGACATGTTGCCTGGCGACAAGCAGCTCGTTGAATTCACCGCCGCGGAGGGCGCCAACCGCCACTGCGAACCGATGGGCATGGGAATTCGTGACGCCCGCATCTACGACTGGCTGGACAGCTATCTGCGCCGGTAACACAGCCAGGCCAACCGTGACCGCTTGAGGCGACCTCAGCAGCGAGCCATGGCTGGCGCCGGCAAGCGCGATCGTGGCCGCCAGGCCCGGCACGAGCATCGCGAGTGCAGCGCCGTTTTGCCTTCTCGGCGCTGGCTCCGGAGCCGTCCGCTCCTCAGAGGCCGTCACCAGTCGACGTAATGCGTGACGCTCTGCTGGGCGTCGGAGCCGATGCTGCCGCCGGACTGGTCGGCGACGTCGCGGCGTGAGCGGATCCGGCCGCTCAGATCGGAGACGTCGAGCTCGTTGCGCGAACCATCCTGCTGCAGCACGTCGTAGGTCCTGAGGTAGGCGACGTTCCTGCCGTCAGGCGAGAATGCCGGGGAGCTGAGCGCGGCCGGCCGGTCGGACTCCTCATTGGCGCCGCGGCCGTGGGGCAGAACCTTCGTGCCGCGCCCGTTTAGGCCGATGTGCGTCAGCCGCGAATGGCCACTGATGACGTAGACAACCTGGCGGCTGTTCGGCGCGCAGTCGGGCTGCGATCCACCACGCACCAACCGCATCCAGTGGTTGCTTTGGGCCGGGATCAGCCACAGGTCGGCGCCCCGCTGAAACACGATGGCCCCGTTGGTGCAGGGCGCCGCCCACGAACCGCCGCGGAACGTGAGCTGCCGCAGGCCGCTGCCGTCGACGTTGGCCTCATAGAGCTCCGAGGGCGACTTGAGCGCCCGCCGACCGGTGAACACGATCCGCTGTCCGCCGGGCAGGAATGCAGGTTGCGTGTCGCTGGCGGTCAACTGCGCAAGCGTGCGCGGGTCACTTCCGTCAGTGCCCACCAGCAAGAGGGTCCCCGGGCCGGCCGCCGCGGCAGAGGCGCCGGAGGCTTGGGGATGCCGGCTGACGATGACGCTGCGGCCGTCTGGCGAGAGCGTCGGCCGTCCGAACTGGCACAGCTGATGCCCGGCGCCGTTGTCGCAGGACGTGAGCGTCGCGCCCGCGTCGAGGATCGCGGCACTCTGCCCGAGGTTGATGTCGTTGCCGGTGCTGGAGACCTGCTGGTCCCACAGCAGCGGCGCGGAGCGCGCGCCGTAAGACGCCACCGCCGGGGCGGCGGCGATCAGGACCGCGGCGCTCGTCACCGCGAGCAAGACGAAGGTCCTGCGCATGTGGCCCTCCCCTAGCCAAAAGTCGACGTCCCGGTGCCATGAACGCGCACTGGCCGCAGAAGTTGCGATCAGCGCCGCCACGAGGGGCGTTCTGCTGCTATGCGCCCCGCTTCGCCACCCAACACCAGAGCTTCGTCGCAGCAGGGATCGACGGCAACCTCGGCATCGGAGATGCACATCGTGTGACTCGCTCGCGATGCGCTGGGTGGATCTGATCCGCGTGCTGCGGGCGGAGTTTGACCGACGTGCAGCGTGCGTGCGCGGGGATCATCCGAAGGGGGTGATGTCGGCGGTCGGTCATGGCGCGAGCATCGCGTCACGTCCTGGCGGTGCCGTGGGGACGCGCGCCCGAACGAACGGAGGACAGCATGCTGCGACCGATGAACGAGATGCCGGCCGGAACTATCGGCTTTGAGGCGGTCGGCGAAGTGGAGGACGACGATTGGGAGGACGTGGTCGAGCCCGTGCTGCGCAGTGAGATCGCTGCGGGGCGCAAGCTCCGGCTCCTCTACCACTTCGGGACGGCCGCCAACGACATCGAGGGCGACGCGATGAAGGCCGACACCGGCTTCCGCGCCCGGTATGCCACGGACTTCGAGCGGGTTGCCGTGGTCAGCGACGAGTCGTGGATCAAGCCGGCGCTGCGGGCGTTGTCGTTCCTGATGCCGGGAGGTGCACGGGGGTTCGCCGTGCACGATCTGCCCGCGGCGAAGGCGTGGCTGGCCGAGGGCGTCGAGGCGCCGACGTAACCCGGGTAACCAAGCCCCGCGTCCCCGCAGCTGAGGCCGTTCGGCAGGCCATGAGGAGTGGACGGTTCCTGTAGGCGCCGCAAACAAGTCGGGACGTCGCGTGACTCTGACCGAGCGCAGCGAGTCGATGGCGAGAGCCGGCGTCAGCCGGGGGTCACTGTCCGCGGATAGCCGCGGCGTGAAAAGCAATCCTGCTCCTCGTGGCCGCCGTTGACGGCGCCTCGCGGCGCCCTCTCCCGCGAGGAGACGTGCTCCGCGCACGACGAGCTCCCGGCGGCGATATCCTTACGTTCATCCGAGAGTAAGGAGTCGATGCGAATGGACGCGAGAGCCAAGATGACGTCCAAAGGCCAGGTGACGATCCCACGAAGTGTGCGCGAGGCGCTGGCTCTCCAAGAGGGCGATGAGGTGCTGTTCCGAGTTGAGCGCTCGCGGGCGGTGATTGCGAAGACGCCGGACTTTCTGGAGCTGGCCGGGACGGTGGCTGTGCCGGCCGGCAAGCACGGCACGCCGTGGGATGAGGTCCTCAGCCGGACTCGCGCGGCGCGGGCTGGGCGGCAACGCTGACAGCGTTCATCGATACGAACGTCGTGATTCGCCACCTGACCGGCGACCCGCCGGAGATGGCCGCGCGAGCCACGACTGCTCTCGCGGGTGAGGATGACCTCCTGTTGACAGATCTCGTGCTCGCGGAATGCGTCTATGTCCTGGAGTCGTTCTACGAAGTCGAGCGGCCGCGCGTCGCCGACTTGATGCGGTCAGCGATCGGGTTGCGGACAATCAAGACGGTCGATCCCGCGGTACTGCTTCGAGCGCTTGAGGTCTACGAGCTCGATCGTCTGGAGTTCGCCGAGGCCTATCTCGTCGCCCAAGCTGAGGTGACTGGCGTCGACGCGATCCTGTCCTTCGACCGTTCGATCGATCGGATCGAGACGGTCACCCGCCGCAAACCCTGACGTCTGGACAATTGCCTTCTTCGACGGCGCCTTCGGAGAAGACGGCGTCTCAAATCGGAACGCTAACTGCGACGTACAACACCGGCCGGGTCGCAGAGAGGGTGCTGCTCTTGCGTGAAGGAGAAGCCTCGAGATTGGCCGAAGCCGGCCGGCTACTGTGACTGCCGGTGGACGTTTCGCATGGCGATGAGAAAAGCGGCGTCCTGGTCTTCAGCGAAGAGAGCCTCGAGTAGGTGGTCAGGCTCAACGGTTTCGCTGCTGCTGAGAGCGGCCACGCGCTCTGCCTCTGGCAGCACACGCTTCAGTCTCGGCGAATAGGGGCTGTCCGTCGGTATGGGCTTGTCACGTGGGCCAGCCATTCGCTTGAGTTCAGCCCGGGTGCATTGGAGAGTGATACCGGCGTCGGCGCACTCGCGCGTGAACTCGCTGTCCTCGTCATGGAGGAGAGCGAGGAGCAGGTGCTCGCATCCCACCCAGTTGTGGCCGAGAGCGTCTGCTTCGGTTCGAGCGAGATCCAGCACCCGGATGGTCGCAGTACCGGACGGGACGAGCACACAGAGATGCTAATTCCGCGAGCCGGCCGGCGCCGTCAGGCACTCGGGCAGGAGGTCGCGCCCTAGCCATCGTCTGCCGGGACAGGGGGAGCACCGGTTGCAGAGCGCTCCTGTGGCGACGACGCGGAGGGTGGCGAGCTTCGCCGAGCAGTGGTTGAGCGCTCACCAGTCGGTCCACACGATCCCGTCGCGGTCTGGATGCGGGTGCCGGCCCATCAGGCGACCCAGGCCGCCGGTCTCGACCGCCTCCACGAGCCAGATGTCCTCGTAGCCGTCGGCCTCATCGGGAGGTGGGAACCGGTGACCGAAACGGACACCCGGCCAATGCTCGTGGGAGAACAGAACCACGACGTTGGCATGGTCGCCGGTGCTGGCGATCCGCACCTCGAAGTCGTCGGCGGTCCCCGTGATGAAGGGCTCCCGCTTGGCGGGAGCAGCCGGCAGCGGGTCGCCAGGCCGCCCTCCAGCTTCAAGCCGCTTCAGGTACTCGTACTCGTGCTGGCTGACGAGCCACGACCCGGTGACCGTACCGCGAACCCGCTCGAGCCGGGCCAGCTGCGCCTTGTTGAAGGGCACCGGCCCGCGAGCCGGGGTGACCCGCCCGTGAACGAAGGCCTCTTTGATGCGGCGGTGCTGTTCGCAGAGGTCACTGCCCCACTTGTGTCTATCGCCTTCATCGACCACTCCAACAGCTTGTCGCAGATGCGCGATGACGCGGCGTCTCGTTGACGGAATGCATTGGACGGGTCGCGGGCCATGCCTCTTGTCGGCGCCGCCCCGGGGCGAGCCGGCACGTAGGGTCGATCGATGCTCAAGCCGCCACGTCAGCTGGGCGCCGACGAGGTCGAACAATTGTTCGCCTGTGACATCCCGGCGCATCTCGCGACGCTCGACGCCGAGGGGTTCCCGCACGTCACCCCGCTGTGGTTTGTCTGGACGGGCGGCGCCTTCTACATGACCAGCAGCGCTTATCGTGCAGTCTTGCGTGCGAACTCGTGGCTGCTTTGGGTGCTCGGCGAGCACGCCGTCGTGGGAGTTGCGGCCACAGCTCTGATGCTTGGGGGCTTGGTTGGAGCCTTGGATCCGGGGTAGCGCCCCGGAGACGGCCGCGAGCACCGGTCGTCTTCGCATTGCATCGACAGAGTGAGAGGTAGAGCGGCGTGGCACCACACAACGGAAGCGTGACATTGGATCAGGCTCAGGCCATCATCAAGGCAGCGCGGGCCAAGGCCGTCGACATCGAAGTGCCGATGAACATCGCGGTGGTCGACGCGGGGAATAACCTCACCGCGTTCTCGCGGATGGACGGTGCGTGGCTCGGGTCGATCGAGATTGCTCAGGGCAAGGCGTACACGGCTCGGGCGTTCGACATGCCCACGCGCGATCTAGCCGACATGGCGCAGCCCGGCGAGCCCCTGTTCGGGATCGAGGGGTCCAACCAAAGCGTGATCATCTTCGCTGGAGGGATACCGCTGACGGACGATGAGACGGTCGTTGGCGCCGTGGGCATCAGTGGCGGAACGCCAGATCAGGATCACGAGGTGTGTGAAGCCGCGGTGGCGGCGTACAGCTGAGCGCATCAAGGGCCGGATCGCCCAAGGCGATCCCATCCCGCACCCGCGGTCAGTAGCCTCCTGCTGGTTGGTCCAGCGGTCGCGGCCAGAACCAGTGTCTGACAGATCAGCGCGGCGACCAGCCCAGGCCTGCATCCGTGACCGCAGAGCCAGTTGGAGCCAGCGCGGCCCGTCTCGCAAATGCGCGGATAGCAGGTCTCGTCGCACAAGCCGATCCCTCAGCGGACGTCCAGTGCCGGCGCCGGCGCCGTCTCAATGGCAACGGCTATCGGGCACTTCGCGTTACGGCGGTCGGGGCGGGGCGGGGCGGTGCTTTGCTGCCCCCAGGGCCGCTCCTAGGCTGCCGCTCCGCGGCTTGAAAGCGGCGGTCCCGACGATGGGTGTCGCCGTGGCGAACGATTCGGCCGTGATGCGACACGCGATCGGGGTGGTCTGCGGTGAGCGTCTGGCGGGAGTGCAGAGGAATCCGGTGGTGGTTGCGTCGACAGGAGAGGGGGCCTAGTGCGTGATCAGCTGGAAATGGATCACGTCGCCACTTCGATAGTCGGCGATCCAGAGTTGCCCGGTTGCCACGACGATCGAGACCGGCTGGATCAGCGGGAGATGGATGGGCTTGCCGGTGACACGGTTGGTTCGCGGATCGATTTGCCATAGCGCGGCGGTGCCCTTGATCGGCTGGAAGGTGCTCGCCGACCGCGATCTTGGGTAGGAGATCGCCCACACGCGGCCGCCGCCGGCGGAGACGCCGATCACGCGCGGGACGTCGATCCGAGCCAGCGTCCGTCCAGTGGCAGGGTCGACACGGACGATCGCTGCGTCATCAGACGCGGCGTTGGTTTGGATCCATAGCGACCCGAACCCGGTCGTGGGCGTTCCTGAGAACCGTTCGGTGGTTACGTGGCGGGTCCGTGGATCGATCCGTGATAGCGCCGGATGGATCCGGGACGGGGCGTTGGTGCCGACGACAACGGACGTGTTCTCGACCCAGAGCGAGTCAAATCCAGACACGACTGTGTCGGGCCCCGACCCAACCGTGATTGGTGTCGCGGTGGCGTGGTTGGTTTTGGGGTTGACCGAGATGACGTCGCCATGGGGGCGGTTTGAGTCGCGGCTGACCCAGACCTTGTCGGCGGCGAACGCGACGCCACCACCCAGCGAGCCCACCCGTTGGCTGTCAGTGGCGCCGAGGGGGATGTCCGCGACCAGTCGGTTGCTTGACGGGTCGATCCGCAGCAAGCGAGACGTGCCGGTTGGCGCCAGCCAGACGCTCCCAGCGCCAAATGCGAGGCCGGCGTTGACGCCGTTGGTGGGGATCGGGGTTCGTGCGATCGTCGAGCCGTTGCGCAGGTTGAGCCTGACGACGCTGCTCGGGGTCGCGACCCACAGCGAGTCGCCATCGGCTAGCAGCGCCTGCGGGCTGCCGTCAACATTGACCACACCCGCGTCGTAGAGCCCGACCGGCTTGGCCGACGCGATCGCGGCCGGACGATTTGCGCCTCCCGCGGGCGCCGACTTCGGCGCGCGTGTGTGGGGACCGAGCGCGACGAACGCGACCACCACTGCCGCGACTGCGACCATCGCGACTGTCGCACCTCCCGCGCGCACGATGCCACCACTGGGACGTGCCGGCAACGAGACGACCGCCCCGTCGCGATCGATGGCAGCCAGCACTCGCCCCCGCGTCGCCTCGGCCCGCTCGCGTCGCCACGCGCCCTCAGCTGGCTCACGCTGCGCAGGATCCTCGCGGGCGACGCGCTCAATCACCGGATCGTTCATGCCAGCGTCTCCGTAATATTTGGGGTGTCCTGGTCGATGCCAAGCTGGGCAGAGACCCTCGCGCGGGCGCGATGCAGCCGCACGCGGAACGCAGCGCTTGAGCAGCCGGCCACGATCGCGGCGTCACGCGGCGACAGCCCGTCCCACGCAACCAACAGCAGCGCCTCGCGCTCCCGCTCGGTCAATATCCGCAGAGCGTCGCTCAGCTCCGCAGTCAGCCCCACCGGCGGCGACCATGGGCCGGATGGCGACGGCTCCCGCAGCAGCCGCTCAGACAGTGACCGCCGCCGCCGCGCCGCCCGCCGCTGATCGGCCAGCACCCGCCGGGCCACCCCCAGAAGCCACGGCAGCGCCAAATCGGGTACATCCTCAAGCCGGCGCCAAGCCACCAAGAACGTGTCGGCGACGACATCCTCGACGACGACCCCCGCGGAACGCCGCACCACATACCCGCGCACCGCCGCATGATGACGCTCAAACAGCGCCTCAAACCGCTCCCGCCGCTCGAGATCAACCGCCATCTAACCCCGAGATGGCCGAACACCGCCAAAGCGTTACGTCAATGAGAGATACGTACAGAATCGACCACCATTGTCCACCCGACCCCGCAACACCCGACAGCCACACCACCATCGAAAAGCTGGCCAGCCAACCGCCGAGGCGATCAGACCGCACCCGCGCTCACCTAGCTACTTGCCCCGGATAAACGACCCGAACTGAAACGGCCGCATCGGGGTCGATGCGGCCGAGTCAGGCGTGTGAATTGTTGCCCGGGTGAAGTCGGGCAAGGGGGAGTGTTTCAGCGGGTTCGGATGGCGAGGGTGTCGAGGTCGTAGGCGAGAATCGACCATCCGGTCCAGATCCTCATTCCGTCATCGCCTTTCAGCCGGGAGCGCCGCAGGCCGTAGCGCCGTTTGAGGTGACTGATCCGGCCTTCGATCCCGGTGCGGTAGCGGGCGCGGCGTTTGCGGGTCTTGCGACTGCCGGGTTGGTGGCGCCCGGAGATCTGGACCTGGTGCTCGCTCAGATCGGGGAACGCGTCGATCGTCGGACCCGGCATGAACCCTCCATCGACAACGACCTCTCGCAGCGTCATGCCAGCTCGCTGCAGTTCGGCCACCGCGTGCGGCAGGAGCGCGTTCTCGGCCGGGTTGCCCGGCAGATGGGCGGCCGGGAGGATGAACCCACGCGCGCCGCGCCGGGTGTTCTCGGTCACCTCGCAGATTTGCGCGACATACCCGAACTCCGTCGGCTTGCCCAGCTTGCCCTTGCGGATCGGCCGCGCGTCGGGGTCGCTGATCGACACCAGCCGGTCGGTGATCTTTAGCCCGCGCACGCGCCGGTCGATCTGCTCGGCCACCCTCGCGCAACGGTCGGCCAACTCCTCCAGCGTGCGGGCGGCCCGGAGCTTGGCCTGCGCGCCACGGCCTCGCGCCGATCGCCGCGCCGCGGCTGCCAGCCGCCTGGCCTCGTGGGCTGACCGCTTGATCTGCCAGCCGGCCTGCTCGTTGAGCGCCATCACCTGCGTCTTGGCCTCGCCGGTGCGCCGAGCCAGCGTCTTGGAGATCGCGCGCACCGTCTTGCCGATCGATCGGGAGCGATCGCGCACCCGCGTCCGGGCGCCGACCAGCTTCTGCAGCTTGGCGCCCGCGCGCGTGAGCGCCCTGGCGCCCTGAAGCGCGAGCATCGCATCTGACGGGTAGCGGATGTCGGCCTCCACCACCGTGGAATCCACCCGCGCCGCCCGCGCTGTGAACCGCGTCTCGCGCTGGGCCTTCTCGATCACCAACCGCGTGATCTCGGCCACCACCTCCGGACCGAGCCGACGCGCGAGCTTGCGCACCGTCGACTCGTCGGGCACCCGCTGATCGATCCCGATCAGACAAAACCTCCGCAGGTGAAGCGAGTCTGACACCTCCCTGATCAGCGTTTCGTACCCCCAGCCGGTCCGCTGGCGGACCACCATCAACCGCACCCACATCGCCATCGGGATCGACGGGCGCCCCCGCTCCCGCGCGCTCTGCTCCCACGCCTGCGCGATCGGCCACAACAACACCCCATCGGCTAACACCCCGTCCAGCCGGGCCAGATCCTCGGGAAGCTCGCGCACCCCGACCGGCAACACCTCGTCCCACAGACACTCCACCTGACCGCCCACAAGCGTCAGCATCACACCTCCACCAAGTCAGAAAACCGTTCACGCGCAGGCAAATCCTCTTAACTCGCGCGGACGGAATCCCGCTCCCGAACCCAGGGTCAGACGTCGTCCTTTATCCGGGGGAAGTAGCTAGGGAGTCTCGCCGGCCGGCGCCCGGCCGGCGTCAGGCACCCGCTTCGACCCGAACACAGCAGCGCGAGAGGGACCTACCTTCGCTCCCCGACAAGCATCTTCGCCGCCCCGAATAGCACCTGCTCTGCGCACAGCAGGTCTACGTCTCACAGCGGATCGCCCACCGGGCGTTCTTGACCACGATCGGACGCAGGGTGCCGGCCCGCCGGTGGTCTCAATCGCGGAGCCTTGGTTTGCGGCGGGCTGCCGCCTGGCCTCAGCCGCGGCGAACGGTGACCTCCTGCCGCGGGTTGCGATCGGTCTCTAGCCTGGGTCAGAACGTGCCGGCGTTCGAGACCACCGTCGTAGCGACCCCGGAGACGACGATCTACGTCAAGCACGGCGGGTCGGGGCCGGCGGTGCTGCTGCTGCACGGCTTCCCGCAGACATCGGCGATGTGGCGTGAGATCGCGCCGGTGCTCGCTCGGCGCTTCTCGGTGGTGTGTGCGGATCTGCGCGGCTACGGAGCTAGCGGCTGCCCGCGTTCGGCCGATGACCACGGCCCGTACGCAAAGCGCGCGATGGCGCGCGACATGATCGCCGTGATGGCCGAGCTTGGATTCGAGCGCTTCTCAATCGCCGGCCACGACCGCGGCGGTCGCGTCGCCTACCGCGCGGCGCTTGATCATCCCGATCGGGTGGAGCGCTTGGCGGTCCTCGACATCGTGCCGATTGACGCGGCGTGGGTTCGCGCTGATGATCGGCTTGCGCTTGGGTTTTGGCCTTGGTCGCTGCTCGCGCAGCCCGAGCCGCTACCCGAGCGCCTTGTCGCCGCGGCTCCCGAGGCGGTGATCGACCACGCGCTGGGCCCTGAGTGGGGGACGCCGTCTGAGACCTTCGACGGCGTGACGCGAGCTGGGTATCTCGCTCAGTTGCAGGACCCCGAGCATCTGCATGCGATCTGTGAGGAGTACCGCGCAGCGGCTGGCATCGATCGCGAGCACGATCAAGCGGACTGCGCGTCGGGCCGACGGATCGCGTGCCCGGTGCTCGCGCTATGGAGCGCGAGCGGGCCGGTCGGATCGTGGTACGCGGACGAGGGCGGACCGCTGGAGCTATGGCGAGAACTGGCGCCACGCGTGACGGGCCACTCCGTCGCCGGGGGCCACTTCTTCCCCGAAGAACGCCCAGAAGAGACCGCTGACTCTCTCATCGAGTTCTTCTCGGCAACCGACGGCTGACCGCCAACGATCTCGTACAGCACCGCGCACAGTTGGGCGCCTCGGGGGTGGGACATGTTGAGACTCAACCTGCCCGACGCGGCGCGCCGTTACGACGGCACACTCCGTCGACTTAGTGTCCTCTCATCCATGGCTCTGCGCGCGCCGAGGAGTTCGGATCGGCGCTCCGGAATCCGCGACGGCGTCGTCGCACAACAGGAACGCTCTACGAATACGCCAGTGGGATTAGTCGGTGTCGGCGTCGGTGTCGGCGTCGGTGGCGGAGTCGCGGTTGCCGAGCGGGTGCCTGGCAGGGTAGGCTCATGGCGCGCGATCCGGTGGACGCGTCCATCTCGCGGGAAGGGTCTGAGACCCACCACCAACATGGTTGGTCGAGCCGCGATTCGCTTCCGGCGCAGGGGATGCGAGCACCCAGAGCGCTGAGGAGAATCGTTATGGGTCTCGATCTGGACCAGGCACGTAGGCAGGCGAAGGAGTTAGTACGAGCAGCGAGGTCCGGTGATGTTCAGGCGCTGTCGCGCTTTCGAGCCGACCGGCCGCCTCGTCTTGCCGACGCGCAGGCGGCCGTGGCTCGGGACCTCGGGTTCCGGTCGTGGCCCGCGTTGGTCATGGGCCTGCTTCAAACGGCGGTCGAGGCCGGCGATGTCGAGCGCCTAGGGACGCTGATGGCCCATGGGGCGTCTGTGCGAGGTAGCGACTTGTTGCTCTACGCGCGCGACCCGGAGGTAACGGCGCTGTTGATCAAAGGCGGCGCGCGGCTCGATGTTCGCGACGCGGACGGCTTGACTCCTTACTCGCGCGCCGCGCGCTTTCGGAGCGAGACCAACCTGCGTCTGCTTGCTGAGGCCGGCGCAGGCGGCGAGCTTGATCCTGGAGCGGAGTGGGTTGGCGCGGTCGTCCGTGGCGATCTGGACCGCGCCGACCGCGTCAAGGCTGTGCACCCAGAGCTTGCGCTGCGATGGAACGACTGCGAGCAGCTGCCGCGTTGGGCCAGCGCTGGCGATGATCAAGTCGTCGCCCGACTGCTCGAGGCTGGGATCCCGATCGAGTCGCGGGGGGCAGCGGGAGGGCACCGCTCTTCACTACGCCGCGCTTTGGGGCCGGTCAACCACGCTGCGGCGGCTGCTGGCGCGAGGCGCGGACGTCACAGCGCTCGCCGAGCCTCCCGACCATCCGGGCGCGCAGGAGTGGACCGCCCTGGACTGGACGGGCTGGGGCTCACAGAATGCGACGGCGGCGTCTGATCGCTACGAGGCCTACCGCTATTGCGCTGCCTCGCTGCTCGAGGCTGGTGCCGTGATAACCGAGCCCATCGCGATCGGCCATCTGATCGACGAGGACTGAGAGCGGAGTCGAATATGGACCGGCCAGCCTGCTTCGCACCCGCGTCCGCGTCCGCGCGCATCGACGTGGGCGACACAGGGACACAGCGTTGAAGCGACGCGTCCGCATGCGAAGGATCAGTGGACGATGCCGTCGCAAACTGCGTGCGCCGGTTCGAGAGGGCAGCGCCGGGCTGCGGCATCATGACGACATGCCGAACGAGAGACCGCCAGCCGGCGCGCTCTATGACGTGATCGGTCAGACCTACAGCGGTCAACGCCGGACGGACCCGAAGATCGCAGCGCGGATCTGGAATGCGCTGGAGGACGCCGAAACGGTGTTGAACGTGGGGGCCGGAACCGGGTCCTATGAGCCTCCCGGTCGCAACGTCACCGCGGTAGAACCGTCGGCGGTGATGCGCGCGCAGCGGCCGCCGAGCGCAGCGCCGTGTATTGATGCTCGCGCCGAAGCGCTGCCGTTTGCCGACGGCAGCTTTGACGCGGCGATGGCGGTGCTCTCCGATCATCACTGGGCCGATCCGATCACAGGGCTGCGCGAACTGCTCAGGGTCGCACGGCGGGTTGTCGTCTTTCAGTGGGACAACACCCGAACCGGCGACTTCTGGCTGGTTCGCGATTACCTCCCGGAGTTCCTGGCCGCCGCGAGCGCGCGACCCTCGCTTCTCGAACGCGCCCGCGCGATCGACGCCGAAATGGTGCCGGTGGCGATCCCGTGGGATTGCCAGGACGGCTTCTTTCACTGCTACTGGCGCCGCCCGCATGCATACCTACAAGACGCGGTCCGGCGCGCGACGTCAGTGTGGTCGCAGGTGGGACCAACCGCCGAACAGCGGGCGGTTACCGCGCTCGGCAAGGATCTGGATTCGGGAGCCTGGCACGAGCGCAACGCGCAGCTGTTGGGCCTCGATGAGGCCGACCTCGGAGCTCGACTACTTCTCGCAGGGGCCTAGCGCCACGTCTCTGACTCGAGCTCGAACGCACGCGCACGCCGAAGAGGCGCTATGGCCACCCCATGCAGGTAGCCCTCAGAGGCTCCCTTCGCCCCGCCCATCTCGTGCGCACGTTTGTCTCGATGCCGAACGGCTATCGGACGTCTGGCCGCGACACGGCGCTGACTCTCAACATCGCCCAGCGCCCCCAGGAGGCCGACGACCGCGCCGTCCCCGGCCACCGTGAAGGGACCTGATGATCGGCAAGGCCAAGCAGACTGCGATCGGGAGGCTGGTCGAGCCCACAACAACGCGCCCGACTCGCTGATGCAATCGAGACGGTGCGGCGCGGCGAGGGAAGGAGGTCGCTGACTTCCTCGGGCGCCGCTCGCTTGACACGACGGCGATCTACGCCAAGCTCGATCTTCCGGCGTTGCGCTCAGATCGCCCGGCGGGTTGGGTGCTCGTCGCGGTTCGTCCCGAGACGGACCGGCGTACGATGCTCGGCCGGAAGCGATCCCAGTTGGCCCCGCGACACGCATCGTGATGATTGCCTCACCGCACCTGTAACGCGCGAATGGCAGGTCTCCCTCGTCGCAGAAGCCGAAGGACCAGCGGACGTCCCGACCGAGCAAGAAAGGCGACGATCGCGCCAACCACGCCGAGCGCGCGGCCACAACCCGCGCTCCGTGACGACCCGCATCCAGATCACAGCGAACGGCGGGGGCTGCCAGTTTGGGGAAGATGTCGGCCAGCGCTCCTGGCCGGAGTCGGTTGGAAGCGGTCGTCTCTTGCGGGGGCCACACGCGGGACCAGAGAGTGTCCGATGTTCGTGCAAGGAGGGTCCGCGGCGGGCGCATCGCGCTATCTGGTGGCGTAAGCCGCCTCGGTCGTTACGATGCCGCCGGTGAGCCTACAGATCGGGCGGGGAGCGGCCGGCCCCGAGCCGCCAGGCGCGAAGCGGCACCTCTCGCTCCCGATGTTCATCGTGCTGGTCGTGGCCTACCTCGCAGTCCTGCAGGTCGTGGGGCTATTGGTCGCCACCGGGGACGTTCACCACCTTTACTCGCGCGAGCGCGTCGCGCTCGACCTGCTTGTGCCGATCGGCGTGTCGGCTCTGTTCGTGTGCGCGGCGATCACCCTCCTGGGCTGGTGGCAGCCGGTCCTCATCGACCACCGTCCGGTTCAGCGATGGGTGTGGGCAATCCCGACCATCTTCGTGGTCGCGTCGCTGCTAGCGATCAACTACGGCGGCCTCTCGGCGAAGGGCCCTGGATTCGTCGTGCTGCTGCTCTCGGCATCGCTGTGCGTTGGGGTGGCCGAGGAAGGGATGTTCCGAGGCATCGGCGTGACGATGTTTCGATCCAACGGCTATTCCGAGGGTCAGGTGGCGGTGTGGTCGAGCGTCATCTTCGGCCTCGTGCACCTCGTCAACGCGATCGGGACCGGCGCCGGCGCAATCGGGCAAGCGGCCGCGGTGAGCTTTGCCGGCTATTTCTTCTACCTCACCCGCCGAGTCTCCGGGGGCCTGCTCGTCCCGATCCTCGTGCACGCCTTGTTTGACTTCTCACTGCTCTCAGGCTCGATCACCCCTCACCAGTACGCGCCAGGTGGGGTCGCGATCCTTGCCTACCTGCTCGCTGGCGGCCTGCTCCTGGCACGCCGACATCGGGTCGAGCTACGAACCCCGTCAAGCTCCCCCACCGCTCCCGCTTGATCGCCATGAGGGCAGTCTCGGCGAGAAGCCTGCTCCTTGCCCGAGGAGTCAACCGGATGAGGGCTCATCTCACATGGGATCGACCAGCGGACGCTCACGCTGACGGGTCAGGGCGCCGCGAGCACCCCGTGACGGAGTCTCACAAGCGGAACCACCACCGGACGCTGGTAGTCCTTCGCCAGCGTCTCGGGTGTGAAACGGTAGTGAGACGGGCGATTCAGCCACGGCGCGTCCCGTCGCATCGCTCTCTAGGGCGTGGTCCGGTCAGAGGCTCGCGGCTGGATCGGTTGGACGCAGTCGGCTCGCATGGTGGCGACCAGCGGGACCGAGAGTGTCTGATGTTCGTGCTCCGAGGCACCGCAGCGAGCACATCCCGGTACGGTGAGCACGGTCTCCGCCCGGGGGGATTCGGGAGCGTGAGCACCGCGCCCTGCTTTCGTTCGACGAGGAGCGTTGACGGCGAGTCGTTCGCAGTCTCGGATTGCGCGGCAAAGCCGACTCAGCGATGTGCCCGCGCCGAAACGCAGGAGCAGCGCCAGCGGGTCCGGGGAGCCGGGGCGGCTCCCTGTGTGGTGCGGTTGAGGTGGCGGCGACATCGGAACGGGTTCTGTCCAACGCTCGGTCGCTGCGTTCTTGGACGGCGCAATCGGGCTAGGCGGTCTTGAGCCAGGCGATCTCGGCCGTCCAAGCGTGCTGCGCGACGCCTTCGTGACCGCGCGCGGTCTCCCATAGACCGAGGATCTTGCCGTCGTTTGATCTCGACACCGTGAAGGAGCTGTCGATCGACTGGGCCGGGTCGATCGTTCGCTCGAAAAGGGCAGTCAGAGTGGGGTCCTTGCCCGGCGGGGCGAAATCAGTGTTTGGCTCTACGGTTGTTCGCCAATACGTCGTCGAGTCGTCGTCGAACATCACCAGGCGGCCATCCAGGGTGATCAGCAGAGTGCGGTGCAGTCCATCAAGCGCCGCGTAGGCGCGGCTTCCAGCTTGCAGCTTGCCGATCGCCACGGCGCGATAGGTTCCGGACAGGGAATGCGCAGGCGCCGGCAGATACAAGTCCCTTCGACCGAACTGGAAGCCTTCTCGCGCGTGGCCGAGATGCTGACGATAGTCAGACTGACCGGCCGGGTTCATCCCGGCACTCTCGGGTGGCGGCGCGGTCGGGTCGCGCTGCGGGACGTCACCGGGGCTGAGGTACATGTCATAGTAGTAGACGACCTGTGAACTGTCGCCGATCCCTACCGCCCACTCGAAAGGGTCGAAGTTGTCGGGAATCTCGGCGATGAGTGTCACCGTGACTCCGATCCCAGCGGCGTGGTTGCGCTCGATCTCTCGGCGTAGCTCATCAAATCTGTCGAGCGCTTTCTGAACCTCGGCCCCTCGCAGCGAGTGCACTTGGGCGGCGAGGATCGCGAGTCCCGTTCCCTCCAACCGGCCTCTGGCCTCCTGCTGAGCGCCAACGGGCGCGGGCGCCTCGATCGGCGCGACCGGTTCAGCGCGCCCCTCCGTGACGCCGCCGGGTTCGACGAGAGGCGCAGCGGGCTCCTGGGCCGGTCGCGCCGGCACGGGAGAGCCGGGCTTCGGCGGACGATCGGGATCGTATGGCTGAGGTTTGAATTTCGGGCCTGTGCGCCCGTAGCCTGGCGGTCCCGCTGTCGGGTCGGCGCTTGCGCCGGCTGCGGGCTTGCGCGGCGGAGGATCGTGTAGCGGGTTTGGGGCCTCGACCGGCGCGGACGGCTTGAGCGGTTTGTCGCCGGACGTCGGGGCCGCCGGGGACGTAGGCTCGATGTCCATCTGCTTCTCGGTGACAAGAAACGTGTCGAACTCGGCCTGAGAGTGAAACGCTATCAGGCCCTCAGGGCCGTAGTAGACGTTCGTGGGCCGCTTGCCGGTCGCCATCTCCTCGACGAACACAGTGAACTGGCGCAGGTTCGGAGTACCTACCCTCAAGAAGCTGCCAGCGTGCACCTGCTCTTCGCGACCGGCAGCGAGGTACAGGTCACCGCCCTGCACGTCGCCCGTCGAGAGGATCCGCGCCCGCGCGCCGTCCGTGCTCTCAAACAGCGGGACGTAAACCTTCTGGCCCTTGGTGAGCGAGTTGAGCCGATCTCCCTTGAGCTCAGGAAACACCAGCTCCTTCGTTAAGGGATTGCGAAACACGATGTCAAAACGCCCCCGAACGACCGGATTGCCCTTGACGTCGAGCAACTCGAAGGCGACCTCACGCGCGAACGGAATCTGGTGCTGTGTGAGCAGCGACCGGACTGCCGGCGACACCACCTTAGTCTCCACGCCGCCGGGGACCTTCGGGCCTCGGGCCAGCACCCGAGAGCCAAGCAGCCGCCCGACCGCGCGGTTCCCGATCGTCCGTTGCAACCACAGCGCGCGATCAGCACCACCCCGGCCTCGCCCCGGGGCTGGGCTCGAGGTGCCCGTGGGGACGGGATCTCGGGTCGCCCACTGCCGCACGATTCACTTAACCGGTGTGATGTTCTTGCCGGTGACAGAAGCCTGAAGGAGCTGGGGGCTTGGGGCGTCGACCGTCTTGGTGACGGTGATCTCGCTGATGGTCGGCGCAGAGCCAGACGACGCAGGCGTGTCGGCAAGCGCGATCGATGGTGCGGCGGCGCAGACGACCGCCACCGCGGTGGCGAGGATGTGCCTGCCGGTCCTGAACATGTCCCGCAATCTCCTGATCGGTGGGCCGTTATGTGTGCCGCAGCGTAGGTGGGCATTCCGGCGCGCACATCGGGCGATCTGCCTATGTTGGCCGTCTCCGGTCCCCATCTTTGGCGGCTCGATCGATCGGCGCCTGGCGGCGTCCTTGCTTCTCCGAACCCGCATTACCACCGGATGGTTCAGCCCACGCTCTGGGCGTCCCCTGAGGCGCCCTGGATCCGACGTCGGCGCGCGTCGCACAACCCATCGACCAGCGGACATCCAGCTCACCGATTGCCGTATGTGGGCGCTGACCCGCACGGAGTCTCAATTGCCCAAAGGTCTTGCGAACCCAGCGCACGCAGATACTCATGCTGTCGCCGGCGCGTCTGGTCCGATGATGTGCCGGCGGTCGGACTGTCGTCAGGACTGGGGGTCCCGAACGGCGCTGTCTGAAGGGATCGCGTTGAGGAGAGCTTGCATGGCTTGACACATCGCCTCGAAGCGCTCGGCGCCGATCTGCTGGGCATATTCGGCTTCGAGCGCGGCGATGATCTGGTGCCCGGTGCGCATCGCGGCCCAGCCTTGTTCGGTGAGACAGATGAGCTTGGCGCGTCGGTCGGTGGGGTCGGGCTTGCGCTCGACGATCCCTAGTCGCTGGAGGTCGTCGACGAGCTCGGCCATCGCGGGGCGGGTCATGCGGGCTTGGGTGGCGAGGTCAGTGAGCCGGGACCCGTCGGCCTTGATGTAGGCCGTGACGTGGGTATGGGGCACGCGTGCTCCCTCGATGCCGGCATCGAGCAGCCGGGCGTAGAGCTCGGTTTGGAACTGACGGGTCAGATGGACGAGCAGCTGGCCGATATGCAGACGTCCTGGCGAGACGGCGTCTGCTTGACGTGAAGACATTAGTTAGGTAGCCTGAGCTTAGGTAGCCAAAGCAGTGTGAACGAGGAGATCATGGCACACGTCGGCGAGAGCATCGAGAACCCGCGCACCGGGCAGCGAATGGTGTTCCTGCAGACCGGGGCCGAGACTCGCGGGGAGCTGTTGCGCATCGAATGCTTTAACCCTCCCGCTGGAGTCGATGAGCCGGAACACTGTCACCCCCGACAGGAGAGTCGCGCCGAGGTCATCTCCGGCGTGCTGCGCTTCCGTGTGCGCGGCGAGACCCAGGAGGTCCGCGCCGGGGAGAGCCACGCTATCCCGGCAGGGGTCCCTCACTCGTTCGGCAACTACGGTAATGAAGAGGCGCACTGGATCGCGGAATTCCGGCCTGCGCTGCGCACCGACGCGTTCTTCGAGGCGCTCTTTGACCTTGCCGCTCGCGATCAGCTGAATGAGCGCGGCATGCCGAGTCTGCTGCAACTTGCGGTGTCGGTCCCCGCGTTCTCCCAGGAGATCCGCGTGACTCGCCCGCCCTGGCCCGTGCAAAGAGTCGTGTTCGCGCTCCTCGGTCCAATCGCCAGGCGGCGCGGCGTGCACGCCTGACGGTCGCTCGCGCCAGCACTCGATCGATCACCGAGCGCGGAGAACGACGCGTGGCGCACACCCCCGATCCGACCGACATCCCAAGTTCAAGGGAGCAAGATCATGAATGCCAACAGCACGCGCTGCCCGTACGCGACGCAGGGCTCGCCCGGCCAGTGCTCGAACCAATCGCCGCCCGATCCCGCTAAACCCGGACGACGGCATCTGGCGACGTGGTTGATCGCGGCGATGGCGCTCGCGCTAGCGATCGTTGGATCGTCGACCGCAACGGCAGCGAGACCTACCGGTACGCGCCCCGCCTCCTGCCCGGATGCAACCGGAGCGATGTGGCACATCAAGCACTACTTCTTTCAGTACGACAGTCATGGAGTCATCCAGGGCACACGGTTGCCGGCGAGCGGCGATCGCTACGTCGTGAACGCTGGCAGCACCGACTGCGCTCTCGCGCACAAGGATCTGCGCCGCCTCACTGGCGAAACCCCCGATAGATCCCAAAGCGGCCGGCACTTCGAAGGGTTCTTCATCCCGCCCGGCTATGGCTACCTCTTTCACAGTCCGAACGGATTTATCTGCGCCGCAACGCTCGACGAGACAAACTCGGCACTCGCGAGGGGCGACAACCGCCACCTTGGCTACTGCGCCCATTTGAACCACAGAGGCTCGTTCTCGTGGACCGCAGCCACGCCGAACCCCGAGAAACACAAGCCCCGGTGACAGCGTGCCAACGTCCGATGGTCGAACGCTCTACGGACAACGGTTCGTGAGGCGCCCGGCCCCGAGATTGGCGGTAGCTGTCGGGTAAAAGTGTGGTCGTCAGGTGGCTCACCCCGGAGGCGGTGTGCAAACCCGGCCGGGTCCCGTGTGGCGCTGCGGATGCTCGCGGCCCCGAGGACCTTCTCGGTGGTCGGGCGGCCGCCCGCGGCCAGCGCGGCTGCGGCGGCGCTCAGCACCCCAAGGACCACGACGACGATGACGAGCCGTTTCATTGTGGTCCTCTGAATCGTGCAGAGGGTTGGGTGGGGGGCCGCCGACGCATGGCGGACGTCTGCGATGCGTCGGCGGTCCGTCCCCGATCACAGCTAGGCGGGCACCCCGGCGGCCAGCGCGTGCACGGCCTCGGTGGTCAGGCATTGCCCGCCGATCGCCCAGTCGCCGCTCTTGACCTCCTCGAGCACGCACAAGGTGACGCCGCGCATGTTCTCTCCCTCGACTGAGACCATCGCGTCGGTAAGGCGCTCGGCGATGTGTGTTTTCTGCTCGGACGTGAATACGCCTTCGAGCAGCTTGACGTTGATGAGCGGCATTGCGCTCCTCCTCTTGGTTGGTTGGTGATGGAGCCTGGTCTTGCGGGCGGCCACTGCCTTCACGGCGACCCTTTTTTGTCTCCCGCGAAGGGCCTGATGTTCTCGTTGACGCGGCAGACGTTTCGGGGTTGTGTACGTGCGATGGCCGGTGTGTTCTCGGGCCCATCGCTCGGCGCGTCGAGTTTCAGCTCAAGCTCGATTTCGCTGCCGTCGCTCGCGTAGGCATGAAACTCGAAGCGTCGCAACAGCGCACGCGCTGGCCGGTTCTCCCATAGTGTCGTGGCGGTGAGAAGCGCGAAGCCGTTGTCGCGTGCGCGCTGCACCGTGTGTCTAGCGAGTGCGGTACCGATCCCCATGCCCTGCCACTCGTCGGTAACCTCGGCGGCGAGGTCTGCGACCTTCGGTCGATCAGCGACATGCACATAGCGGCCGACGCCGACGATCGCGCCGTCGCGCTCATCGATCGCGACGATCGCTTCGTGGCGGATGTGATCGATATCGGTGAAGTCTGAAAGCTCGCGAGGCGTCAATTCGCGCTTCGGAGTGAGGAATCGCCGATAGCGCGATTCGGGACTGAGCCGAGCGAACAGCGCCGCGAACCCATCGCGGTCCTCGGAAACGAGAGGCCGAAGTCGAAGCCGTGTGCCATTGGTCAGAACCAGCACTTCGTTCGGCCCGGCCGAGGACGCTTGGACGCCTGTGCTAGCGATCGGCTCAAGGAACATCGGCGGGCGCGGGCTCTGTCAGAGGGCTCATGTCCAGGACTGGATCGCGGGTGCGGAGAGGCTGAGCCGGGTCGTTCGCATGTCGTAGCCCTGTGGACGCAGGCCGCGCGGTCAGACGTGAGATCCGCGCGCTGAGGCGAGTCATCAAGTTTGAGCCGCGCCGCCGCGCGTCCACCTCGCTTGCCCGTCGCGCGCGGTCGGCGTTGCGTTGCAGGTCGGCGATGTGCTGTTGGGCAAGCATGTGGCTCAGCTGGTGATTCATCGGTTGCTCCTGGAGGGTCAGTGGTCGGTGCGCTCAAGCCAGGCGTAAGCCCCCGCGCGGGCATCGGGCACCTACCGCATCTCTTGGGTTAGGTCTCGCGGCGAGCGCTTAAGCCGCGGCCGGGCAGACGGCGGCTGGGCCTTCGGTAGCGATCGCCAGTAGAGCGTCCCAACGTGCGGCATTACTTGCAATTGCAATGCGCGAATCTCTATAAGTCCCACTAATGCTCGACGTGCGCAGGCTCAGGGTGCTGTCAGAGGTCGCCGCCCACGGGTCGTTCTCAGCCGCAGCAGACGCGTTGACGCTCACGCAGTCGGCCGTGAGCCAACATGTCGCCGCGCTGGAGCGGGAGGTCGGGCTGCCGCTTATCCAGCGCGGCACCCGCCCGGTCGAGCTGACCGAAGCCGGGTACGCCCTGACTCGGCACGCGACCGGGATCTTTGCGCGGCTCGACGACGCCGAGCAGGAACTCGGCGAGATCGCCGGCCGGCGCCATGGACGTCTGCGCTTCGGGAGCTTTCCCACTGCGCTCGCCACGCTCGTGCCGCCGGCGTTCGCACAGTTCCGGCGCCGCCACCCAGAGGTGACGCTAACCGTCGTGGACGATCACCTACAGCGGCTCATCCCGCGGCTGGAGACCGGAGAACTCGACCTCGCGCTGATCTACGATCATGAGGCGCTACCCGACATCGCCGCGCGCGATCTCGAGCGCAGACCGCTGCTCGACGACGTCTTCCGAGCCGTCCTGCCGACGGGACACCGCCTCAACAGCCGGCGCCGCCAGCTTGAGCTCTCAGACCTCAGCAGCGAACCCTGGATCGGAGGAGCGCCGACGAGCGCCTGGCATCGGATCGTCAGCCACGCCTGCCGGCTGGCCGGCTTCGAACCACAGGTCGGCTTCGCGTCCGACGACCACATCGCAGTCCAGGCCCTCGTCGCCGCCGGGCTCGGCGTCTCCGTCATTCCCGGCCTCGCCGTCGAACACCCTCTGCCAGGGCTCGAGGTGCGCACGCTCGGGCCAGGCGCACCCGTCCGTCACATTTCCGCCGCGCGGCCACGCGACGCCTACCACGGCCCCGCCGTCACCGCGATGCTCGACAGCCTGCGCGCCACCGCACAAGCCCTCGCGAGCAACGCCCGCCGCCACGATCAGAAATGACACAGACCAGGCGCCGCTTGGGACCACCCAACAGCTTCAGGCGGCTGCCGCTTCACCTCCGGCCAATCAGCGGAGCCACCTCGCTCGCGACCAGCTCGAGCTGTCGCTGCTCCTGGCCTAGAGGCCACAGGTACACGCGCTGGCACCCGGCCTCCGCGTAGCGTGAGAGAAGCTCTGCGCAGTGCTCCACAGAGCCGACGCAGACCTGCCCGCGCAGCTCCTCAGAATCTCGATTCAGCAACGGAGCCAAGACGTCGCCGAGAACGCGATCGCGCTCGGCTCGATCGTTCGTGACCCAAGTCCACATCGTCGCGAGCGCGTTGGGAAAGCCGTCCGCGTCCCTGCCCCGCTCCTCGAGCGCGCGCGCCAATCCGGCGCGAGCGGCCGAGAACCGCTCCGGCGCCGTGTTATAGGCCGAAGCAAGCCAGCCGTCACCCGCCCTCGCCACCCGAGCGAGCCCTGCCATCGAGCCCCAGCTTCCAACCCACAGCGGAACCCCACCTAGCCGGCGGGGAGACGGCGCGAGCTCGATATCAGTTGGCACGCGGTAATAGCGCGCATCCTCCGGAAACGGTTCTCCCTTCAGCAGCGCCCGCAGCATCGCGAGCGCCTCGTCGAACCGCTTCCAACGCTGCTCAAAGCACAGGCCGAGAGCGTCGTAATCGCGCTTGGACGAGCCAGGCCCCACGGCTGCGACGAGTCGCCCCTCGGAGAGGACGTCGATCGCGGCGAGCGCCTTCGCCAGCGGCACGGGACCTCGCAGAACCGCAAGCGACAGCGTCGTGGCAAGCGTCAGCTGGCCGGAGCGCTCGATCACACTGGCGAGCGCCGTCAGACCGTCAAGCCAAGCTGTCTGAAAGACGAAATGGTCGTTGGCCGAGACCGCAGCGAAGCCGCACTCCCTAGCGGTGTCGACCGCCTTTCGAAGCCGCACGAACGACAACGGCTCCTCTCCAAACGGCATCAGCGGCAGATGAACGCCGAGATCCACAGGATGATGCTACTCACCTTCCACCCCACGGTCGCCGCCCAGAGCAGCGCAACCCGACACGGTCTCCAGACTCCCCGCGTCGCCTGGGAACCGCTCGCAGTCGATCGAGCAGCGGATGCTCGATGGCCGCCTCGGCGTCTCGCTGCCCAACGCTCACCGAACACTCGGCGATGTCCGCGCTGGCCGCGTCGGGTCCTAGCGTTTGGTCAGCAGGAAGACGGGATGCTCCGGCGCGATCCGGTGGAGCTCGAACCCGACTCGGACGACTGAGCTGGTCTGATCCGACCAGAGGCGGAGCCGCCTCGATCGGTCGACAAAGAGCCCCGAGCTCGCGACCACGAGCCGTCGCCCGACGTTTCTCGGAGGTTGCTAACCCGAGCAACCAGCCACTGACCCCGGTGGGTAGCAGTTGTCGGGCGTATTCCCGCTGATGGTGCTGTTCGCCAGTGTCACCCCGCCGTTCGTGTCGAAGATGCCGCCGCCCTCATTTGCGGTGTTGTTGCTGACCACGCTGTTCTTCACCGCCAGCGTTCCGCCGTTATCGTTGTAGATGCCGCCGCCCTCAGCCCCGGTGTTGTTGCTGACCACGCTGTTCTTCACCGCCAGCGTTCCGTTGTTGTAGACCCCGCCTCCCTCAGCTGCGCCGTTATCGCTGACCCTGCTGTCCTTCACCACCAGCGTTCCCGCGTTGACGATGCCGCCGCCGGCACCGGTGCCGCCATTGCCGCTGACCGTGCTGTCGGTCAGCGCCACCGTTCCGCTCTCGTTGTCGATGCCGCCGCCGCCACCGAGGCCGCCACTGTTGTCACTGACCGTACTGCCTTTCAGCGTCAGCGTCCCGGCGTTGGAGATGCCCCCGGCCCCAAACATGCTGGAGTTCCCGCTGACCGTGCTGTCTTTCAGGGTCACCGTTGCGGTACTCCGGGTTTCGTTGCAGATGCCGCCACCGGAACCGCGGCTCGCGTCGTTGTTACTGACGGTGCTGTTTTTCAGCGAAAGCGTTCCGGAGTTGGAGATGCCGCCGCCGCAATCGCCGCCGTTGCTGGAGTTCCCAGCGACCGTGCTGTCCTTCAGCGTCAGCGTCCCGGCGTTGGAGATGCCACCGGTCCCAAACATGCTGGCGTTCCCGCTGACCGTGCTGTTGGTCAGCGTCAGCGTCCCATTGTTGAGGATGCCGCTGCCGGCCACGAACGGGTCGGTATCGATCCCCGTTATCGTGACATCCCGGATCCGAACCGACACGCCTAAGTTTGCCACGACGGGGCTCCCGTCTGGTTCCCCCGCGCCGCTGATCGTGGTCGTCCCGGCGCCCGCACCGAGCAGCGTGACGTTCGCGAGGGCGCTGTTGGTGCCCGGGATGCTGAACCCGGCGTAGGTGCCGGCCGCGACGATGATGATCGCTCGGCGCGGCGCGGCGTTGATAGCGTCCTGGATCATCGCGTAGTCACAGCCGCTGGGGCAGACCGTGATCCTCCTGGTGTTCGTAGCCGACGCCTGGCCGGCTCCCGTGAGCCCAAGCAGGGCTACCCCAGCAACGGCCGCAAGCCGGAGCGTGAGAATGCCACACCGCGCCGCAATCGAGACCACTACGGCTGGCGATGGCGGACACTTGGCTAAGAAACGCACCCTTCCTCCCTCTTTGCGGTGCCACTGAGCGCACCGAGACGCATCTGACGGCCCAGGCTGACACGCGGCGAGAGCGTCTGTCAAGGCCGCTTGAAGTCTGGGTTCCTGTTGATCGCGCGGGTGGCGTCGTGTCGCCCTGTCAGCCCTCGAGGCTTCTCGCGAAGCCGCCGCTGACGGCCGGCGCAAAGCGCAAGCCTACGCTGAGGGGGTGGGTGCCCAACTGGGAGAGCTGGTCGGCTTGGCCGAGCCTGAGGCAGCGCAGATGCTCCGCCGCAGGGGCGGGGGCTGGTTTGCGGCCTCGGCCGGCCATGACATGCCGGGTCGAGACCGGGGAGCAGGAAGTCAAGGCGACGATCCAGGTCACGTTTGCGCTGATCTCCTGAGGCCCAGGCTGCGGTTGACCCCGTCAAAGGGGGCTGCACCACCTAGGTGGATCAGAGTGCTGGTGTGTCGCCCATGCAGCCACGAAACTGGGGCGGCCGGTTCCGCGCACGCGCCGGCCAAACGTTCGGCCGCCTAGGCTCAGGCCCGCATCGGCGGCGAAGCGATACTCCCGCCGGCAAACGAAAACGACGGCGACTCGGTGTTAGGGCTCTCGCTCGCACGCGAGGAAGATGCTGAATGGGTAGAGCTCGGCGCTTTGAACCCCGCTGCGAACCGAGGATCCTTCTGCATCAGTTCGCGCGCCAGATCCTCGCTCTCGGCGTCGAGCACGACGAGACCGAATGGCCCGTCGAAGCACCGGCCGGCGAACCGCACGCGACCCTGGGCATACCGCGCCTGAAGCCACGCCGCGTGCTCCTCAACGATGCCTCGCTGCTGCTCGCTTGCATCCGCGAGGAGCCGCTGGTCAAACGCGGGCCGGACAATATACGCGAACTCCACACCGTGAGTTTAAGCGGCGCACTTTCAGACGGCGAGCGCGTACTCGCGAGCAGTCATGTGGCGCATGCCTGCTCGCTGACCGAACGCTTGGGAGCGTTCGTTAGGGGTCCTGCTCCGGTGCCCGGACCGGTCCACACGCCGAAGGCTCTACGGACACGTGCAGACGGGTTTCAGCGATGATCGTGCCGTGGCCGATTCCATCATCGCCGAGGGTATGCCTCTGGTCCCTCGGATCCCAGCGTCAGCGAGCGCGATGGTGTTCGACGTGGACGGGAGACTGTTGGTTCTGAAGCCCAACTACAAGAAGGGCTGGACTATTCCTGGTGGTCAGATCGAGCCAGACGGGGAGTCGCCGTGGCAGGCGTGCCGCCGTGAGACCCGCGAGGAGTGCGGTCTTGAGGTTGCTCAGGGACGGCTCGTCTGCGTCGACTTCCTGCGCCCAAAGCCGAACCGTCCCGGCGGCGTCCGGTTCCTATTCGATTGCGGTACGTTCACCGATCGCCAGCTCAGCGCGATCAGGGTGGAGGACGGCGAGATCGACGAGCATCGCTTTGTAGGACTGCCTGAGGCGATCGCGATGCTGAGCGGGCCAGTCCGACGTCGCGTAGCTGCTGGCGTCGGTGCAAAGCGGTGCGTCTATCTGGAGGATGGTCGTCCCGTCCCCGGCGTGGATGGTTGAGCGAGCGCCGCGAATCGTCCCGATGCGGATCGATCAACCGGACGCTCCAAGCGGCCGATCAGCGCGTCTTGCCACCCAAGGACCACCGAACAGCAGGGACCCGCGGTCTCGTGGCCGGATCTGTCCGGGAGCGCAGCGTCGAGGTTGGTACCGAGCCGCAGTGAGACTGTCGGTTCTGGGTGAACGCGGTCGTCGCGCACGGGATGCGGGAGTCGGCCCTGCGGGTTGAGCTCTCGGCGACTTGACGTCCTCGCCTCAGCGTTCAGCGAAACGCTGCCTGGCGTCGTCGCTCGTGGGCGTGTAGAGGTTGACCAGGTTGCCATCGGGATCGCGCAGAAGAACCGAGCGGTTGCCCCACGGCATCGTGGTCGGCGTCTGGACCCAGTCCACGGTCCCGGGCGCGAGGCGCGCGTACTCGGCGTCGACGTCATCGACTTGCCATTCGATGATCACACTGCCCACCTGATCGACCGCCCCCAAGATCGACCACACCACATGATCATCCGGCACCCACTCCGTCAAATCCGGCGGCAACAACAACGACTGCCCCCGGTCACAAGCAATGAAGTTCTGAGCCATCCACGAATTGAATTAACGACCTCGGACAGACCATGGCCACCATCCGCCCACCGGGCGCTATCAACCCCAGAGCGACCCCAAGTTGTTCGCGATCTCCTGCAGCGTCCGCAACGTCCACTCCAGCGCGATCGTCCCCCAGCGCTTCAGCCGCTTGCACATGCCCCCAAGGATCGCACTTTGCCCGACAGCCACGGCGAGGAGCGGGAGCGACGAATTGGCCTGGTGCGGACCTGCTCTTAGTTCACGGTGTTGCCAGACCCGCATCTCCGGCGGCACCAGAAGCGGTCGACGCATCGGGAACCGGACGATCCGCTACGCGATCCGAGGATCGAGGGTGACCCCTCGACGGGCCTGGCGGCGCTTCGGGGTACGGGCGCCGGACGTCTCCTCAGCTATGGCCGGTTCGGCTGCGGCGGCGATCGCTTGCAGAGCCGCGAGGTGCCCGTGCAACGCTGTGCGTCCTGGCTTGGTGAGCATGACCTGCCGCCGAGAACGTGAATTCGCCCGCACACGGGAAACCTCCACGTACCCGGCTCCAGCGAGCGCTGAAAGGTGCTTGCTCAGAACCGAATCAGAGATTTCCAGCCTGTCCCGTATGTCGGAGAATGGCAACCACCGCACTGGCGCGAGCATTGCGCATATCTGTAGACGCAAGGGCGCGTGGATCAGCTCGTCGAATGCTGCTTCGGTCACCGTTGCCATGCCCGAGACGTACGGTGCCGATAGCAAACGTTCGCGGCGAACATGCAGGCCGCAACCATCACCGCCACGGCTGCACCAAATCCCCAGCTGGCAAGAGCCGAACTACCGCGACCGGCGAGCAGATGGGGTCCGACCGCGCCGCCAACGAGCACTGCGACACAGATGAGCGTCACTTCAGCGATGCCCCACTGAGGCTTCGGCAACGACCGCAACGAACGCCACTGGTTACGAGCGGACATATTCAAAAGCGCAGCAAGAAGCCATGCGACCGCGATGATCGTCACCACGTTTCCCGGTCCCTTGTACGCGGGCGCGACCGTCTGCACTCCGCAGAAGGCGCTCAACGCGAGGATCCACCACGCTGGCGCCGTCGCACGACGGACCGATGCGTCGTGTGCCTGGCGTGCGGCCCGTAGCTGCTCTCGGGCCGCGCTGGGAGGGAGCGGACCCGACGACTGCTTTTCCATGCCGGAAAGTTAGCATACGACTTGCCGCAACGGAAAGTCACGCGGGCTTTGTACGTCGTCGGCGCGTGCGCCGAGTTTTCACACGAACCCAAGCATCTCGCACGATGAGAATCGGAACCTCGTTTGCGCGGAACGCACGTTTGTCGCGCAAGCCCCATCGATCAACGGACGCTTCCGAGCGGTTTGTCGAGGCCGTGCCGCGCCGCAATCCGTCGTCTCACGAGGGAACGGTGAGCGAACGCTCCCGGGATTCTCAGACTGCTTCTCTCGATCAAGCCAGTAGGTGCTCCGGACGTCCGCTGGTCGATCCCCAACTCAGTGAGCTGGCTTCTGGTCGTGGGCATGTCAGTGTTGGGTGTGGTCGGTTGACGGTCGCTCGAGCAGGTGTGATCCTTGCGCGCTATGGAGAGAGTTCGGCGCGGGTGGCTGATGTCGCTGGTGGTCCTGGCGTCCGCCGGTTGTGGATCGGCGATTTGGATGTCTACTGCGGCTGCGTCGTCGCGGACCGCGGCGCAGCGGTGTGCACGCTTGGCGCATCTGGTGCCGGGCGTGAGCTTTCCGGCCTGGCACCTCGGTGCTGTGCTGTTCGGGTCGCCGTCGAGCGGGGTCGGGCTTACCGCCAATCAGATCATCTGTGATCACCGGCTGAGCAGCGGAGGGATCGCCGTCGGGTATCACCGGCAGGTCACTCAGTTGGCGTCGACGTCAAACGGCGGACGGTCGTGGCGACTGATCGGCTCGCGGCTCCCCGCGATCGCATCCCCCGCTGGGGGCCCGTGGCCCGAACAGGTGGTGGCGACGTCGTCGTCGGCGGTGTGGGCGCTGGTCGGCACGGGCCGGGTCGTTGCCAGCGCCGATGCCGGCGTGCGTTGGACGACCCAGCCGGTGCCGGGGACAGTCAGCAAGATCGAGGTCGCGGACGGGTCGGTGTGGGCGCTGACCTGCATCCAGGTCCGGATTCACGCGTTCCCGTGTCTCGCGCAGCTGTGGCGAACACGTCAGCCGGGGTCTCCTTGGAGCCGGGTGCGGTTGCCACGGCAGATCGCGCAGGGCGCATATTCCATTCAGCTGGCGGTGCTGCGCAGGAGCCTCATCGTCGGGGTGACCGGAGGAAGCGGCCTCAAGCCCCGCTTCCGGCTGTTGCGCAGCAGCGATCTGGGCAGCCGCTGGACGGTGCGTCTGGTGAAATGGCGCGGCCAGCCCTGCCAATACGGCACCACGCTCGCCACCGCCCCGCCATCGACCGCGTGGCTGTTGTGCAACACCGTCGGCGCTGGGAACAACAACAGCGACAAGAGCCTGCTGCAGACGACCGATGAGGGACGGAGCTGGCGGGTGTTCTCGAGCGTGAATCTGACCGGCCGGTCTGGAGCTGGTCAGCTGCAGAGACCGGAGCCGGTCGCGCTTGCGGCCAGCTCATCGAACCGGCTGTGGCTGTCTGGCGATAGGGATTTGACCGTCAGCGGTGATGGGGGCCGCCGCTGGGACCGGGTGCGCAACGTCAACCCCCAGGGCGCCGCGACCGCCTTCGATTTCCTCGACGCGACGCACGGGTGGCTGCTGGGGCTCGCCAGCGGTCTGTGGCGCACCACGGACGGCGTCCGCTGGCGCCAGGTCGGGCCGGTGCACACCGGCTGACCCGAGCGACCCTCCACCGCCAGCGCTGCTTCGTCGGCGACGCAGCCATCTCGGTTCGACACCCCCGTTCCGCCCGATGCAAAAGGCGCTTCGGGGCGTGGCTGCATACGACGTAATCCCGGCAGCGCGCAACGGTTGCTCTCGGAACCTGATCGGATCGGGCACGAGCCCAGCCCCGCGACCAGCATCTCGGGCTGTGACGCCCACCGACCCACATCGCGTGGAAAGCGGCCTCGTCGCAAACGGGGATGGACCATCGAACAGCGCGTGACGCCGCGGTCTGGTGGCCGGATTCGTCCGGGGAGCGGCAGCGTCGATCCCGGGAGCGAGCGGCAGCGCGACTGCTGGTTCAGCGTGGATGGCCCCCCGCATAGGGCCAGGTGCTCGCGAGGGCGCAGGGCGGGACGTAACCGCTTCCGCGGTCAGAGTCATTGCGCCCAGTGTTCGAGAGCCGGTGCCGTGCCGACTAGACACTCGATCTCGATCGGGAAGCCAGCAAGAGCGTGAGCGGTTAGCCGGAGGTTCCCCTCCAGGCAGACGAGATCGTCGCGGTGAGCCCCGGCCAGGATGAGGGGCGGAAACCGTTCTCCGCTGCGCAGCGCTCTGGCGGCCGTGTGAAACCGCTCGTTGGAGATACCCCAAGGTCGAACGCCCATACTGATGCGGTGAGCAGCATCGGCCGCCAGGCGGCTGCCACCCGAAAGCTCGTTCCAGTAGGAGTACTCGACGTAGCGGACTCGAGCGAGTTCTCGTGCGGTGAGCCTGATCCACTCCCACCTGACCTGGGCGGGGAAATGCTCAAAGAGCTCGCGGTCCTCGCCGTACCCGCGCGTGGCTGCGAGCACCGCGCGCCGCGCCCCGTTGGCCCGCGTGTCGTTGAGGTCTGGCTCGACCAGCAACCGCTCAGACTGACCACAGGCGAGCAGCGCGTCACGTATCGCCGGACCGAATCGCTCGCTGGACAATTCGCCGCTCAAGAACACGGCAACCATCTCGGCCTCGCTGCTGTCGCGCACCATACGCATGCTCGTGATGATGCAGCCCGCCCCCCTCGCCGTCGGGAAAATGCCACGTCGACGTCACCCCCCGTGGGAGTAGAGCGTTAGCAGGCGGCTGAGCCGACGCTGCATCGCGGAACCCGGCGTGTCCTGCTTGCCCTGCCGACGAGCCCGTCGCCGAGCACCACACGGACCCGACGAAGCGCGAACAGCGACCCTTGTCGCAGCCGGGATCGACAAACGGACGCTCCCGAGCGAGCGCGAGCGCGAGCGCGTCCCGCGTTAGAGGTCTGACCGTCTCAATCGCCTAACGATCGATGAACGGTCCAGGCTCGACGGCAGCGACGGCTCACAGGCACTGTCGGGATCAGGCGCGGCTAGAAGCTGCGGGGATCTCTGAGGGGGTCCACATCGATGCGAGGGCGTCAGGGGTGAGAGGTCGGGCGAACAGATAGCCCTGGGCGGCGTCGCAACCGATGGCGGCGAGCTCGTCGCGCTGGGTTTCGGTTTCGACGCCTTCGGCGGTGGCGGTCATTCCAAGGGCGTGCGCCATTCGAGTGACGGCGGTGATGATCTCGCGGTCTCGGGACCCGCCGCCGAGCTGTGAGACGAAGCTGCGATCGATCTTGAGGATGTTGGTCTGAAGTTGGCGCAGGTGCGCGAGGGTCGAATAGCCGGTCCCGAAGTCATCCAGGGCGATTCTCACCCCGAGCTTGGCGAGGCCCTCGATCGCGTGATGCGCGTCGCCCAGCTCGCCCAGCACCACGTTCTCGGTGATCTCGAGGACCAGCCTGGTCGGGGCGATCTCATACCGCGCCAGTGTCGCCGCGACTCGCTTGGCCAGCTCGTGATCGCGAAGCTCGCACCCTGAGACGTTGACCCCGATGGTGAAGTGCTCAGGGCAGCTTCCGTCGCTGGTCCACGACGCGAGCTGCCGGCACGCCTCGTTGAGAACAAACTCTCCGATCGCGCCGATGAGCCCTCGCTGCTCGGCGACTTGGATGAACTCGGCGGGGGCGATCACGCCGCGCTCGGGGTGGCGCCAGCGCACGAGTGTCTCGGCGCCCAGCATCGCGCCGTCCTGCAGGTCGAACACCGGCTGGTAGAGCACGAACAGCGCCGACTCGTCGATCGCGCGCCGAAGCTCCGCGGCCAGAACTCGACTCGAACTGACACCGCTGCGAAGTTCCGTCGTGTAGACCTCGAAGCGATTACCGCCACTGCGTTTGGCTGCGTACATCGCGAGGTCGGCCTGCTGGAGCAGCTCCTCAGGTGACGCCGCGCACTCCCTGGTGACGACGGCTCCAAGACTGCAGGTGACGGTCAGATCATGACGGCCGTCATGCCGTGGCGCGCAGACAGCACGCATGACGCGATCGCAGATCAGCTCGACATCATCGTCGTCGCGTAGCTCGGTGAAGAGGACCACGAATTCGTCCCCACCGAGGCGAGCGACTGTGTCCCCGTGGCGCGAGATCCGCGTCAATCTCTGGCCGATATCGCGCAGCACGCGATCACCGACCTCGTGCCCGAGCGTGTCGTTGATGCTCTTGAAGTCATCCAGGTCGATGAACAACACTGCGAACCGGCCAGGCCGCCCATCTCGGCTGACCAGTGTGTGCTGGAGGCGTTCCATGAGCGCGGGCCGGTTCGCCAGGCCGGAGACGGAGTCATGGTGCGCCTGATAGGTCAGCGCCGCCTGGGCCTCGACCTGCGCGGTGATATCGCGCGACAGACCGAACGTGCCGATGATCTGCCCGGATTCATCGAACAGGGGCTGCTTAGTGGTCGAACTCCAAGCGTCAGGACGATCGTGGAACGTCTCGCGTTGCAGCTTCCCGACCAAGGGCTCGCCGGTCCGGATGATCCGCTGCTCGTCCTCCAACGCCTCCTGGGCGTGCGCCTGGGTGAAGATGTCGAAGTCCGTCTTACCGATCACGTCCTCGAGTGAGCGGCCGTTGTGATATGCGCTCAGCCAGCCGGCACTTACGAACAGGAACCGGCTTCCCCGGTCCTTGAAGAAGATGCGTTCTTCGGAGCTGGCCAGCAGGTTACGCATGCAGACACGCTCGATCTCGTGCTGCGCCGAGAGCGTGTCAGACCAGGCAGGTGGCGATGTCGTCATGAGTCGTTCCGTCGGGCCAACCCGACTCCTGGGGCAGGCGACACTCCTGATATCGGCAATACGGCAAACCGACTGAAGACTCCGGGATACGACGCTCCTGCGCGCGCCGCGGTAAGCATGTGCGTCTCCACTCTGGCGCTCTCGGTTCCGCTCATGATCGGGTAGCTGAGTCGCGTGAACCGATCCACCAGCCCCAGCCGCTACCTTCGTCAGGCTTGCAGTTCTGGGCCTTGTGCTGATGGCGCTCGGTGCGCTACCGGTCTGGCGTGTCACCCCGATTGGATGGCGTCTTGCCGTCGTGGGCGCCCTGCCGTTGTGTGGCGGACGCCTCGTCGTCGCGTTGGCGGCTGCAGGCGCGGTGGCCAGGCCCAATCACCGGGCGGAGGGCAGAACTTTCGTCATGCACCCGCTCCGTGCGAACAAACGGCGACGATCAGGCGGGCGGGACAGGCATCGCCCGCCCTCCTAGAGGCCTTCCACATGCGTCCGTAGAGATCGCTCAATGAACCTCCAAGCGCTCGCCACGCGTGAGGTGGGCTGGGGGGCACAAGGGTAGTCTGCGCCCGCCCGCCCGCGCCGTGCGGGGCTGCCGCCGTGTTCTGGCCGTCCTTCGTGATTGCCCATCCCGTTCCGACGCTTGATGCTGAGCTACGGTTGCACCGGCGACTGGCGCCCCGTCCGTGTCCTGTCCCGGAATCAACTGGGGAACGATGACGCGTACTGGATGTAGGGAACTTGACCGGTGGGGCTTTCCGCGATCGCGAGCGCCACCTTGGCGGGGATCGGCGTCCACCAGGCGGGCATCTTCGCCGCCAGGCTGGGGTTCAACGTGTAAATCAGCGCGAAATTCACGATCCAGAGCGGGGGCGCCATCGACATTCCCACGATCGTGCCGGTTGCGCGCTTCTGGTTGGGGACTAACTGGGCGACGCCCGATTGCTGTTGTGCCTTATGGCCGTACGGAACCTCAGAGCTGTAGGCCGACCGATAGAGCATCCGGAGCGATGCGCTCGCACCGTTCTGCATGCACCACGTCGGCAGGTATCCCCCGGGCACAAGGAGGGCGTTGATCTGTCTTGTCGGTGCGTCGGTGTTCGCGGGGCTCTGCAGCATCCCGGCGGTGTTCACCATCAGCCCGTAACTGCCAAGGACGATGCGCGTCAGCTTGCCGTTGACCTTGGCGAAGAGCGGGGTCCCTGTCGTGTTCGTGAGGATGCGCACGCTTGCGTCCACGATCTTCGCGGCGGCCCGCGTGCCGCCCTCGCCTCGGCCAGTGGTTAACAGTCTGTATTGCGTCGCCGTGAACGCATGCCGCTTGTTGAGCCCGAGCTCGTGCGCGATCCGATCCGCCGCCGTCATTCCCAGCGGTCGGTTGACCTGGCGCGCGCTCGTGGCTTCGGTGGGCGCGAACTTCTCGTATTTCGGCGTTCCGGCAAACGGCTGCGCGAAACCGGTACCGGGAGGGACCGGACGCGCGACTGCCTGAGAGGCCGCGAGCGCTGTGACGGACAGCGCCGCCACGACAATCGGCGCAGCGAAGCTGAGCCGACGACTGGTCGGTGCGTGCTCAGCGGGGGTTCGGGCACTGCTCTTCATGGGCTTTCACCAATCCCTTCTTCACCGTGCGCGAGCGGGGCTTGCGTCGCGTCGTTCTGGCGTCGTATGTCGAGTCGCAGCTCTCTATCCGGCGCCCATCTTCGCACTAGCCAGCTCGTGCTCTGTCACGATCAGAGCGGCACTCCCCGCTCCGCCAGGCCGAGCGCTCCGACCTTCCCCGTCAATCGCGGCGGTCTGATTCTTGGCGCGGTAGCGGGCCTGCTCTCGCGCCAACGCGTCCTCAGACGGTGTTGCCGCCTCCGCGATGTACTCCGGGGCTGGCTGCGGCGATCCGTTGCCTTCTGCAAGATTCTCCGGCAGCCTCCCAACCGACGCGTTCCGCATCGCAGCGCCGGTGACTCGCAGCCAGGGCACCCGAATCGACCTGCGCGTGAACATCCTCCCTGGAGCCTAACGCCGTCGCCGCGACGTCTGTGGCAGATGACAAAAGGTTTGGGCTCGTCGGAGCTCGGGCCTGGCCGACCGCGGACGCGCTGCGATCGATGTGGCAACGTGTACATGAGGGTCCCGCGTCGGGGCTAGAGCAACGCACACGGGCCGCGAGACCCAGTCTCAGAGGGGATGGTTGAGCGGACGCACAGGCGACTACTCGTTCCGACGCGGATCGAGTCCGCCGGTGACGGGATCGGTTAGCGTCGCCGTGGACGGTAATCGGGTGGAGGGAGGAGCGAGCGTGGGACCTGAGGCGATCGACCCGGTCGCCTTCCGCGAGGCGCAGCACAAGCACTGGGAGTCCGCTGCGCTGGGATGGAAGGAATGGAGCGAGTTTAGTGACGGTGCTGGGAGGCACATCAGCGAGCGGCTGGTGGAGCTTGCTGACGTACAGTCGGGAAGTCGGGTCCTGGACGTCGCCGCCGGCTATGGCGAGCCGGCGCTCACCGCGGCGCGTAACGCCGGCCCCCAGGGCCGTGTTGTGGCCACCGACATTTCCGCCGAGATGCTCGCGTTCGGGCGTCAACGCGCGGCGGCGGCCGGCTTGGGCAACGTCGAGTTCATGGAGTCAGACGCGTCCAGCCTCAAGTTTCCGGCCGCGAGCTTCGATGCCGCCGTCTCGCGCTGGGGCATCATCTTCGAGCCGGACGCGGAGGCCGCCGCGGGCCGGATCCGAGGCTTTCTCAAGCGCGGCGCGCGGATGGCGATCAGCTCGTGGGGCGAGCCCGATCAGGTCCCCTTCCTCTCGATTCCGATGAGGACGGCGATGGAGCGGCTGGACGTGCCCCAGCCAGCGCCCGGCACGCCCGGGCCACTCTCGCGGCCCACCCCCGCTGCCATCGCCGGGTTGCTCGAAGGAGGGGGGTTCGCGAACGTCAGGGTGGAGCAGGACGAGGTGACTTACTGCTTCGACTCGCCGGAGCAGTTCACCGCCTATATCAGAGCGATCGCCGCCCCCATCCGCGCGATGATCGAGCAGCACGCGGGCGAGGCCCAGGAAGAGGTCTGGGACGCGATCACACAGGCCGCAGCGGATGCGGCGGGTGGCTCGAAGCCGCTGAGGTTCTCGAACATGGTGCTGCTCGCCTCGGGAAGCGCCTAGCGCCACCCGAGCAACCCGGGAGGCTGACACGACGACCTGGTCGGCGCACGACAGCCGACTCGTGATGAGCGACACCGAAAGCGGACCCGCCGACCGCGCCGAGCCGCAGATGGCGCATAGCCAGATATGGTGGGATCGTCGTGACTCGTCAGGGCAGCGGTCGCGGTAATCACACGGCTAAGGATCGGGGGAGACATGTTGAAGGTCGTTCGCTCGCATTTGACGTACGCCAACCTGATGGCCACAGGAGCGATGTTTGTCGCGTTAGGCGGGGGCGCGTACGCGCTGAACGGCGGGCCCGACAACTCCGGCGTGTTTCACGGCTGTGTGAGCAACCGCACCGGCGCCTTGCGGGTGGTCAAACGCGCGAACTCATGCGCGAAGGCGCACGGCCGCGGCAGACACCGCGATCCCGGCGAGACCGCGGTCAGCTGGAGTCAGCAAGGCCCGCCCGGCCAAGCGGGGCTCCCGGGGACGCCGGGCCAGAAGGGCGACCCCGGGACGCCGGGCCAGAACGGCGACCCCGGGACGCCCGGCCAGAACGCGACGAAGCTGTTCGCCTACGTCGACGACTTCGGGGCGAATACCGCTGCCGTCGTCCAGTACGGCAACGGCGTGACGGGCGTCACCGACCCCACTGGCGACAACGCATACACCGTGACCTTTGACCGCAGCCTGCAGAACTGTGTGGTCGAGGCCCAGCCGGAGTCTGGCGACCCAACGGGGAACGCAGGGGTCGACGACGCTGTCGGGGTGATCACGATGAATCAGGGTGGCCAACACGACCAGGTTGCGGTTCAGTTCACGCGGCCGAGCGTCACCAATGACCCAGTGGCCGACACCGCGTTCGTGATCACCGCGTTCTGCTGAGGCTGCAAGGCGCACAGTTCCGCTCACCGCGGCTCGAACCGCAAAGTGCCACATCGTCGCCGGACCGGCAGCCTTGGTCAGACGGCCGCTCTGCGCCGAAGGCGGCCACTCCGACGTCTCGCAGAATCGACCAGCGAAGGTCACGCGGGTCCGGCGGCGACAACCCTCGTTCGGCGTCGCAGTACCCATCGGCCAACGGACGCTTTCGGCACCCTTCCCGCCGGCGCGGTGACCATCTCACAACCCAACGTCTATCGCGACGGCGCGTCGGGGCCGGCGACAGCACCTATCGGACACGTGTGTGCCCAGTTGGCTATCGGTGATCGTTACGTGGTGGGAGCCAGCCGGTCTAGCTCGGGCCCTGTCAAGGCCCTTCGCGTCGCCGGCGCAGAGCCGACGCCAGCCGCGACGGATGTCGCGCTCCGGGCCGGGACGTGGCCTTTGCGGGCGGTGGCCCGGTGGCGTAAATGAGCTAATCCCGGAGTCGCTTGCGCAAAAGCAGCTTCGAATCGCCGGTCGGATAGTCCGGGAGTGTGCCCACGATTTCAAAGCCGCGTGCATCGTAGAACTCGGGGGCTTGGAAGGTGTGGGTGTCCAGGGCTAGCTGGTGACAGCCGCGATCTCTGGCCTGGGCCTCAGCCGCATCCAGCAGCCGAGTGCCGAGCCCTCGCCGACGCCTATCTTCGCGCACCCACAGCGCGTCAATCCAGCAGGTTTCCCCCAACACCAGCCATAGACGCCGCCCGTCAGCTCGTCAGTGCGGTCGGTTTCGAATCGCAGGATCTCGTACACCTCGTCGAGCCCGGTCGTAGCGAGGTTGAACCGGTTGATCTCATCGATCAGCCGCCGCGCGATAGCTCGACCGGCCTCGCCTAGGGGATCGCTGGGCGGCTCATCCACCATGCGAGGTGTTCTCGCTCAAGCGCACACTTGGCTCGGTAGGCGATCGGCTGGCGCTGACCACTGCCCGGTCAGTCCGCTGCAAGTCCGCCAGCTGGGCCATCATCCGAACCAACGTTTGCACGTCCCGGCGACGGACGCCTACGGGACACCTCCGAAGGCACTACCGCCTCGCAAAGGAACGCTGAGCGAACACGCTGCTGGTCCTGAACCGGGCTGGCTGCTAGACCGTGGGGGGAGCGTTTCCCGTGCCTGAATTCCTGCGCGACGACCAGTTCACCTATGTCCGATGGGTCGCGACGCGCCTACAGCCGATCATCCTGCAGAGAAGGATCACGCGCGACGAGCTTTGCGCCCCTCGGAGGCTGTCGGTACCTCGTCGGGAACAACACCCTGACGCGCGCCGAGCTGCTCGATCTCTCCACGGAGCCGAACGCGTTGTACGAGCTCCTCGACGCCGTCGCCGGGACGGAGGCGCGCAGCGTCCGCAACCAAATCTCCGACACGCTCTCGCGGCCGCTCCCGGACGCACTGGGTGTCGCGCTGTGGGCCACGCTCGCGCTCGCTCCTGGCGTCCAGCTCGACGGCGACCGTACGGACCGTGAGGGGCGACGAGGGGGAAGCGGCCCGCGTCGCTTCGCGCGACGGGCTGGAAATCGAGTTGCTGTTTGACCGTGCCTCCGCGCAGCTGCTGACCAGCGGCAAGGTGGTCGCAGACCAGGACGCGCATCTCCTCAGACTCCCGGTCGGCACGGTCGTAGTGGAGCAGCTCTACCTCGAACGCACGGTTATCAACGGTCCGCCCAAGATCTGAGTCTGCGCACACGGGCCGGTGCCGATAAGCCCTCCGGCCGGTGGCCCCGGTGAATCCAGCCTCCAATCGAACGTCTCACAGCCGAACGATCATTGCGACGGAGCGATGAAGACCGACGACGTCCGGATTTCGCGCCATGTCGCCGTCGCCTGGAGGCCGGTGGCCGCATTCGGCTGAAAGCAAGCGCCTCGCACGGGGCGTCGGTCCTCGTCGAGACTCCCGGATGTTCGTGAAAGCGGGTCTATCCGATTGCAGCGTTGTTGATCGGGTCTCGGGGATGTCCTCACCGGGCTGCGGGGGCGAGCACGCTCTCGCACCATGTCCGAAAACTCGTGGGTGTGGGGGTGGCGTGGGTCCAGTCTTCGTCGTAGATCCCGTCCTGCTGGGCCTGGTACATCGCCGCGAAGTCGCGTGCCATGCCTTCGGGGACCCCGCGCTTGATCGTGGACGCGGTGACGTGCTCGAGGTCGGCCTGCTCGAAGGTGACCTGTGACCCGAGCACGTCACTGACGGTCGCCGCCATCTGGTTGGGCGTGAGGTGGTCAGGGCCGAAGACCGGGATCCGATCGGTGCTCTCCCAGCCGCGATCCAGCAGGAGGCTGGCGGCGGTCGCGGCGATGTCCCGGGTCGCGATGGTGGCCAGCGGGCGGACGGGGTTCAGCGGCAGGGACAGAACTCCCTCGGCGCTCATTTGGGGGAGCGGCCTGAGTAAGTTCTCCATGTAGAACCCCATGCCGAGCGACCGGTAGGCAGCGCCGCAGCGTTCAAGCTCGGCGTCCATTGCGTGCGCTGCGGAGAGCAACCCGGCTGGGTGAGGCCAGTTCCATCCCGCACTAGAGATTCCGACCACATGACCGACGTGGTGGCGACGGATCGCCTCAGCCGCGGGCCGTGTGAAGGAGAGGTAGTATTCCTCGGCAGAGGTCGCCCGCATGCTCGGCGGGACGAGCCAGAACAGGCCCTGGGCGCGATCGAGCGCCTGATCAAGAACCGCCGGATCGTCATGGCTGCCGACGATCACCTGAACCTGCTCGCGAACCGTCTCGTCCATTCGAGACGGGTCTCGAACGATGACCCGCAGCGACTCGGTCCCGGCGTTGAGAAGCTCGGTCAGAAGTTGGCTACCGACATTGCCAGTGGGGGTGGTGAGAACAATCATGAAGGCTCCTTGAGAAGGGGAAGGCCCATTGCGGTCAGGTAATTGAGCTCGGTGGCAAGCGCGGTGACCTGGGCAAGGTGGTCAGTGAACGCAGCGTCGATGTCGTGGAAGTTGCCGTCGTCCGTGAGCATCGCCTCATCGGTTTTGAGCTCGATGTTCGTCTCGGTGCGGCGCATGTGCAGGCCCTGGAGAACCTGCTTGAGCTACGTCGCGGCCAGTCCGCCGCCGCGGCTGCCGTAGGTCACCAGACCGCCGGGCTTGTTGGGCCACTCGGCGTACAGGAAGTCCAAGGCGTTCTTGAGGACCGCCGGGTAGCCCCAGTTGTATTGCGGGAACACGAACACGAATCCGTCGTATGACCGGACAAGCTCACTCCACCGGACCGTGTGCTCGTGCGCGTAGCGCCCTCGTGAGGCCATGATCGGCTCATCGAGAAACGGCAGGTCGATCTCCTCGAGGTCGACCAGCTCGACCTCGGTTAGCCCGCCGGCGCGTAGCGCTCGCTGGACCCACGCCGCGATCTCTGGACAGATCCGCTGAGGACGATTGCTGCCGATCACGACGGCTATTCTTGGCAACGCAACAGACGATATGTGCATGGTACATACAGTATCATTCCGGTTTCGATGAGTCAGCCCGATCCACTGAAGGCGCTCCATGCGGCCCTGTTACAGATCGCCAACGTCCTCAACCGGCCACAGGGGGACAACGTAATCCTGACCCGCGCCGGCGTCTCTCTGGACACCGCGCTGTTTCCGCTGCTCGTCCGCGTCTCGATGCAGCGCAACCTCACGATCGGCGAACTAGCCGATCAGGTCGGGCGCGACTACTCCACCGTCAGCCGCCAGGTCACCCGCCTACAAGCGCTCGGGCTCGTGCACAGCGAACTCTCGGACACCGACCGCCGCCAGCGCCTGCTCAGCGTGACCGCAGTGGGCAAGAACACCGTCAAGAAGATCGACCGTGCCCGCAACTCAGTGATGAGCGAAGCTCTCGACGGGTTCAGCCAAGCAGAGATCACCGAGCTAGCCCGACTGACCACCCGGTTTGCAGCCGCCATGCAACCACGCACCTGACAAACAGCAGGACCAGCGCTCCCGGCAGGCCTACTCGGTGTCTCCCTGGAGGGGATGCGTACGATGCCGGCACCGTACGCGCCTGACGCAACACCGAAAACGCTGACCTGCTTTGTCGCCGTTCCGGCACTCTCCACCTGGCTGCCCCTCTCCCTCCGCCAAGACCGGTAGCTAGCTAACGTCGGCGTGGCCGCTTGAGGCGTCGTCCAGCAGTGCGCAGTTGCTAGCGCCGGCACAGGGGGCCACCAGGGCCGACACGAGCATCGTCAGTGCAACGCTGGCTTGCCTCCTCGACACCTGAGCAGGCCCGTCGCACCAACCGAACGACCAACGCACGCCTTACGAGCTCTAGCCGCTCGGCGCCCTTCGCTCGTGCATCCGTTCAGAGATCCCTCAGCGGGAAGCCGACCGTGGCGCGGACACTATGCATGTTCCTCCGTCGGTCCGGCGTCATATAGGTGCTGGGCGAAGGTCCACCGGTGCCCTTCGAGGTCGGCGGCTTGGTAGCGCCGGTCGCCGGCATGTATCTGAAGCTCGGTGACGATCATCGCCCCCAGCGCCTGGGCGTGCTCATAGTGACCCTCGACGTCGTCAATGTACACGTAGAGCATGCTGCTGACCCCGCGACGAGGACTGTCGCCGTGAACCGAGGGCCGGCCGATCGTGATCAGACTGTCCAGCACCTTCATCTGGGCGCGGCCCGTCTTGCCATCGGCTTCGGTGTGATGCGCCGCCGTGCGCTCTTGAAATCCGAACACCTCGGTCAGCCAGGCGATCGCAGCGTCCACGTCGTCATAGATCAGATGCGGCAGGATCCGCGGAACGCCCGCGGGCGGATTGGTGGCGGCTGAGTCAGCTGGTGGGGGGCTCAGTGAGATTGCCCTCCGCGACGTGCGAGGATCGATAGTGACACGCGCACATTGTGCGCGACCGTGGACTAGCGGCGCGTCGCCGATGCCGTGCCGGCCACCGACGGCGGCCCCCGTGAGCCGATCGACGATCGAACGCTTCCGAGCATTCGAGGCCGTCGGGCGACGGCGATTAGGTCGTGTCACAAGCCCAAGGCCTTCCGGACGGGATAGTCGGTCTGGACAGTGGCCTAGGAGGCGGAGGCAGCGTCGCGCTCGATCTCGGCGGTGTCGGCCTTCAGCTCTTTCTGTTGGAGCTTTGCCGCGCGCTTCATCGCGGTTTCGACCTTGACCGCCACGTCCGAGACAGCGACTACCACTAGGCCCGCCGTGCCGGCGTCCAGATGCTCGCCCAACTCCTTGAGGTCGTGGCGACTCATCGCCGCCGCGGCATGACCAGCCACCGCGCCGAGGATCGCGCCCCCTGCGGTCGTGGCCGCAAGCAGCCCGCCTCCGACCGCCGCGAACGGGAACAGCACAACGACCAGCCCCGTGGCCAGCCCGACTCCGCCGCCGAGGACACCGCCGACCCGTGTCGGCGTCTCATGCTTCTTGACGATTTTGACCTTGCAGTCGCCGCGCTGCTCGATGACGGCCGCGTCCCAAGCATCGATCAAGCCCGCCTCGGAATGGAAGTCGTGCACCAGCTGATAGTCGGCCCGGGCATCCTCGACGCTGTCATAGACCCCCACGAACACCAGCAGCGTGTCAATCGCCAGCAGCCATCTCCTATCTACGTGTGGGACGTGCGCCAATGGGCTTGTCCTGCGCGCGCCTCGACTCTGATCGCCTTGTCGCCGAGATCCTCCACGGCCCGTGGGTGAGCGCACGCCACCCTTATAGGGTGAAATTCCAGCACCGACGCTGGCCGGCCGGCTGTGTGGGCCTGAGCATGTACCTGCCGGACGCAGTTGAGGGCCGATGCGGGCGGGTCCGTCTCAGACCCGATCGGACCCCGAGATCGCCCACCAGACGCGGGGGCGGCGGCGCCAGCGGCATCAACCACGGCCGACTGTGACGCGGTTCGACCGGTGTCATCGAGGACGGACCATACTGGCGAGCGACCTTCGGCCCGCCGTCCATGAAGAGGTCGCTCACCGGACGCTGGCGCGGGAATGCGGATCTGCTCCGCAGTTGGCGTGCGACGCGAGAAAGGCAAGTGCGCCTGCTGTTCCCCGGGGCGCCATAAAGCAGCCCTGCCCGCCGGGGCGGCCCGGCCGCCGGCAAACCCCCGGGGACCGGACCGCCCAATCGCGCCAGCGCCGACGCCCGCGCCGAGCGGGCGTCGGCGGCTGGCACCTGATCAACCGGCGCCGGTGTTGCCAGTGTTGCCCGGATAGGGGCCCGTGTAGGTGTTGGGCCCGACGATGCAGGCCAGGTGGGAGGTGCTCTGGCCTGTGTTGCCGGCGCTCTGGCCCGAACTGGAGCCGGCCGGGCCCACGAGAACCTTTACGGGCGGATTCGGTGAGCTCGCGCCCGGCTCTGGTGTACAGCTCACCGGGCCACTGACAACTGCCGGCCCGGGGGTCAAGTAGAGCGTGATCTGCTCCTGGGTCCCCATTGCGGTGAGCTTTTGGTTTGCCTGACCGAGGTCCTCTTGGCGGTTGAGCTGTACCAACACCGAGCCGTCGCTGTGCTTGGTGATGGCAAACGCGGGCGGTGCCGTGGCCCCCCCGGCACCGAGGACGATCGCGAGCGCTGCGCCGACGCCCGCCAGCCCGAGCGTGCCGCCCGCCAAAACGCCGGGACGCCGAAGGAAACCAGCCCCGCCCGCCCGACCCAGCTCGGGCCGGTCAGCGTACGCGAGCGTCGGGGCGAGCTCGGCGCGGACTGCTGCCTCGTACGCGGCGCCGAAGCGCTGCAGGCTGGGTGGGAGGTGATGTGTCATGCGTTCTCCTGAGGCGTGGTGTGGGCAAGGCGACGCAGCGCACGTGAGACGCGCAGCCGCGCGGCGGTGGGTCGGATATCCAGCTGTTCGGCGACCTGCTCGTAGGTCAGCTCATCGATCACGCGCAACTGCAAGGCTTCGCGCTCACCCGCAGGCAGCATGTCGAGCTGACCGTCAAGCAACAGCCGAGGTGACAGACGGTCCTCGACCTCGGTAAAGCCGTCCTCGGTAGCAAGATCGAGCGGTAGCCCCAATCGCTCTCGGGCGTGGGTTTCGATTCGATCCGCACGCACGGTCTCAAGCAGCACGTTGCGAGCGATCCCGAGCAGCCACGGCAACGCCGATCCTTGGTGCGTGTCTTGAAATCGGTCACGGTTCAACAGCGCCCGAGCGAACGTCTCCGCGGTCAGGTCGCTCGCCGCCCAGGCCAAGCGCCGAGACAACCAGGCATAAATCTCCAACGCGTGCCGGGTGTAGAGCTCAGCGAAGCCCACGGGGTCATCGCCCGCACGGGCGATGAGCTGCGCATCACTGACGCGCCAGAGAGGAAGTCGATTCAGTCGCATCACATACTCATGGCACTCGGGCGCGTTTTTGTATCGTCACGCCGCCCTCAGCGGCGGCAGCGACCGCTCACGAAGAAGCGCCGGGAAGCCAACGGGGCCTGCCCTCTCCCGAGTCGCCCGTGGACCGACCGCAGCAACCTACGACGACAGGTTCGCATCTTCCACGTGACTTCGTTTGAACTGAGTCGTGATATGCGACGCGGAAAGAAGTCTCTCTCAGAAGATCGACCTCCGGACGCCTCAGGGCGGCTGCCGAGGCATCCGGTGCCGGCGATCCGGTCGTGTCACAAGCCAACGCTGACTGCAACAGGCGAGACGGCTGCCCGCGTGTCGGTTCTGATCTAGGCGCCTTGCGGCCACGGGCAGCTACTACTGGTCCGCGACATAGTTGTGGATCGCGTTCCCGTGGCGCCCATCAGTCGAGCGATAGACCCAGGTGACCGCTCTGAACGAGTTGCCGATGGTCTTCTGGGCGAAGGCAACCAGGCCGCGGTCAGCTGCGACCACCGCGGCGGTCTCGTCTCCCAGTTCGGTCTGCCACCAGCGCCTGCCGCCGTCGGTGCTCACCCGGACGAAGTTGCCCGCGCCGAACGCCGCGAGCGTTCGCGGAGCGATCACGGTGACGGTTGAGACGGCGTCGGGCCCGTCTGCCGTAGGAGTGAAGAACACCGGGCCGGCGACCTTCCAGGACCGTCCCCGGGTCGTGGTCGTCCCGGGATACATCACTCCGGCTCGGGTCAGGATCAGCGCGGACCCATCCCTAGCGTTGAAAAACACTCGATTGCTGGCGAACCCCGGCGAATGAATGACCGTCCCAGGTTTGAGCCGGACCGTGGCCTGATTGTCATCCTCACCCAACCGTCTACCGACCACGGTCCGGGGCTGGACCGGAACCTGCACAGCGCGGCTCGCGGCGCGGGCCGTGGGCGGCGTCTTAGTCATGACCTGAGACGAGCCGCACGCAGCGGCCGCGAGACCCAGAGCGACGGCGGCGATCAGCCACTTCAGCCGTTGACCCGGACCATCCCCGTTCACCACGCCAAGATCTTGGCACGCGGCCACACACATCTGCAACGTCATTCACAGGGCGAAGACCATGCACCACCAGACGCGTCCAGCGCCACCCGCAGCGTCTCATGAGCCAACCCCCTGCGAACAGTGTTGGCCCAGACCGTCCGTGCATTTCGAGCGTGCGAGCCGACGAGATCAGGGCTCGTGGTTGTCGGCCTGGCGAGATGGCTGCAGGCTCTTGCGGCTGGATCGCAGAACACGAGGAATGATCACGGCGAGGAGGATCCAGTAGATGAGGCCGCTGGGCGATGCGATGCCAGCAGAGAGATCCCACGTGGTGCGAGCCCCAAAGGGCGGCAGCTTTGCGCTTGCTGGGTCAAGCAGGCTGACGTAGTAGGTGCCGCCGCTTTGAGATAGCTCGAGGTTGTGTGAGTCGGGTCCGGTCGGCTGCCAGCAGGGGGTGTAGATGTCGGGGGCGCAGATCGCCGCGATGGTGGCGGCGTTGGTCAGGATGGGCAGCCAGAACCACGAGCGGGCTTTCAGCGTGGCTGTCGGGTCGTTCTCGCCCGACCTGAGGTTGTCCTGGTGATAGAGGGCGAAGGGCAGCACGGGGAGCAGGCCGAACAGGCGAGCGACGTGTACTGACGTCGGCGCGACGCGATGGGCATTGCGGGGCGGGGGCCCGCGTTCGGTCCTCACGATCCCGAACGGTTGCGCCACCGTGACCGCGAGCACGAGCGCCAGCGCGATGGCGCGTCGTGATCGTCGCCGCGAGCGCGAGCGCAGCGCGACCAGCAGCCAGAGAAGGCTGAACGGGATGAGGAAAAACTCGGCGAGTCCGAGCACGCGAGCAACCGTTGGCATCGGCGCGCCCTCCTACCCGCACGGCCCTGACGGCGGCCGCTGCCACCGGCCCAAGCAGCTGCCCGCGACTCCAGACGTCGGAGTCCGCCCCACGGCGCCGCGGCTGGCTTCTGAGCCGTGCCCCACAGTCTCAGGCACCCTCGTCAAGCTGCCGAAGAGCATTGGTGCGACCATGCCCGTCACGTATCGGCCGAACAAGCCGAAGCCCTGACAGAGGTCCGGGTTGCTCGGCCAACTTTGGCAGCCCGTCTGGCGAGAGTTTGGGGGTACAGGGCCGCACCGGACGGGTGGTTCGGGGGACGTACCTTGTCATCGAGGTAGGTCGACCGCCCAGGTTACGAGGATGCTGCCGCTACCGCTCAAGTTGACCAGCGCGAGCGGGCCCCCGGCGTCGAGTCTGGTGCGCGCTGTCGGGCGTGCGATCAGCCATAGACCATCGGACGCTCCGAGCGGATCCCGAGGGCGCCGAGCGCCGGCGATCCAGGTCGCCTCACAAGCCAACGCTCAGCGGACAGGGCGGGCGTCGCGAGATTTGCGACTGGGAGGACGCAACAAGCCGGGCAGTCAGGCCTGCTCTCGGGCGAACCGCGGGTACCCGAGATCGCTCACCCATATCGCTGGGCTTCCTCCTTCCACCCGGGCGCGGCAGCGTCGTCGCCGTTGGCTGGCGTGACCGCCGGCGACAAGCAGAAGCGCGTCAAGGTCGGGAACAGACGTCCGCTCGTCGGTCGAGCAGGAGCTTGGCGACTTTATGAACCAGATAGCGCGGTGTTCGCCGTCCCGGTCGGCTGGCGTGCTGCTTCGTGTGAGCCGCAGGGGAGCTGGGATTAGATCTCGCAGATGGCTATGGCGGGAGCGTCGCGGCGGGCCTTCTCGGTGGCGGAGGTTAAGCTGGCGAGCGGCACGTAGGTCAGCCGCGCTAGATCGATGTCGAGCGCCGCCGCGTCGATAGGGTCAAGGCGCTCCAGTAGCGCCTTGGACGCTAAGGCGCGGCCGCCGGTGGCGCAGGCTTCGATGCGGGCGGTCTCGTTGACCTCGTCACCGAGCGCGGTCACCTCGGCGCGGCCGCTGGTCATGAGTCGACCAACGTAAAGAGTGGCGCCCCAATGAAGGCCGAATCGCATCGTTAGCTCGCTCGCGTTCAAGCCGCCTCGCTCTGCAGCGGTCAAGGCGGCTTCGCGGATTGCTCGCATCGCGTCGATACATGCGCGCGCCGCCGATGATTCAGACTCGGCATCCTCGGCCAAGAAGAACGCGGTAACACCGTCGCCGGCGTGCTTACCCACGATGCCGCCACCGTTGACGATGGCGCGATCGCCGCGCCTTGCCAGTCGACCAATGAGCGCGAAATATGCTGGAGTCGAGAGACGTCTTGCTAGCGAACTCGATGCATCTAGGTCAGCGAACAAGACCGCTCCCGGGCGACGAGCCGGCTCCAGAAGGCCGCTCATTCGCTCAAAGAGTCGCGCATCCCCCAGCGCGAGCATCCCCAATACCGCAGCGCGAAGCTCAGGTTTGACGAGCGCGACGTAACCAACCCTGTGCCCATTGGCGCCCCGAAGTGCGATCACGAGTACGTCATTGCCGATCGTCTCGGCGCCGAACCTCACAGCCACTCGGGTGCTCCAAGCAGCCGGCGGAGGTTTCGAAACGATCGACCGCAGAACCTCGTTTAATCGCGGATCTGCGATCTCGAGCAACGCCTCCCGTCCGCCCGGCGTAGTCGACATGACAAAGCTGCCCCAATCCCGCAATGACTCACAGAAGCTCTCGAAAGTCGGCCCGGTCGGCCAGGTCTCGCGCGCTGCGATCGCCGCAGCCGAAAGGATGTGTTCGCCGAGTCCGGCAACATCGGCATGGCGCCGACCAGCCGACACCAGCGTCCGGTGCTCGCTCGAGAGATACGCGATTCGCCAACTCGCATCCCACACCTCGCCAGCGAAGCCGTGCACTTCCAACGCTCTCGCCGCGACCGCGAGGTCAGGATCGTCAGGAAGATCGAGCAAAGGCCACTCGCCAGACATAACCCCCGACCCTAGCCGTCGACACAGACACGGCGACGGGAAGTCGAGTCATCGTCACGGCTTCTGAGGTGCATTGCAGCACTCCGGATCGCCGAGCTGTCTGAACTGCTGCAATGCCACAGCGGCAGCCAGCGCGATCTGATCAATCGTTTGCGCGAGTGCTGGTCCGTGCTACGCGCGCGACAACGCGATCGAACTCGTTTTCGTCGACGTGCGATAGCACTCGCTCAAACTCCACACCAGACCACGTGGGCCATGAAATGAGCAAACGAGACGCTCTGGGCTTCGGCTTGCGTACGCTGGTTGAGTGCTGTTCGTCTTCCTGGCTGGGGTCGCGTTGCTCTTGCTCAGGCCTTGGGTGGAGGGCCTCACAATGCTGGCGTGGCGATCGCGCGGCGAGGTGGCCGAGGCGAGCATCTGGGACGTCGTAGTTCTGGACCGCCGTCGGTTCGGAACGGCGACGGTTCGGATCGTGTACTTGATCCGCGTTCGTGATGGATCGACCTTCTACGCGATGTCCGAAAGCAGAATGAAGGTCAGCCAGTTGCCGCGCGCCGGGCAGCAGGTGGCGGTGCGTTTCGATCCCCTGGACCACCAGAGCTTTGAGGTCGTCAGCACGGCGGGTACCGAGACCTACGGCTCATAGACGCCGCGCGGTTGATCGCACCGGCGCGAGAGCCAGCTCGGTGACCGTGTGGCCAATCAGCCTCTCCCCGTCTCACCAACCAAGGGCTACCGGACGCCTGACTGAGCTCGGTCGGGCTGCTGGTTCTCGATCAAAGCAGTAGTCGCACTTTGCGCAGTTACTGGTGCCGACTGTCGTGGCGCGACGGCCGAGGAGCATCCTTAAGGCGGGCGAGCAAACCGTTCAGGAGTTCACACATCGGCTCTAGACCGCGCAGGGTCGCGTCGTACCGCCACGCGAAAGCGGCTACGCCGAGGCCTCCTACGCCGACGCTGGAGCGCGTGCGGCATCGGAGCATGGGACACGGTCCACTCAGGCCGCCAGGCACACCGGGCGAGAAGCTGTCGGCGTCGTCGAGCGGAATCGTCTGCGTGCTGAGGAGATTGCGGACGATGATCGCGTCGGCTGAGAGGAACAGACCCCGGCTGGCGTAGCGGCGGGCGAGTGCCTCGCACCCGGCCGCGTACACCAGGAAGAAGCTGGCGAACACAGCACCTACGGCCCCTTCGTGACGGGCGTCTGGCGCGGCCGGATGGATGGCCAAGCAGATCGCGGCCAAGCAGATCGCGGCCAAGCAGATCGCGAAGACGACACAGGCGGCCGCGAGACCCCTGAAGAAGCGTGCAAACCACGTCGTGACCTGAGGTCTCCGCAGCCACGAATCAGGCTTGAGGTGTTCGGGGGAGACTGCGACCAGCAGCGGCTCGCGGGCGGTGTCCACGCGGTCGTATCGACAACCTCGGCGACTTGACTCGCGCCGCGTCGCTGCTGCTGCTTTGGGCTAATAGCGGTAGCGGGTGCCCGCAAGGAACGCGTACCGAACGTCTGTTGAGGGCGTTCGGCTTGCCTGCACACGATGCTCCGCGATTGAGCGTCGGTTGGCGTCGAGGACTCGTCGGGAGGGTGGGGGGTGCTTAGAAGTCGGTCAGGTTGGCGGCGGGTGGGTTGGGGTGGTTTTTCAGTGAGGCGCGGTAGGCGCCGACGTGTTGCATGAAGGGGTCGATAACCCATCCGTTCTCGGCCATGACGTTGCGTTGCTCGCGTGGGTCCGCTTCGATGTTGAACGCCATCGGGTAGCCGGCGGTGGGGTTGGAGTGGCCCATGTACCCGCCGAGGCTGGGGTTGGTGGAGGACGGGTGGTAGTTGGCGGTGTAGATGCGCCATTGGTGCCAGCGGACGGCGGTCAGCGCGCCGCCGATGAAGGTGAGCAGGTGATCGCGGTTGGACTGTGTCTGGCCGTTGAACAGGTGTGCTGACTGGTCGACGCCATCGATGGGGCGATCGTCGGGCAGGTCGGTGTCCAGCAGCGCGGCGAAGGTGGGGAGCAGGTCCATGATCGCGACCATCTGCTCCGAGACTCCGGGGGTGATGTGCCCGGGCCAGCGCAGCATCCCGACGGTGCGGATCGATCCCTCCCACGGGTCGCCGAGCTCTCCGCGCCATGGTCCGGCGGAGGCCATGAAGATCTCGTCAGGGAGGGTGCTGGTTGTGGTCGGGCCGTTGTCTGAGACGAACACGACGATGGTGTCCTGGGCGATCTGGGCGGTGTCGATGGCGTCCAGGATCCGCCCGACGTTGTGGTCAAGCTCCATGATGCAGTCGCCGTAGTTGCCGATCCGTGAAGCGCCGAGGAACTCGTCGGAGGGGAGGTTGGGGTAGTGGGGGCGGGTGATCCCCATGAAGAGAAAGAACGGCGTGTCGGAGCTCGCGTTGCCGGTGATGTAGTCGATGGCGGCGTCGGTCATCGCGTTGTCGATCTTGCGGCGATAGGCGAGGTCGTAGGGGTGCAGCTCGGTCGATGGCGTCTGGGGCGTGTCGGCCTCGCGGATCTGGATTACGTTGCGGTCGTGCAGTGCTGCCGGCCCGTGGGTGCGGGAGATGTTGTCGCCGTAGAGCGTCCCGTCAGAGGAGCCGTAGAACCCCAGCCGCCACTCATCAAACCCGTGGTACTGGGGCTCGGTCTCTGTCGAGGCGCCCAGATGCCATTTGCCGTAGTAGATCGTGCGATATCCGGCGCGTTTGAACAGATCCCCGAGCGTGAACTCATCCGCGCCGAGCTCATGCCCGCCCGGCACCGTGATCAACGACAGGCCCGTGCGGATCGAATAGCGCCCGGTCAACAGCGCAGCTCGCGACGGCGTGCACGCCGCCTCCACGAGAAACTGGTTGAGCCGCAACCCACCGTCGGCGAGACGGTCGATGTTCGGGGTCGGCATTCCCCGCTGCTCACCGGCCGACCCAAAGCACCCGACGTCCCCGTATCCGAGATTGTCGGCCAACATGAACACGACATTGGGCCGGTCCGGCATCGAGCCTCCTTCGTTCGGTGGCACAGTCCCGGTTTGCAAGTACAGCGCCAACCGGGGTGAGCGACCCTCACCCACGCCGGGTGACGGGGAGCGTCCCGATCACGGAGCGAGCCCATCCGCCAGGCCTGCCGGCCCGGGCGAAAAGCATCGCGGAATAAAGGCCGGGAGGCCCCACATGCCACCGAGCCACCGCGCACACGACCCGCGCGCCGAGCTGCTCCCTGAACGTTCAGACCGACCGTCTCATCGGGGATCGACCACCGGACGCTCCGACGTCGGATTCAAGGCTCGAGGCCGCGGCCGGTCCGAGCGTCCGCAAACCAACGACAACCGGACACCTCAGAGCGTCGACGCAGGCGGGTTCTCCTTCGGCTGTGAGCTGAGCAAACAGTGCGCACCGCGATCGTCGAAACCCCCAGACAGTGCCCGCTGCACGCCCCGGCTAGCAAGACCGCCTCGGCGACTGTCATTGCCTAGGCGTTGTTGGCGAGACTCCTTGAATAGCTGATCCCAGGCTGGCCGTTTAGCAGAATCGTGCCGGTCTCGGTGAAGCCTGTGCGCGCCAAGACCGTTCGAGAACCGTGGTTGTCAGTGGTTGCCCGGGCCCGCAGCCTGGCAAGCCCATATTCCTTTGAGGCCAGGGCGCATACCTGACGGACGCCGGCGGTTGCTAACCCGCGGCCGGTGGCCTTCTCGGCGATCCGGAAGCCGAGCTCCCCGCAGCCGTCTGCTATCTCGGTCAGGTTGACGCGCCCCAGCACTTCACCGCTATCTCCGACGAGCACGTGGAAGTAGTCCGTGCCGGCCGCCTGCCAGGCGAGCAGGCCGGCATGCCGTTCGTCAAAGTGCGCGAAAAAGTCGTCGCCGCGGTCAGGGACCGACGCGGCAAAATACGACCGATTCTCCAACTCGAAGGTCAAGAGCGCATCGGCGTGATCAGTGCGCACGAGTTCAAGCGTGGCCATGGACAGAACGTAACAAGACCCTCCCGGCCAGCCGACGGAGTCGCACTCAGGATCGACCACCGAACGTGCTCTCCGCCGGCGATGAGATCGCTCGTCATGCGGCCTGCCTGTCGCAATAGACCCGTCCGCTCAAAATTCGCACATGGGCTCGCCAAACGAACAGTGCTAGACCGCTCGGCGTCGCCAGCGCCGGCGGCGTGCGGGCTGTCCTTGGCCGAGCACCTCGTCGATCAATTTCTGGTGTTCGGCTGCCCGCTCGGCAGTTTCTACGGGCTCGACCGATGTTGAACGCTGTGGCGCAACGTGCTCCGATAACGGTCGCGAGGAATCGGAAGCGGCAACCGGCGCCGTCTCAACAGTCACCGACGCCCCGTCGACCTTCTCAACGACCGACGAAAGTGCGGGAGGCTCGTCAGCCACGACGCCTTCACCGGCGACGAACTGAGGGGCGGTGAGGCCGATGCCCGCAGCCACACGTCGCAGGTGGGCGCTGGAGGCGCAACCGGCCAGGTAGCGGACCTGCATGTATTGGCCGGCCGCGACGGAGGCATGCCAGCCCTCCAGCGCTGCCCGCTCGCGTCGCGGCTTGGGCAGTCGGAAGCCAAATCCCCTGTAGCTACCGGAGTGGACGATGCTGGGCTCGAACCAGCGACCTCCGCCTTGTCGAGGCGGCGCTCTCCCAGCTGAGCTAATCGTCCGGGAGGACGTAAATGTAGCGTGGCAGCTCCGTCGCGGGGCCTGCGCCTCTTGGGTTCGGGGGACCGCCTCCGTGGGTATGCTCGGCGGAGATGAGGCGCACCGCGCTCATGGCAGCGATTGTGCTGGCGGCGCTGGCGGCGGTTCCTGTCGCCGGAGCGATCCCCCTGCAGACCGCCGCGCCGGTCAAGGTTCACGTGAGTCCCGGCACCGGTGGTCCGCGCACGGCGTTCGCGCTGAGCTGGCACAACCCGGCACAGACCGTGACCGTCGGGTCATTCCAGCGCTCAGAGACGGTGGAGATCAGCGGCCCCCGTCGTCGCGGATGCGTCGGCTCAGGCGAGGTGGATGTGCCCACGACGGTGGCGCCACAGCTCATGCGCCTGTCGCTCGCGCCGGCTCGGATGAGCACCACGAGCGCGAGGAAGTGGTGCACGGGGACCTTCCACGGCGCCATTGTCCAGAGCGAGCGCTTCGCCTGTAAGCCGCCGGCGCACCTGTGCCCGCAGCTCGCGATCCGGCCGCAGACGATCGCCCGCTTCACCTTCAAGGTGCAGCGCCGCGCGTAGCCGGCGCAACGCAGCGTCGCCCGCCTCCGCCAGAACGGCAGCAGCAACTAGCATCCGGCTCGCGATGGATTACGAGCTTCCAGACGGGACCACGCTGTCCCTCGAGAGCGGTGCCACGGGCGCCGATGCCGCCGCCGCCATCGGGGCGGGACTGGCGCGTGCAGCACTTGCGATCAAGGTCGACGGCGACCTGCGCGACCTCTCACGCCCGCTCCCGTCCGGCGACGGAAACGGCGCCCACGCGCCCAAGCTCGAGATTCTCACCGAGCGCAGTGGGCAGGCGCTCGAGCTCGTCCGTCACGACGCAGCGCACGTGCTCGCCGCCGCCATGCTCGAGCTCTACCCGGGCGTGAAGATCAGCATCGGTCCGGCGATCGAGAACGGCTTCTACTACGACTTCGACTTCCCCGACGGCGTCGTCGTCAACGACGCCGACTTCCCGGCGATCGAGGCGGCGATGCAGGCCCATATCGACGCCGACGAGCCCTTCGTGCGCGAGGACGTCAGCGTGCAGGACGCGCTGCACCGGTTCCACGAGGAGAAGCAGCCCTACAAGGTCGAGCTCATCGAGGACCTCATCAAGAACGAAGGGGCGACCACCGTCTCGCTCTACACCAACGGCCCCTTCACCGACCTGTGCCGCGGCCCGCACGCGCCCACCACCAAGCGCATCAAGGCCTTCAAGCTGCAGTCGGTGGCCGGCTCCTACTGGCGCGGCGACGCCAAACGCCAGATGCTCACGCGCGTGTATGGGACCGCCTTCTTCTCCGACAAGGAGCTCAAGGCGTTCGAGGAGATGCTGGAGCGCGCGCGGGCCAATGACCACCGCAAGCTGGGCCGCGAGCTGCGGCTGTTCACCTTCTCCGAGCTGGCGCCGGGGATGCCGCTGTGGCAGCCGGCGGGAACGGCGGTGTGGAATCAGCTGACCGATCTGTGGCGCACCGAGAACCGGCGGCGCGGCTACAGCGAGGTCAAGACGCCGATTCTGTTCGACGTGGACCTGTTCAAGGCCTCGGGCCACTGGGACAACTACCGCGACAACATGTACTTCACCGACGTCGAGGACCATCCCATGGGCCTCAAGCCGATGAACTGCCCCGGCCACGTCCAGCTGTTCAAGGATGTGCCGCGGTCATATCGCGAGCTGCCGATCCGCTTCTCCGAGCAGGGGCTGGTCCATCGCCACGAGCCCAGCGGAACGCTGCACGGGCTGATGCGCGTCCGCCACATCACCCAGGATGACGCGCACATCTTCTGCCTCGAGGAGCAGATCGAGGACGAGGTCGTCGGCTGCCTGGACTTCGGCTTCGCGCTCTATGACGTGTTCGGGTTCGAGCCCCACCTCGAGCTCTCCACTCGGCCCGACAAGCGGCTGGGCTCTGACGAGATGTGGGATCACGCCGAAGCGGCGCTGCGCAACGCGCTGGACCGCCAGGAGCTCGAGTACGACGTCAACGAGGGCGACGGCGCCTTCTACGGCCCCAAGATCGACCTGCACCTGCGCGACTCGCTGGGGCGCTCGTGGCAGCTTGGCACGATCCAGCTCGACTACCAGATGCCGGAGCGCCTCGACGCCTCCTACGTCGGGGCCGACAACACCGAGCACCGGCCGGTGATGATCCACCGCGCGCTGCTTGGGTCGTTCGAGCGCTTCATCGGCATCCTCATCGAGCACTACGGCGGCGAGTTCCCCATCTGGCTGACGCCCACCCAGGCGATCGTCCTGCCCATCGCCGACCGCCATCTGGAGTACGCGCGCGGGGTCAACGCCCGGCTGAGCGAGGCCGGTGTGCGGTCCGAGCTGGACGATCGCACCGAGTCGGTGGGGCGCAAGATCCGCGACGGCGAGCTGCGCAAGATCCCGTACATGCTCGTCGTGGGCGACCGTGAGGCCGAGCAGGACGAGGTGAGCGTGCGTGAGCATCGCGCGGGGGACACCGGGGCCGTCTCGGTGCAGGCCTTCGCCCAGCGGGTGCTGGACGAGACGAAAAGACGCTCGACGAGCTGAAATCGCCGCTATACTCGCTGACGTTGATCCAACTTCACACCACACGGCGCGGCCCCGCTTGACCCAGACGGCCGCTGCACGCAGCTAGTGCCGGTTCCCAGACGGTTTGACCGGCGCCCGCCCGAGCGGGACACAACTCGGACGAACGAGCGCATTCGCGTGCCAGAGGTACGGCTCGTGGGCGAGGACGGCAAGCAGATCGGCGTCATCAAGACGTCCGAGGCGCTTGAGTACGCCCAGGAGCGCGATCTCGATCTCGTCGAAGTGGCTCCGGACGCGCGCCCGCCTGTGTGCCGCGTGCTCGACTACTCGAAGTTCAAGTACGAGCAGGCCCAGAAGCTGAAGGCCGCGCGCAAGCATCAGCAGCAGATCACGATCCGCGAGATCAAGTTCCGGCCCAAGATCGCCCAGAACGACTACGACACCAAGAAGGGTCACGTCAAGCGCTTCCTGCTCGGCAGGGACCGCGTCAAGGTGACGATCATGTTCCGCGGCCGCGAGGTCACCCATCCCGAGCGTGGCACCGCGCTGCTGGAGAAGCTGGCCGGCGAGCTCTCAGAGATCGCGATCGTCGAGCAGACCCCTCTGCAGGACGGTCGCAACATGACGATGATGCTCGCCCCGTCCAAGGCCGTGCTGGCCGGCGAGAAGGACGGCAAGCCCGCCGAGAGCGAGGCTCCGACGGCGGCGAAGGGCGGCCGCAATGGCCGGGAGAACGGCTCCGCCGAGACCTCTGCGCCCGAGGCGCCCGCCGCCGACGACGCCACCGCGGCGGTCACAGACGGCGCCGACGGCACCACGGCTGACGCGGCCGACGAGACCACGGCTGACGCGGCCGACGAGACCACGGCTGACGCGGCCGACGAGACCACGGCTGACGCGGCGGACGCCGCCGCCGGCAGCTCGTCGCCGGCTCCCAGCGACGCCCCCGTCTGACCCGTCGCCCGACGTCCGTCTGCTGGCGGTGGTGCGGCCCTGGGTGATGGTGTGGCGGGCGCACGCGGGAAAGTCCTCAGGCGCACGCCGTGCCCACAGACCTCGGGTGACGCTCGAGGTCTGCTTTACTCTCCGGTCGTCATGCCGAAGATGAAGACCCACTCGGGCGCCAAGAAGCGCTTCAAGCTGACCGCCAAGGGCAAGGTCGTGGGTCGCCACTCCTACACCAGCCACATCCTGGAGAAGAAGTCGCCCAAGCGCAAGCGCCGCCTGGGCCGGCCGGCGGCCATCTCGGAGGACAATTACAAGCAGATCAAGACGCTCCTGGGAGCCAAACGGTCATGACCCGCGTCAAGCGCTCACTGAATGCGCGCAAGAAGCGTCGGGCGACGCTGAAGCTGGCCAAGGGCTACCGGGGCGATGCCAGCCGGCATTACCGCACCGCCAAGGAGGCGGTGCTCAAGGCCGACCAGTACCGCTACCGCGACCGCCGCAACCGCAAGCGCGACTTCCGCCGCCTGTGGATCACGCGCATCAACGCCGCAGCCCGCCAGAACGGAATGTCCTACTCGCAGTTCATGCACGGCCTGCAGACCGCCGGCGTCGAGCTGGATCGCAAGATCCTCGCCGACATCGCCGTCCGCGACGCCGACACCTTCCGACGCTTTGCCGACCGCGCCCGTGAGGCGCTGGCGGCCGGCTGAGCGAACCCAGCCGACCATCCAGCACCGCCACCCGGGCGCCGCTTCATCGAAGCCGGCGCCTTTTTTTATGGCGCGGGCACCCAACCTCACCAGATGACGATCACCAGCCCCCACAACGAGCACCTCAAAGAGATCCGCAAGCTCAACCAGCGCCGCCGCGCCCGCGAGCAGAGCGGGCGGTTCGTGGCCGAGGGCGAGGACCTGCTGGCCGCCGCCGACGCCGCCGGCTGGGCGGCTCTCGAGCGCTATTGCGCCGCCGGCAGCGGCCTGCAGGGCACCGAGGTCGAGCCCAAGCTGCTGGCCGCTGCCTCAGAGCTCGGCTCCGGCACGCGGACGCTGGCCGTCTATGAGGAGCGCTGGGCGCCGGGCCCGACCGGCCCGCTGTGCGTCTACCTGCACGGGGTCGGAGATCCCGGCAACGTGGGGACGGTCCTGCGCTCCGCCGAGGCCTTCGGCGCAGCCAGTGTGGCCATCGGCCCGGGGACGGCCGACCCGTTCGGCCCCAAGGCGGTGCGGGCGAGCATGGGCGCGGTCTTCACCGTCCCGCTGGCGCGCGCGGGCACCCTCGCCGATCTGCCCGGCGAGATGGTGGCGCTCGACGGCAACGCGCCCGTTCCCCTCGACGCGCTCACGCTGCACGACACGGTCACGCTGCTCGTGGGGGCTGAGCGCGACGGCCTGCCGGCAGACGTGATCGCGGCGTGTGACCAGGTCGCCCGGATTCCCATCGTCAGCCACTCGCTCAACGCCGCCATGGCGGCGACGGTCGCGCTCTATGAGGCGTCTAGGATGGCGCGCGGATGAGCGCCACCGATCGCATCGCCCAGGTCGAGCAGGAGGCAGTGACGGCGATCGCCGCGGCGACCACGACGGCTGCGCTCGAGGACGTCCGCGTCCGCTACCTGGGACGCAAGGCCGAGCTGCCCAACCTGCTGCGTGGCGTAGCCGAGCTCCCGCCCGAGGAGCGGGCCGCCACCGGCAAGGCCGCCAATCAGGCGCGCCGGGCGCTGGAGGCCGCCATCGAGTCGCGGGGCGGAGAGCTGGCCGGAGCCGAGCTTCAGCAGCGCCTCGTGGGCGACCGCATCGACGTGACGCTCCCAGCCGATCCGCTGCCGGCGGTGGGGCGGCTGCACCTCATGACCCAGACCCGCCGCGAGATCGAGGACGTGTTCATCGGGCTGGGCTTCAACATCGCCGAGGGCCCTGAGGTGGAGACGGTCTACTACAACTTCGACGCGCTCAACCACGCGCGCACCCACCCGTCGCGCCTGCTCACCGACACCTTCTACGTCCGCAGCCGCGAGGAGGGGGTGGACATCTTCGACCCCCACACGCCGCTGCTGCGCGTCCATACCTCCCCGATGCAGGTGCGCGCCATGCAGAACCAGCCGCCGCCGATCTACATCATCGTGCCCGGGCGGGTCTACCGGCCCGACTCCGACGCCACCCACACGCCCCAGTTCCATCAGATCGAGGGGCTCGCCGTCGACGAGGACGTGACCCTGGCCGACCTGAAGGGCACGCTGCTGGCCTTCGCCCGCGCGATCTTCGGCGAGGAGCGCCAGGTACGCCTGCGTCCCCACTTCTTCCCCTTCACGGAGCCCAGCGTCGAGGTCGACGTCTCCTGCTTCAACTGCGTGGACGGAGTCACCGCCGACGGCCAGCGCTGCCCGCTGTGCAAGGGCACGGCCTGGATCGAGATCCTGGGCTCGGGCATGGTGGATCCCAACGTGCTGGCCGGGGTCGCGGACAACGGCTATGACCCCGAGAAGGTCCAGGGCTTCGCCTTCGGGATGGGGATCGAGCGCATCGCCATGCTCAAGCACGGCGTCCCGGACCTGCGCCTGTTCTATGACAACGACGTGCGCCTGCTGGAGCAGTTCTAGACAGCCATGCGCGTCCCCCTGACATGGCTGCACGAGTACTGCGCGCCGGAGCTGGACGTCTTCGCGCTGGCCGAGCGCCTGGCCATGACCGGCACCGAGGTCGAGCGCGTGGAGCGCCACGGGGTGACCGCGCTCGAGCACTTCGTCGTCGGCAAGGTCGTACAGGCCCAGCAGCACCCGGACGCCGATCGCCTGCGCGTGTGCCTGGTCGACACCGGTGACGGCGAGCCCTCCCAGATCGTCTGCGGCGCCCCCAACGTCGCCGCAGGCCAGACCGTGGCGGTGGCCAAACCGGGATCGGTCATGCCCGACGGGAGCAAGCTCAAGGTGGCCAAGCTGCGCGGCCAGGCCTCCAACGGGATGATCCTGGCCGAGGACGAGGTCGGCATCGGCACCGATCACAACGGCATCATGGTCCTCGACGACGCGCTCCCGGTGGGCACCCCGCTGGCCGAGGTGCTGCCCATAGCCACCGACGTGCTGGTCCTCGAGGTGACTCCCAACCGCCCGGACTGCCTGGGGATCTACGGGGTGGCCCGTGAGGCCCACGCCGCCACCGGCGCGCCGCTGGCCCCGGCCCCGTGGCGCGAGGACCCCGCCGTGCCAGGGACTCTGGACGCCGTCCGGATCACGGTGGAATGCCCCGACCTGTGTCCGCGCTTCACCGCGCGGGCCTTCGAGAACGTGACCATCGGGCCGTCGCCGGCGTGGCTGAAGGCGCGGCTCATGGCGGCGGGCCAGCGCCCGATCTCCAACATCGTGGACATCACCAACTATGTGATGCTGCTGACCGGCCAGCCGATGCACGCCTTCGACCTGGACCGCATCGCCGGGGCCCAGCTCACCATCCGCCGGGCTGGCGACGGTGAGACGGCGCAGACCCTCGATGGGCAGACCCGGCACCTTGACTCCGACATGGTCCTGATCGCCGACGACGAGGGACCGACCTCGATCGCCGGCGTGATGGGCGGCGCTCGCTCCGAGGTCCAGGCCTCGACGACGCGCGTCCTGATGGAGGCGGCCAACTGGGACGGGGCCAACATCCATCGCACGTCGCTCTCGCTCGGCCTGCGCAGCGAGGCCTCGGGCCGCAACGAGAAGGGCCTGGCCCCCGAGCAGGCCATGGAGGCGCAGGCGATCGCCACCCAGCTGATGATCGAGCTGTGCGGGGCGCGGATGCTCCCGGGCACGATCGACGTCGGTGGCGAGGGCCCGCCGCTCAAGACCATCCGCCTGCGCGATGCGCGGGTGAAGCGCCTGCTCGGGGTGGAGGTTCCGCGCGAGCGCTGCGCCGAGATCCTCACCGCGCTGGAGTTCACGCCCACGCCCGCCCCCGACGGCCTGGACGTCGTCGTGCCGGCCTTTCGACGCACCGACGTCACCCGCGAGGCCGACCTCATCGAGGAGGTGGCCCGCCTCGGGGCGCTCCAGGACCTGCCGGCAACCCTGCCGTCGCGCCACGGCGCCTCCGGACGCCTCACCGACGTGCAACGGTTGCGCCGCAGCGCCGCAGACGCCCTCACCGCCCAGGGGCTGCATGAGATCGTCGGCTGGAGCTTCGAGGGGCCCGAGCAGGTCACACGGCTGCGCATCGCCGACCGCCCTGTGGTCGAGCTCGAGAACCCCATGTCGGCTGACCAGTCGCGGCTGCGCACGACGCTCCTGGGTTCGCTGCTGGACGTCGGGCAGCGCAACCGCTCCCGCGGCCGGAGCGCGCTGCGGCTGTTCGAGGCGGGCGCCGTCTACCTGCCCGACGGCGGCGGGGCAGACGCGCTGCCGTCAGAGCCCTACCACGTGGCCGCTCTGCTCTCCGGGCCGGTCCGCCCGGCGACGTGGCGCCACCCTGAGCCCGACGCCGCGGACTTCTTTGCCGCCAAGGGCGTGCTCTCCGGGATGCTCGAGGCGGTGCACATCCCCTGGGCGGTGGAGGCTGACCCCGAGGCGGTGCCCTTCCTGCACCCGGGGCGAGCCGCGCGGATCCTCATCGGCGGGACCCCGGCCGGCTGGATCGGGGAGATCCACCCGGAGGTGGCGGCCGCCTGGGACTACGAGACCGCGGTGGCAGCCTTCGAGCTCGACCTCGACGCCGCCGCCGGGCACGTTCAGTTCACCAGCTACCGGGACCTGACGAGCTTCCCGGAGGTCCGCGAGGACCTGGCGGTGATCGTCGCGGACGTGGTGACCGCCGCACAGGTGCTCGACGTGGTGCGCGCCGCGGGCGGCGCGCTGCTCGCCGGGGCGGAGGTCTTCGACGTCTATCGCGATGAGCAGATCGTCGGCGCCGGCCACGTCTCGCTGGCGCTGCGCCTGCGCTTCCGCGCGTCCGACCGCACGCTCACCGATGAGGAGGTCGCCGCACGGCGGCGCAAGATCGCCTCGGCGCTGGTCGCGCAGCTCGAGGGGAGGGTGCGTGACTCCTAGCGTCGCCGTATTTGGCGCTTCGGGCTATGCCGGCGCGCTCTGCGCCCGGCTGCTGTACCGGCACCCGTCGTTCACGCTGAGCACGGTCACCTCGCGGTCTGACGTGGGGCGCCGCGTCGACGAGCTCTACCCCCACCACCGCGTCCCGATGGTGATGGAGGAGCTCGACCTCGAGCGCCACTCCGACGTCGACGCCGCCATCGTCGCCTATCCCCACGGTGCGGCCGCCGAACTGGTGGCCGAGCTGCGCCGGCGAGATGTCAAGGTGGTCGACCTCAGCGCCGACTTCCGGCTGCGCGATGCCGCCGTCTATGAGGAGTGGTACCGCCGGCATCCCGCGCCTGAGCTGCTCAGCGAGGCCGTCTACGGGCTGCCCGAGCACTACCGCGCGGAGATCGCCGGCGCCAGCCTCGTCGCCAACCCCGGCTGCTATCCGACCGCGGCCATCCTCGGCCTGGCCCCGCTGGCCCGGGCCGGCGTCATCGCCGACGTGATCATCGACGCCAAGTCCGGCGTGTCGGGCGCCGGGCGCGGCGCCACCGATCAGACGCACTTCGTCTCGGTGGACGAGAACATGAATGCCTACAGCGTGCCTCGTCACCGCCACACGCCGGAGATCGAGCAGGAGCTGGCCGTGCTGGGGGCCGATCGCCCGGTGACGTTCACGCCCCATCTCATCCCGCTGGACCAGGGCGAGCTCGTCTCCTGCTACGTCACTCCGGCGAACGGCGGCCTGGGCGCCGAAGACGCTAGATCGATCTATCTAGAGGCCTACGCCGACGAGGCGTTCGTCGAGGTGGTCACCGCGCCCCCAGGGGTACGCGCGGTCCGCGAGACCAACATCTGCCGGATCTCGGTCCACGCCGACGAGCGCACCGGCCGAGTGATCGTCTTCAGCGTGATCGACAACCTGTGGAAGGGGACGGCCTCCCAGGCGGTCCAGAACCTCAACGTCATGTTCGGGCGACCGGAGGGGGAGGGCATCACATGAGCGATGGGTTCTTCACCAGCCGCTGGGTGCCGTGCCCCGAGCACGTCACCGAACTCAGCGGCGACGGGCTGCCCGCCGGTTTTCGCGCCGCCGGCGTGGCCGCCGGCATCAAGGAGTCGGGGTCGCCGGACGTGGGGGTGATCGTCTGCGACGCGCCGGAGACCACGAGTGCCGCGCGCTTCACCGCCTCGGGCACCCAGGCGCCGCCGGTGCTGCTGTGCCGCGAGCGCGCGCGGTTGGACGCGCTGCGCGCCGTGGTGGTGAACTCGGGCAACGCCAACGCCGCCACCGGGCGGGCCGGATTCGAGAACGCGGCCAAGATGCAGGGCATGGGGGCGATGGTCGCCGGGATCAAGGAGGATCAAGTCGCGGTCTGCTCCACCGGAGTCATCGGTGTCCCCCTGCCCATGAACAAGATCACGCAGGGAATCGTCGCTGCCTCACACGGGCTGGCCGCCGACGGCGACGCGGCATTCTCGGCGGCGATCCGGACGACCGACGCCTTCGAGAAGCGCGCGCGCCTCGAGGTCAAGCTGCCCTCCGGCACGGTGACGATCACCGGGCAGGCCAAGGGCGCGGGCATGATCCAGCCCGGCTTCGCCACGCTGCTGGTGTTCGTGCAGTCCGACGCCAAGCTGTCGGCCGAGACGGCGGACCTGCTGCTCGGCGTCTGCGTCAAGCGCTCGTTCGAACGCGTCTCGGTCGACGGTCAGCTCTCGACCAACGACACGGTGATCCTGCAATGCAGCGGCGCGTCGGGCGTGGCCGTGGAGCCCGAGAGCGAGGACGAACTGCGCTTCGGCGAGGCCCTCGACGCGCTCATGCGCCAGCTGGCGCTGCTTGTCGTCCATGACGGCGAGGGCGCGCGGCGCGTGGGGCGGGTGGTGGTGCGCGGGGGCGAGGACCGCGCCGTCGACGCGGTGGCCCGCGCGGTGGCCAACTCGCCCCTGGTCAAGACCGCGCTCTACGGAGGCGATGCCAACTGGGGGCGGATCGTCCAGGCGGTTGGCGCCGCCCTGCCCGGCACCGCGCCCCTGCCCGTCGACATCGCCATCGAAGGCGTGCAGGTGTGCGCCCGCGGCGGACTGGTGCCCCACGACGAGCAGGCGCTCGCCGAGGCGGTCGCCGGCGACGAGGTCGAGTATGAGATCGGCCTGCCCGGCGAGGGCGTCGAGACCGAGGTCTTCTTCTCCGACCTCGGCCACGAGTACGTGACCATCAACGCCGACTACACCACCTGAGGGGAACCACGTGCGCGATGTCGCCACCCTGCTCGAGGCGCTCCCCTACATCCGGGAGTTCCATGGCAAGACGGTGGTGATCAAGTACGGCGGGGCGGCGATGAGCAACCCGGCGCTCAAGGAGGAGTTCGCGCGCGATGTCGTCCTGCTCAAGTACGTGGGCATGAACCCGATCGTCATCCACGGCGGGGGCCCGGACATCTCCAGCTACATGCGCCGCCTGGACCTGCCGGTCGAGTTCGTCGATGGCCTGCGCGTCTCGAGCGCCGAGACGGTGGAGGTGGCCAAGATGGTTCTCGTCGGCAAGGTCAACAAGGACATCGTGCTCCTGATCAACCGCCACGGGCAGCCGGCGATCGGCCTGTGCGGCGACGACGGGCTGCTCTTCCGCGCCGCTCGCCAGGCCGCGCCGTCGGGACAGGACATCGGCTTCGTCGGGCGGATCGAGCGCGTCGACGTCGACGTCCTCAACCACGTCGCCCAGGACTACATCCCGGTGGTGGCCTCGGTCGGCGCCGACCGCGAGGGCAACTCGTACAACATCAACGCCGACGAGGCCGCCGGCGCGGTCGCCCGGGCGCTGGGCGCCTACAAGATCATGTTCCTCACTGACGTTGCCGGCTGGCTGCGCGATCCCGACGATCCCACCACCGTGATCTCCGAGATCGGCGCCGACGCGGTGCAGGCGGCCTTGGCGGGCGTCACCGGAGGGATGCGACCCAAGCTGGCCGCCTGCCTGGAGGCCATCAACGGGGGGGTCTCCCACGCTCACATCGTCGACGGCCGCGTGCCGCACTCGCTCCTGCTCGAGCTGTTCACCGACGCCGGACAGGGGACCAAGATTGGACCAGCGACATGACCCCCTCGCTCCAGGAGCTGCAGGAGCTCGAGCGGCGCTACGCGATCGGGACCTACGCCCGTGCGCCCGTGCAGTTCGTCCGTGGCTCGGGAGTGCGCCTGTGGGACTCTGACGGCAACGAGTACCTCGACTTCCTGGCCGGGATCTCGGTGCTCAACGTCGGCCACTGCCACCCGCGGGTGGTGGCCGCGGTACGCGACCAGGTGGGGCTGCTGACCCACGCCAGCAACCTCTTCTACACCGCGCCCGCAATGCGCCTGTCCCAGGCCCTGTCGGAGGGGTCGCTGGGCGGCAAGGTGTTCCTCTGCAACTCCGGCACCGAGGCCAACGAGGCGGCGATCAAGCTGGCGCGGCGGGCCCGGCCCGGCGGCAGGATCCTCGTCTTCCAGGAGGCGTTTCACGGGCGCACCTACGGCGCCCTGTCGGCCACGCCGCAGGAATCGAAGCAGGCGCCGTTCGCGCCGCTGGTACCCGGGTTCGAGGTGCTGCCCAAGGATCCGGCCGCGCTCTCGGCCGCCGTCGACGAGGACACCGCAGCGGTCCTGCTCGAGCCGATCCAGGGCGAGACGGGGATCCACCCGCTCTCCGATGAGCTCCTGCGCGCGGCGCGCGCCGCGTGCGACCGCACCGGGGCCGCGCTCATCTTCGACGAGATCCAGACCGGGATGGGACGCACCGGAACCCTCTGGGCCTACGAGCAGACCCCGGTGGTCCCCGACGCCATCACCAGCGCCAAGGCACTCGGCGGCGGGCTGCCCATCGGCGCGCTCATCACCGGTCCCCGGCTCGCCGACGTGCTGCAGCCCGGTGACCACGGGTCCACCTTCGCCGGGGGCCCGCTGGTGGCCTCGGCGGCGCTCGAAGCGCTGTCCATCTGCGCGGACGCGGAGCTGCTCGAGCGCGTGCGGACGCTGGGGGAGCGTCTGGCCGCCGCCCTGGCCGAACTGCCCGCCGTCGCCACCGTGCGCGGGCGCGGGCTGATGGTGGGCGTCGACCTGCATGAGGGGGTCTCGGCGCCCGCGCTGGCCCAGCGGGCCCTGCTCGAGCAGCGCCTCGTTCTCAACGCCACCGGCCCGGCCACGATCCGCTTCGAGCCGGCGCTCATCGTGACCGAGGCCGAGATCGACGAGGCCGTGTCGCGTCTGGGCGACTTGATGTCATGAGCACGGTGGTCGTCAAGGCCAAGGTCGACGTGCCGCTGGCCTATGGCCAGCGCGCTGACGCCGCGGCGACGGCCGTGCTCCGCCGGCTGCTTGACGTGATCGCCGAGAACATGGACGGAGCGATCAGCGGGGAGGACCCCGAGCACCTGCACCAGCTCCGGATCGCGGTCCGGCGGTCGCGGGCGGTCCAGCGCCAGCTCAAGGAGGTCTTCCCGCCGGGCGAGCTGCCCGGCTTTCGCGCCGAGTTTCGCTGGCTGCAGCAGGCGACGGGCCCTGCCCGCGATCTCGATGTCTATCTCGAGGACCTCGACGCCCTGCGCGACATGTTGCCCGAGGCGACGCGCCGCGACCTGGATCCACTCGTCCCGGTGCTCGTCCACACCCGGATGGCGGCCCGGGCCGACCTGACCCGCGCGCTGCGCTCGGTCCGCGCGGGCGACCTGTTCGCGGACTGGGACCGGCTGCTGGAGAGCATGGTGGAGCGCTCCGCCCACGACCGGCCGGCCGCCGAGCGCCCGATCGGGATGGTCGCGGGCAAGCGGATCCGCAAGGTCTACAAGCTGATTGTGGCCATGGGGCGCGCGATCGAGCCCTCCAGCCCCGCCGCGGACTACCACGAGCTGCGCAAGAAGGCCAAGGAGCTGCGCTATCTGCTCGAACTGTTCGGGGTCAAGCTGTTCGACGAGGAGGCGGTGACGCTGTTCGTCAAGTCGCTGAAGGCTCTCCAGGACCTGCTCGGGCGCCATCAGGATCGCGAGGTCCAGATCGCGATGCTGCGTTCCAGTGTCGAGGAGGTGGCCACGCTGCCCGGCGGTGGCGCCGCCTGCATGGCGATGGGCGCCCTGATCGAGCGGCTCCGCGTCGACGAACAGGCGGCTCGCGACGAGTTCGCCGAGCGGTTTACCGAGCTTGCCGCCAAGCCCCAGCGCGCACTGGTTCGCGAGACGTTTGCATGAACGATCGTCTTTGTGTCCACTGCCCGACTTGCAGTGGGCCATGCGAGGTGATAGGCCAGTTAGTGTTTAAATAGCGGCCGGTCGGCTGGGCCGCCTCGGAGACGGTGTCCGACATCGCTACCACTGCGAGAGGATAATCCCACACATGAGCAGCGATGACGGGGCGGAAGGAGTCCGCCCGAACGGGGCCGCGACTCCGGCCGAAGCGGATCTCGCCGACCTGCTGAGTGCGCTGCGCGCGGCGCGCGACGGGGACTTCTCACAACGTCTGAGGCCCCGGGGCAACGGGACCATGGGTCAGGTGGCGGACGCGCTCAACGCCCTACTCGAGCGCAACGATGAGATGTCGCGCGAGCTGGTCCGGGTGGGCAAGATCATCGGACGCGAGGGCCGGATGGACGAGCGCGCCGAACTCAGCGACGCCGGTGGCGCCTGGGCCACCGGCGTGGACGCGCTCAACGCGCTCATCGACGACCTCGTACGTCCCACCACCGAGGTGGCTCGCGTCATCGGCGCCGTCGCTGACGGCGACCTCTCCCAGAAGATGGCGTTGAAGATCGGTGGCCAGCCGGTCAAGGGCGAGTTCCTCAACATCGGCACCACCGTCAACACGATGGTGGACCAGCTCTCGGCGTTCGCTGACGAGGTGACGCGCGTGGCGCGCGAGGTCGGTACCGAGGGCAAGCTGGGCGGTCAGGCCGAGGTGCAGGGGGTGTCGGGCACCTGGAAGGACCTCACCGAGTCCGTCAACGCCATGGCCAACAACCTCACCGCCCAGGTGCGCAACATCGCCCAGGTGACGACGGCAGTGGCCCAGGGTGACCTCGGCCAGAAGATCACGGTGGACGTCAAGGGCGAGATCCTGGAGCTGAAGAACACCATCAACACGATGGTGGACCAGCTGTCCTCGTTCGCTGACGAGGTGACGCGCGTGGCGCGCGAGGTGGGTACCGAGGGCAAGCTGGGCGGTCAGGCCGAGGTGCAGGGGGTGTCGGGCACCTGGAAGGACCTGACCGAGTCGGTGAACTTCATGGCCAACAACCTGACCGATCAGGTGCGCAACATCGCCCAGGTGACGACGGCGGTGGCGCAGGGTGACCTGTCGCAGAAGATCACGGTGGAGGCCAAGGGTGAGGTGGCGGCGCTGGCCGACACCATCAACTCGATGACCGACACCCTGCGGGTGTTCGCCGAGCAGGTGACCAGCGTGGCGCGGGAGGTCGGCACGGAGGGTGTGCTGGGCGGCCAGGCCGAGGTGCCGGGCGTGGCCGGCACCTGGAAGGACCTGACCGAATCGGTGAACTTCATGGCCAACAACCTGACCAACCAGGTGCGCAACATCGCCCAGGTGACCACCGCGGTAGCCCAGGGTGACCTGACCCAGAAGATCACGGTGGAGGCCAAGGGTGAGGTGGCGGCGCTGGCCGACACCATCAACTCGATGACCGACACCCTGCGGGTGTTCGCCGAGCAGGTGACCAGCGTGGCCCGCGAGGTGGGTACCGAGGGCAAGCTGGGCGGCCAGGCCGACGTCCCGGGCGTCGCCGGCACGTGGAAGGACCTCACCGAGTCGGTGAACGGCATGGCCAACAACCTGACCAACCAGGTGCGCAACATCGCCCAGGTGACGACGGCGGTGGCGCAGGGTGACCTGACCCAGAAGATCACGGTGGACGTCAAGGGCGAGATCCTGGAGCTGAAGAACACCATCAACACGATGGTGGACCAGCTGTCCTCGTTCGCTGACGAGGTGACGCGCGTGGCGCGCGAGGTGGGTACCGAGGGGAAGCTCGGCGGTCAGGCCGAGGTGCAGGGGGTTTCCGGGACGTGGCGTGGACTCACCGAGTCCGTGAACGGCATGGGCAACAACCTGACCGATCAGGTGCGCAACATCGCCCAGGTGACCACCGCAGTGGCGCAGGGCGACCTGACCCAGAAGATCACCGCCGACGCCAAGGGCGAGATCCTGGAGCTCAAGAACACCATCAACACGATGGTTGATCAGCTGCGCTCCTTCGCCGCCGAGGTGACCCGCGTGGCCCGCGAGGTGGGTACCGAGGGCGTGCTCGGTGGCCAGGCCGAGGTGGAGGATGTCTCGGGCACGTGGCGCGGCCTCACCGAGAACGTGAACCTGATGGCGGCCAATCTGACCACCCAGGTGCGCAACATCGCCCAGGTGACAACCGCTGTGGCGCAGGGCGACCTGACCAAGAAGATCACCGTCGAGGCCAAGGGCGAGGTGGCCGCGCTCGCCGACACCATCAATACGATGGTGGAGCAGCTGCGCTCCTTCGCCGCCGAGGTGACCCGTGTGGCGCGCGAGGTCGGCACCGAGGGCGTGCTCGGCGGTCAGGCCGAGGTGCAGGGCGTCTCGGGCACGTGGCGCGGCCTCACCGAAAACGTGAACCTGATGGCGGCCAACCTCACCGATCAGGTGCGCAACATCGCTCAGGTGACCACCGCGGTGGCCCGCGGCGACCTGTCCCAGAAGATCACCGCCGACGCCAAGGGCGAGATCCTGGAGCTGAAGAACACCATCAACACCATGGTCGACCAGCTCTCCTCGTTCGCCGACGAGGTGACGCGCGTGGCCCGCGAGGTGGGTACCGAGGGTAAGCTCGGCGGCCAAGCCGAGGTGGAGGACGTGTCCGGCACCTGGCGGCGGTTGACCGAGAACGTCAACCAGCTCGCCGGCAACCTCACCACTCAGGTGCGCGCCATCGCCGAGGTGTCCACAGCGGTCACCCAGGGCGACCTCACCCGGTCGATCACGGTCGAGGCCCAGGGCGAGGTGGCCGAGCTCAAGGACAACATCAACCAGATGATCGCCAACCTGCGCGACACCACCACCCGCAACCAGGAGCAGGACTGGCTGAAGACCAACCTGGCGCGCGTTTCGGGGCTGATGCAGGGCCAGCGCGTGCTGGCCACGGTGACGCAGCTGATCATGTCCGAGCTGACCCCGACGGTGACCGCCCAGCACGGCGCCTTCTTCCTGACCGAGTCAGACGCCGAGGGCCAGCCGCGCGAGCTGCGGCTCATCGCCAGCTACGGCTACACGCGGCGCAGCGAGGTCCCCGACCGGTTCGTGGTGGGTGAGTCGCTGGTGGGCCAGGCCGCGCTGGAGCGCACCACGATCGAGATCACCGAGCCGCCCGACAACTACATCCGCGTGAGCTCGGGGCTGGGCCACTCGGTCCCGGCCAGCATCGTCATCATGCCGATCCTCTTCGAGGACCAGGTGCTCGGCGTCATCGAGCTGGCGTGGCTGCGGACGCCATCGGAGATTCACCGCACGTTCCTCGAACAGCTGATGGAGACGCTGGGGGTGGTGCTCAACACGATCATCGCCAACATGCGCACCGAGCAGCTGCTCCAGCAGTCCCAGTCGCTCAACGCCGAGCTCGAGCAGCAGGCGCAGCTGCTGGAAGAGCGCAACCTGGACATCGAGGGCAAGAACCGCGAGATCGAACTGGCGCGACTGGGGCTGGAGGAGAAGGCCGCCCAGCTTGCACTGTCCAGCCGCTACAAGTCCGAGTTCCTGGCCAACATGAGCCACGAGCTGCGCACCCCGCTCAACAGCCTGCTCATCCTCTCCAAGCTGCTGCTCGACAACGAGGCGGGCAACCTGACCGAGAAGCAACTGGACTTCGCCCGCACCATCCGGGCCGCCGGCTCGGACCTGCTCGAGCTCATCAACGACATCCTGGACCTGTCCAAGATCGAGGCGGGCAAGATGGACCTGCTCTTCGACGCAATCCCGGTGGCCGGGATCTGCGCCTACGTGCAGCGGACCTTCGAGCCGGTGGCGGCCGACAAGGGCCTGACCTTGAACGTGGTGCTCACCGATGACGTGCCCTCGGCGATCGTCACCGACGAGCAGCGCCTCCAGCAGATCCTGCGCAACCTGCTCTCCAACGCGTTCAAGTTCACCGCCGAGGGCGGGGTCACCCTGCGCATCGAGCGCGCCGCCGAGGACGTCGTCACCTTCAGCGTGATCGACACCGGCATCGGCATCGCGGAGGACAAGCTGGCGGTCATCTTCGAGGCCTTCCAGCAGGCCGACGGCACCACCAGCCGCACGTACGGCGGCACCGGGCTGGGGCTCTCGATCAGCCGGGAGCTGGCGCGCGCGCTGGGCGGCGAGATCAGCGTGCAGAGCACGGTTGACCAGGGCACGGTGTTCACGCTGACCCTCCGGTTGGACGCCGCACCCGACGCCACCGTGGTCTCGCCCGAGTCGCCCCTGGGCGCGGGGGCGCTGCCCAACGGCCAGGCGACGCCGGCGCCGGTGGCGCGCGCCAACGGCGACCCGGTGCCCGACTCGGGGGACGCCGGCCTGCGCCGGACGCCGTCGCGGCCCGCCGCGCCCACCCGGCGTCTGCTGGTCCTGGACCGCGGCGGCCTGGCCCTGCACGCCATCCGCGGCCTGGTCGGTCGCGACCACGGGGTGGAGCTCACCAGCACCCAGGAGGCCGAGGAGGCGCTGGCCGTCATCGACGCGTCGCTCCCGGACTGCCTGGTGATCGGCTCACGGCTGTCCAAGACCTCGGTGTTCGCGCTGCTCGACGAGCTGCGCGGCCGCGACCAGATCCGGCGGCTGCCCGTCATTCTGCGCCTGGACCGGCGCGTGACCGAGCGAGACCGCGCGCGGCTGCGCCGCTATGAGCCGGCGCTGCTGCCCCGCGTGGCCGACTCCGACGAGGCGCTGGCTGCCGAGGCTGCGCTCATCCTTCACCCCGCGAGCGGCCCGGCGGTGGCCGGTCCCGACGACGACGCGGAGGGGGGAGGCGACGGTTCGGCGGCGAGGATGCAGGGCCGGATCCTGCTCGTCGACGATGACGTGCGCAACCTGTTCGCCCTGGCCAGCCTGCTCGAGGATCGTGGGCTGGACGTGGTCTTCTCCGAGACCGGCCGCGAGGCGCTGGACATCCTGTCCACCGACGCGCGGATCGACCTCGTGCTGATGGACATCATGATGCCCCAGATGGACGGCTATGAGACGATCCGGGCCGCCCGGGCGATGCCCGCGCTGCGCACGCTCCCGATCATCGCCGTGACCGCGAAGGCGATGCAGGGCGACCGAGAGAAGAGCATCGCGGCCGGCGCCTCGGACTACATCACCAAACCCGTCGATCCCGACAAGCTGATCTCGCTCGTCAACGGGTGGCTCTGTGTCTGAGAATCTGTCCCCACCCACCCCATGTCGGAGCGCGTGAGCACCGACCCGAGCCTGGATTCGCCAGTGCAGGCGGCACCCGACCCTGATCATCAGTCGGTCTTCGTCGCGTCCGCCGCGCTGACGCCGTCCGCCGACGAGCGCCAGGCGGGCATCCTGCTGGTCGATGACCACAAGGAGAACCTGGCCGCCCTCAAGGCCGTCCTCGAGCCCCTGGGCGAGCGCCTGGTCAGCGCCGACTCCGGCGAGCAGGCCCTACGCGCGCTGTTGCGCGAGGACATCGCCGTCATCCTGCTCGACGTCCGCATGGCCGGCCTCGACGGCCTGCAGACCGCGCGCATCATCCGCGCCCGGCCCCGGACGCGGCACATCCCGATCATCTTCCTCACCGCCCAGGTCTCGGACGTGGAGGAGATCGCCCTGGCCTATGCCTCGGGCGCCGTGGACTACGTCATCAAGCCGTTCGAGCCCGAGATCCTGCGCGCCAAGGTGTCGGTGTTCGTGGAGCTCAGCCGCGAGCGCGGAGAGCGCGTGCGCCAATCGCGGGCCCGTGCCGAGGCCGAGACCGTGGCGCGGACGGTGCGCACGCTCCAGATCCTGTCTGACGCGGCGCTGTCGCACCTGGAGATGGGCGGGCTGACCGCCGAGCTCGTGGAGCGCGCCGCGACGCTGTTCCAGGCCGACTCGGCCTGCCTGTTGCTGCGCGACGAGAACGCGCCGGGCCTGGGCGTCCACGCCGGCCGTGGCGTCCTCCCGGTGGCGCGCGACGGCCGGGTGATGCTCGGGGAGGGGACGTTCGGACGCCTCGCCGTCGAGCGCGAGGCGGCACTGCTGGTGGGGGAGGCGCTGCCGGAGCCCGGCGGTGCCGCGGAGGCCGCCGCCGGCGAGGACGCCGCGATGATCGCCAGCCTGATGGTGGTGCCGCTGGTCACCTCCGACGAGCTCCTGGGCCTGATCGTCCTCGGCGCCACCGCGGAGGACCGCTTCGACGCCGGAGCCCTGGAGCTGCTCGCCCTGGCAGCCGACCGGATGGCGATCGCCATCGACCACGTCCAGCGCTTCGCGCACGGACGCCAGCTGGTGGAGACCCTCCAGCGCAGCCTCCTCCCCGACCGCCTTCCGCACCACCCGCGCCTGGAGCTCGCCGCGCGCTACCTGCCCAGCGGTCTGGCCCCCCAGATCGGCGGCGACTGGTACGACGCGCTCGAGCTCGACCGCGACCGCACCGCGGTGATGATCGGCGACGTCGTCGGCCACGGGGTCCGGGCGGCCACGACGATGAGCGAGCTGCGCAACGCCCTGCGCGCGTTCGCCGTCGAGGGCCACGGCCCGGGGGCGGCGCTCCAGCAGCTCGACCGGGTCGTGCACGCCACCTTCGGTGCCGGGATGATCGCCACCGTCCTCTTCTTGATCATCGACGCCTCCAAGGGCACGGTGTCGCTCTCGCGCGCCGGCCACCCGCCGCCCGCGCTGCGGTCGGCCGACGGCGAGATCCGCTTCCTGGAGACGGGCAACACGCTGCCGCTGGGCATCGACGACCGGGTCAAGGCCGACGAGGCCGAGTACCCGGTGAACGCAGGCGACACGCTGCTGCTGTTCACCGACGGCCTGGTCGAGCGCCGCCGCGAGTCGATCAACACCGGCTTTGACCGCCTGCGCGACGCGTTTGCCAACGCACCGACCGAGGTCGACGAGCTGTGCGACTACATCCTGGAGCGCACCGTGACCGAGCAGGCCAGCCACGACGACATCGCCGTGCTGGCCGTCCGCGTCCTGGGCCCGCCGCTGGGCGCGCTGGAGTTGACGCTGCCCGCCAAGGCCACCTCGGTGCCGCTGGTGCGCCACCGACTGCGCGTGTGGCTCAACGAGAATGTGCCCGAGCTCGACGGCGTGGCACGCTACGACCTCGAGGTGGCGTGGTCTGAGGCGTGCACCAACGTCATCCGCCACGCGTATGGTCCGGGCGATGCGACGTTCCAGGCGAGCGCGGCCCGCGACGGCAATGCCGTGTCGCTCCAGGTCCGCGACACCGGCCAGTGGCGCCCGCCCCGGGGTCAGCACGGCGGTCGCGGCATCGCGCTGATGCGTGAGCTCTGCGACGAGGTCCGCGTCGACCGCCGTTCGGAGGGCACGACGGTGACGATGAGGCGTAGCTTCGGCGAGAGCCCGGCCAGCCGGGCGGGGCCGTGATGGCCGGCGCATCCGGCAGCGAGCCGTCGGCCTTCACCGGTGCCGAGTCGACCCCCGCGGCCGGCGACCTGGCCCACGTCGACATCCAGGATCACGACGGCGTGCCCGTGGCCGCGATCAGCGGCGAGGTGGACATCTCCAACGTCGATGACATCACCCGCCGGCTCATGACCCTGCCCAACTTCGCCCCGGGGCTGGTGGTGGACCTCCGGCTGGTCGCCTACATGGACTCGACCGGCATCTCGCTGCTCCACGACCTCGCGGCGCGGCTGCGCGAGCGCTCCCAGCAGCTCATCGTCGTGTGCCCGCCGGGCTCGCCGCCGCGGCGGGTGCTGGAGCTGACCGGGCTCATCACCCGGACGACCGTGGTCGACGACCTTGCGCCCGCGGTGCAGGCGATGCGCCACGTGGCGCAGGACCTGCCCTCCAGCTGAGTTAGACCGGCCGGCCGCGCCGCCGCCGCCCCGCTCGCTATGGAGGGGCCTATCTCCGACGATCTGGCGCCGCGAGGCGTCTACTGCGGCTGGGGAAGGGAGCCAGGACCCAAGCGCACCGATTGACACCTCAGAGCACACGTTGGCCATTTCCAGACCGTGTGCTCTGAGCGTTCAACGTGATCGCCGTTCCAGAGCACACGGTCCTCGAAACGACAGTGTGTGCCGTGTACGTTCAAGATTGCGCCGCCGCGCTGGGCCTGCGGCGCGGCCGGCCACCACGAGGCTTTGGTTGCGACCACCGCCCCTGAGGTAGCATCGAGATCAATGGGCTACAAGATCCTCGGCTTTGCCGTTTGGCAGGGCACCAAGTGGTACATGCGCCACAACGTGACCGGCTTCAAGGCCAAGCTGGCCATCGCGGGCGTCGGAGCGTTGGTCGTCGCGGGTGTCGCCGCCGCAGGCCGCCAGGCGGCGTCACATCAATAAGACGTAAGTTTGCGGAGCTTTAGGGAGGGACTGCTCGTGTGCCCGACGAAAGCACGCACGCGAGGACGCTCCAACGGACCCGAGGGCGGCCCTCCCCAGCATGACTGACTCCGCCCCCGCCGACACTCCCGTTGCCATCGACCGCGTGGACTGCACGCGGAGCGACCGCGACGGGGTGCACCTGCGGCTGACCGGACGCTGGCTGGGCGACGTTGAACCGAGCGCCACCGAGCCGCTGCTGGTCGTCCAGGTACAGGGGCGTCGCCACCGCTTCGCGGCCGAGCGCGACGGGCATCCGATCCCGCCCGGGGCCTGGGAGGCGACGTTCCGCATCCCGCCGTGGGCTCAGCCGCGCCACGCGGGCCAGGCCGCCATCTGGGTGGGGACAGCGGTCGTGCCGGTACCGCCCCCCGGCGTCTCCTCCGACGGCGACGGCATCCACCGGGTGCCTGCGCCGCCGGCACTCGGCGACGCCCGCGCCTGGCCGCCCGAGGTGGCGCCCCCGCCGACGCTGGCTGAGGCTCATGCCTGGTCACCCGAGGTGGTCCCCCCGCCGGCGCTGGGCGACGCTCGCGCGTGGCCGCCGGACGTCGCGCCGCCCCCTGCCGACACCGATCCGACGCACCTGCTGGAGAGCGCCGACGCCGCGGTGGACACGGGCCGCACGGGGCCTCTGGCCGAGCTTCTGTTCAAGGAGAGTGTCTCCGCGCTGCACGCCGAACTCGAGCAGCGCTCGGCCGAAGTGGCTCGGCTCCAGGGATCGCTGGCCGACGCCATGTCAGAGCTGGAGGCCCGGACCTCCCGCCAGGCGGCGCTCGAGACGGCGCACGGCGATCTGCGGGGCGAGCTCCACGAGCTGATGAGCGCGGTGGCCACCCAGCGCGACGAATACGAGCGCCGTCTGTCGGAGGCCGAGGCGCGAGCCGTATCCGCGGAGGCCGAGCGAGACGGGAGCCGCGCGGAGCTGGAGGCCGAGCGTGAGCGCGGCCGCGCCGCGTCTGCCGAGGCCGCCGATCTGCGCCACCGCTTCGCTGGGGCCGCCTCGGACCGCCAGCACCACGCCGCTGAGCTGTCGGCGCTGCGCGACCAGCTCGCGGTCGCCCAGGTCTCTCGGGACGCGGCCGCCGGTGAGGTGGCGGGTCTGCGAGCCGAGCTCGAGCGACTGGGCTCGGAGCTTGCCATCACCCGCGAGTACCAGTCGGCGCAGAGCGCCGATCTGGGCGAGGCCCAGCGTCTGCTGGCCGAGGCGCGCAGCCTCAGCGAGCAACTGCGATCGCAAAGTCCGCACTGAGCGACGTCGGGGAGCGCGCGGCGCCCCATCTGTCCGCGCCGCGACGTACCGTCGCGGGCGATGAGCGAGCTACAGGGGACGTCCGCGGTGTCGATCGAGTCGGTCGAGTGGGCCGCGGAGACGGGTGGGAACCTCACCGTCCGGATCACCGGCCGGTGGCGGCGCCGACGGCCCGTGAGCACCGGCCAGCCGACCCTCGTCATCGAGGCCGAGGGCCGTCGACACCGCTACCCCGCGATGCCCGAGCCACCGAGCGTGGGCGGCACGGGGCCGGGGGTGTGGCGCCTGACCTTCACCATCCCAGGCTGGATGGCTCCCGAGCTGGGACGGACATGGCTCCAGTTCGGCACCGTGATCGTGCCGCTGCCCGTCGCCGTGCCGGCGCCCGGCGAGCGCGCGCCGGCGAGCAGCGGGCCGCCGCCTGGCGAGGCTGGGCCGGCGAGCCCCGCGCCGCCGTCGCCGGCCGCGCCGCCACCACCGGCGTCGCCACAGCGCCCGTCGACGTCGTCAGGCCGTCCGCCGCCGCCCCCGCGGGCACGCGAGCCTGACCCGGATGAGCCAGAGGAGCCCCGGGATTTTGACCCGGCCCGCGGCGTCAACGAGCTGACGCAGCGGGTCGAGGCGCTGGAGGACGAGTTGCGAGACGCGCGCTCGGTCCGCGACGAGCTCGCCGCGTCGCTCGAGGAGCGCGAGCGCAAGCGCCGGATCGCCGAGCAGCGGGCCCACGCCGAGCAGGCGCTGCGCCGGGATCTCGCCCGCCGCCTGGCCTCGAGTGCGCAGGAGGCTGACCGCGCCCGGCAGGCGATGGGCGACCTGGCCGCCGCCGAGGACCGGATCCGGAGCCTCGAGGACGAGCTGCAGCGCGCCCGGCGTCGCAGCGACGAGGCCGAGCAGGTCGCGGCGGCAGCCACCGCCGCCCGGCAACGGGCCGAGCGCGAGCGCGAGCTGGCCGAGCAGAAGCTCCAGCGCCGCGCGGAAGCCGGTTCGGCCGAGACCGCGCGCCTGCGCTTCGAGCACCAGCTGCGCGGCGCCCGGGCCGGGCAGGCGATCCGGATCCCCGCGGAGCCCGAGCCCGGCGTGCCCCCGGCCATCCAGCCTGCTGTCGCGAAGCCCGAGCCAGTCGCGATGCACGTGGTCCCGGCGCCGCTGCCGCTGGTGCCGCCGCGTCCACCCGCGCCGGCACCGTCGTACCTGTCTCTCGTCGCGGATCAGGCGGCTCCGGACGCCGTTGCCGGCCTGCGGGCGGAGCTCGAGTCCCGCGCCCGCGCGGACGCCGCGCTGCGCGCGCGGCTGATCGACGCCGAGTCCCGGCTGGCCGCGCGGGTCGTCCTCGAGCGCCGGACGAGCGCCGTCCTGACCGAACTGCGCGCCGAGCTCGACTCGCTGGGCGGCGAGCTGACCCGGGAACGGACGCTGCGGGTCGACGCCGAGCGGCGCGCTGCCGAGCTCGAGCGCGAGCTGCGCGACGCGCGCGGGGCGTCCCTGGGCGCCTATGAGGCGATCGGTGAGCTGCGCGAGACGCTGGCCCGGCTGGCCGCCATGCCTTCGCCGGAGCCCGCGCCAGCGCCAGCGCCCACGCCCGAGCCCACTGTGGCTGCGCCGCCCACCGTGGCGGCTGCGCCGCCCACCGTGACCGCACCGTCGCCCACCGCGACCGCACCGCCGCCCGCCACGTCAGCACCGCCGCGGGGCCCTTCGCCCCTCCCGGCCCCCGTACCCGCGGCCGCGGCGGTCGAGCCGGCGCGCCTCAACGATGCGCTCACCCGCTTGCGCGAGACCATCGCCCCGCAGGACGCGCCTGTGGCCCCGTCGACCGCGCTCGTCCGCGCCCCGTCGATGCACGAGGCGCTGACCCGCCCATCGCTGGAGCGGGCGTTTCGCACGATGGCCCGCACCGATCTCGACGCGGCCGGCCGGCTGCTGCTCGACTTGCTGCCGCTCCAGCGTGTGGTCTATCCGCACGCGGTCACCTACGACCTCGTGCTCGCGCCCGATCGCTGCGTCTGGGTGTCGGTTCCCAACGGCGTCCCGGCGATCGAGGTCCAGACCGCTCCGCGCCCGCGCCAGGAGGTCGACTTCCAGGTCATCGGCGAGCCCGCGCGGATCGCCCGTCTGCTCACGGCCGGCCGGTTGCGGCGGATCTTCGGGCGTCGCGCCGCACGGGTGCGTGGCCGCCGGGAGGGCGTGGCGGCTCTCTCGTCGCTGCTCGGTGCCCCGCTCGACCTCGGGGCCCTGCACCACGCCGGCGTGCGTCCCGATCCCCTCATCGCGTTCGGGCTGCTCGCCGCGATGATCGATCCCGCCTGGACCGCGACCGAGCGATTCACGGTGGCCCACTCCGCGCCGGGGGCCACTCGGACATACCTCATCGTGCATGAGGGGCGCCCGCCGGCCGCCACCCGCATCGCCCCCGAGGGCGGACCCAGCACGAGCATCCACTGCGCCACCGACGACCTGCTCGCCGCGCTTGCCGGGGAGCCCGTCCCCGGGGTGCGGGTGGACGGCGACGTGGGCGCGTTCCTGTCGCTGCGCAAGTGGATCAAACGCGCACAGAGCGAGTAAAACGCGCCCGTTGGCGACCCGCGGCGGCCGACCCATCCGGCTCAGCTTCTAAGGTAGGAACCGCCGTCTGATGACCCCCGTCTGCGCCCATCTCCACGTCCATTCCGAGTACTCGCTGCTCGACGGGGCGTGCAAGATCGACGCGCTCGCAGCACGCGCCGCCGAGTTCGACCAGCCGGCCCTGGGCCTCACCGATCACGGGGTCATGAACGGCTCGGTCGAGCTGTTCACCGCGTGCCGCAAGCAGCAGATCAAGCCGATCATCGGCTGTGAGGTCTACGTCGTCGACGATCACACCCGCCGTGCCCCGGGGCGCTTGGAGCGCTTCCATCTCACGCTGCTGGCCGCCGATGCCATGGGCTATCGCAACCTGGTCAAGCTCTCCTCCCGCGGCTTCCTGGAGGGGTATCAGCGCGGCAAGCCGTCGGTGGACATGGCGCAGCTCGCCGAGCACGGCGAGGGCCTGATCGCGCTCTCCGGTTGCCTGCAGTCTCGGTTCTGTCAGCACCTCATCGACGACCGTCCGGACCTGGCCCGCGCCCACGCCTCGGAGCTGATGACCGCGGTCGGCGGCGACAACGTCTACTTCGAGGTGCAGAAGAACGGCTTGCCCGTGCAGGACAAGTGCAACGAGGAGATCGTCCGCATCGCCCGCGAGCTCGGGCGCCCGCTCGTCGGCACGGGCGACGTGCACTACCTGCGCCGAGAGGACTACCACCACCACGCCGCGCTGCTGTGCGTGCAGACCAAGTCCACGCTCAGCCAGCCCAAGATCACCTTCGACACCAACGAGTTCTACCTCCGTTCCAGCCAGGAGATGGCCGAGGCCTTCGCCGAGTGGCCGGAGGCGATCGCCAGCACGACGGAGATCGCCGAGCGCTGCGACGTGGAGATAGAACTCGGCCGCCAGCTGATCCCGCGCTATCAGACCCCCGATGCCAGCGACGAGCGCGACTACCTGCGCCGGCTCGTCGACGAGGGCCTGCGCCGCCGTTACGGCGACCCGGTGCCGGCCGACGCTCGCGAGCGCGCTGACTACGAACTGGGCGTCATCGATGGGATGGGCTTCAACGCCTACTTCCTCATCGTGTGGGACTTCGTCAAGTACGCCAAGGACGCGGGCATCGCCGTCGGACCGGGCCGCGGGTCGGCCGCGGGATCGATCGTCGCCTATTGCCTGCAGATCACCGACCTCGATCCGCTGCGCTACGACCTGCTGTTCGAGCGTTTCCTCAACCCCGAGCGGGTGTCCATGCCCGACATCGACATGGACTTCTCGGTGCGCGGCCGTGAGCGCGTCATCCGCTACGTGACCGAGAAGTACGGCAAGGAGGCCGTCGCCCAGATCATCACCTTCGGCAAGATGTTCCCGCGGGCCGCCACGCGCGACGCCGCCCGGGTGCTGGGACACGAGTACGCCATCGGCGACCGGTTGGCCAAGCTCATCCCCGACCCGCAGCAGGGGCGGCCGCCCAGCTTCGACGAGTGCCTCGCCGCGGGGCAGCCGCTGCGCGCCGAGATCGACCGCGACGGCACCGCCAAGCAGATCGTCGAGGTGGCCCGGGGCCTGGAGGGGATCGTCCGCAACTCGTCGATCCACGCGGCGGCGGTGGTCATCTCCGACCGTGACCTCACGGACATCCTGCCCCTGCAGATCGCCGACGCGGGCGCCGACGAGAACGGCGAGCGGGTCTTCCGCACCGTGACCCAGTTCTCGATGAAGCCGGTCGAGCAGATCGGGCTGCTGAAGATGGACTTCCTCGGCCTGCGCAACCTCGACGTGATCGAGGACGCCCTCGACATCGTCGGGCGCTCCACCGGTGACCGCCCGGACATGGCGACGCTGCCGCTCGACGACGCCACAACGTATGAGATGCTCGCCGCCGGCGATTCGATCGGCGTGTTCCAGTTCGAGTCGGAGGGGATGCGCGAATCGCTCAAGAAGGTCCGGCCGACCGAGTTCGAGGACCTGATCGCACTCGGCGCGCTCTACCGGCCGGGCGCGATGGACCAGATCCCCACCTATGCGCGGGGCAAGCGCGATCCGGAGTCCATTCAATACGCCGACGAGCGCCTGCGCCCGATTCTCGAGGACACCAAGGGCGTGATCCTCTACCAGGAGCAGGCGATGCTCATCTCCAAGGAGCTCGCCGGCTTCAGCGGAGCGCGCGCCGACGACCTGCGCAAGGCGATCGGCAAGAAGAACCGCGAGGCGATGGCGAAGCTCAAGCCGGAGTTCTTCGAGGGGTGCCGCCGGACGGGCACCAGCGAGTCGGTGACCGAGATGCTGTGGTCCACGAACGAGCGGTCGGCCGACTACTCGTTCAACAAGTCGCACGCCGCCTGCTATGCGCTCATCTCCTACCGCACCGCGTGGCTGAAGGCCAACTATCCCGCCGAGTACATGGCCGCGCTCATCTCGTCCGTGATGGACACCAAGGACAAGGTCCCGTTCTTCGTGGGTCAGGCCGAGCAGATGGGCATCGCCATCCTGCCGCCCGACGTCAACCTCTCAGACCATGAGTTCGTGGTGGTGGACGGGAACATCCGTTTCGGGCTCGACGCCGTCAAGGGGGTCGGCTACCAGGCCGTGGAGGCGATCAAGGGCGCTCGCGGCGATGACGGCGAGGCGCGCCCGTTCACGAGCCTGTTCGACTTCTGCGAGCGCGTGGACAACCGCTCCGTGAACAAGAAGGCGATCGAGGCGCTCATCAAGTGCGGCGCCTTCGGCTCCACCAACGACAGCCGCAAAGGGATGCTCCTGGTGCTCGAGCAGGCCCAGGCCTCCGGCCAGAAGGCCCAGCAGGACGCGCTCATCGGCCAGGGCTCCATCTTTGACCTCGGGCCCGACCTCGACGGCGATGATGGCGGGGCGGGCAACGCCGCGGGGGCCTTCGCCGGGCCGACGCATGCTCCGATCCCCGGCGATGAGTTCGACCAGAACGAGCTGCTGGCGGCCGAGAAGGAGGCGCTGGGCCTGTTCATCTCCGCCCACCCCCTCAAGGAGGTGGGCCCGGCACTGCGGGCCAAGGCCGACAGCACGTTGGCCGAACTGCCCGCGCGGCGCGACGGCGACTGGGTCACGATCGGCGGCATGGTCACGCACGCCAAGCGGATCAAGACCAAGAAGGGTGACTTCATGATGTTCGCCACCCTGTATGACCTGGAGACCTCGGTCGAGATCATCGTGTTCGGCAAGACGCTGGCCTCGTGCGAGGACGCGCTGGAGACCGACTCGATCGTGCTCGTCCGGGGCAAGGTGGACCACAAGGACCGGGACACGACGTGCCTCATCGCCCAGCAGGTGGAGCTGTTTCAGCCCACCGAGGCGGAGGTGCTAGAGGCGCAGGTCCAGGCTGCCAAGCCGGTCCTCGGCCCGAGCGCGCTCAAGCTGCGGCTCGACGCCACCGCCCTGCCCGCGTCGGTGCTGGGGGAGCTCAAGGATCTCCTCTCGGGGTTCCCGGGCGAGTCCGACGTCGTCATCGAGCTGAGCACCACCGTCGGGCACCGGCGGCTGAAGCTCGGCCCCAGCTTCCGCGTGTCGCGCAGTGCCGGCCTGCACGCCGAGCTCGACCATCTCCTCGGCTCCGCGCTGATCCCCGAGGCCGCCGTCGACGCCGAGCGCGAGGCGGAGCCCGCCGGCGTCAGCTGAGGGCCCACCGCGGGCGCTGGGCCGCCCCTCGGTCAGTGGACGTGGAGGTTGATCCCCAGCAGCAGCAGAGGCCACAGCACGACTGCCAGTAATGCCGACACCACCGGCTTGATCGCGTTGAGGTGGTTCAGATAGTGGTGCGAGGAGGCCAGCAGGACCCCCACGACCAGCCAGATGATGGTGCTCAGACTCAGTCTCATGCGTCTCGTCCCATTAATTCTTCGCGCAGGTTGACAAGACCTGCCTACCCGTACCGGCGTCGTCCGACGCAGCGCTATGACGGCAGCCAGAGCCCTCGCCAGCCGCCGTGTCCGGCGGTCAGCTTCTCGGCCTCGGCCGGGCCCCACGAGCCCTGCGCGTAAGGGATGACGGTGGGCGGTGAGTCGAGCAGCGGCTGGAGGATCCGCCAGCACTCCTCGACGTTGTCCTGGCGGGTGAAGTGGCTGGCATCGCCGACGAGAGCCGCATGCAGGAGCACCTCATACGGCGTGGCTCCCTCACCACCCTCCTTCTCGAACTCCATGTCGAGATCGATCTCGGATGTGCCTGAGTTGTCCGAACGCATCGCGTCGAGCGTGATGCGGATCCCGGTGTGCGGGTCGATCCGGATGGCGATCTGGCTGGGCTCCGGTCGCCGGCGGCCGCTGGGGATGAAGGGCAGCCGCGGCGCGCTGCGGAAGATCAGCCGCACCTCGGTCTGGGTGAGCGGGAGGCGCTTGCCGGTGCGGATGAAGAACGGCACGCCAGACCAGCGCCAGCTGTCGATGCTCAGGCGCAACGCCGCGAAGGTCTCCGTGGTCGAGTTGGCACGCACGCCGTCGATGTCGCGGTAGCCGTCGTACTGGCCGCGCACGTAGTGCTCGGGCGCAGCGTCCGGCATCGCCGCGAACACCGCCTGCCTGGCGTCCTTCTGGCTGTCGGCGTCGCCGGCGGCCGGCGCGTCCATGGCGATGCCGGCGACGATCTGCATGAGATGGTTGACCACCACGTCGCGCAGCGCGCCCACCGGGTCATAGAAGTGGCCGCGATCCTGGACGCCGAAGCTCTCGGCCATCGTGATCTGGACCGACGAGACGTAGTTGCGGTTCCACACCGGCTCGAGGATGGCGTTGGCGAACCGCAGGTAGAGAACCTCTTCGAGACCGAGCTTGCCCAGGAAGTGGTCGATCCGGTACAGCTGAGGCTCCTCGAGGTACTTGTGCAGGTCGCGCGCCAACGCTTGCGCGGAGTTGAGGTCGTGCCCGAACGGCTTCTCCACGACCACCCGCCGGCCGCCCTGGACGAGCTTGGCCTCCGAGAGGCCCGCGATCACCGTCTCAAACAGCGACGGCGGGATCTCCAGGTAGAACACGGGGTTGGTGGCGTCGCCGAGCTTCCTGGCCACCGCCTCGTAGGTGGCGGGGTCGTTGAAGTCACCGCCCACGTACGACAGTTGCGCGGAGAACCGTTTCCAGACGGCGTCGTCGATCGGCTCGCCGGTCGCTTTGACCGCGTCCAGCGCATGCTGGCGCAGGTGGTCATCGTCCCAGTCGTCCACCGCCACGCCGATCACCGGACACTCCAGAAGCCCGCGGGCGTCCAGGCGGTACAGGGAGCGCAAGGTCATCTTGCGGGCGAGGTCGCCCGTGATCCCGAAGACCACCAGGGCGTCGCCGGGGCGGGTCAGATCGCTCATGCGGTGCGGACGCTAGCGCGACGGGGCATCGTCAAGATGCTGCCTTGCCCGCGCGGGCCTTGGTCCGCGCTCGGGAGGCCAGCCCCCGCTTGCGCAGCTTGAAGCACAGCTGTACCTCCTCGCGGGCCGGCCCCTGGCGCTCGGGCCCCTGCGTCTCGAGCACCAGCGGGAGCTTGTCGAACCGGGGCTCGGACAGGTAGGCGGCGCAGCCTCGCTCACCGAGCTCGCCCGTGCCGATGTTGGCGTGGCGGTCACGATTTGAGCCCAGCGGCGTCTGGGAGTCGTTGAGGTGCAGCGAGCCCAGCCGCTTGATGCCGACCACGCGGTCAAACTCGTCCATGGCCTCAGTGAGCCCGGCGGCCGTCCGGATGTCGTAGCCCGAGGCGAGCAGGTGGCAGGAATCCAGGCACACGCCGAGGCGTTTGCCGCCCCCCGCCGCGGAGATCAGGTCGGCCAGTTCCTCGAAGGAGCGACCCAGGGTGCCGCCCGCCCCCGCGGTGTCCTCCAGGTGCAAAGGACAGCGGTCGGTCTCCGACAGCGCCTCCTTGATCAGCTTGCCCGCGCGCTTGATCGCGGCGTTGACGTCGCCCCCCTTGGCCGAGCCGGGGTGCAGGACGACGCCGGCCGCGCCGATCCCGGCCCCCACATTCAGCGACTGGATCAACGAGGCGCGTGACTTGTCGCGGATCTCCGGGTCTTCGGAGGCGCAGTTGAGCAGATAGACGGCATGGATGAGCACGGCGTCGACTGAGCTGGGCTTCATCGTCTTCTTGAAGGCCGCGAAGTCATCGTCCCCATAGGCGGTCGGCCGCCACATGCGGGGCGACTGGTTGAAGATCTGGATGGCTTCGCAGCCCTTTTCCGCTCCGCGCTCGATGGCCTTGTCCAGACCGCCCGCCGGTGATACGTGCGCGCCAATTAGCATGGTGACCTATGTCCTTACGTGTTCGGTTCGCTCCGTCTCCCACTGGGGCCCTGCACATCGGCGGCGCACGCACCGCGTTGTACAACTGGCTGCTGGCCCGCGGGCAGGGAGGCACCCTCGTCCTGCGCATCGAAGATACCGACCGCGAGCGCTCCACGCCCGAGAACGTCGACCAGATCCTCGACGCTCTGAAGTGGCTCAACCTCGACTTTGACGAAGGCCCGATCTTCCAATCCGAGCGTGCTGACCGTCACGCCGAGGCGGTGGCGCAGTTGCTCGCCGACGGGCACGCCTACCACACCACCGCAACGCAGGACGACGTGCGCGCCTACAAGGCGCGGCACGGCTCAGAGCGCGGCTTCCGCGGCGAGCAGGAGGCCGAGGGTGCGGTCCGGCTTCGATTCCCCGACGAGGGGCAGACCGTGGTTCGCGACATCGTCTACGGCGAGGTCAGCTTCCCGAACGCCAGCCAGGATGACTTCGTGATCGCGCGCGCCGACGGGTCGCCGCTCTATCAGCTGGCGGTGACAGTGGATGACCTCGACGCCGAAATCACACATGTCGTCCGCGGCGAGGACCACCTTCCCAACACGCCCAAACAGATGGCGGTGCTTCAGGCGCTCGGCGCGCCCGTTCCGCAGTACGCGCACCTGCCCCTGCTCCACGGCCCCGACGGCAAGAAGCTCTCCAAGCGCCACGGCGCGGCGTCCGTCCAGGAGCTGCGTGACGCGGGGTACCTGCCGGAGGCGGTGGACAACTACATCGCGCTGCTCGGCGCGGGGTTTGCCTCAGACGAGGAGTTCTTCACCCTGTCCGAGCTGGCCGAGCGCTTCCGCCTCGAGCGCGTCTCCAAGAACTCGGCGATCTTCGACGAGCAGAAGCTGCGCCACCTCGACGGGCGCCACCTGCGGGCGCTGGGTACCGACGAGCTGACCGCGCGGCTGGAGCGCTTCACCGGGCGGACGGGGCTGCGCGGCGCGGTCGAGATCACGGAGGAGAAGATCCAGACCCTTGGGGACTTCTGGCCGCTGGTGTCGTTCTTCTTCGACGGTCCCGTCGACGACCCGAAGGCGTTTGTGAAGACGATCGGCCGCGACGGCGGGGTGGAGGCCCTGACGGCCGCCCGCGAGGCGCTGGCCCAGGCCGAGCCGTTCGACGCCGAGCACATCGAGAGCGCCCTGCGCGCCGTCGTCGATCAGCTCGACTCCAAACCGGGCAAGGTATTTCAACCGGTGCGCGTCGCGATCGCCGGTCAGACCGTCTCGCCCGGTATCTTCGAGAGTGTTGCGCTCCTCGGAAAGGACGACACACTGGCCAGGATCGACACCGCTCTGGCCCGCGCGCGGGACGACGTCGACTGATCGCAGCCTCGGAAAAGGCTAAACCGTCGCTCCCATCTGCCGATAGTAAGGGCAATGCTTGGGAGCAAGCCGATTTCTGCGACTCTGACGCGCCCGCGAGCGGGTAAGAAGGGATAGGTCCCGGTGGCAACCGCTGCTTTGAAGACTGCTGTGCCGACTGACCCGTACGCCACGCGCGAGCGCCACCACAACGAAGGCCACGGCCGGCGGCTGACGACGGCCTTCGAGGCCCTCGAGGCCTACCCGGTTCTGGTTGAGTCGCGCAACCGTGTCCTGCGTCTGTTCGAGGACGGCGAGCCGTCCGTCGGCGACGTCGTGGCCGCCGTCGAGGCCGACGTGGCGCTGACCGTCACCGTCGTCCGCCTCGCCAACCAGGTCGAGGGGCCGACCGCGGGCCGGGTTGACAGCGTCGTCGCCGGGGTGGACGTGCTCTCCCCGCGCACCGTGCACGCGATCGCGAGCCGGGCGCGCACGTTCGACTTCTTCGAGCGCACCGCCGTCTGGCAGGGCATCCCCGAGCGCTTCCGCCTGCACTCCGTCGCCACCCAGCGCGCCGCCGATCGCCTCGCCCGCGAGATCGGCTACGAGGCCCGCGACCGGCTGATGGTGACCTCGCTGCTGCACGACATCGGCAAGCTCGTGCTTGTCCACGCCTACCCCGGCTACCCGTCGCAGGTCCACGGCGACGCCCGCACCCCGGAGGATCGCCTCCAGCGCGAGCGCCGCGAGCTGGGTGTCGATCACGCCCTCGTGGGTGGCGTGCTGGCCCGTCGGTGGGCCCTGCCCAAGTCGATCGCCAGCGTCATCGAGCGCCACCACGCCGAGGATGCGACCGGCGAGGGCGCCCTTGTGCGCCTGGCCGACATGCTGGCCCACTACGTGTTGGGCGGCTCGATCACCCCCTCGGAGCTCCTGGCGGTTGCCCGCACCGTCGGCCTGACCCCCGCCAGTCTTCGCAAGGTCATGTACGAGCTGCCGCTGCCGGCCTCGGGCGAGCGTCCTCGCCAGGTGGAGCCGTGCCCGCTGTCGACCCGTGAGGTCGATGTGCTGCGCCGTCTCGCCCGCGGGATGGTCTACAAGCAGATCGCCAACGAGCTGGGGCTGTCGACGAGCACCATCCGTACCCACCTGCACAACGTGTACGGCAAGCTCGGGGCCATGGATCGCGCCCAGGCGGTCCTGATCGCCACCGAGCGCGGCTGGATCTGATCCTCCGGCGGGACCACGGCGGGCGCTCCTGCGCCGGCTACGAGTCGTGCCCGACCGTGCCCGGACCAATTAGGATCGGGCGTGGATGATCTCCATTACCACCAAGTCGCCGTATGCACTGAGTGCACTGGTGGAACTGCACCGCCAGGGGAACGGCGGGCCGGTCCCGATCGCCGAGCTCGCGCGGCGGCGTGACATCCCGGTGCAGTTCCTGGAGCACCTGTTCGCCACCCTGCGTCGTGCCGGGATCCTGCGCTCACAGCGCGGGGTCAAGGGCGGCTACAGCTTCGCCCGGCCCAGCGACGAGGTGACCGTGCTCGAGCTCGTGGAGTTGCTCGACGGTCCCCTGGGCCCGGAGGCGACCGGGGTGTTCGCCGCGGCCGCCGAGGCCGCGCGCCTGGTGCTCGCCCAAGCCACGGTGGCCTCCATCGCCGAGCAGGAGATCCGCACGGCGGGCGCGCCGATGTATCACATCTGATGGGGTTGGTGTCGTTTGTCTAGGGTGTCCCCCAGCGTGGGCGAGATCCCGACCAAAATCACCGATCTGGTGGGCCGGACACCTATCGTCCAGCTGACGCGTCTGGGCCTCGATTCGCAGGTCGAACTGTTCGCCAAGGTGGAGGCTCTCAATCCCGGCGGCAGCGTCAAGGACCGAATCGGGGTGGCGATGATCGAGGCCGCCGAGCGCGACGGGCGTATCGAGCCAGGCAAGACGACGATCGTCGAGGCGACAAGCGGCAACACCGGGATCGCCCTCGCCTTTGTCTGCGCTGCGAAGGGCTACGAGCTCATCCTGACGCTGCCGCAGGGCATGAGCCGGGAGCGCGAGGCGCTCTTGCGCCTTTATGGTGCCTCGGTCGAGATGGTGGAATCGCTGGGAGGGATGACCGAGGCTGTCGAAGCTGCGCAGTCGCTGGCGACACGCGACGACGTGTTCCTGCCCGACCAGTTCTCCAATCCCGCCAACCCGGACGTGCATCGCCGCACCACAGGGCCCGAGCTATGGCAGGCCCTCGATGGCCGCGTTGACGTCTTCGTGGCCGGCGTGGGCACCGGAGGCACGATCACCGGTGTGGGGGAAGTGCTCAAGGAGCACAACCCGGACTGCCGGATCGTGGCGGTCGAGCCGCGCAACTCGGCGGTACTCTCGGGCGGGCTCCCAGGCCCGCACAAGATCCAGGGGATCGGTGCCGGGTTCGTTCCCGATGTGCTGAACCGTGGCCTGCTCGACGAGGTGATCACCGTCGACGACGAGGACGCGATCGACACGGCGCGCCTGCTTGCGCGGCGTGAAGGCGTCCTCGCGGGCATCTCATGTGGCGCTGCGGTGTGGGCGGCACTGCAGCTCGGGCGCCGCCCGGAGCTCCGCTCGGCCCGGATCGCCACGATCCTGCCCGATTCGGGAGAGCGCTACGTGTCGACTCCGTTCTTTGCACCCTGACCAGCCGACGCCGCGCCGTCGGTAGCCTTCAGCCTATGTTCGGCCTCGGCCTGATTGCGCGCACCGCGACGGAGATCCGGCGTGACGTATCCGCCGCTAAGAGTCGCGATCCGGCCGCGCGCGGCGTGAGCTCGCTGGAGATCCTCGCGGCCTGGCCCGGCGTCCACGCCCTGCTTGCCCATCGGGTCGCCCACGCCCTCTATGCGGCCCGGGTGCCAGTGGTTCCGCGCCTGATCGCCGCCCTGGCGCGCGCGGTCACCGGAATCGAGATCCACCCGGCGGCGGAGATCGGCAACGGGTTCTTCATCGACCACGGGATGGGCGTGGTGATCGGCGAGACGGCCGCGATCGGCGACGACGTCACGATGTACCAGGGCGTCACCCTCGGGGGGACCGGCTTTGCCACCGGCAAGCGCCACCCGACCGTGGAGGACAACGTCACCATCGGCTCGGGGGCCAAGCTCCTGGGTCCCATCACGGTCGGCCATGGGGCCAAGATCGGGGCCAACAGCGTCGTCATCCACGACGTCCCGCCCAACTCGACGGTGGTGGGCAATCCGGGGCATCCAGTGCGCGTGGAGGGCCGGCGCCCCGAGGGTCCCGACACCGACTGGATCCACCTGCCCGACCCGGTGGCCGACGCCATCCGGGGACTCTCGAGCCGGATCAGCGCGCTCGAGGTCGTTGCCGACGACGCCGACGGCCGCGCGCCGGGCGAGGTCCGCCAGCTGCGCCGGGCGGCGGGCGGGCAGCCCGACGGGCGCTCGAACCCGTCAGTCGGCCCTAGTCCAGCGGGCGGCTAGGCTCATCGCCGCCGCCACGGGGCGGCAGCGCATGCACGGGCGGCAGGGAGGAGGCACCTAGCTCGATGCCCCCGTCGGGCATGTTGCGCCGCGCCTTGACCAGGTACAGGGGACGGCCCTTGACCTCGTCGTAGATACGCCCCACGTACTCACCGATGATCCCGATCGCGATCAGCTCGATGCCGCCCAGCAGGAGGATGAGGATGGTGATGGCGCTGAACCCGGGCAGATAGGAGCCGAGGATGCGCAGGACCACGACGATGGGGATGGCGACGAACGCCAGCGTCGAGATGATGAATCCCAGCAGAGTGGCGAGCTGGAGCGGGCGATGCGAGAACGACGAGATCGCATCCAGCGAGAAGCGCAGCATGCGGGGCAGGGTGTACTTGGTCTCCCCGGCATAGCGCGAATCGCGGTGGTAGGGCACCGCCGCCTGCGTGTAGCCGACCCACACCGTCATGCCCCGCAGGAACCGGTTGCGCTCGCGCATCGAGAGCAGGGCATCGAGCGGGCGCCGATCCAGCAGCCGGAAGTCTCCGGAGTTGTGCTGGAGCTCGACCTGGGCGAGCTTGTCGAAGAGCCGGTAGAACCACCGGGCGGTGCTCAGCTTGAAACGCGACTCGCCGTCGCGCTGCTCACGAACGGCGTAGACGACATCGCACCCGGCCCGCCAGTGATCGAGCATCGTCGTGATCACCTCGGGCGGATCCTGGAGGTCGGCATCGAGCATCACCACGGCATCGCCGCGGGCGTGATCGAGGCCGGCGGTGAGAGCCGTCTGGTGCCCGAAGTTCCGCGACAGGTAGACGACCCGCACCCGAGGGTCGTGCTCGGCCAGCGTCTCGAGCTTCATCGGGGTGCCGTCGGTGGAGCCGTCGTCGACGAGCACGAGCTCAAAGGGCAGTGCCTCCAGGGCCGCGCACACGCGCGCGTGGAACTCGTCGATGGTGGCGTCCTCGTTGAAGACGGGCGCCACGACGCTGACGAGCGACAGCTCACGAGGCGCCCCGTCGAAGCCTCTCGGCGCGTCACTCATCGCTGCATCGTACGGCTCGGTACCCCTTGCCGTTACAGAAAGCCGTGCGGGATGTAGCCGAGCACGGTGATGCCCTGGACGATGCCGGTGAACACGATGGCGCTCGTGACCAGCCGGCGATCGCGTCCCAGGGCCGCCAGCGGCAGCACCCAGGCGACGTACCACGGCAGCAGCGAGCTCGAGGCGACGAGCATGGCCAGCATCGCCCAGCCGGCGCCGTCGAGCCAGTCCATCTGGCCGCGCCACACCCGCCGCAGCAACCAGAACAGGGTGAGCGCGAACGCGCCGGCGAGGACGAAGCCGGCGACCCTCCCCACGCCGGGCATGCCCAACTTGGTGGAGATCACGCCCGGGATGCTCAGCCAGTCCCCCTCGCTCTGGCTCTTGATCACGGTTCCGAGCACATGCACCGACCCGGCTCCGAACACGCCGAAGCTCAGCACGGCCAGCGCGACCAGCCCGACGCCCGCTCCCATGAGCAGGCGGCCGCGGCCACCGCGGGTCCGCCCGTTGGCTCCGCCGGCGGCGAGCGCGAACGGGAGGACGAGCCCGGCGGTGAGCTTGACGCCGATGGCCAGCACACTCAGGCCGCCGCCAACGCGCTCGCGGGAGGCGAGGATGGCGTAGACGCCGCCGACCATCGCCAAGAGCATGAGCAGATCGTTGTGACCGCCTCCGACCCCGTAGATGACGAGCAGCGGGTTGAGGCCGACGATGGCAGCCGCCTTGACGGGGTCGACGCCGCGCAGCTGGGCACAGCGCCACACCACGGCCACCAGCGCGAGGCTGGCCAGGACCGCGATCGACTTGTAGGCGTAGACGCTGGCGGCGATCGTGAGCGGCGCCAACAGGTAGCTGAAGACGGTGAACACCGGCCCGTAGGCGCTCGGGATGGTCGACCACTTGGCCCCGACGTACTGGAAGACCGGGTCCGGGCTATTGGCGTAGGGCCCGTGCGTATAGGGGTTGATCCCGTACACCGCGCCCATTCGCGCGTACGCCTGGTAGCTGAAGATGTCGGTGGAGGCCAGCGGCGGCGCCAGTAGCACGACGGCGTGGACCGCGACGATGGCCAGGAGCACCACCCGCGCCGAGAGTTGCCCGGAGAGGGCGACGACGGCGGCATAGGCGAGGAACAGCAGCACCAGCGCGGCGATCGCGCCCCCGACGTGCAGATTGAGGAACAGCGACCCGAACGCCCCGGCCAGCGACGCCGGGACCGGGCGGATCGACTCAGGCAGGAGCGACTCGGTGTGCGCCGCGGACACCGCGATCAGTGCACCGCCCGCCACGACGCCGCCGAGAGCGGCCAGGCCGCGCCGGTTCAGGCGCCGGTCGGTGGCAACGTCGCGCTCGATCGCAGGCGTGGACGGGAGTGCCACGCCGGCCGCGGCGGGCAACGCGACACCGAGGTCGAGTGCGGCCGTGGCGGTGACCTCCGCGCCGGCGGGAGGGATCACGCCCAGCCCGCCCGTACTCACGTCGTAGCTGCCGCTTGGGGGCGTTGCGCTGGGTGGGCTGGTGGCACTCATTCTGTTCAGGATGCCCGGACCCGGACCTGGTGCGGTTTGAGCAACATTGGGATCTTATTAATTGAAGGTCGGGGCACGCGCCACGCCCGCCCGGGCGAGGGCCGCCGGCGCACTGCGCTTCATCACAGGCACCAGCAGCATCGCCTCGATGGCGATTCGGGTGGACATCTTGGAACTACCCACGGCACGGTCTGCGAACACGATCGGTATCTCGCGCACGCGAAAGCCGGCCAGGAGCGCCCTGTAGGTCACTTCGATCTGGAAGACGTAGCCCTCGGCCCGGACGCTGGGCAGGTCGATCGCCTCCAGCACCTCGCGCCGAATGCACTTGAACCCGCCGGTCAGGTCCCGTACGTCCACACCGAGGATGCGCCGCGCATATATGCCCCCGCCGCGGCTGACCAGCCGTCTGAGCAAGCCCCAGTCACGCACCCCGCCGCCCTCCACGTAGCGGCTGCCCAGCACGACGTCGGCGTCCTCAGCGGCGGCGAGCAGTTCTGGGAGATAGCGGGGATTGTGGGAGAAGTCGGCGTCCATCTCGATCACCAGCTGGGCCCCGCCGGAGAGCGCGCGGGCGAAGCCGGCCAGGTAGGCCTGGCCGAGGCCGCTCTTGCCCGGCCGGTGCAGGACCTCCACTGCGTCGGATGCGCCCGCGAGCTCGTCGGCGATCGCGCCGGTCCCGTCTGGCGAGTTGTCGTCCACGATCAGGATCCGGTGCTCGTGGGGAGCCGCGCGCTCGAGCTCGGCGGCGGCCGCCGCGACGATGTTGCGCAGGTTGTCGGCCTCGTTGTAAGTGGGGATGACCAGCCAGACGGTGGGACTCATGGCGCACGCAGCGTAATCGCCCGGGCGGAGGGCGGCGGCGTGAACCGGGCCCCTCGCGCGCCCCGGCGATAGCGGGCGTGGCGTTGCATCGGGGCGGAGCCTGTCATCGCGCGCCATCATGTCCGGCGGGGACACGCGATGGACGACGCCTACTCGACACTCCAGGATGGCTCGGGGCCGGGCCTGCATCCGCCCGGCGCGGACGACCGCCCCCGTGCCTCCGGCGACCGCCCCCGCGGGCCGGTGGCGCCCCATCACCGCCGCCGGCGGGCCGTCGCCCTGCTGGCGGCCACCGCCGCGGCGGCGCTCATCTCCGGCCTTGTCGTCGGCGCCGTCTCCTCGGGCTCGCACGTCCCAGCGCCGAGTGCCCCGGTGCTGTCAAACGGGTACTTCCGGCTCATCAAGACGCTGGCCAGCGGCGGCGCCGGGTCATTCGTGGTCGATGAGCAGCGCGCGGAGAACCAGGCGATCACGCGGACGCTCTCCTACACGCCGTTCGTGCGTGCCGCCGGTTCCCAGCACAAGGAGGTGGCGCTCACCTTCGACGATGGGCCGGGCCCCTACACGCCGGACATCCTGCGGATCCTCGTCCGCCAGCACGTGCCGGCCACATTCTTCGAGGTCGGCATCGAGGAGCGCTACTTCCACGACGCGACCGCCCAGATCGTCGCTCGCGGCTACCCCATCGGCGATCACACCGAGTCCCACCTGCCGATGTCCCAGCTCAAGCGCAAGGCCCAGCTGGCCCAACTGCTTCAGGACTCCGCCGCCATCGGCAACTACGGCGCGCCGTTCCCGCGGCTGTTCCGGCCGCCCTACGGGATGTGGGATGACACCACCCTGTCTCTCCTGCGCAAGTACAAGATGTTGATGGTGCTCTGGTCAGTCGACACCGACGACTACGAGCGCCCCGGCGTCAAGGTGATCGTGCAACGCGCGCTGGCCGGGCTGGAGCCCGGGGCGATCATCCTGCTCCACGACGCGGGCGGCGACCGGTCGCAGACGGTGGCGGCCCTACCGCTCATCGTCAAAGCGCTGCGCAGGCGCGGCTACAAGCTCGTCACCGTCCCGCGGTTGCTGCTCGACAATCCCGCCCCCAAGGATCAGGACGTGGCCGGGCTGGTGGGCGCCGGAGGGTAGGCGCGCTCGATGTGCCGTGGCGCGGGGGCCGGCGGGCGCGGAAGTCAGCGCCGCTGGTAGGCGACGCGATTCCAGCTGGGCTCGGGCGCGAGCTCGATCGGCTCGCCGCCGCGATCGGGCTGGACGTAGACGAAGGCGGAGCTGTCGTCGTCAAAGGCGATGTCCAGCTCACCCTCCTTGACCCGCTGGTCCAGCCACGCGCCGCGGAAGATCAGTCGCCGCAGCCAGTGCACCAGCGAGCGCTCGGAGGGGCCGACCAGCTCGGCCCAGCACTCGTTGACGTGCTCGCCCAGCGCCGAGGCGGGATCAGTGACCTCGCCGTTGACGACGAGGTTGATGAGGTCCTCGGCTTCGTCCTCCTCGACGGCACCGCTGATGAAGCCCAGCTTGCGAGCCGACTGCTCGCAGCGCTCGCGGAAGTCGACCTCGTTGAAGGTGAACCGCAGTTCGCCGTACTCGAGAACGAAGTCGTCGCCCGAGCTGTAGTTGCCGCGTCGGTACATCGCGTCGGCATCATATGGGCGAATCCTGCTCCGCCGGGACCCCTGAATTAGATGTTGCAGTCAGAGGGGGGTGGAAAGGGTCCGGCTCGAGGCTCTTATCTATATGGAGCCGGATCGACCAACCGTCCTCATCGTAGAGGACCACTGCGCCACGCGCCGTTTCCTGGCTGACAACCTGGCCGCCGACGGCTACGAGCCGATTGAGGCCGGCACCGCCGCCGAGGGTCTGCGCCTCATCGCGGCGGCCCCGCCGGACATCGCCGTCATCGATCTCGGCCTGCCCGATCGCGACGGGCTCGACCTCCTCAGCGAGGTCCGCTCCTCAGCCCGCCGGGGTGGCCGACTGGACTCCCAATTGCCCGTGCTCATTCTCAGCGGCCGTGCCGGCGAGCTCGACCGCGTCCGCGGCTTCGAACGCGGCACCGATGACTATCTGGTCAAGCCCTTCAGCTACGTCGAGCTCCGGGCTCGGCTGGACGCCCTGCTGCGGCGCGCCCGCGTCCGGCCGCGTCTGGGACGGCTGCGGGTCGGCGCCCTGGAGCTCGATCCGATGTCGCGCGATGCCTGGGTCGATGGTAAGGCGGTCCGTCTCACCAACAAGGAGTTCGCGCTGGCGCTGCGCCTGGCCACCGAGCCGACGCGCGTGTTCACGCGCGCGGAGCTGCTCTCCGAGGTGTGGGGCTTTCAGTCCGCGGGGGAAACGCGCACGCTGGACTCGCACGCCTCGCGCCTGCGACGCAAGCTCAGCCTCGGCAGCCGACGCTTCGTGGTCAACGTCTGGGGCGTCGGCTACCGCCTGCTCGACGGGAGCTCAACGTGGTAACGAGCGTGATGGGAGCGGCCGGCTGGGTCGCCGCGGGTCTCGTCGGTGCGCTGGCGGTGAGCGTGCGCCGCGCCTACGGCGAACGGATGGAGGCCGTCGCACGCGCGTGTCATGAGCTGCGTGGGCCGCTGACGGCGGCGCGGCTGGGGCTGGCCGCGCCCGCGGGACAGGAGCTGCCCTCACCGCGGCGCCTGCGCGCGATCGACACCGAGCTGGGGCGGGCGGCGCTCGCGCTCGACGACCTGTCGGGCGCCGGCAGTGACGCCCGGAGGCTGTGGCGGCTGGACCGGGTCGACGCCCGGCCGCTCGTGGCCGACTGCGCGGAGGCGTGGCAGGCGACCGCGTCGGCGGCCGGCGTCGCCGTCGTGGTGGGATGGAGTGGGGAGGAGGCGGCGGTGTGGGGGGATCGGCTGCGGCTGGCCCAGGCGATCGGCAACCTCATCGCCAACGCCATCGAGCACGGGCGCGGCGCGGTCGGGGTCGACGTCGCGATGCGCGGCGCCACCGTTCGCGTTGCCGTCTCCGATCACGGGCCGGGACTGCCGCACTCCATCGCCGAACTGAGACGGCGCGCGCGCCGGGGGCGGGGCGCCCGTGGCCGCGGACTGGCGATCGCCGCCGACGTGGCCGAGGCACACGGCGGGGCGCTGGTCTCGGCGCCCTCGGTCCGGGGGGCGCGCCTTGTGCTGGAGCTGCCCGTTGCCCTTCCCGGGCAGGGCCCCGCCCGCTGACGGCGTAACCCTCACGCACGGCCCCGGCCGCCCGGGCATCCGGAGACGCCGCCTCCGCGCCGCGGCATCGGAGCACACCCCGCGGACGGAACCACGCGCGAACTGCAAGCCAGGTCGGCAGAGCGGCCCCCTGCACGCGTTCGTGCAGTCCCTCACCGCCGTCTGTCGCACCCCGTCCCACCCCGAATCACCCGTGATGGTGAGGGATTTGAGGCCTTCAGACAGGGGGTGGGCCAGAATGTGGGGCAACAGGTGCCATTTGGGTTGCATTGTGGGAGAGAGTGGGATACTGTGGGCGCTGCTTCCGGAACCCGGGTGGCAGGGCTCCTCCCACCCAGCCACCCGGGTTTTGAGCTTTCAAGACCTTGTATGAGCTCCTTTGAACTTCCGCGGAACCTTCGAACACGCGCTCGACGCGAAGCACCGGCTGACCATTCCGGCGAAGTTCCGCGGCGCGCTGGCCAACGGCGTGGTGCTGGCGCCGTCGCACGAGGTCGAGACGGGCGCGCCCCGCACGGTGGCCATCTGGACGCCCGACGCCTACGACGAGTTCACCCAGACGTCGTTGGCCGGGCTCAATCCGTTCTCGCCGACGGCCCGCGAGCTGAAGCGCTTCTTCTTCAACGCCTCCTTTGACACCGAACTCGACGCCGCCAACCGCGTGATGATCCCGACGCCGCTTCTCGACTACGCCGCCCTCAGCAAGGAGGTGGTGGTCACCGGCTCCGGTGAGTGCCTCGAGGTCTGGGACCGCGCCCGCTACGCGCACAACTTCGAGGACGTCCTGACCCGTATCCCCGACCTCGCAGCGAGCCTTGGCCACACTCCTTGACATGACCAAGACGCACATCCCGGTGCTGGCGGGCGAATTGATCGAGCTGGTCGATCCGCGGCCGGGGGAGACCGCCGTGGACTGCACCGTCGGCGGCGGCGGTCACGCTCGCCTCATCGCTGACCGGCTCGGCCCCGCCGGAACCCTCATCGGCGTCGATCGCGACCCGCTCGCCGAGGAGCGTTTCGCCGCGCTGGCCGCCGAGGTCCAGTGCGAGACGCGCTTCATCCGCGCCGACTTCGTCACCGCGCTGCACGAGCTGCGCCAGGAGCGGCTGACCGCCGATCTTGTCTACCTGGACCTGGGCATGTCCTCGATGCAGGTGGATACGTGGGAGCGCGGCTTCTCCTACGCCTACGACGCGCCGCTCGACATGCGGATGGACCCGGCACAGCTGCTCACCGCGGCCGAGATCGTCAACACCTGGGACGAGCGTCGCCTGGCCCGCCTGCTGCGCGAGTACGGCGAGGAGCGCTATGCCTCCCAGATCGCCCGCGCGATCGGCCGCACCCGGCGCCGCCACGAGTTGCACTCCACCCAGGAGCTGGTGGATGCGATCAAGACGGCAGTCCCGATTCCGGCCCAGTTCGCCGGAGGCCATCCTGCGAAGCGGACCTTCCAGGCGCTGCGCATCGCCGTCAACGACGAGCTCGCGCAGCTCGAGGACGCGCTGCCGATGGCCTGGGACCTGCTGGGCACCGGCGGCCGCCTGGCCGCGATCTCCTTCCACTCCCTGGAGGACCGCCTGGTCAAGCGCTTCCTGGTCGCTCGGGCACGGGGCTGCATCTGCCCGCCCGAGCTGCCGATCTGCGTCTGCGGACGCCAACCCGAGGCTGAGCTCCTCACCCGACGCGCCGTGGCTCCGACGCCGGGCGAAGTCGCCGCCAATCCCCGATCCAAGTCAGCGCACCTGCGTGCTGCTCGCAAGCTGGAGGTCGCCCGCACATGACGCCATCCGCGCTCACCCCTGCCGCCCGTGGGACCACGAAGAAGCCGCGGCCCGAGGGCTCGTCACGGCCATCCGCGGCGCGCGGCTCCGGGCATCGCTCCAACGTACGCCGCTCGGTGGCGCCGCCAGCGCCGCGCCGCGTCTCCGGGCCGGCAGCCGGGACCGCCTCCGGCGGAGTCATCGCCGTCCCCGCGCCCGGCCGCGCCCGGCCGACGCGTGAGCGCACCGCTCCGTCGCGCCCGCGGACCTCTCGGCCACGGCGGGGCGTTGGGTCGGCCGCCCGGGTGCCGCGGCGCCTGCGCACCACCGCCTACCTCCGCGCACTGCCCGATCACGTCCTGCTCGACCGGATCATCCGCGGCCGGGTGTGGATCCCGCTGCTGGGCGTGCTTCTGGCCGGAATCGTCTTCATGCAGGTCGAGGTCCTCAAGCTGAACGCCGGGATCGGCCGCTCGCTTGAGCGCGGCTCCGCCCTGCAGGCGCAGAACGAGCTGCTGCGCGCCGGCGTCTCCCAACTCTCTGACGAGCAGCGCATCGAGCGGATCGCCGCGCAGCTGGGCATGGTCATGCCCGCGCCCGAGCAGCTCAGGTTCGTCAAAACCGGCACGGGCGCCACGCAGCGGGCCCTGGGGAGCATCCACGCCCCCGATACCACGGACTTCATCGCCCGGCTGCCCCCGCCCGGGGCCCCTGTGGCCCCGCAGGGGACCACGGTCAACACCGGCGTGGGTCTCGCGCCCACCGGCGCCACGTCGACCACACCGACCACCTCGACCGCCGATACGTCCAGCACGACCGCCGACACGTCCGGCACGTCCGGGACGACCGCCGACACGTCCGCGGGGACAAGCTCGGCCGGCACGACGTCCGCGGGCACCACCTCCGGCACCGCCACGAGCACGCCCCAGAGCGCCCCCACCACGTCTGCCGGCTCGACCGATCAGTCGGGCTCCTCGTCCAGCGGCGGGGCGGGCGTGACGCCGGTCGGCGGCTAGGAGGGCGGCCCGATGGTGGCGATCGACCGGCGGGTCGGGCTCATCTTCGTCGCGTTTCTGTCGCTCCTCGCGGCGGCGGTGGTTCGCGCGGTGTATCTCGGAGTGGTGAGGGCCGACACCCTGCAGCAGGCCGCGGTCAGCCAGCAGATCACCAACGTGCCGATTCCCGCCACCCGGGGCGCGATCATGGATCGCAACGGGGTGCAGCTGGCGCTGTCGGAGTCGGCCGCCGACGTCATCGCCGACCCGTACCTGGTCAGGCGCGGCCACCCGATGCTGATGGCGCAGGCGATGGCGCCGCTGCTTCACATGCCGGTGCTCAAGGTCCTCACGGACATCACCAAGCCGCACACCGGCTACGTGGTGGTGGCCCATGAGGTCGCGCCGGCGACGGCCCAGGCGGTCCTGGCCATGAAGTTCGACGGCAAGCCGATCAACGGCATCACCAGCGTGCCCGACGTCAAGCGCGTGTATCCGCGCGATTGGACCGCGGCGCAGATCCTGGGCGGCGTGCACTCCTCGGGCGCCGGCGACGCCGGCCTGGAGTTCCAGTTCAACTCGGTCCTGTCGGGCCGGGCGGGGGAGCGGCGGATCGTCAACGATGCCATTCACCAGCCCATCTCGATCGACGAGGTCCGCCCGATGCAGTCCGGCAGATCGCTGCAGCTGACGGTCGACGCCGGCCTGCAGAACGAGGTGGAGCAGGTGCTGGCAGGGGTCGGCGAGCAGTATCAGCCGCGTGCGGCCACCGCGATCGCGATGAACCCCGACAGCGGCGCCATCCTGGCCCTGGCCAACTGGCCGCGCGTCAACGCCAACGACCCCAACGCCGTGCGCACCGCGGCCGATCGCGATCATGCCGTGGAGGACAGCTATGAGCCGGGCTCCACGTTCAAGGCCATCACGGTCTCCGGAGCGCTCCAGGACGGTGTGGTCACGCCCAACACCCCGTTCAGCATCCCGCCCGAGCTTCAGGTCGCCGATCGGCAGATCTCAGACGCCGAGCCCCACGGCTGGGAGACGCTCACCACGGCCCAGATCCTCAAGGTCTCCAGCAACATCGGCGCGGACCTGATCGGCATGCGCCTGGGGGCCACCCGCTTCAACTATTGGGTGCGCCGGTTCGGGTTCGGCTCCACCACGGGATCCAAGCTGCCGGGCGAGCAGACCGGGATCGTGCTCCAGCCGTCCAAGTACTCGGGCTCCTCGATGGGCAACTTGCCGATGGGGCAGGGGGAATCGGTGACCCCGATCCAGATGGCCACGGCGTACTCGGCGATCGCCAACGGCGGGATCCTGCGTGCGCCCCACATCGTCCAGGCGATCGGCGGCAAGGCCCAGCCTCTGCCGGCGGGCCACCGCATCATCTCCACCAGCACCGCGGCCTCGGTGCGCGACATGCTCCGCGGCGTGCTGGCTGACGGGGGCACCGCCTCGGGCGCGGCCATCCCCGGCTTCGACCTGGCCGGCAAGACGGGGACCGCCAACGTCGTCGTCGACGGCAAGTACTCCAGCACCGAATACATCGCGTCGTTCATCGGCATGGTGCCGGCCAGTGACCCCAAGTTGGTCGTCGCGGTGATGGTGGATGAGCCCCAGGGGTCCATCTACGGCGGCTCAGTGGCCGCACCCGCGTTCCAGAAGATTGTCGGTTGGGCCGTTCCGCACTTCGGGATCTCACCGAACTGAGCTGTTGTCACCTTTGCCACAATCGAGGGGAACGATCCAAGGCACGGTGAGGGTCGCGTGTCGGTCGGGTGAACATAAGACCGTCCAAACCGACCAATGCTGATGAAACTCCGGGTTCCTGCGCTATATCTCGGCCCAGACGACGCCAGATTCCTCTCAGACGATTGTCCATCGTCCTGCCGTGTGCTAGACGTATACGCAGCGGCATAAGACCAGGGATCTCGCGCTGTCGCTCGGGGAAGCAGCGAGTCCCTGAAGTCAATCATTCGTCCACCTGATGGTTTGATGGCCCTGCGCCGCGGGGTCAACCATGAGCAGCGGCTGCGCCCATCTCGGGTGTACCCACAGTTTGTGTAGTGGAGGGTATTTGAGTAATGCCCAGGCCTTGACATGGCCGGGGGTCTCTGTCGTGCGGTTACGTACAAACCCTGACGTAGGAACCCTGACAAACACAAAATGGTCACAGCGCAACCTTCGGTAGAGGTGACTGTTGGAAGAGAGAGTGGTCCGAGCTCGCCGCACCGTTCGGACCTGAGTTACGTGCACCGGTTGGGTGACCGGTGTGGCGGACCGGCTGAGTACCTGCACCCGATCGAGTACCTCGACAACTGACCATGGCAAAACCCGAGAACGTGAAGGTCGCGCAACCGCGGGACCGCAAAGGGGGACAGTCGCAGCCGCAATCGCTGTGGCGCCGCGGCCATGGCAAGGTCGACCTCAGCGCGACGCGACGCGCAGCTCCCCGCTCCGACATCTCCCCGATGTGGGAGTCGGTGCGACGCCTCGAGCGTCCCGAGGATGTTCCCGGCGTCCCTGCACTGCTCCGGCGCGACGCCCTGGCGCGACGCATGCTGGGCGTCGTCGATGTCACCGCCGCGTGCGTCGCCTTGCTTATTGCCGTGTACGCCGTCCACGGCGACCACACCACCATCTCGCCGTGGACCGTACTGGTGGTGCCCTTCGTGCTGCTGGCCAGCAAGGTGATCGGCCTCTACGACCGCGATCAGCATCTGTTGCGCAAGACCACGCTCGATGAGATGCCACAGATCCTCTACCTCTCGGTCATGTTGGCGCTCACCACATGGCTGACCGAGACGGTCGTGCTGCACGGCTACCTCACACGACCTCAGGTCTTCACCCTCACTCTTTGTAGCTTCTGCCTCATGACCGTCGGCCGGCTGTCGGTGAGGGCGGCCGTACTCGCAGTGACATCGCAGGAGCGCTGCATCGTGCTGGGGAGTGCCGTCAACGCACGTCGCATCGCCGACAAGCTTGCGGACGCCCGGTCTACCAATGCGGTCGTCGTCGGCCGGGTGGCCATCGATCCTCGCGAGCCTGAGGACGCCGGCGGAGGCCGCGCACCGGACAAGCTCGGAGACTTCCGGTCACTGGTGGGGATCGTCGGCGCCCAAGCGGTGGAGCGGGTGATCATCGCTCCAGGCCAGGATGGCGAGGAGGAGATCCTCGACGCGATTCGTGTGATCAAGGCCCTCGGGGTCAAGGTCAGCGTGCTGCCGCGACTGTTGGAGGTTGTGGGGTCGTCGTCGAGCTTTGACGACGTCAACGGCATCTGGCTGCTCGGCGTGCGCCATTTCGGTCTGTCGCGGTCCTCGGAGTTGCTCAAACGCATGACGGACGTGATCGGAGCGGGTCTGCTGCTCGTCGTCCTGCTCCCGCTGTTCGTCATGCTGGCGCTCGCCGTGAAGCTCACCAGCCGGGGTCCGGTGTTCTTCTCCCAGAAGCGCATCGGACGACAGGGAGAGGTCTTCAAGATGCTCAAGTTCCGCTCGATGGTCGTCGGCGCCGAGGCCGTCAAGGAGGGGCTCCGCGCGCTGAACGAGGCCGAGGGTGGCCTGTTCAAGATCGACGAGGACCCTCGCGTCACGCGCGTCGGCAGGCTGATGCGCCGCACCTCGCTCGACGAGCTCCCGCAACTGCTCAACGTCCTACGCGGCGAGATGAGCTTGGTCGGGCCTCGTCCGCTCGTGCCCGATGAGGATGCGCTGATCGAGGGCTGGCAGCGCCGGCGCCTCGCTGTGAAGCCGGGAATGACCGGCCTGTGGCAGATCTTCGGCTCGGCTCGGATCCCCATGCACGAGATGGTCAAGATCGACTATCTCTACGGCGCGAACTGGTCGATTTGGCTGGATATGAAGATCCTCCTGCGCACCATCCCCTACATGCTCGGGCGCAACGGGCAGTGAGTCGCTGACCGTCGTCCCGTCCGGCCGGGCCGGCGAGGGCGATCAGCGGCTGCGGGGAGCGCTGCTCGGGGGCAGGCGCATGAGGACGTGGTGCCCGCGTGAGTCCTCGTGCTCCAGCCACGCATGGGCGATCGTCGTCTCACGCGGAGACTTGACGCCGATGAGCAGATCATGGGGCCGGCCGATCGCCATCAGCCAGCGCTGCATGATCACCGACCGCTCGAGGCACGTGGCGTGCTGCATCGCGAGCCGACCGGCGATCAGCCCGGTGAGCCAGGGTTTGGCATACGGAGGATCGGGCAGCCTCGAACCCGCGTTGATCCCCTCGGTGGCCAGTCCGCGGCGCACGTCCACCAGGCCCGCGTCCAGCCACACGAACACCGCTGGGCGGAAGCGGCGCCAGGCCGGCCCACCTGCCCTGCGTAGCACCCGGACGGCGCCCCGCACCCCCTGGCGCCAGGACGCTTGCAGCCGCCATCTCATACTTGCACGTGTGCCACGGCACTCCGGATCATCACCCGCGGGATGCTAGAAGCGAGCCGACAGGAGCCGGCCGACGCGCCGCCGCGAGGCGAGTTCCGTCTCGACGAGGCCCTGTCGCCGCCCCGGCGCCGGCGACTTCGCGACCTGCCCGGACTCATCGTGGGCGCGGTCGCTCTCGTGTGGCGCGCGGCCCGGCGCGAGCTGCTCATCACCTCCGGACTCCAGCTTGTCTCCAGCGTCGGCCTCGGCGCGCAGCTCCTGGTCTCGCGCAGCCTGCTCGAGCACATCCTGAGCGGCCAGGAGCAGGGCTACGGCGCAGCCGTGCCCGACATTGTGATCCTCGCCGTGATCATCGGGATCGTCGGGATCAGCAACGCGGCGCGCAGCGAGGTCCAGCGCACCCTCGGCGAGCTGGTGGCGCGGTACGCGACCACCCGCGTGATCGAGATCTCCACAGCGGTCGATCTGCTCTCCTTCGATACCCCGGCCTTCCATGATCGCCAGCAGCGAGCGGTGGTCAACGCGTCGGTCCGCCCGGTGCAGATGACCACCGGGCTCCTCGGCGTGGTGGGCGGGCTGCTGTCGACGATCGGCGTGGGCGTGGCGCTGCTGGCCATCCAGCCGCTGCTCCTGCTCGTCGTACTCGTGGCGTTCGTGCCCATCTGGCTGGCCACCGTCGCCGCCAGCAAGGGGATGTACCGCTACGCGTTCGAGCAGACCGAGCGTGACCGCCGGCGCCTGTATCTGCAGGTGGTCCTGACCAACAAGGACACCGCCAAGGAGGTGCGCGCCTATGACGCCGCCGGATTCCTGTCGCGGCGCTTCGCGGATCTCTACGAGCTACGCATCGCCGCGCTCCGTGACGTGGTGCGCCGGCGCATCCGCCAGTCGGTGGCCGGCGCGGCGCTGACCGCCTTGCTCATCGGAGGCGCCCTGGTGCTGATCATCGCCTTCGTCTCCGACGGGCGCCTCTCGCTCGCGGGTGCCGGCGCCGCGGCCGGTGGAATCCTTCTGCTCAGCTCACAGCTCCAGGTGCTGGCGCTGTCGGCGGGCTCGCTGTATGAGAGCTCGCTGTTCATCACGGACTTCACGAGCTTCGTCGATCTGTTGCCACAGGTGACCTCCGCGCAGGGCGATAGGCCGGTACCGGGGCACTTCGACACCATCCGCGCTCGCGATGTGAGCTTCACCTATCCCAGCCGGGGGGAGCCCGCGCTGAACGATGTGTCTGTGGAGTTGCCCGAGGGCCACGTGATCGCGCTGGTCGGCGAGAACGGGTCGGGGAAGACGACGCTGGCGAAGATCCTGGCCGGCCTGTACTCGCCGGCCTCGGGATCGGTCCTGTGGGACGGCGTGGACATCGCGCAATTTCAGCCGGCGCAACTACGTGCCCACATAGCGATCCTGTTCCAGGACTTCGTCCACTACCAGCTGTCGGCCCGGGAGAACATCGGCTTCGGCAACGGGCGCCTGGTCGACGACCAGCAGGCGATCGTCAAGGCTGCCGAGTCGGCCGGGGCGCACGAATTCCTGACGCAGCTGCCCGAGGGCTACGACACCATGCTCGGTCCCGAGTTCTACGGCGGCGTCGACCTCTCGGGCGGGCAATGGCAGCGGGTGGCGCTGGCGCGGGCATTTCTGCGCGACGCCAGCCTGATCATCCTCGACGAACCCACAGCGTCGCTGGACCCGCGCTCCGAGGTCGAGCTGTTCTCCCGGGTGCGTGAGCTGTTCGCCGGGCGGACCGTGCTGCTGATCTCACATCGCTTCGCCAGCGTGCGGATGGCCGACCACATCTACGTGCTCGAGCACGGCCGGGTTGTGGAGCACGGATCCCATCTCGAGCTCATGGCGGCGGGCGACACGTACGCCGAACTGTTCACTCTCCAGGTGTCGGCCTACGGCCTCGATGCATAGCCCACGGCGTCGGACGACGTGTTTGGGATGGGCCGAGTTGAGGTGAGCGGGATTCGCTTTCCTGACGGGCCGGTCTGTGAGAACGCCGGACGGCCTTACGTGATGCAGGGGATCGAGCTGGCCACGAGCGTCGTGGCGGGCGTTGATCGGACCCGTGCACCGCTCCCACGCCGGCCCATCGCTGCCTCTGAGCTTCCCGCTGTGCTCGAGAACGTGCTCCTGAGGTCGCTGCAGCGACCGCCGTGCGTCGTCGCCTTCTCCGGCGGGCGCGATTCGGCCGGCCTGCTCGCAGCGGCGGCGCGTGCGGCGCGCCGTCACGGGTTGCCGTTGCCGATCCCCGCGACCTATCGGTTTCCCGGCGTGCCCGACTCCGATGAGAACGCGTGGCAGGACATGGTGGTGCGCCACATCGGCCTCGAGGACTGGGTGCGGATCGATATCACCGACGAGCTTGACCTCGTTGGTCCGGTGGCTGCGCCCATGCTGCGTCGGTACGGGCCCGTATGGCCACCCAACAGCCATTTTGGGGGGCTGCTCGCGCCCCATGCGAGAGGAGGCACGTTCGTCACCGGCGTCGGCGGAGACGAGCTACTGGCGCCTAGCGCCCACGAGGCCGCGAGGGCCCTGTCAGGCCGGCGTCGGCCTCGGCCGGGCGACGTGCGTGGTGTCGCCGCCATTGTCGCGCCCTCGGCGCTGCGTGCCTCGCGGGCCCGGCGCCGGGTCGTGCCACTGCCCTGGCTCACGCCGGATGCGGCGGCCGCGCACGCGCAGGCGCGCGCTCGGGCCTCGCTCCAGCCGCTCTGGTGGGGTAAGAGCGTGACCCACACCTGGTGGCGCTCACGCGAGCGCCTGGCCCTCAGCGCGTCGCTCACGGCGGCCTGCGGGGACGATGTGACCGTGGTGCACCCTTTCATGGATCGAGACTTCCTGAGGGCGGTGGCGGGTGCGCTGTGGCGTCTCGGGTTCCCGACGCGTGCCGCCGCCATGGATCTGCTCTTCGGCGACGCCCTGCCCGAAGCGGTCCGGCATCGGTCTGACAAGGCCGCGTTCTTCGCCCCTTTCGTCAATCGCCACAGCCGCGCGTTCATCGCGCAATGGGATGGGACCGGGGTCGACGAGGCCCTGGTGGACGTCGCCGCGCTGCGCGCCTGCTGGGCGGAGGAGCAGGTCGATGCCCGCTCGTATGCCCTCTTGCAGTCGGCCTGGCTCGCCGCGGGCTCAGCCGTGCCCCCCCAACAAATGTCCGGATCGGTTTGACCGCTACGGCGGCCGCGCGCTACATTGCGGTCGTTGGTACTCCACAAGGAGGTTGAACGTATGCCCAAGAAGGCGTATGAAGCACCGGTCATCCGCACTGTCGGATCACTGCACGATCTGACCTTGCTGATTCAGAAGCAGGACAACAACCGCCCCGACGGTTTCGCATTCCATGGGACGGTCCTGACCTCATAGGTCGTAGCGCGGGGCCCCGGGCCCCGTCTGGTGGACACACGGTCCATTCTGCGGTTTCACCGCGGCGGATCAGGTTTCGGAATCCGCCAGTAGGCCGTTCTCGCGGCAACTCGTGACGAACGCCTCGACGTCGGCTCGAGCCGTGGGCTCGGTGACGTCGAACTCGGCGATCAGCTTGTCGACAAGCTGGCGTTCGGTGGCGCCCTCGGCCAGCATCAGCCACAGTACGCAGCCAGTCGGGTTGAGGTTCAGATAGTGCGAGCGCTCGACGTCGAGGACCACGATCTCGCCGTCGATCTCGCGCCAGTTGAGTCCCTCTTGCCTTAGGCGAAACGTCGTGTCGTCATCTGCCATGGCACGCCCCCCGGAAGTTGAATCTCGCCAGGCACCGGGTCTGGCTCATCGTCGGATGCCTGTCACCTATTCGCCGGCGATCTCGGCGAGAAGCCTAACGATCGAGCCCTCCGCCGTGTGCCATTTCTTTGGGCGGCGCCAGACGAACGCGGGTCGAGCAGCGAGGTCGAGCAGCGCCGCTGGGTCCTGCCACGGCACAGCGAGGGCATGATGCTGGGCCAGACGGGACATGCGCTCGATCGGGCTCAGCCTCTCGACGGCGATCTCAGTGGCCCACTCGAGAAAGATCCAGCCCCGCAGCGGGGACGTCGGCGGACAAGCTGGGACGTCGATACGCCATCGCTCCCGCGTTCCCACCACTCCCAGGTCGCGGCCGGCGCTGAGGTGCCGCGCCGGATCGGCCCGCAGGTCGACGCAGCGCGGGCCGGCGAGGACGTCACCGCCGTCGCACACCACCAGGTCGTCGGTGACGATCGGTACGCCGGCGATCGCCAGCCAGCCGAGGGTCGAGCTCTTACCGTGCGCCTTGTCTCCGAGGAGAGCCCAAGCCCCGCCCTCGTGAAGGAACGCGCCGGCGTGGATTGCTGCGCGGCCCGTCCACAGCGCGATCGTGGACGCTGCTGAAGTCAGGTGAGGCGCCACCACGCACTCGGCGATGGTGGGACGGGCCAGGACGAGCTCCACCTCCAGGGGCTCGCGGCGGATCTCGATCTGATGGCCGCCGCGCAGGGGATGGCATGCGCGGTCAGGACCCCACTGCACAGCCTGCTCCGGGTTGGCCTGCACGCGGACCTCAACCGCGACCTTGGGCCAGGCCGCCGGTGCCGCGTTCAAGGGCATGCCGGGGCCGGCAAGGCTGGGAAAGCGCACCCCCCAGGCACCGTCGGGCGCTGAGGCCGGGACAGGGCCCCCGGCGCCGTGGCTGCTCGACATCACCGCATGTTCGCGTATTCCCTGCCAGATGAGCGTGAAGGTCACCCCAGTGGTGTTGGGTCGCCTACTGGACGCACGTAGGAGGTCCAGAGCGCCCGGGTTTTGATATTTCCGCTTCCGCCGATCTACACAGCATGTTGCTCCGATCGTGCGCTCGCACGGTTGCCGTCCTGGTAGGGATGTTGGTTCTCACCGTCGGCCCGACGTTCACGCCCGCAGCTGTCGCATCCGCGCCGCGAGGGTGTCATACATCCTCAAAGGTGTCCAAGTGTCACAAACGACACAGAACATCGCACAGGCGCGCAAAAGCTACCAAGCGCAAGGTGGCCCCGCGCAACCGCACGAAGGTGGCAAAACCGACCGTCACAAAGCGTAAGCCCGGCGCATCCTCCCCGGTGAACACCGGGCACCCGCACAGACCGATCACGCCTGGTTCTGCCGCCTCGTCTCCTGCTTCGGCCGCGCCCGCCACCACCCCGACGGCGCGTCCCGCTTCGCCTTCTCTGCCGCCGAACCTGCCCGTGACCTCCGCGCCACTCGGCCCGGTCCCCGCGGGCAATCCCAGCCCGGGTGGATCTGGGCCATCGTTGACCACGCCTCCGGGCGTGGGCTCGGCCGGCAGCACGATCTTCCGTTTCTTCAGCCCGACGAGCGTCTGGAATATGCCGCTTCTGCCTACTGCATCCCTCGATCCCAGTTCCGCGGCGATCACCGGCACGCTTGAGGCCTACGTGAACACGAGCCTGGCCAACCACACAGGCCCCTGGATCGACACGACCTCGTACAGCACGCCGATCTACACGGTCCCAGCGAACCAGCCGACCGTGCCGGTGATCATCAGCTCCGACAACACGCCTCTCCGGGCCGCGATGGCGGCGGTGCCGGTTCCGACCGGTGCGCAGCCAGCGGCTGGGACCGACGAGGAGATGACCGTCTACCAGCCGTCGACCGACACTCTGTGGGAGATGTGGCTGATGAGCCAGTCGCTGCTCCCACCTTCGTCGGAGTCGGCCACCATCGCTACGGGCGGAGCTTTGCCCGCGGGGACGTACGACTACGGCGTCACCGCACTGACGCCGACGGGCGAGACCAAGCTCAGCCCCGTGCATGCGTACACGGTGCCCGCAGGTGGCAGGGTGACGCTCAAGTGGACCGGTCCGGTCGGCGCCACGGGCTACCGGGTCTACCGTGGACCGGACGCCGCGCATCTGCAGCTAGTGGCTACCGTGGCTCACCAGACGACACAGCCATCAGATCCCGGCTGCGTCTGGACGGACATGGGAAGCAGCGCGCCGTCTTCGGCATCGCCGCCCACCATCAACACGGCGACGACGCCAGGGCAATGGCACGCCTCCTGGGGCGGCCGGATCCAGCACGTCTCGCTCGATCCCGGTTATTACCGGAGCATTTCGGACGGAGCCGGCGGATACTCGGAGGAGGCGGGGTGGGGCGTGACCGCGTCGAGCCTCCCCGTCGTGGGCGGGCTGATCACGCTGTCTGACCTCGCAGCCGGCCAGATCAACCACGCCGTTGCGATCATGGTTCCGCAGGCGGCCAAGGGCATCTTCTCGTTCCCGGCCCAGCGGACCGACGGCATCTCTACAACCGCCAACGCGATCCCTGAGGGAGCTCGGTTCCGGCTGCCGGCCAGCCTCAACCTGGCGGCGATCAACATGCCGCCCATCACCCGGATGATCGCGCAGGCCGCGCAGACCTACGGGCTGATCGTCAACGACCAGACCGGCGCGTCGGTCGGATTCCGAGCGGAGGATCCAACGCCGCTGATGCGCCAGGGCCAGCCCAACCCGTACAAGACGTATTTCAAGACGTCAGCCACTGGCGCCTACGAGGACCCGAATTTCCTGCTCGCCTCGTTCCCCTGGGCGGATCTGCAGCTCGTAGCGCCAAGTCAGTGAGAGTCCGCGCGGCGCGCCTCCTATGATGAGCGCCGTGGGACGGGCACGCCACGTTCTGTCGGTCGTGGGAGCACGGCCGAACTTCATGAAGACCGTGCCGGTGATCGCGGCGCTGACGCGCCGGGACGGGACGGTGCGCCACACGCTGGTGCACACCGGCCAGCACTACGACGACGCCATGTCGCAGATCTTCCTGGAGCAGCTCGGCGTCGGCGCGCCCGACGTGATGCTCTCCGTCGGATCAGCGAGCCACGCGGTCCAGACGGCCAGAGTCATGGAGCGGATCGAGCCCGTCTTCACCGAGCTCGAGCCTGACCTGGTGCTCGTCCCGGGTGACGTGAATTCGACGCTCGCGGCCACACTCGTGGCATCCAAGCTCGGCATCCGCGTGGGCCACATCGAGGCCGGTCTGCGCTCCTTCGATCGCACCATGCCCGAGGAGATCAACCGCGTCCTTACCGATCAGATCTCCAGTCTGCTGTTTATCCACTCTCCCGAGGCGCTCGACAACCTGGTGTCCGAGGGGGTGTCGCCCGGGCGGGTGCACGCCGTCGGCAACACGATGATCGACACCCTCGTGGCCATGCGGTCGCGGATCGCCGACGTGGGCGCGGCACAGCGCCGCGGGCTGAGCCCGGGCTCGTACCTCGTCGTCACGCTGCACCGGCCGGCGTTGGTCGACGGCCCGTTGCTCGGCGCGGCTGTGGCCGCCCTCGACGAGGTTGCCAAAGACATGCTCGTCGTGTTCCCGATACACCCACGCACCGCGGCCTCAATGGAGCGCCAGGGGCTTGCGTTCGTGTCGCCGGGCATGCGCGTGTTGGAGCCGCTGGGATACGTCGAGTTCCTCAGTCTCGTCCAGGATTCAGCCGCCGTTCTCACCGACTCCGGCGGCATGCAGGAGGAGACGACGTATCTGGGCATCCCGTGCTTCACCCTCCGCGACAACACGGAGCGGCCGATCACCTGTGACGTGGGCACCAATGTCCTGCTCGGTCTGATGCCGGAGCGCATCAGAGAGGTGCCCAGCCTGATTGCGCAGGCACGAGCGCGGCAGGCCGCGGTGCCGCCCGGCTGGGATGGGGTGGCCGCGGAGCGCCTGGTGGACGTCCTTCTCGAAACCGACCTCGGAAGCGTGCCTGAGATCGTCGCCAGCGACCCGCCTCACCTGCGGTCGGCGCTCGGTTAGTGACGCTGCCGGTCACTTCGCACGACGCGCGCCTGGCCGGCGAGGCCAGCCGTGTCGCCGGTGCTCTCCTGACGCAGGCGGCGAGCCAGGACTGGCGCGGGCCCGACCCTTACGACGGGTTGTATTTTCGATGGCCAGGCTGGCTGACGGGGGGGCGCCGCCGGCGACAGGCGATCGTGCAGGCGCACGCTCGCGCTCCGATCGACATTCGCCGTCTCTACCGGCGCTCGGACCCACAGATCGCCAAGGCGCTCGGGGTGTTCGGCTCGGTGGGGATGCGACTGGGGCAGGCCGGGAGCCCGGACGCCACCCGGCTCGGTCTCCTCGCGCTGGGGTTGCTCGATGCCGACCACACCGCGGGCGACGTAGCGTGGGGGTATCCGTTTGACGTCCAGACGCGGTGGAGCTTCTATGCGGCGGGCAGCCCGAACGTCGTGGTCACCTCCTTCGCGGTGCACGGGCTCCTCGAAGGTGCGACGGCCCTCGATCAGCCGCATTTCCGCGACCGGGCCGCCGCGGCGGCGCGCTGGGTGCTCGAGGATCTGTGGGTGGAGCGCGGGCGCTTCTTCGCCTATCACCCGTCGGCGACGGTGAACATCCACAACGCCAACCTACTCGGGGCCCTGTGCATTCACCTGGGGCTCGGCGACGACCCGCTGGCCGGCGATCGCGCACGGGCCGCGGTGGACCGCACCCTCGGCGCGCAGGAAGCCGACGGAGGCTTCCCCTATGGCGAGGGCCCGGGCCTGGAGTGGCGCGACTCGTTTCACACCGGCTTCGTGCTGCGCTGCCTGATGGAGTTGGAGTCCCTGGACCCCGCCGTCACCGACGCCGTCCGGCGCGGCGCGGCGGCCTACCTGCGCTTCTTCGATCGTGATGGGCGGGCCAAGCTCTGGGCCGACCGCGAGCATCCCGAGGACGCGCACTCCGCCGGTACCGGTCTGTCCACACTGGCGATGTTGTGTCGACGTGACCTGGTCGATCCGGACATGCTGACGCGCGTGTCGAGGCGAACCGTCACGGCCGGCATACGCGACGGCCACGCTGTGGCCCGCCGCTACCGGTGGGGAGCCACCACGACTCGCTACCTACGGTGGTGTGACGCGCACGTGGCGATGGGCCTGGCGGACGCGGCACTGGTACTCAACTCCTGACCGAGCACGCGTAGATGTCCTCCCCGCGACGGCTGATGGGCTCGACGAGTCCCATCCGCCAGCGCTCGGTGGCGGGGAACTTCGCAGCGTAGTCGATGCGCTCGACTGTCTCGAACGCCTCGTCGAGGCGGTCTGCCACGTCCGGTGCATAGACGCGCACGTGGTCGTGCTGCCCATACTCGCGTTCACGATCCGCCGCCGTCGGCGCAGACGTCTCATATGTGGCATCGAGTTCGAGATCGACGGGCACCTGGATCAAGGCGACGCCCTGCGGGCGGAGCACGCGCGCCATTTCGCGCGCCACGTCGACATCCTCGGGGATGTGCTCCAGAACATGTGAGCAGAGGACGGCGTCGAAGCTGCCGTCGGCAAAAGGAAGATTCCGGGCGTCGGCGTGCACCTCTACTTGTGCGTCTTCATCGACGTCGAGAGTGACATTGTCAACCGACGGTGCTGCCGAGAGGAGAGATGAAACCCCCGGTTCGGGCGCAACGTGCAACACGCGACGGGATCCATCCAGCAAGTCAGTCTCGCGCTGGAGGTACAGGACCATCAACCGGTGGCGGGCGAAGGACCGACACCCGACACACATGAGGTTGCGGCCGCGACGCATGAACCGGGCGAAGTCCATATCGCAGATCGGACAGTGGTGTTGGTCGCCGCGGTTGATGGCCTTGAGCGCCACGAGCGCCGAATCACGGAGTAAGGAGGTCATCGGGGTCTTGTCTACCATATGCCCGGCGATTTCAACCATAAGCGCTTCAGCGCCATCTCATGCTCAGCCACGATCCAACGGGAGTCACCAGCAGGCGCCTCGGCGCGTCCTCATCCTCCCGGCGTGGTATCCCTGGCCCGATCGTCCCGGCCTGGGCAGCTTCTGCCGCGATCAGGCAGAGGCAGTATCTCTGCAGCACGATGTGATTGTTGTCACATGGCGTCGGAATGCGGGCCTGACTCGTCCTTTCGTAATCACGGAGGGGGACGAGGACGGCCTCCGGACGTTCCGGATCCAGGTCCGCCCCGTGGCGCGTCCGAGGCTGGAGACGCTGGTGACGGTGGTGGCCGTCCTCGCCGTTCTGGCACGTCTGCTCGTGACCGGCTGGCGGGCGGACGTCGTCCACGCCCACGAGTTCCAGGTCGGGATGCCGGGAATCGTCGCCGCCGCCGTGAGCCGGGCTCCGCTGATCGTCTCCGAGCACTGGAGCGCCCTCGCTCAGGGACGATTGCCCCAGGGTGAGACCGACCGCGCCCGGCGGTTCTTCCGCCGAGCCGCGGTGGTGAGCCCCGTCAGCCACGACATGGCGAAACGCATCGAAGCGCTCACGGGTGCCACGAAGCTCAGGCCCGTCCCCAATCCGGTGGACACGAACCTGTTCGTGCCGGCGACCCGAGAGCGCTCCGACGAGATCCGGCTTCTCTCCGTCGGCAACCTGACCGCGATCAAAGGACACGGGGTGCTCATCGACGCGATGCCTCGGCTCCTCGACAGCCATCCGGCCGTCCGTCTCGACGTCGTCGGCGACGGGGAGCTGCGCGATGACCTCGAGCGCCGAGCCCGCGAGCACGGGGTTGGGTCCCGCGTGCGCTTTCACGGCCGCGTCGAGCGTCACCGCGTCGCTGAGATGATGCGGAGCGCCGACGTCCTGGTGCTGCCGAGCCTCTGGGAGAACCTGCCCTGCGTCTTGCTCGAGGCAATGTCGACCGGCTTGCCCGTCGTGGCCAGTCGCGTGGGGGGGACCGGGGAGATCGTCGACTCGTCGAGCGGGAGGCTCGTGGAGCCGGATTCGGATGCGGCGCTAGCGGACGGGATCGCGCAGGTCATCGACGATCGGGACCGCTTCAATCCTGAGGCCATGCACCGCCTGGCTGATGACCGCTACGGCTATGCGGCCGTGGCACGGATATGGACGGACGTCTACGAGGTCGCAATCAGGGCATAACAAGACACCCGGGTGCCCCGGGGATGCCACATCTGCACGGATGTTGCCGAAATGACGCTCCGGGATCGGTCCGGAGGTTGCGCGACGGGCGAATTCGCGCTCTCCTGCATGGAAACGCGACGGGAGAGCTGGGGCCACTGATGTCTGAGCACGTGCAGCAATCCAGCTTTGATCCGACTGAGTATTGGCAAGAGCGCCTGTCAGCTGACTACTCGCTGGCATCGACCGGGTGGAGCACGCTCGGCCAACCCTTCAACGCGTGGTCGTATGCCGTCCGTCGACGCGTCTTCAACCGCGTCGCCGGGGATACGGTGCCTCATCGGGAGAGCGCGAGCGTGTTAGACGTCGGATCGGGCACCGGCTTCTACCTTGATCTGTGGCAACGACTGGGGGTCGGCCAGATCACCGGCACTGATCTGACGCCCGTCGCCGTCGACCACCTGGCACGCCGCTATCCGGCCGCGACTATCCAGAGAGTCGACATCGGCGAGGCAGACCTGCCCCTCCCGGCCGCCGCCTACGAAGCGATCTCGGTCATCGACGTTCTCTATCACGTCGTCGACGACGCACGCTATGTTCGCGCGCTGTCCAACCTCGCCGGCCTGCTCAAGCCCGACGGAGCCCTGTTATTGACCGAGAACCTGGTGTCGCGGCACAGCCGCGCCGCCCATCAGGTCACTCGGAGCAGAGACTGGATCCTGTCTGCCCTTAGAGCGGCCGGCCTCGTTGTCGTCGAGGAGCAACCAATCTTCTTTCTGATGAACACGCCCGTCAACTCCGACAGCCGGCTCCTGCATCGGTGGTGGGACCTGGTCACGAGGTTGGTCCCGCGGCATCGGGCAATCGGATGGACCGTGGGCGCGACCCTGTTTCCGATCGAACTCGGCCTGGCGCGTCTCGCTGCTGGCCGTCCCTCGCCGTCGACGACGCTGCTCGTTTGCCGCCGCGGCAGGTAGCTACCCTAGGGCTGACGGCGCGCCCGTTCTAACGTCCGGCGCGGGCCTGGCACCCGAGTCCGTCGTGTCGTTTCGATGCTCGGCCCGAGATCTCAGACGCGCCACCATGACCCGTCTAGCGAGCAGGACCCCGCGCCACCGAGCGCGCACGTGAGCAATGACTGATCAGGCAACGCACGACGAGCCTCCGACCACTCCCGCAGTGGGAGCAGGTCGGGCTGGGTCGACATCGCCGCCTCGTCCAAGCCTGACCCGTCAGACTGCCGCCATCTTCGCGGGCGGCCTGGTCGCACAGGCGTCCTCCGTGATCCTTCTCAGCGGGCTGACCCGTCTGGTCAGCAAGGGCCAGCTCGGCGCATATCAGCAGCTCACCCTGCTGTACGGCATCGTCTCGCCTCTTCTGGTCGCGGGCATCCCGACGGCGCTGCTCTACTTCATCCCGCGCTCCCGAGAACGCGCGGAGGTGCGCACCTGGGTCGGTACGGCGTATCTCGTGCTCGGGACGTTGGGCATTCTCTTCTCGATCACCACGGCGCTGGCTCGCGTGCCGATCGCCGAGGCGCTGGGCAACGCGGACCTTGCCCCGGTGTTGCTCGTCTACGCGCCGTTTCCGGGGCTGGCTTTCGTCGCCTCTGTGCTGTCGCCGGCACTGGTCGCCCTGGGTCGCGCCGCTCTCGCCACGCTGGTCGGCGTCACCGGAAGCATCCTGTCGGTGATCTGCGTGCTGGCGGCGGTCTCGGTGCAGGCCGATGCCACGTACATCGCCGGGGCTCTCGTCATCAGCCAAGCGTGCTTCACGGTCCTCTCGGTAGTCACCGTGGCGCGGGTTATCGGAATCGAGTTCTCCCGACGCGGCATCCGAGATCGCTGCGCACACCTGCTCAGGTTCGGGGTCCCCCTCGCAATGACCGGCCTGGCCGGAATGCTCGCCTTCCAGTTCGACCGGCTCGTCGTGAGCCGCAACTTCTCCGCCGCGCTATACGCCGTGTACGCCGTCGGTGCTGTGGAGCTGCCGATCTCGGTGCTCGTCCAGCAGGCGGTCAACTCCACCCTGATGCCCGCCCTGACGCGCCACTACCTGGCGGGCGACGTCGCCGGAATGGCTGCGCTGTGGCGGCGCGCGGTGCGACGGTCGAGCCTGGTATTGCTGCCGACGTTCGTCTTCTTCATGCTGACCGCCCCGGCGGCGGTGCGGCTGCTATACGGCGCGTCTTATGCCGAGAGCGCCGTGATGTTCCGGATCTACCTCTTCCTTGTCCCGCTGCGGGTCGCGACGTACGGCCTCATCACGCAGGCGATCGGGCGGACCCGGATCAACCTCATCGGCTCGTTCGTGTTCCTGGGCTCCAACGCCATCCTCGTCCTCGCGCTCGTCGGACCTATGGGGTTGCCCGGTCCAGCCGTAGCGACCGTTGTCGCCACGGCCGGGCTGGCGGGCTACTACCTGGTCAGGCTGCGACGAGTGCTGGACCTCTCGATCAGGGCACTCTTTCCCTGGCGCGTACTCGCGGAGAACCTTGCCGTCAGCGTTGTCGCGGCCCTACCGGCGGGGCTGCTCGTCCTGGTCGGCGTCCGCGGCCTGATCCAGCTCGCCATCGTCGCCGCCGTGTACCCACCCTGCTATCTGGGCCTTCTCCTGGTCACGCGGCGTCTGGACCAGACGGAGATCCAGGCGGTGCGACGCGTCTTCCGCGGCGGCGCCGTCATCGTGCGCTCGACGCTGCGTCACTTCTCCCTGACGTCAGCATGAGCGACGGCAAGCGGCTGCTCGTCGTGCAGTACACGTTCCCTCCGCTTGGTGGGGCCGGAGTGCAGCGCGTGCTGAAGTTCGTCAAGTACCTCGTGGCGCACGGGTGGGAGGTGAAGGTGTTGACGACGGCATCACTGGACTACACGGTCCACGACCACTCGCTCGTCGATGAGGTTCCCGCGGAGGTGGAGGTGGTCCGCGCCCGTGAGTGGCCGATTCCGCCCCTCAGGGAGGCGCTGCTCAACCCGCTGCATCGACTCAAGGTTCCCGGGCTGCTGAAGTTCGTCGGCTGGCCGGACGAGAGATCCGGCTGGCTGCCCTTCGCAGCGCGAGAAGGGCTGCGGATCGCGGATCGCTTCCGTCCGGACGTCATCTTCAGCAGCTCATCCCCGGCGAGCGCGCACGTCATCGGGGGCGTCATCAGCAAGGCGCGGGGCATCCCATGGGTGGCGGACTTCCGCGATCCCTGGACACAGGTCGACGCCCCGGATGATCCGCGGCTGCTCGCTGCCGCGAACCGGCGGATGGAACGAAGCATCGTCGCCAACGCTCGGTACGTGACGGTAGCCGATGACCCGATTCAGCTTGTCGGTCTGCCCGCGGACGATGAGCGGCGCGTCGTCATCTACAACGGTGTGGATGAGGCGGACCTGCAAGACGGGGACGCGCCGGTCACGGCCGATGCTGACGCGTTCACGCTCACGCACGTCGGCTCGCTATATGGCCGGCGGGACGCCGCCCCCGTGTTCGACGCGCTCGCCGATTTGGTCACGGCGGGCAGGCTGGATCGCAGCGACATCGAGGTGCGGCTGGTGGGCAACGTCTGGTTGGATGCCAGGCGGCCGGACTCGCTTCCCTACCAGGTGACCACGGTGGGATACGTCCCGCACGGCGAATCGATCCGTGAGATGCGCTCGGCCGGCGCGCTGCTCTTCTTTCAGCCGGAGGGCTATCCCACGTCTTCGGGCAAGATCTTCGAATACCTCGTCGCAGGACGGCCGATCCTGTGCGTCGCGAATCGGTCGAACCTCGCGTCGCGCCTTGTGGAGGAGTTCGAAGCGGGTGTCGTGGTCGAGCCCGGCGATGCGACGGCGATCGAAGAGGCGATCTGTTCGTTGCATGCGCGCTGGACCGAGGGTTCGCTCGCGATCTCACCGAGGGTGCGGGACCGGGCTCTGGAGCGGTTCTCGCGGCGCTCGCTCACGCGAAAGCTCGACGAGGTGCTCACCGAGGCCGCGGCGGGCGGGCGAGCTCCTGGCGGCAGCGCGTCTGAGCCTGGACGCGTCCGTTAGCTACAGTCGTGGCCCAGTGTTCGAGCCCAGGCCAGATCGCTGATGGCATCGCCTGCAAAAACCCACACTCCTGCTGACAGGTTCAGCCAGGCCGAGGTCTGGGGCCGTTTGGCCACCGATCCGTATACCGATCAGCGTCACAAGATGCTGCGGCAGATGATCCCTGACGCGGTCCGCACCATCCTCGACGTGGGATGCGGCGATGGGGCGCTCACGAACCGTCTCGCCGAGGATTGGGAGGTTACCGGCGTCGACATGAGCGCCGCGGCGCTGGAGCACGTCGTCACCAACGCGGTTCAGGCCTCGGCGACCGATCTTCCATTTCCGGACGGTTCGTTCGACCTTGTGCTCTCCACCGAGATGCTCGAGCACCTTGCCCTGGAGGATTACCGCAGGGCGATAGCCGAGATGAGCCGTGTGACCCGGCGCTATCTGCTTCTGTCCGTCCCGTATCGCGAGGACCTCCGCTTTCGCGAAGTGCGCTGCCCGCGGTGCCGTTGGCGGGGTCACGTATGGGGGCATCAGCGGCTCTTCACCCCAGAGATCCTGGCTCGCGACCTCGCGGGCTTCCGGCTGTTCGAGGCGCGGGTGTTCGGGCCGCTCCAGGATCCGCACTGGCCGCGCTGGCTCATCTGGTCGTGTCACCACCTGCTCAAGGCTTACTACTGGCCACCCTCCCAGCACCCGATGTGCGAGCGGTGCGCCAATACGGACTTCACCGATGCGCGCGCCATCCCACCAATACTGGCCCGTGTGCATCGCAGGTTGACGCGAGGCCAGGTGGGCATGCCGTTCTGGCTCGCTGTCCTCGCAGACCGCGCCGGCTAGGCGACCGCGGCGGGGCGCTGATCCTGGACCCGCCAGGCGTACCTGCGGGCACCCCAGAGCACTCCGGCCCACAACCAGAACGACTCGTTCTGGAACACCGTCGGGGGCACGGAGTTTGCGACCAGGAGGTAGCACACCGCGAGGGCCAGGAACGCCATCCGCCATGGTTCGAGTTCCGGCGGCGCCCGCGTGGAGAGCGCGCCGAACGCGCCCATCAGCCAGCCGGTCAGCCACAGCAACAGGCCGATCAAGCCCAACTCGACCGCGTAGGTCAGAAAGTAGTTGTGGATGTCGATATTGGTTGCGGTGAGGGGATAGTTCAGGCTCTGGCGGAAGTACGGTCCGCTGTCGGCTTCAAAACGATCCCAGCCGAATCCCAGCAGGGGGCGCGCCGAGATCATGTTGAGCGCTGCGACGGTCAGGTTCTGGCGGTCCCACACGGGCTCCTGCTGCGATGCGCGGGACTGGACCTTCGCCGACAGCCCGGGGACGAGCAGCAGCGCGACTACGACGGCCACGGTGCCGCCGACGATCACCGGCAGCGCGATCGGCCTCAGGCGCGCGAAGGCGACCAGCGTGACCACGGTGGCGACCGCGGCGCCCGTCCACACCGAGCGCTCCAGGGTCAACAGCGTTCCGGTGAAGCAGAGCAGAGCCACCAGGCATGCTGCCACTCGGGCGCCGCCTCGCCATCGAGCGGTCGCGACACACGCCGCCAGCGCGCACACATAGAGGCCGAAGCCGTTCGCGACGGCGTCCGCGAACGGTCCGCGACCACGTCCGAAGTGGATGCCGTAGCTGGGATCCATGATGTATCTCGGCCATACCAGTGCGTGTGGGCCGGCCATCTCGAACAGGGTGGTGAGCCCGAGATATGCGCCGAGCACCACGAGCGCGGTGAGCAGCATCTGCCGCCTGCGCTCGGTCGTGTAGATGACCGGAGCGAGGTAGAAGATGAGGAACGGAAACAGACCGTAGGCCTCGACGATCTTCAGCAGGGACGCGCGCTGGGTCAAGGTGTGCGCGACGAGCGCGTTGCCGATCGCCCACAGCCCCGCGAGGGCGAGTACGTAGTGGACCGGCCGGAGCCGGGGGAGTGGCTCGCCGCGTCCGGTCGCCGCCCGGACCATCACCATCACGATCGTCGTCGCGATGAGGATCCGGTCAGGGGCGAGGATGCCCGGGATCCCGAGCTGCTGCCAGTTGCCGGCAAACGGCGTCAACACCACTCCCGCGGTGAGGACCGCCGCGGGATCGACCGTGAGCGCCAGGTAGATCACAACGGGCACCAGCAGGGCCAGGAGCGGGGCCGCGGCGAGCACGCTGTGCGTCTCGACGCTCAGTGCCATTGATGCCGCGGCGAGGCAGACCGTGGCCGCGATCACGGCCACGGGCGTCTGCAGCCAGCTGAGCCGACCGGCCATGACTACTCAGGCTGTGCGCGAGGATCGCGACGCGATCAGGGTGGCGCCCGCGATGCCAATGAGCGCGCCACACAGCAGACCCAGCAGGATTGCGATCTGGGCCACCTGCTTGCGATCATCGGTCGCGGTCAGGGCCTGACTGGACGTGACCGTCTGCCGCGAGCCGAGCTGATTCTCGGCCTGCTGGTTGTACGCGGACTGCGCGCCGGTCAGCTGGGCCTGGGCGCCGGCGACGTCGGCGGTCGCCTGGTCGATCTGGTTCTGCAGGCGGGGCGTGGGGGTGGTTGACGTCGTCCCCAGCAACGAGGCCTGCTCGGCCTGTCGAGCGGCCTGTCCCTTGAGATGTCCAAGATGATTCTGCGCCCGGTTGACCTGGATGGAGTAGCCGCGGATCTTGGCCAGCATCGCCGGTCCGTTCGATGACGCGCTGAGGAGGTTACGCGCGTACTGGTCGACCGACTTCAGGGCGGCATTCGCCGCTGTCTTGGCGACGGCGGGGCTCGAAGCGTTCGCGCTGATCGTCACGAACGGGCTGGTGGGCACCGGTGTGCCGCTGACGTGGGCCGCCGCCCACTCCGGCGTGGTGTGCAGCGCTCCGGCTACGGCGTTGGACACCTGGCTGCTCTGGACGACGCGGGCGAACGTGCTGGCCAACTCCTGGCCTGCCTCCAGCGAGCCCGCCAGGGACGCGGCGTTGGACGTGTTGACACTGATCGCCGACAGGCGCGCGGTGGCGGTGTAAACCGGCGGGCGCTTGAACGCGTACACCCCGCCGCATGCCGCGCCCAGTACCGCGGCGATCAGCACGACGTACCAGTAGCGCAGCACCGAGCGAAGCGTCGTGGTGCGCTCGAAGACGGTTTCGGGCATGTTGAACTGTTCAATCATGATGCGGGACGTCGAATGTGCGTGCGGCAGTGGCCGATGTCACGCGAAAAGGCGTCGCGATTCTCCATATTAGGCGGTATTGGATTTGAGCTCCGACTGGACTGCCTGAAGGTGGCTCCAAGGGAAGCTCTGGAGC
>CAVTSK010000015.1:0-89867 GCA_963737335.1 uncultured Solirubrobacteraceae bacterium
CACGCTGCTGCAGCAGATCGGCAGCGACAAGGTCACGGGGTTCTTCCTCGTCCTGGCTCGGGTCAGCCCGCTGTTCGTCCTGGCGCCCTTGTTCTCGTCCAAGATGCTGCCGGCGCGGGTCAAGGGCATCGTGGCCGTCGGCCTCTCCATCGGCCTCACCCCTCTCGCCGTCCACGGCCAGAACATCCCCACTGATCCGATGGCCGTCGCCGGGATGCTCGTGGTCCAGGTGCTGGTGGGTCTGGCCTTCGCCTTCGCCGTCGGCATGGTCCTCAGCGCCATCGAGGCGGCCGGCGCCATCGTCGACATGTCGGCCGGGTTCTCGTTCGGCTCCGTGGTGGATCCGGTCAACGGCAACCCGGGCGGCACCATGACCAACCTGTACAGCCTCGTCGGCCTGGCCATGTTCATCGCCATCGGCGGCGACGCCTGGACCCTGCGCGGCCTGCAGCGCACGTTTGACCTGGTGCCGCTGACCAAGGCCCCCCAGATCGCCACGCTGACCTCCGGCGTCGAGCAGGCCTTTGCCACGATCTTCGTCTCCGCCGTCGAGGTGGCCGCCCCGGTCATCCTGGCGCTGCTCATCACCGACATGGCCTTCGGGATGATCGCCAAGGTCGTCCCCCAGGTGAACGTCTTCGGCGTCGGCTTCCCCATGAAGGTGGGCGTGGCCATGCTCGTCGTCGCCGCCTCCCTCCCCTTCCTGGGCTCGTTCATGAGCGACCAGATCGCCAACGCGGTCACCGGCGCCCTGCACTTCATGTAAAGCCATGGCCAACGACGACAAGACAGAAAAGCCAACCGGCAAACGCAAGGGCGAGGCGCGCAAGAAGGGTCAGGTCGCCAAGAGCACCGAGATCAACGGCGCGCTCGTCCTGGTCGCCGGCCTGGTCGCGATCTCGATGCAGGGTCCAGCGGTGGTCAACGCCATGGCCGGCTCCATGCGCGCGCTCTTCGGCATGGTCTCCCGGCCCAACGAGGTGTCCTCGGCGGCGGGGCTGCACGGGATCCTCGGGCTGATGGTCCACACATTGGAGACCACGGCGCTGCCGATCGGCATCATCTGCATGGCCGGCGGCGTGCTCGCCAACGTCGCCCAGGTGGGTCTGCGTCCGACGCCCTACCTGCTCAAGCCCAACTTCAAGAAGCTCAACCCGATGCAGGGCGCCAAGCAGATCTTCGGCAAGCGCGTCGGCTTCGAGCTGGCCAAGGTCCTGGCCAAGGTGGCCGTCGTCGGCGGCGCCGCGGCGATGAGCCTCGTGCCGCTGATCACCCACCTGAGCGCGAGCATGGGCACCACGCCGATGGCGCTGGGCAGCCTGCTCAACAACGGCGCCCGCTCGATCATCGAGCGGATGGTGATCGTGTACCTGCTGATCGCCGTCGTCGACCTCATCCACTCGCGCCACAGCCACGCCAAGGGCATGAAGATGAGCAAGCAGGAGGTCAAGGACGAGGGCCGGCAATCAGACCTTCCCCCCGAGATCAAAGCGGCCATCCGCCGCCGCCAGATCATGGCGGCGCGGGCTCGCATGATGGCCGCGATCCCCACCGCGGACGTGGTCGTCACCAACCCCACCCACTACGCCGTCGCGCTCAAGTACGACGGCGCTCTGCCCGCCCCCATCGTGGTGGCCAAGGGCAAGAACCTGGTGGCCGCGCAGATTCGGCGGATCGCCACTGAGAACAACGTCCCGATCGTGCCCGATCCGCCGTTGGCGAGGTCACTGCACGCGATGGTCCAGATCGACCGGATGATCCCGGCCGAGCTGTTCGCCGCCGTGGCGCAGGTGTTGGCATTCGTCTACAAGATGGCTGGTCGAAGGAGAATCGCCGCATGAACGAGCAGATGCTGCGCAAGGTGCTCAAGCACACCGATCTGATCGCGGCGATCGGCGTCGTGCTCATGGTCTCGATGCTGGTGATCCCGCTTCCGGCGATGGTGCTGGATCTCATGATCACCTGCAACATCTCGGGCGCCCTGGCGATCGTGGTGGCGACGATGTACATCAATAAGGCGCTGGAGTTCTCCGCCTTCCCGACGCTGCTGCTGCTCACCACGATGTTCCGGCTGGCGATCAACGTGTCGGTGACGCGCCTGATCCTCACCACCGGCAACGCCGGCTCCGTGGTGGCCTCCTTCGGTCAGTTCGTCGTCGGCGGCAATGTCGTCGTCGGCCTGGTCATCTTCATGATCCTCATCGTCATCCAGTTCGTGGTGGTCACCAACGGTGCCGGCCGCGTCGCCGAGGTGTCGGCCCGCTTCACCCTGGACGCGATGCCCGGTAAGCAGATGGCGATCGACGCCGACCTCAATGCCGGCCTCATCACCGACCAGGAGGCGCGCGCCCGCCGCATCGAGATCGCCCGCGAGGCGGATTTCTACGGGGCGATGGACGGTGCCTCGAAGTTCGTCAAGGGCGACGCCATGGCCGCCGTGGTCATCACCGCCATCAACCTGGTCGGCGGCATCGTGGTCGGCATGCTCCAGCACCACCTCGCGTTCGGGGCGGCCACCCAGCACTACTCACTGCTCACCGTCGGCGACGGTCTGGCCGCTCAGATCCCGGCGCTGCTGATCTCCGTCGCCACCGGCATCATCGTCACCCGCTCGGGCTCCGAGCGCGACCTCGGCTCCGAAGTCGCCACCCAGATCCTGGGGCAGAAGAAGGCCCCGCTGGTCGCCGGCGGCGCGATCCTCGCCTTCGCGCTCGTCCCGGGCCTGCCCAAGATCCCGTTCATCCTCATCGGCGGGCTGCTCTTCGCCATCGGCTGGGGCCTGCGCAAGAACGAGGGCGGCATCGCAGGGCTCCTGGCTGCTCCCGCCGGCGCCGGGGCCGCCGTGGGCGAGCTGCCCGCGGCCAAGGAGGACACGAAGGCCGCGCCCCGTGACGAGGTGATGAAGGAGCTCCCGATCGATCCGCTCGAGCTGGGCATCGGCTTCGGCCTGGTGCCGCTGGTCGACCGCGGCTCCGGCGGCACCCTGGTGCGCCGCATCTCGCTCATTCGCCGCCAGATCGCCGGCGAGCTCGGCATGGTCATCCCGCCGGTGCGCATCCACGACGAGGTCGACCTGGACTCGCACGAGTACGTCTGCAAGGTCCGCGGCACCGAGGTGGCGCGCGGCCGGGTCATGGCCGGCCACAAGCTGGCCATGGATCCGGGCGACGCGGTCGGCAACCTCTCCGGCATCCCCACCACCGAGCCCGCGTTCGGCCTGCCGGCGGTGTGGATCGCCGATTCCCAGCACTCCGAGGCCGAGGCCCTGGGCTACACCGTCGTCGATGCGGAGTCGGTGATCGTCACCCACCTGACCGAGACCATCCGCGCGCACGCCGCGCAGCTGCTCACGCGTCAGGACGTCCGGCAGCTGCTCGATCAGCTCAAGGAGTCCAACGAGGCCGTGGTCAACGAGGTCGTGCCCGACATCCTGTCGCTCGGCGAGATCCAGCGCGTCCTGCAAACGTTGTTGTCAGAGGCTGTTTCGATCAGGGATCTCGGCGCTATTGTCGAAGCAGTGGGTGACAAGGCGCGGATCACGCGCGACACCGGACTCCTCGCGGAGTACGCGCGTCAAGCGCTGGGCCGAGCCATCACCGCCCCCCACCTCGGTGCAGACCAGACATTGCGCGCGATCACCCTGGATCCGTCGATTGAGCAGGAAGTGGCCACCTCGATCACGGCCACGACCGATGGCGAGTTCCTCGCGCTCGAGCCCTCCCGCGCCCAGGCGCTGCTCGGCGCCGTGCGGGCCCAGTCCGATCATGCCGCCGCGCGCGGGGGCATCCGGCCGGTCCTGCTGTGCTCGGCCCGGGTCCGCCGCCACATCCGCCGCCTGGTGGAGTCAGCCGTGCCGCACCTGGCCGTCTGCTCCTACAACGAGATCGCGTCGGGCATCAGCGTCGAGACGATCGGAGTGATTAGCGCGTGACCGACCCCTCGTCGCCGTCATCGGCACCGTCCGGCGAACCGGACGGCGTGCGCACCTACCGCGGGCGCACGATCGAGGAGCTGATCCCGCGGATCCGCGCTGAGCTGGGCCCGGACGCCATCATCCTGCGTGAGCGCGAGGGGCTCATGGGTGGGATCGGCGGCTTCTTCGCCCAGAAGTGCGTGGAGATCGACGCGCAGGCGGCCCCGCGGGTCAACGTCTACGCCGACGATTTCGAGGACGACTTCGACGAGGAAGAGGCGGGCGCGCCCGACGACTACGAGACGTTCTCCGCCGAGCCGCCCCCAGGCTATGTGCCCGTGCCGTTGCCCGACGCTCCGCCGCCGGACGACAACCCCGCGCCGACGCCCGCCACCATGCCCCCGCCGGCCGCGTCGGCGTCCCCGCCTTCCCCAGCGCCGGCCGCCCAGGAACTTCCCGCCCCCGTGGCGCCCTTCCTCGACGAGGCTTCGTTCGCCGCGCGCCTGGAGGAGGCGTCGTTCGACACCGACGGCCGCCTGGCCGAGCTCGAGCCGGAGGCCGAGGCCGAGGCCGAGGCGGAGCCGGAGCCCGCGCCGCCTCCGGCCGCCCCCTCGTTCATCGCCTTCGACGAGCTCGACGAGCCTCCGATGCGGGCGCCCGAGCCCGAGCCGGAGCTCGTGGAGCCCGAGGAAGAGCCGGTGCCCGCGGAACCCGAGCTCGTGGAGCCCGAACCCGAGCTCCTGGAGCCCGAGCCCGTGGAGCGCGAGGCGCCCGCCCCGCCCCCTGTGCGGCGGGAGCTCGACCCCGCACCATGGCTCGCCTTCGCCGCTGAGTCCCCGCTGGCCGCCGAGCCCAACCATGAACCTGAGCCTGAGGTTGAGTCTGAGCGCGAACAGGCAGAGCAGGAGCCTCTGGCGGAGGAACCCGAGCCCGAGCCTGAAGCCGAGCCTGAACCGGTGGTCGAGGAGCTCGAACCCGAGCCCGTAGCCGAGGAGCCCGAGCCGGAGCCGGTGGCCGAGGCACCTCAGCCCGAGCTGATCCCAGAGCCCCTCACGCCGGCCGCCGGCGCGCAGGCGCCCGCGCCCACGCCCCCGCCGCCACCAGCCCCCGAGTACGGCTACGCGACCCGGCGCCGCGGCGGCCTGCTCCCGGCGGCGGAGCGGATGCTGCGCGCCGCCCTCGACGCCACCTCAGCGGCCAACGAGCGCCGCGAGCGCGAGTACCAGGCGCGTCTGGCACGCCCCGCCCCCTCGGCCCGCCCGTTCCCCGGCGCCGGGACCTCCACGCCGGCCGCGGCCACACCGGCACCGACCCCCGCCGAGGCCGCACGCCCGGAGGACGAGGAAGGCGCTCGCGAACGTGCGGAGCTCCATCGCCGCGAGGCCGACCTCGAACGCCGGCTCGTCGCCTCCGGGCTGACGCCCGCCCGGGCGGCCGCCCTCGTGGGGGCGGCGATCTCACGCCGAGGCCCGTTCAGCGCCGGCGGCACGCTCACCGATGACGTCCGCGCCATGATCGCGGCGTCCCTGCCGGCGCCGGTCCTCCTGCCACAGGAGCGCGGCGCGATCGCCGTGGTGGGAGCCGGCGGTTCAGGCAAGACCCGCAGTGTGGCCGCCCTGGCGGCCGCCCAGGCGCGCGCCGGCACGCTGGTGAGCGTCGCCAGCCTCGGCACGCCGGGGCGGGAGGACGAGCTGGGCGCGCTGCTGCACGGCGAGCCCGTCAACATCATCCCCGCCATGCGCACCCGCGCCACCGCGCGGGCCGTGACGTCGGCGCGAGCCCGGGGGCTCGTCATCATCGACACCGCCGCCGCGACTCCGCGCGACGAGGCGACCATCGACGTGATGGCCGACACCCTCCACAGCTTCGGGCTCGACGGCATCTACCTGACGGTGCCGGCCACGCTCAGCTCTAGCGCCGCGGTCAAGCTCGTCGACAGCTTCTCGGCCTTCGATCTCAGCGGGATGGTCGCCACCCACGTCGACGAAACCGACGAGCTGGGCCAGATCGCCGAGCTGGCGATGCAGACCGGAATCCCGCTGGCCTACACGTTGACCGGATTTGCCCTTCAGGAGGCGGTCGCATCTGCCGATCCTGAACGCATGGCAGCCGAGTTGCTGAGATGAGCAAGCCCACCGACATCGCAGCCAGCAACGTGACGCTCTTCCCTGGAAGCGGGCAGGGCACCCTGACCACGCCGGCCGGCGAGGAGGTGCCCGTGCGCACCTTCGAGCGCGGCGAGGAGGTGGTGCTCGTGGTGCTCGTCAACCTCGACGAGGAGCGCGACGGCGACGCCGTCGAGGCAGCCAAGCTCGAGTACACCTCGCGCCGCGGGCTGATCAAGCTGCGCGGCGAGGCCGTGTTCGAGGATCCCAGCCTCATCCACTTTCACCCCGACGGCGACGCCGAGATCCTGCAGCGCCGCGACTTCGTGCGCGTCCACACCCCCCATCCGGTCACGGTGGAGTCCCCGACCGAGGGCAGGCGGCGCGTGCACACCGTCGATCTCAGCGGCGGAGGGATGCTGCTGGCCGACGACGAGAGCCTCGTGGTGGATCAGACGATCCGCTTCGCGATCTCGGTCGTCACCACCGAGCTTCCGATCGAAGGGTTCGCCCGCGTCGTCCGCATTCGCGAGGACGGCAAGCGGGCCCTGATGTTCGAGCAGATTGCCGAGCACGACCGCCAGCGGCTCATCCGCTTCGTGTTCGAGTGCATGCGTACCGCCCGGGCTCGGACCCGCGGCGACCTGATCTGAGCAGGCCGGCCCCCCAGCGAGCGAGGACACCACGATGGCCAAGGACAAGAGCGACGCCAAAGGCAAGGCCAAGGGCGACAAGAAGGGCAAGAAGGGCAAGAAGGGCGCGGCTGACGGCATCAGCGTCGCCGGGCATCCTCGCGCCGCCGCTCAGGTCCGCCGCGCCAAAGGCTTCGGCGGCGTCACCTTCTTCCTCATCACCGCCTATTTCTCGTTCAAGGCCCAGGTCCCGGCCGACCAGATAGCCCTGCGCGCGCTCATCGCCGGCATCGGCGGGTACCTGCTCGCATGGATGTGCGCGGTGACCGTGTGGCGCCAGCTGGTACTGGCCGAACTGCGGGCGGCGCTCGAGAGCGGCCGGGCCCGGATGGAGCCTGTCGCGGCCGGCGGCGCTGCCGCCGTCGAGGCCGCCCAGGCGTCCGGCGGCGACGGCCAGTAGCACGCCTCTCGCGGACCCGACCGCTTAGGACCAGGCCATGGATCCGATTCACCCGATTGTTCCAACGGCCCCCAACATCCCCCCTGTCGCCCCGGCCCCGGCGGTGGCGCCGACCGACCGCCGAGTCGAGCGCCGGCGCCAGGAAGAGGAGCGCGAGCGCCGCCGGCGCCGGCAGCAAGGGGACTCCTACAACGATCAGGAGTCCCCCTCTGACGATGACGACGCGGGCGAGGACGACGGTCGCCTGCACGTCGACGTCATCGTCTGACGCACGCCCCAGCGCCGCGCGCGCAGCAGCTTTGGGCCTGTCCTGAGCAAAGGTGTCCAGACGGTTCTGGACAGACCTAAAGTCGCTCCGCCTGAAGTCGATAACTCCGTATGTAACCGGCCGCAAGGAGCAGCCGGGGGACTAAAAACCCAAACCACACCACGGAGGTGTACTCACCATGTCCCTGTCTATTCTGACGAACATCTCGGCGATGAACACTCAGCAGAACCTGCTGAACTCGTCCAACGCCGTCTCGCAGTCGATGGCTCGCCTTTCTTCGGGCCTGCGCATCAACAGCGCCGCCGACGACGCCGCTGGCTACGCGATCTCGCAGGGCCTGACCTCACAGGTCAACGGCCTGAACCAGGCGAGCAGCAACACCAACGACGCCATTTCGATGGTGCAGACCGCGTCAAGTTCACTGAATGACGTGCAGAACATGCTTCAGCGGGTGTACGAGCTGGGCGTCCAGTACAACAACGGCTCGAACTCGAGCACGGATAAGACGGACATCCAGGCCGAGGTCAACCAGCTGACGCAGGAAATCGACCGCCAGCAGAGCTCCTCGAACTTCAACGGGCTCAACCTGCTGAACGGCAGCGCCGGCAGCAGCGGAACGGTCACCTTCCAGGTCGGCGCAAACAGCGGCGACACCCTGACTGCCACGTTCTCGAACGTTGAGGGCGCGGGCGGACTGGGCGGCCTTGGCTTCGACTGGACCCAGGCGTCCTCGGGTGGAACGGTCATCGACCTGTCCAACGCGAGCGCTCTGACCAGCCTCACCAGCGCCATCAACAACATCTCCAGCATGGCGGCCACGCTGGGTGCGGTGCAGAACCGTCTCCAGTACACCTCCGACTCGATCTCCTCGACCGAGCAGAACCTGTCGGCGTCCAACAGCCAGATCAAGGACGTCAACATGGCGCAGGAGATGACGAACATGACCCAGGAGCAGATCCTGGAGCAGGCTGGTACTTCGATGCTGGCTCAGGCCAACTCGCAGCCCCAGCTGATCCTGAAGCTCCTCGGCTAGTTCGAGCTGAAGTTTGTTTGATCGGGCGGCGCCTTCGGGCGTCGCCCGGCCAGACACCTCACCTATAAGGCTTCATCAGGCAGGCAGGCGACACGTAGGCGCCGCCGGCCCGATGTCCCAAGCTCGATCTGCGGCAGCTCGGCTGACCGCCTCGAGAACAAAACGCCTCGCTCACCCAGGTCGCTAACCACGCGAGGCCCATATCAGATCCGATCCATCGAGGGAACGGTTGGAGAGAGGCGGACTTCGGTCCGCCTCTCTCTGTTAAGAGGTCTAGGCGTGGCCTCGAGCCGACCCAGCGTCCGCGCGATGGTCGCGAGGACCAGCATGGGTCGCTTGGTGAGCTGCGCCCAGGTGAAGCGCAGCACCAGATGACCGGCCGCGATCAGCTTGTTGGTCTTGGCGCGATCGCGCTGGAAGGCCCGATAGGTCCCGTGGAACTGGTGGCCATCGAACTCGACGACAAGCTTGAGCCGCGGCCAGTACGCGTCGGCCTCGACCCCGTCAACGTGCGTGTTGAAGATGGGACGCTCAAGCTCGGCCTCGCGGATCAGCCGCTTCAGGATCCGCTCGGCCCTCGAACGTGTAAAGCCAGTGTCCATCTCGGCGGCCAGCAGCGCGCGCAGCGCCGCGACACCCTTGCGTCCCGGGCACCGATCCATCGCCGCCTCGAGCTCGGTGTCCTTGACCAGCTTGAGGGCTCGCGCCTCGTTGAGAAGCCGGTCGAGGTTGGGGCGGCTCGCGCAGTCGATGAGCGTGCGCGCGGGGGAGGTCACCGGGAAGCCCTGGTGCAGGCGGACGTCGCGGATGTCGAGGCCGTTGACCTGATGGACCTGGAGCCCCTGTCTGCTTCGGACGTGGCGGCCAATCACGGTGATGGCCACGAAGGAGGGGGTTGAGGTGAGCCCCCACAGGGCGGCCGCGCTTTCATGGCTCAGGACCGCGTCGTCGCCGGCATAGAGCAGCGCGGCAGTCTCCGCCGCCCACGGCTCGATGAGCGGAGAGACAACCGACAGCACCGATGGCAGCACATGGTGCAGGGACCCGGTCGCGATCCGATGGTTGAACGATCCACGGGTGATCCCAAGCTCGCGAAGCTGAGTTCGGTGCACCAGCGCCCGCTGGGCCCCCGCGATCTCCGCCAACCCCCGTTCCCCCCTCCCCTCGACCTGCAGTACGTGAAAAACCCGCGCTGGCATTTCCACCGGCGCGCGGAGAGCATCCCTCACATGCGTGGCGCGCCAAACCTGCGGACGCAGACCGGGTCGCACACGGAATGCAGGTCGTTCGGCTCCCATATAGATAAGAGCCTCCAGGACAGCCCGATTCACCCCCTCCCCAGCTGCTTTTTCTCCGTCGACGGCTCCCCGAGGCCCGAGCGCGGTCAGCGCCGGCGCAGGATCCCGATCCGCCCGTCGGCGTCGACCTTCTCAAACGGCCAGTCGTCGCCGCCGATCGCCTCGTCGAACACGGCGCGCACGCCCTCCCACCACTCATTGACGTCATCGAGCACGAGCAGCCCACCCGGCGCCAGCAGGGCCGTGAGCTGGGTCAGCTCGCGGCGGAGATAGGTGGAGTCGTGGTTGCCGTCGATGAAGGCGGCGTCGAAGGTCAGTCCGGCGTCGACCAGGCGAGCGAGCACGTGCTCAGGCGCCGCCTCCTGGGCCCAGGCCGTCGCCGGGTCATAGCCCTCGAACACGACGCTGTCATTGGAGAAGTTCTTCTCCAGGCTGAAGCCACAGATGAGCAGGTGGCGTTCGGTGAGGCCGAAGTGGGCCAGCAGGTTGTTGACCACGAACTGGGGGTGATCGACGCCCCGGTGAGGGATGTCGGGGTCCACCGAGAACACCGTCGCGCCGTTGTCACGCCCCCAGTCGAGCAGGTAGGAGAGGGAGATGCCGACGAAGTTGCCGACGTGCAGCAGCCGGGGCGACGGCGGCGCGAACCGGTCCAGTGCGGTCGCGATCCGCTCCATCGATGCCACCGGCACCGAGCCATCGCGGGCGTGGAAGTCGGTGACCCAGCCCTGGTCGACGATGAACTCGATCGCCGCCTCATACGAGTAGGGCGCATGCTGATCGCGATGGCCCCACAACCGCTCCGCCTGCCGGCGCAGCGCCGCGAGCTCGTCCAGGCCGTAGACCGGCCGCGCGATCGGCAGCCAACTGCCGTCGCCGGCACTCAGCACGGCGTGGGAGCGACGGGCGGCGGTGTCCAGTGCGCGATAGCCGTCGTCGACGATCCACAGCGTGGCGCCGGCGCAGTTGTCGGGGTCCACGCCGCCGAGCGCCAGCATCGTCCCGACGGTGTCTCCCGCCCATTGAAAGTCGGTGGTCGCCGCATAGATCAGCAGCGACGCGTCGTCGTCGGGACCAAACGTCTGGAAGTACCGGGCGAACTCCAGGGGCCTGTCGGCCAGCTCCTGGATGTCGACCACGGTCACGAACGAACCGGGTAGATCGAGTGGCGGCGGGGTGTCGGCCCCCGCCTCCGCGGAGTGGTCAGAGCTCTCGTCCACTTCGTTGTGTGAGACTACCGGCATGTCTGACGTCTCCACCCGCCAGGGGCTCATCGAGCGCGTCGTCCGCAATCCGCCGCCGGTCCACGGCGCCGCGGCCGGCGAGAGCGGCGTCTGGTCCACCGCCCACGACTGCTACGACTTCCTCGCCCGCCACGTGCAACCGGGGGCGCGCACCCTGGAGACGGGCTGCGGCATCTCCACCGCGCTGTTCGCCCTATGGGGCGCTGAGCACACCTGCGTGGTCTATGACCAGAACGAGGTCGACATCCTCATCTCCTGGGCGACCCAGCAGGGCGTGGACATCAGCAAGCTGACGTTCGAGGTCGGGCCCTCCGACGACGTGCTGCCCCGGCTGGAGCCGACCGAGCTCGACCTCACCTTCATCGACGGCTCCCACGCCTTTCCGGCGGCGATCGTCGACTGGTTCTACGCCGCCGGCCGGCTGCGCGAGGGCGGGATCTGCGTCATGGACGACGTCCAGCTGCCGATGGTGACCCTCGGGCTGTTCGAGTTCTTCGCCAAGGACCCGCGGTGGGAGCTGATCGCGCGCACCGACAAGTGGGTCGGGCTGGTGCGCCACGGCTCAGGTCCCCTCCGCGAGGAGTGGACCGAGCAGCCGTTCCTCAGCTGACCCGCGGGCGCGCCGCTCAGAAACCCAGCAGGGTGCGCTGGGCGTAGGCGCGCAGCTCAGTCAGCGTGTCCGGCGTGAATACGGGTGGGCCCTCGTCGGGGCCCGATGCGCCGTCGGTGGCGCGGCGGTAGACGGCCCGTGCGCCGCTGCGCATCCGGTGGCGCTGGGCGGGATCCTGCTGTCCGACCACGGCGAGCAGATCGATGTCGGCGCGGTCGTCCAACCCGCACCGTCCGATGAGGGCTTGGAGTTGGCCCGCGGCGTCGTCGGGGGCCATCCGGGTGGCGTCGATGGCCAAAGTGATGAGCTCACTGCCTTCCATCGCCTCGGCATAGCGTCTCAGCATGTTGTCTGCGGCGAGCAGCTCCTCGGCGTCGGCCAGCGCGACGAACGCGCGGGACCCGACGAGAGGATGCTCGACGGCCAGGGCCGCCTTGGCGCGCGCGACGCTCTCGTCGAAGCGCTCCTTGGCGCCGACCCGGAAGGGATCCCAGGCCAGCGCGCGTAGCGCCAGCACGGCCTCGGCCGCGAGATTCCCGCGCTCCCGCTCAGCATCCGCGTGGGCCAGGGACACATCGGCGCGAGCGCCAAGCTCGGGGTCAGGGTCGGCGGGGGCCACGAAGTAGGAGCCGGCCGCCGCCAGCACGCCGCGCGCGTGCTCCTCCACTCCTCCCCACACGAAGGCGAGATCGTCCGGGGAGAGTGAGTCCAGCGGGAGGTGGCGCAGCGCCCAGAGCTGGAAGGCGACCTCCTTGCGATGCTCGCGAATCGCGCGGGGGCCGCCGGTGATCCCGCCGGTGAGGTTGGCGCCGTGCTCGCGGTAGAGCGCCAGCGGCTCGCGGATGTAGTCGACCTCGGAGACCTCGGCCGCCCGCAGGGTCAGCCACCAGTCGGCGTACGGGATGCCGGGCGGAATCGGATCGAAGTACTCCCGCAGCGAGCTGCGGATCATGATCGAGGACTGGGTCGCGACGTTCTGATAGAGGATCCGGGCGAACGCCTGCTGCGGCAGGTCGCCGAGCTGGCCGATCAGCGACGGGCGCAGCGTCATCTCGTTGCCGTCGACGACGACCATGTCGCTGAAGACCATGCCGAGCTTCGGACGGGACTGCAGCAGCGCCACCTGACGCGAGACCTTGTAGGGCAGCCAGACGTCGTCGGCGTCAAGCAGGGCGAGCAGCTCGCCACCGGCCTCGGCCATCGCGCGGTTGGTCGCGGCGATGTAGCCGCCGTTGGCCTGCTGCACGAGCTTGATCCGTCCGGGGTTGCGCGCCGCCAGGTCGGCGACGATCGCCGGCGTCTCGTCCGTCGAGCCGTCGTCGACGACGACGATCTCCATCCGGTCGGCCGGATAGTCCTGTTCGAGCGCGCTCTCGATCGCGCGCCCGACATATTGCGCGTAGTTGTACGCGCCCATCAGGACGCTGACGGTGGGAGCGCTAGGCGGCACGCGCGACGGCGGAGCCGGGCGCCGGAACGTCGGCACCCGTGCCGAACGCCTCCCGCGCCGCCACCAGTGACTGGGCGACGACCTGATCCATGTTCAGGTATTGATAGCGCGCCAGGCGGCCGACGAACACGACGTCGCGCTCGCGCTCGGCCAGTTGCTGGTACTGCTTGTAGAGGTCCCGGTTCTGCTGACGCGGGATGGGGTAGTACGGATCGCCCTCGGCGCAGGGGTACTCGTAGGCGACGGTCGACTTGTACGAGAGCTGGCCGGTGAGGTGGCGGAACTCGGTGATGCGGGTGTAGTCGACGTTCTCACCGGGGAAGTTGACCTGGCCCACCGGCTGCACCAGGCCGCCGTCGCGGGTGTCGTAGCTCTCGGTGCGGAAGGTCAGGCTGCGGTAGGGCAGCTTGCCGAGCCGGCAGTCGAAGTAGGCGTCGATCGGCCCCGTCCAGACGAGCAGTCCGAAGCTGATCGAGTCCGGGATCTCGGCGTAGTCGACGCCGACGCGGACGGTGATCAGCGGATGGTCGTGCATGCGCTCGAACATCCGGGTGTAGCCGAGACTCGGCATGAACTGAAAGCTGTCGGTGAAGTAACGGTCGTCGGTGTTGTGGCGGACCGGGATGCGAGCGCACACGGAGGCGTCGAGCTCGGAGGGATCGAGCGCCCACTGCTTGCGGGTGTAGCCGCGGAACAGCCGCTCGTAGAGATCACGACCGACCTTGCCGACGACGGCGTCCTCAGAGTTCTCGGTCCGCGCCTTGGTCTCGGCCAGACCGGCCAGGTAGGCCTCGGCGGCGGCGTCGGAGTCCAGCGACAGGTTGTGCAGCGCGTTGATCGTGGTGCGGTTGATCGGCACCGGCACCTGCTGCTCACCGACGGTGGCCAGGACGCGGTGCTCATACGGATGCCACTCGGTGAAGCGGGAGAGGTAACCGCTCACCTTGTCAGAGTTGGTGTGAAAGATGTGCGGGCCGTAGCGGTGGATCAGAACGCCCGCGGCGTCGATCTCGTCATAGGCGTTGCCGGCGATGTGGTCACGCTTGTCGATCATCAGGACGCTCAGGCCCTGGCTGGCTGCGCGCTCGGCCATCACACTGCCGCTGAAGCCGGCGCCGACGACGAGCACGTCATAGTGAGGTCCGCGGGCAGGGGCAGGCCGCAGCCCGGAGGATGAGATCGAGGTCACAGTCACGTGCCCTGTTGTCGGCCGTCGCGGCCGGGACTTGAGCGCCGCAGACCGATGTCGGATCGGACCGCTTAACTCGTCCGGGAGGCCTGCCGATAACACGACTACCTCGATGGATTTCTCCGTGCTCGATCCACAGTTGAACGTCCTCGTCGTCCATGGCGACGTGCCTCCGCCCGACCGCGACGCCTGCTCCCTGCGCCTGTTGCGCATCGTCGAGCAGATGGTCGCCGAGGGTCACCGCGTCACCTTCCTCGCGCGCGGGGGCGGGGATCAGTTCCACAACAGCGCCCGCCTGCTGCAGATGGGCGTCGCCGAGGTGTTTCCGCTCGACGCGGTGAGACTCGGCGAGCGCTTCCCGGAGAGGGGCTGGCGGTGGACGATCGAGACGCTCGATCTGCAGTGGCTCCTGGACCGCGGGAAGTTCGACGTCGCCTGGCTGTCGCTCTACGACATCGCCGAGCAGTACACGCCGCTCATCCGCCGGCATTCGCCCGCCACCAGGATCGTGGTGGACTCGAGTGACATCCAGTGGATCCGCGAGCATCGCGGTGCCACGCTCGCGGGCGATCCAGTCGCGATCGCCGCGGCGGAGCGCACCCGGGAGCGCGAACGCGCCGTCTACGGTGCCGCCGACGTCAACGTCGCCATCAGTGACCTCGACGCACAGGCCACGCGCGAGCTGGCGCCCGAGGTGCCGGTGGAGATCGTCTCCCTGGTAGAGGACTTCCGGCCCGTCGTCGCGGATCGCTCGCAGCGGTCCGGTCTGCTGTTCGTCGGCAACTTCTGGCATGCCCCCAACGTCGACGCGGTGAACGCGTTTCACCGCGACACCTGGCCGCTGATCCGCGCCGCGGTCCCCGGCATGCACCTGACCGTCGCGGGCAGCGCTCCGCCGGAGGAGATCCTCGCCCTGGCCGCCGACGATGTGACGGTCACCGGATGGGTACCCGAGCTCGAGTCCTACATGGCGCAGGCACTGATCTCGATCGCTCCCCTGCGCTTCGGCGCCGGCATCAAGGGCAAGATCGTCCAGGCCATCGCCGCCGGCCTGCCGGTGGTGACGACCACGATCGGCGCCGAGGGCATGGACCTCATCGACGGCGAGCACCTGCTCGTCGCCGACGATCCGGCTGACTTCGCCGCCGCCGTCGCCCGTCTGCACAACGACGAGCAGCTGTGGCACCACCTGGCCAACGAGGGGCCCAAGCCCCTGGCCGCACGGATGGGTCCCGAGGCCGCGCGGGCCGGCGTGCGCCGCTCGCTGCGCGCCGCCTGTCCGGTCCGCTGGCAGACCGCAGCCGACGTCGAGTGGCTGGGTGAGCTGCTGACCACCTTTGCCCGCGACTACGGCGCCGGCGATCCGATCACGTTGACGCTGACCGTGCCCGCCGAGGATCCCGATGCACCCCAGGCCGCCTTCCAGCGGGTGATCGCGCTCGCCGCCGAGCGGGGCATCGACCTCGATCACACGGCTGACATCCAGATCGCCCCGTGGGTCCCGGGCACCGAGCCCCTCCCGCGGACCGTCATGCTCGAAGCCCCGCCCGCCCCGCCCGCCCGCGCCGCCGAGTCGCCGCCGGGTCGCGCCGCGGCCCAAGGTGGCCGTCGCACTCCAGGGCGCGCTGAGCCCCGCCCAGCTGCAGGCGCAACTTCAGCTCCTCGGACCGGCGATCGCCGACCACGACGCCGAGGTCGTGATCACCGCCTTCGGCCACAACGGTGCGACGAGGCAGATGCTCGCCGCCCAGACCGGAGCACGGATCATCCGCACTGACAAGCATCCGGGCCGTGAGCAGGCCCAGCGCCTGGCCATCGAGGCGACATCCGCGCCGGTGCTCATCACGCTCGGTCCGATGACCCTCCCGCAACCCGGCCTGGTCGGTCCGTTGCTCGAGGCACTGGCAGGCGGCGCGTCGTTCGCGGGCGCCAGCGTCGACGCCCAGCACGGCCTCCACGTCGGCGCCGATGGCAGCCTGTGGCCGCTGCGAGCAGGAGATCCGCGCCCGATCACGGCGCTGCCGTTCGACTGCCTGGCGGCGACGCGCGAGGTGTGGGAGCAGGCACCCCTGTCACTGCCGATGCGCGAGGGCCACCCCGAACGCCAGCTCGCCGACTGGGCGCTGGACCGCGGCCCCCTCGCCGTGCACCCGAGCGCTCGCGTCACCCGGATCGACTCCGGTCCGGTGAGCGTGATCATCTGCACTCGCAACCGCGCCGAGGAGCTGCCCGACGCGATCGCGCTGCTCGCGGCCCACGGCGCCACCGTCAACGGCAACGAGGTCCTCATCGTCGACAACGGTTCCACGGATGCCACCCCCGAGATCGCGCGGGGGCTCGCCGCTCGACACCCCGGCGTCCGGGTCGTCCATGAGCCCAACCCCGGCCTGTCGCATGCCCGCAACGCCGGCGCTCGCGCCGCCGCGAACGAGTGTCTGTGCTATCTCGACGACGACGCCCGGCCTGCACCCGGATGGCGCCAGAGCATCGCCTGGGGCCTGCGCGCCACCAACATCGTCGCCGCCGGGGGTCCCATCGCCGCCCTGTGGCCCGCTGAGCGTACGCCCGGCTGGCCGGCGCCCGGACTCGAAGGCGCCCTCAGCGTGCTGGACGCCGGCGACATGACGCGCGCTCTGACACCGCCCGAGATCGTCTACGGCGCCAACTGGGCGATCCGCAAGGAGGCGCTGATGGCGGTCGGGGGCTTCGACGGCCACCTCGGGTACGCCCCGGACGTCAAGATCGGCAGCGAAGAGGTCGCGGTGGCCTGGCGCCTACATCTGCGGGGCATCGGCGCCACCCTCTATCTCCCCGACGCCGCCGTCGGACATCGCATCTCGGCCGACCGGCTCAACGACGACTTCCTGGTCAACCGCATGTTCGCGGTCGGGATCGAGCACGCTCATCTGCGCCTCGAGCGCGAGGGGCGCGGCCACCAGCGTCTCATCTCCGAGGCCGACGGCGCGGCCGCCCAGCTGCTCAGCACAGTGCCCCTCGCCGGCGACATGGAGCTGGAAGAAGCCCTGGCCCGCGTCATGGAGGCCGATGTCCCGGTGACCGAGCGCACCCGCGCCGCCGAGGCGCTCGGGCTGCTGTCCGCATCGGTGCTGCTCCTGGAGGAGCGGGCCATCGAGGCCGGCGGGCTTCGCCTCCGGCTGCGCCCCGAGCACCTGCGCGGAGTGCTGGGCCCCACCCCCGCCCCCGCCCCAGCACTGGCCGCCGCGTCCTAGATCACATGGCCGCGGCTCAGTCTCGCCCGCGACGTCTGATGATGACGTCGTTCGGTTTCAATGACAGCGGCGGTGGCACCACCGTGCCGCGGCTGGCCGCCAAGGAGCTGGTCCGCCGCGGCTGGGACGTGACGGTCTTTCACGCCGCCGTGAAGCCGACCGAGTCCCGGCAGCCGTACGAGGTCCGCGAGTCCCACGAGGACGGCGTGCGTCTGATCGCGGTCCACAACCGTCCCCACGGCCTGTTCGACCTCGGCAATCCCCACCGCGAGCTCGACGATCCGCCCATCACCGATGCGTTCGTCCAGGCGCTGGATCGCCTCGCCCCCGACGTCGTGCACTTCCACAACCTGCACAACCTCGGCGCGTCGCTCATGGACCACGCCGCCGCTCGTGGGCTCCCGGCCTACTTCACCACTCACAACTACTGGCTGATCTGCCCGCGGGCCTATCTGCTCACCGGCGAGGGTGCGATCTGCGCCGGGCCCGGCGACGGGGCCAACTGCGCCTCCTGCGTGGGCAGCCATGACATCGCCGGCCACCAGCGCAGACTCGCCGAGATCCGGGCCAAGGCGGAGCGCGGCCTCACGTCGATCCTGGCCGTTTCAGATGCTGTACGCCGCACGCTCCTGGCCTCCGGCTACGGCGCCGGCCTCGTCGACGTCGTCCGCCAGGCGATGCCGCACGAGACCGAGATCTGGAACCGGCTCGGCCGCGACCGCCAGCCCGGACGCGTCGGCGAGCAGCTGACCGTCGGGTTCCTGGGGTCCGCGTATCCGCACAAGGGTCCCCAGCTGCTGACCGCCGCCGCCCAGCAGACGCAGGCGCGGATCAGGGTCAAGATCCTGGGCGAGATCCCGCCGCAGTTCGAGCGTCAGTTGCGCGCCATCGACCGCCGGGGCGCGGTTGAGGTCGTGGGCCGCTTCTCCCCCGATCAGATCGCCGAACTGCTGGCCGACGTCGACGTCGTCGTGCTGCCGTCGATGTGGTGGGACTGCGCGCCGCTGGCCGCCGCCGAATGCCTGGCCGCCGGCACCCCGCTCCTGGTCCCGCGCCTCGGGGGCCTGCCCGAGTCGATCCGCGATGGGGTCGACGGGCTCACCTTCGCCGGACTCGACGTCGATGACCTGACGCGGCAGCTCGACCGGCTCGCCGGCGAGCCCGGCCTGCTCGAGCGCCTCCAGTCTCAGATCACCGCGCCCAAGGCTTTCAGCGACTACGTCGACGAGCTCGAGGCCTACTACGCCGGCGAACGTCCCGGCCGGATCACCGAGCCCCCCGCCGCGGCGGAGCTCGCCGTGCGCTGGCAGGGCGACCACGGGTTGCCGACGAGCCTGTCGATCATCAACGACCAGGTCACCGAGCGCCTGAGCGGCGACGTGCAACGCGTCCCCCGGAATCACACTGACCCCGCCGGGACGCCGCTGCCCCACGCCGCCGACGTCGAGGTCCGCCATCAGTGGCCGCCGGATCTGCGCCCCGCCCCGGCGGGCCGACTGGCGATCATCCAGCCCTGGGAGTTCGGCGCGATCCCGCAGGCATGGTGCGGCCCGCTGGCCGACAACGTCGATGAGCTCTGGGTCCCCTCCGAGTACGTCCGCGGCATGTACCTGGACGCCGGCATCGACCCGGCGCGGGTCGTGGTCATCCCCAACGGCGTTGATCTCGCGCGGTTCTCGCCCGACGGCCCCCGCCGCGAGGTGGCCGGCGCCGGCCTGCGCTTTCTGTTCGTCGGTGGTCTGGTCGCCCGCAAGGGACCCGACGTGCTGCTGGCCGCGTGGCGCGAGGCGTTCGCCGGGCGCGATGACGTCACGCTCGTGATCAAGGACTTCGGCGCCGATGGCATCTATCGGGGCGAGGGGCCGCGCGCCGCCATCCGCGACCATGCCGCGTCGGGGGCCCTGCCGCGCCTCGAGCTCATCGAGGACGAGCTGCCGGGCGACGAGATCGCCGCGCTGTACCGCTCGTGCGACGTCCTGGTGGCGCCCTACCGCGGTGAGGGGTTCGCCATGCCGGTGCTCGAGGCGATGGCCTGCGGCCTCCCCGTCATCGCCACCGCCGGTGGCCCGACCGACGAGTTCTCTCCCCCCGACGCCGGCTGGCGCATCGAGTCGCGCCGTGTCGCGTTTGCCGAGGACCGCGTCGGCGATCTGCCCACGGCCGGCCGGCCGTGGCTGCTCGAGCCCGACGCCTCCCACCTCGTGACACTGCTGCGAGCCGCGGCCGATGCCGATCGGACCGAGCGCGAGCGCCGCGGCGCCGCGGGCCGGGCGGCGGCGGAGCGTCTGTCCTGGACCACGGTCGCCGCGGCCTACGAGGAGCGGATCGCCGCGCTGGCCGCGCGGACCCCGCGCCTGGCCGGTCCGGCCGATCCGGAGCCCTTCCCGCTGACCGAGGACGTCGACGTGCGCATCCTGGCGACCCCGGCGTGGCGCGACGACGACGAACTGGGCGAACTGCTGGTTCGCTGGGGCGAGCTCACCGACGCCGCCACCAGCGCGTGCCTGTACCTGCTGGCCGATCCGTCGGTCGACGGGGAGCCCGAGGCGCTGGAGGCGCGCGTACTCGGCGCCGCCCGGGCAGCGGGCGCCGACATCGAGTCCTGCGCCGACATCAACGTGCTGATGGAGCCCGCCGTCCCCGAACGTGACCGCCGATTGCACGCCGCCATGAACGCCTATGTCCCGCTGCACGAGGCGTGCGCCGGACACGAGCGGATGGCGCTCGCCGCCGGCAACGTCATCGTCGCCCCGCGCCGCGATGCGCTGGCGGCGGTGCTGGCCCCGGCGCATGGGCTCACCGGCTCAAGGTCCTGAGCCGTGCGGTCGATGATCGAATGAGACGATGAGCTACACCGACGTCCTCTCGCGGGTCACTCAGATCGACTCGCAGATCACCAGTCTTCAGACCGCGTTCGTCCCACCGCCGGCTACGTCGTCGTCGAGCTCGACCGCGACCAGCGCGCCTGGCGCATCGATGACGTTCTCCTCGGCGCTCAACGGCGCCATGGGCACGTCGGCCACCGGCGCCACCGCCGGGGCGTCGCTGCCCTCGAGCGCGAGCACCATGCTGACCTCCGGCCAGCAGCAGTTCGCCTCGGAGCTGGCCAGCCAGACCGGCTTGGACCCCGGCGTCGTCTCGGCGTGGCTGCTGGCCGAGGAGTCCGGCGGAGCGGCGGTCTCGCGCCAGAGCGCCAACAACAACGACTGGCTGAACATCGGCTACACCGACAGCGGCACCTACGGCTCGGCCGACTCGGTCTGGAGCAATCCGACCACTGCCGCCGACGCCACGGCAGGCTGGCTCAAGGGCCAGAACACGATTCCCGGATACGGCACTGCCAGTGCCGGCATCCAGGGCATCGTCGGCACCGCGGGGCAGTCCCCCGAGGCGCAGATCTCAGCGTTGCAGAGCTCGGGGTGGGCCTCCAGCGGCTATCCGAGCCTTCCGTCGCTGTATCAGCAGGTCGCGGGCTAGACGCACCGCGGGCCCGGCGTCCGGCTCAGAGCCCCTCGGGGTGCAGGACCGTCGGGAAGGTGGCCAGGTAGGAGGCCGACGGCGTGCCGATCTTCTCGACACCGCCACCGCCGCCCCAAGCGCCGTGCATGCCGCCGGACTCGTAGAACTGGCCGTTGATCTCGATGATCACGTGGCCGTTCTGGCCGGACAGGGCGCGGTCGTAGACCGTGACGGACTGGCCGGGGCCCGAGACCATCCCGGGCTGGCTGGGCAGCGCGGTGGTGTCCACCGGCGAGGTGAGGTAGCCGCCCGCGTGCAGCACCGCCGAGACGAAACCCGAGCAGTCATACCCGGACTGCGGGGCCCAGCCGGAGTGACCGCCGCCGTAGACGTAGGGCTTGCCGACGAGCGAGTTGGCCTCATTGACCATCGCGGTCACGCGGGGATCGCCCACGCCGACACCGCCGCTGGTGCCCACGACGCCGGTCGCGGTGGAGCCCACGACGCCCGGGGTGGTGGAGCCGGCCGCGGCCTGTGCGCTGGCCAGTTGGCTGGCGAAGTCGGTGGAGCTCGGAGTGCCCGTGCCGGCGGTGCCGGTGGAGAACGAGGCTCCCGTGGTCCCCGACGCGGACGCGGACGTAGCCGAGCTGCCGGCAAGCGACGCCGGGTCGAGGATCTGCTGCTGCAGTTGGATGATCTGGTCGATGCGCCCGACCACTGCACTGATACTCACTAGCAGTGACATCGGCCGGTCGCGGCGCGACCTTGAGCGCAATCGCCTGTCGACTAGAGTCGCGCCCGTGCCGCTCACCCGCGCCGATATCGCCCACGGGGCGAACCAGTTGCTGGCCGAGGGGTACGGGCTGTACCTGGCCTCCAACGCACCGGTGCTGGCCCAGCTCGACACCGCCCCGTTCGGGGTGCCGGTGACGACAGTGGACTTTCTTGCCCCCTTCTCTGAGCAGTGGACCGTGGCCGACCTGATGCGGGTCTACAACGTCCTCAACGCCACCTCTTTCGGGGACAAGGGCATTCCGTTGCAGAATTGGGTCATGATCGACCTCGGCCTGCTGCCCTCGGCCTTCCTGATGGTCACCCTCCCGTTGGAGCGCGCCCGTGACGCGGTCAGCGACGAGCGCGGCTACGCCTCCGAGCGCGCCCGTACCGGCCAGGTGCTGGGCGCCGTGCTCGCCGAGGCCGAGCGGCTGGGCTACGCCGGGCCGATCCCCGTCGCCGGCTACTGCGCCGCGCCCACCCCGGTGCCGGGAGGCTGGGTGGGCTGGTCGCTGTGTTCGGCGATCCCAGGGCTGGGCACCACCACCAAGGGGCTCGGCCTGGAGGTCTACGGGGCCACGACACTGACCGGCGTGGCCCAGTTCACCGACCAGGCCATCCGCGTGCACCGCAAGTTCGGGCGCATGGAGGTGGTCTCCGCCGTGCTGGACCTGCACCCCGTGCCGCACACGCTGGTGTACCGCACCGATGTGCACTCAGACGACGGGGGGCGCGCCGCCACCACGTGGATGCATGCGCGGGACCTGGACCTCCAGCGCGAGATGCAGGCCAAGATCGACGCCGGCACGAGCCGCTTCTACGTCCTGAACCCCGGGTTCGTCGATCACCGGGTTCCGATCCTGGAGGTGTCCGCGTGATCATGCGCGCCCGTCCGTCCGCCCCCGAGGGCCGCCGCTGATGCCCGGCCGCCACTACGTGCTCGCGTTCTCAGGCGGGCTGGACACGTCATATGCCCTGGCGGTGCTCGTGGACCGCGGCGAGCGGGTGACGACCGTGACCGTCAACACCGGCGGCTTCCCGCCCGAGGAGCTGCGCCAGATCGAGGAGCGCTCCCAGCAACTGGGCGCCGACGAGCATGTCGTCATCGACGGGCGCGCTCGCCTCTACGACCAGTTCGTCTCCTACATCCTCAAGGCCAACTACCTGCGCAACGGCGTGTACCCATCGTGCGTCGGGGTGGAGCGGATGCTCCAGGCCGAGGAGGTCACCCGGGTGGCGCTGGACCGGGGCGCCGACGTCATCGCCCACGGCTCCACGGGCGCGGGCAACGACCACGTCCGCTTCGACGCCGTCACCAAGGCGCTGGCCCCCAAGCTCGAGATCTTCGGCCTCATCCGCGACGAGCAGCACACCCGCGAGGAGGAGCGTGACTTCCTGCGCGAGCGCGGCCACCCCGTGTCTGACATCACCGCCAAGTACTCGTTCAACTTCGGGATCCTCGGCACCACCATCGGCGGCGAGGAGACCTACGGGTCCTGGGAGTACCTCCCCGAGGAGGCGTGGCCGACGACGCGCTCGATCACCGACGCGCCCGACGAGCCGGCCGAACTGCTGCTGCGCTTCGAGGAGGGGTTGCCGGTGGCCTGTGACGCGGTCAGCGGCGTGGCCGAAGCCGACGCGGCCGTCGCCGAGGCGGGCATCGGCGTTCCCGGCTACGACACGCTGGCGCTGCTCAACCGCCTCGGCGGCGTGCACGGAGTGGGCCGCGGCATCCACAGCGGGCAGACGATCATGGGCATCGTCGGCCGCCTGGGCTTCGAAGCGCCGGGCATGCTCATCCTCATCGCCGCCCACCGCGAGCTGGAGCGGCTCGTGCTCACCAACGCCCAGCAGACGGTGAAGGCGACGTTGGGCACCACGTTCGGCGACATGCTGCACGAGGGCCGCTACTACGACCCGCTGCTCACTGACATCCGCGCCTTCCTGGACAGCTCGCAGGTGCGCGTCACCGGGGACGTGCGGGTCCGCCTGCACAAGGGCAACATCGTGCCGCTGGGGACCCGCAGCGAGTACAGCCTGCTCGACGCCGGGCGACGCCTGGGCTCCACCTACGGACACGGCTCGTCGCTGTGGACCGGCGACGAGGCACGGGCCTTCGCCCACATCTACGCCACCGCCGGCGTCCTGGCCCAGTCGGTCACCCAGGACGGCGACAGCTAGCGCTACGCGCCGGGCGCGGCGGATGCGCCGTCGGTGGTGAGGATCGCCACCAGCAGAGCCTCGAGGCGCTCCAGCTCGGTGACGGGGATCGACTCGGTGTGCTGGTGCGGGTCGCGGCCGCCGCTGGCGAGCGCGACGACGTCGGTGGTCGCGGCCAGGTAGTTGGCCTCGAGCGTGGCCTGGCGCTCCTCCAGGACGATGGGCAGGCCATCCACCCGCGCGGCCGCCGCCTGCACCAGCGCACGGGCCCGCGAGTCCTCGGCGTGCGGGAACGGCGGCACCATGCGCTCGTGGTCGCGGATCCACTCAGAGCGGGCGCCGTGAGCCTCCGACACACGGGCGACCGTGTCGCTGATGGCGCCGATCGTCGCCTCGATCTCGTGCAGCGTGTAGCCCCGGACCTCGCCGCGGACCAGCGCCCGGTCCGGGACGGAGTTGGTGAGCGCGGTGTGAAACGCGGTCACCGGGTCCCCGGCATGGGCGTCGGCGAGGGTTCCCGGCGTGAGGCGGTCGATGACCGAGCCGCCGAGCATCGCCGCGACGTTGACGCTGCCGCCGCCCGGCAGCCGCCCGAGCGGTAGCGCGGTGACGATCTCGGACGCGACGGCGATCGCGTTGACACCCGCCTCGGGGTTGGCTGCGGCATGGGCGGCGCGCCCGTGGATCACGAACGCGAACGAGGTCTGGCCGAGCGCCCGGGTGATGACCGTGCCCACGGGCTTGGCACCGTCAACGGAGAAGGCGCAGTCGACGGCCTGCAGCAGTTCGGTGCCGAGCAGCCCGGCACCCATCTTGCCGCTCTCCTCACAGCAGGTGAAGGCCGCGTGCACGTTCGGCCGCGCGGCCTCTGGAAGCGCCGCGGCGGCCGCGCACACGCGCATGACGGCGGCGACGGCCGCCTTGTTGTCGGCGCCGAGGATCGTCTCACCGTTGGAGCGGACGATCCCGTCGCCGTCGACGTGAGGGGTCACCGGAGGCGTGCCGGCCTCCACGGTGTCGATGTGGGACACGAACAGGTACGTGGGCGCCGCCGGCGCGCCGGGTACGGTCGCGATCAGATTGCCGCAGTCTGAGCCGTTGACCGCGCCGGCCTCGTCGTAGCGCGACGTGACACCGTGGCCGGCCAGCCACTCGCGGATGAGCTCAGCGATGACGCGCTCGCGCCGGCTGGGCGACGGGACCGCCACCAGCTCCAGGAACAGCTCGGTGACGGACGCGTCGCGGGTCAGAGGCACGCGCGGCAGGTTACTTGCGGCGCTGGCTACGTCGTGACGGGCGCGGCGCCGAGCTCCGTCGCGACTGCGTCGGAGGTCATGACCTCCGAGAACATCGGGTAGTCGAACTTGATCGCGTTCTCGTGCTCCTCGGCCGAGGTGGCGGCGACGCAATCCGACAGGGTGATGACCTTGTAGCCCTTCTCATAGCCCGTGCGCATGGTGGACTCGACGCAGCAGTTGGTGAGAAAGCCCCCGAGCGCGATGGTGGTGATCTCGCGGGCGCGCAGGATGAAGTCGAGGTTGGTGGTGGCGAAGGTGTCCAGCCCGCGCTTGCCCTCGACCACGACGTCGCCGGCCTGCGGCGCCAGCGCGTCGACGATCTCTGACCCCCACTCGCCCTTGACGAACGCGGTGGAGTCCACCACGCCCTTGAGGATCCCGTAGGGGTGCGCGGCGATCTCGTTGTAGCCCGGGGCGAAGGTGATGGGGGCGTGGACGATGGTCGCCCCCGCCTGGCGGGCGGCCTCGACGAGCCGGCGCGTGTTGTCGAGCATGCCGGTGTCGTCCATGACGCCCGCTACGGCGCCGTGCAGGGCCCCGCCCTCGGAGGTGAAGTCGTTCTGATACTCGATCAGAACGATCGCGGTGTGCTTGGGATCCAGGGCCATGTGGCTCTCCCTTTCGTTGTGGGGCGGCGGCTGTGTCGCCATGCTAGTGGCCTGAAACGGGCGGTCAGCCGAGGGTGCGGATCGGTTTGCCCGAGAGGAACGCCGCGATGTCCTGCACCACCTGCTGGTACATGTGACGCATTCCGGGCTCAGAGACATAGCCGAGATGCGGCAGCAGGACGACGTTGGGCAGCGTGGTCAGCGGATGGCCGGGCGGGAGCGGCTCCTGGTCATACACATCCAGTCCCGCGGCGGCGATGATCCCCACCCGCAGGGCCGCCACCAGCGCGGCTTCGTCGACGATCGGCCCGCGCGAGGTGTTGATGAGCGCGGCCGTCGGCTTCATGGCCAGCAGCTCGGGGCCGTCGATGAGGCCACGGGTGCGGTCTGAGAGGACGAGGTGGATGGAGACGAAGTCGGCGCCGGAGAGCAGCTCGTCCTTGCTGACACGGCGCACCCCGACCTCCGCGGCGCGCTCGTCGGTGAGGTTCTGGCTCCAGGCGATGAGCTCCATTCCGAAGGCCCGGGCCGGACCGACCATCGCCGCGCCCAGCGTGCCCAGACCCACCAGCCCCAGCGTCGCGCCGGCGAGATTCGTGGGCAGGTCCAGCTGCCAGCGCCCGGAACGCAGCGCGCGATCCTCCTGCGTGACCCGCTTGGCGACCGCGAAGATCAGCGCCCACGCCACCTCGGCGGTGCTGGGCACGCCGGCGGGCGGCGTGACGCCGGTGCCCTGGGTCCCGCATACCGTCACGCCGCGCTCGAGCAGGTAGTCGACGTCGAGCGACGCGTTGCGCATGCCGGTGGTGACGACCAGCTCGAGGTTGGGCAACTGGGAGAGCACGTCGCGGCCAAAGCGCGTGCGCTCGCGCATCAGGACCAACACGTCGAAGCCGGCCAGGCGCTGGGGCAGTTCATCCTGGGCGATCGACTCGGAGAAGAAGTCGACCTGCACCTCGTCGCCGAGCGAGCGCCAGTCGGCGTAGCCGTCGGCGCGGCGCTGGTAGTCGTCGAGCACGGCGACGCGGGTCACGAAGCGAAGTCTCGCAGGCCCAGCGCCGCGCCGTGTGAGTGTTAGGGGATCGTGAGGAACGGCCCGTTTGGCCCGTGGGACATGGTGATCGGGCCCGGCGCGGGGCACCCTGTAGGTGCACGGTCACGGAGTGACGGGGCCGGCAACGGTCACACGAGCACAAGGAGGAAGGCTTTGGCTCGAGAGTTGAACATCCTTGTCGTCGCCAATCGGACCGCGACGTCCGAGAGCCTGGAGGAGGCGATGCATGCGCGGGCGCAGGAGTGCGCCGTCACGTTCACCCTGGTGGTCCCGGTGGGCCGCGGCGCCGAGGCGCGGCGGGTCGCCGAGGCGATGGGCGCACACATGCGCGAGACGGGCCTGGACGTCCGCTCGATGGTGGGCGACACCGATCCCCTGCGCGCCGTGCTGGAGGTCTACAACCCCGCGGAATACGACGAGATCATCGTCTCCACTCTGCCGGCCTGGGGATCGCGCTGGATGAAGTCGGGCCTGCCGCAGCGGATCGAGCGCCACACCGGCGCCCTGGTGCGCCACGTGGAGTCACGCGAGATGCCGGCGGTGCACCACGATGCGGCGGCCTAGCCCGGCCCGGGGCGCGTCTTAGAATCCGCGGGGCTGCCGGCCGAGTACGCCACCTACCTCAGACCGCCGGGCCTGGCCGGGATCGAGGCCCTGCACGCGCGCTTCGTGCACCACGCCTACCGGCCGCACTCGCACCGGACGTGGACGATCGCGGTGGTGCAGCGCGGCGCGGCGCGGTTCGAGGTCGACAGCACACGGCAGCGGGCCGACGCCGGCGAGCTGTTCGTGCTCGAGCCCGAGGCCGTCCACACCGGGATGGCGGCCGTCCCCGAGGGGTGGGCCTACCAGGTCCTCTACGTCGAGCCCTCCGTGCTGCACGACTGGGCCGAGGGCGACGGGCCGGCGCCGCGGGCGGCGCGGTGGGTGGTCTTCCGCGACCCGGCGCTGCGAGCCGCCCTGCTGCGCGCCCACGCCGCGCTGGCGCTGCAGGAGCCGGGACTGGGCGTGGAGGAGAGCGTGCTGGCGGCGATCGCCGGCCTGACGCCGCACCTGCGCGGCGCATCGGTGTCCGGGCCCGCCCACCGCCGGGAGCACGGCGAGCACGCGGCCGTGCGCCGGGCGCGTGCGTACCTCCAGGACCGCTGGGACCAGCCGGTGTCGCTGGCCGAGCTGGCCGCCGTGGCCGGGCTCTCGCGCTTCGAGCTCATCCGCCGCTTTCGCCGGCAGAACGGGCTCACCCCGCACTCCTTTCAGCGCGACCTGCGCATCGACCGCGCGCGGGCCCTGCTCGGCGACGGCGTGCCGGCCGCGGCGGTGGCGGCGGCGTGCGGGTTCGCCGACCAGCCGCACCTGACGCGGGTGTTCAAGCGGCTGGTGGGCGTGACGCCGGGGGTCTACGCCCGGGCCGTGGGGCGCTGACGCCCAACCGCCGCGGCGACCGGGTCGCGGCTTGAAACGACACAGCGCACGGCGCGCGCCTGGCGGCTGTGTGTCGCGGATCGCGAGTCATGTTGAAACCTCAGAGCACGCCGCTGGGCGACAGGGACCGTGTGACGTCACGTTTCAACCAGCCGACGCCAAAGAGCGCAACATCGTTCAAGACTGTGGTGTGCGGTCGGGGCGATGATCCGGGGACGTGACCGTCGCCGAGTTCGACACCAAGATCGCGATCGTCGTCCGCGACGATCTCGCCGCCTGGCAGCGCCTCAACGTGACCGCGTTTCTCATGAGCGGACTGGTGGCGTCGGCGGGCGCGACGGCGATCGGCGACGAGTACGTCGACGGCGACGGCGTCCGCTACCTGCCGCTGCTGGTGCAGCCGGTGCTGGTGTTCGAGACCGGCGGCGAGAAGCTGCGCACCCTGCGCGAGCGCGCGGCCCGCCGCGAGGTCTCCGTGGCGATCTACACCGCGGACATGTTCGCCACCGGCAACGACACCGACAACCGCGCCGCGGTGAAGGCGGTCGGCACTGCGCAGCTGGATCTGGTGGGACTCGGGGTCCGGGCCGGGCACCGGGACGTCGACGCCATCGTGCGCGGCGTCCAGCGCCACCCCTGACGCGCGTCTCACGCGGGGCATCGACAGTCCTTCGGAGCTTCACACGCTCGGCTTACAGGCCGCTCCGAAGCTGCTGGCATGAACACGAGCACGAGCCTTCTCCGGCCCGCTCCGCGCGCATCCCGCGCTCTGCGTGGGCCCGCGCCCGCCAGCTCCACATGGCTGGCCGCCAACTGGCAGCGGCTGGCGCTGCCAACGCTGCTGTTGATCACCGCTGCGGCGTACCTCTGGGACCTGAGCGCCTCCGGCTATGCCAACAGCTTCTACGCTGCCGCCGTCCAGGCCGGCACCAAGAGCTGGAAGGCGTTCTTCTTCGGCTCCATCGACTCATCGAGCTTCATCACCGTCGACAAGCCGCCGGCGTCGTTGTGGGTGATGGCGCTCAGCGGCCGCATCTTCGGTTTCAGCAGCTGGAGCATGCTGGCCCCACAGGCGCTCGAGGGCGTCGCCGCGGTGGCCCTGCTCTATGCGGCGATCAAGCGGTGGTTCGGAACGGGCGCGGGCCTGGCCGCGGGCGCGCTGCTGGCGGCGACGCCGGTGGCGGCGCTCATGTTTCGCTTCAACAACCCCGACGCGCTGCTCGTGCTCCTGCTCGTGGCGGCGGCCTACTGCCTGACCCGGGCGCTGGAGCGTGCCGGGACCCGTTGGCTGGTGGCGGCCGGGACGATGATCGGGTTTGCCTTCCTGGCCAAGATGATGCAGGCCTTCCTGGTCCTGCCGGCGTTCACGCTCGTCTACCTGGTGGCGGCGCCGACGGGCCTGCGCCGACGCGTGGTGCAGATGGTGGCCGGGGGTGTGGCGATCGTGGTCAGCGCCGGTTGGTGGGTGGCGATCGTCGCGCTGTGGCCGGCGAGCTCGCGCCCGATGATCGACGGCTCGTCTGACAACAGCATCCTCAACCTCATCACCGGCTACAACGGCCTCGGGCGCATCTTCGGCGGCGGCGGACCGGGCGGCGGCGCCGGGACGGGCGGCGGCGGCGGGGGCGGCGCGAACTTCAGTGGCGCCACCGGTGTCCTGCGGTTGTTCAACTCGGTGATGGGCGGCCAGGCCTCGTGGCTGCTGCCCGCCGCACTGCTGGCCCTTGGGGCCGGTCTTGTCGTCACGCGTCGGGCACCGCGCACCGATCGCACGCGCGCCGCGCTCCTGCTGTGGGGCGGCTGGCTGATCGTCAGCGGCCTCGTGTTCAGCCTCTCCAGCGGGATCATCCACACCTACTACACCGTGGCGCTCGCCCCCGCGATCGCCGCGCTGGTGGCCATCGGGGGGCGCATGCTGTGGGCCCGGCGCGACACGGCGCGGGCACGAGTGGCCGCCGCCATGACGGTGGCCGTGAGCGCCGGATGGTCGTGGGAGCTCCTGAATCGCACTCCGGCCTGGGAGCCGTGGCTGCGCGCGCTCATCCTGGCGGCGGGGCTGGCCGCCGTGGCCGGCCTGATCGTCTCCGCTCTGTGGCGGCCCTGGCGCGCCCGGCTGGGCGTGGTGGCGGTGGTGCTGGGCGTGATGGCGTGTATCGCGGGACCCGTGGCCTACGTGGCGCAGACGGTCTCCACGCCGCACACCGGCTCGGTCCCGTCAGCGGGGCCGGCGAGCAGCGGCGGGATGGGTGGCGGTGGGATGGGTGGTGGCTTCGGCGCAGGCCGCACCCCCGGCGGTATGCCCGGCGGCCAGACGACGATCAGCGCGGCGCTCACCCAGGCGCTGAAGGCCAACGCCGGGCACTACCGGTGGGTGGCAGCGACATCGGGCTCACAGTCCGCGGCGTCTCTGGAGCTGGCGACGGGCGGTGAGCCGGTGATGGCGATCGGTGGCTTCAGCGGGCAGGGCGGTGAGCTCACCCTCGCCCAGTTCGAGAACCACGTCAAGGCCGGCGACATCCACTACTACATCGCCTCCGGCGGCGGGGGACCGGGCGGCGGCGCGGGCTCGTCGAGCGCGATCACCAGCTGGGTCAAGGCTCACTACCAGGCGGTGACGATCGGGGGCCAGACGCTGTATGACCTGACCTCGCCGAGGTAGTGGGGGAAACAGATCCTCCCCCGCCGCGGTGGGGGTGATCCTCAGTCGTGGGGCAGCGTGAGGCCCAGGAGACGCTGGGCGGCACGGACCACACTCGTACCGTTCAGCAGCGGCGTCCGCACGCGCCCGTTGACGGTGAGCGTCATCGGCTCGCAGGATTCGCGGCCGGCGCCGGACGCGATGATCTGGCTGGCTCGGGCAACTACGCGTCCCGCCGGGGCCGTGCGAAACGTGAAGGTCACGACCGGGTCGTCGGCCTTCCCCGTGCAGTCCAACGCCCCGGGCCGGACCGTCCTCAGCCCGTTGATCAGCGACGCAAACCGTCTGGTCCTGCTGCGGCTGGTGACCGTGACGTCGCTCGTCGGCGCGCGGTGCGGGCGTCTGACCGTGACCTCGAGGGCGTGCGCGAACGCCGGGACCGGTCCGCCACCAGCGCTCGCCACGCCCGCTGCCAGCGGCGGCTCGAGCGCCATGAGCGCCAGCGCCGCGAGCACCACGATCCCCCGCCGCAATCTCCTCATCTCGCCCACACTACGGCGTGCGCGGCCGCCTGTCACAGTCTCCCTTGATGGCGCACCGGGAGATCCACTCGTGGCTGATGGACATGGACGGCGTGCTGGTGCACGAGGAGCTCGCGGTCCCCGGCGCCGACGCGTTCGTGGCGCGGCTGCGCGCCAACCGGACGCGCTTCCTAGTCTTGACCAACAACTCGATCTACACGCCGCGGGACCTGGCCGCGCGGCTACGCAACAGCGGGATCGATGTGCCCGAGGAGGCGATCTGGACCTCGGCGCTGGCCACGGCGCGCTTCCTGCAGGACCAGCGTCCCGGGGGCTCGGCGTTCGTCATCGGGGAGGCGGGGCTGACCACGGCGCTGCACAACGCGGGCTACACGTTGACCGAGCGCAGCCCCGACTATGTGGTGCTGGGCGAGACGCGCACGTACAGCTTCGAGCGCATCACGCAGGCCATCCGGCTCATCGAGACCGGGTCGCGCTTCATTGCCACCAACCCCGACGCGACGGGCCCCTCGGTGGACGGGCCGCTGCCGGCCACTGGTTCGGTGGCGGCGCTCATCACCCGCGCCACCGGGATCGATCCCTACTACGTGGGCAAGCCCAACCCGCTGATGATGCGCTCGGCTCTCAACGCCATCGACGCGCACTCCGAGACGGCGGCGATGATCGGTGACCGGATGGACACCGATGTGGTCTCGGGACTGGAGGCGGGGATGGAGACGATCCTGGTTCTCTCGGGGCTCACGACGCGCGACGAGGCCGAGCGCCACCCGTATCGGGCTGGACGGATCGTCGACTCGATCGCCGACCTCCTGCCAGAACTTGATGGTTAGAGCTACCCTCCGCCGAGCGCCGCGTGCGTCCGGGCCGGCCGAGCTGCGGTATGCCGACCGTCGAATTTGCGACATCCCTGGCACTTCTGCAAGCTTTGAGATCCGACACGCGTGACACTGTGTCACCTCTTCGCACCGGTCCGCCTGCGTTGCGGCTACTCTGCCCACCGCCAATCAACGTTTCACGCAAGGAGACAGGATGAACAAGACGGAACTCATCGAGGCGATCGCCAAGGACAGCGGGCTGTCCAAGGCCGACTCGTCGCGTGCGCTGGACTCGCTGCTCACCACCGTCACCAAGACCCTGAAGAAGGGTGACGACGTGGCCATCACCGGCTTTGGCAAGTTCTCGGTGGCCAAGCGCGGCGCGCGCACCGGCCGCAACCCTCAGACGGGTGCTCCGGTCAAGATCAAGGCCTCCAAGAACGCCAAGTTCACCGCCGGAGCCACGCTCAAGAACGCGGTCGCCAACCGGCGCGCACCCGCCAAGTAGGCAGGCGCCGGTCCGGCGCACGGCGCCGGGAATGAGAACACGGTTGCGGCGGTCCGGGCGCATCGGCCCGGCCGCCGGCCATGCCGCGACTACCGCCTACTCGTCGCCGAACTCTTCGTCGGCGGCGAGGCCGGGCTCATCCTCGGCCGCGTGCACGGCGCATAGCGCCGGCCCGCCGGACTCGAGGACCGCCTCGAGCTCCGCCGCGGTCAGCCGAGCGCCGCACTCCTCGCATCGTTCGCCTGCCGTCTCGACGCTGTGCTCCTCCAGGCTCATGGCGCGAGTTTAGTGCCCGCCCCCAGGTAGGTCAGCACCGCCAGCACGCGGCGGTGATCGTCGTCGGTCGCGGGGAGGTTGAGCTTTCCGAAGATATTGGTGACGTGCTTCTCGACGGCGCCGAGCGTGATCACCAGCTCGCGGGCGATGGCGGCGTTGGTGCGGCCCTGCGCGATGAGCGAGAGGGTCTCGCGCTCACGGGGGGTGAGCTCGGCCAGCGCGTCCTCGCCGCTCCCGGTCTGGGCACGCACGAGCGAGGCGATGACCTCGCGGTCCAGCGCCGTGCCGCCCGCGGCGACGCGGTGGACCGCGTCCAGGAAGCTGCGCACCTCGCCGACGCGCTCCTTGAGCAGGTAGCCGACCCCGCTCTCCCCCGAGGCCAGGAGCTCCCCGGTGTAAACCGGCTCCACGTACTGGGAGAGCACCAGCACCGACAGGTCGGGGTGGCGGCGGCGCGCCTCCAGCGCGGCACGGATCCCCTCGTCGGTGAAGGTCGGCGGCAGGCGCACGTCCACGATGGCCAGGTCGGGCTTGTGCCCGGCGACGATGCGCAGCAACCCATCGCCGTCTTCGGCCTGAGCCACCACCTCGATGTCGTACTCCTGCAGCAGCGCGACGATGCCCTCGCGCAGCAGCACTGAGTCCTCGGCGATCACGACTCGCATGGCAACACCGCGCGGATGGTCGTGCCGATGCCCTCCGGCGAGTCGACGTCGAGGGTGCCGTCCAGCGCCTCCACCCGCTGGCGCAGGCCGGCGAGCCCATTGCCGCGGGGATCGGCGCCGCCCGGCCCGTCGTCGGAGATCTCCACCACCAGCCGCGGCCCGGAGCGGCGGACGACGATGCGGACCGCAGCACCCGGAGCGTGCTTGACGGCGTTGGTCAGCGACTCGGCGGTGACGAAGTACGCCGCGGACTCCACCACGGGAGCGAGCCGCTGCGTGAGCTTGCTCTGCACCGTGGCGTCGACCCCGGAGCGCGTCGCCAGCCCCTCGACGGCGGCCACCAGGCCGCGGTCGGCCAACACCGGAGGGGCGATGCCGCGCGCCAGATCGCGCAGTTCGGCGACGGCGGCCGTGGCCTCCTCGCGCGCCTGGCGGATGAGCTCGGCCGTCTCGGGCCGGTCCTCCAGCCGGGCCTCGGCCCGGCCAAGCTGCATCGTCAGCGCCACCAGCCGCGCCTGAGCGCCGTCGTGGAGGTCGCGCTCGATGCGGCGCAGCTCGGCCGACTGGACGTCCAGGGCGCCCCGGCGGGTCCGCGTCAGCTCGTCGACGCGCTCGCTGAGGTCGGGCCGTCGCGGCGAGACGAACACCGCATGCAGGGCAAAGGCCATGGCGAGGCCGACCGCCGGGAACACCGGCCAGAAGTAGCCGAACCCGGCGATCGCCCACACCACCACGCAGTACGCCGACAGGACGAGCGAGAGCGAGCCCTGCACCGCCAGCCGACGCCGCGGGCCCCGTGGCTGCGCCCACGCCCGCGCCCACGCCACCTGGAGCGCGATGGGCAACGCGAGACCGGACCACACCCACAGAGGCCAGAACGGGCCGCCGGTCGCCGCCCAGATGATGGTGACGGCCAGGCAGCACACCACCGACAGGGTGATCTCGCCGGCCAGCAGCGTGCTGCCGGTGCGCCGGGTGACCTGAGACTGAGGACTAGGCATGACCGGTGACTCCCAAGCCCACATCATCGCAGCGCCGACGGCTCAGCCACCGGCGCGAACGCCTGCCGCCGCCGTGCCGTCCGCCGCCCCAGAAGGGTGACGACGGCCGGCAGCGCCACCGCCCGGACAACGGTCGCATCGAGCAGGATCGCGACGGCGAGGCCGAAACCGAGCTGCTTGAACTCCAGGAGGTGCAGCGTGGCGAAGATCGAGAACACTGCGATCATCACCGCGGCCGCACTCGTCACCGTCCCCGCGGTCGCCCCCAGGGCCCGCACTGACGCGGTCCTGGCATCGGCGCCGCGGCTGCGCTCCTCGCGCACCCGCTCGAGGATCAGCACCGTGTAGTCCATCGACAGCCCGAAGAGCAGGACGAAGGCGAACAGCGGGAGCCATTCGATGATCGCCCCATCGGATGAGAAGCCCAGCAGCTTCTCTCCGACGCCGTGCTGGAAGACCTCGACCAGAACCCCGAACGAGGCCCCGACCGACAGCAGGTTCAGGCCGATCACCGAGGCCGCCAGCGCCGGCGAGCCGAAGGCCGCGACCAACAGCAGGAAGGCCAGGCCCAGCACGCCCGCGATCACCAGCGGCGTGATCGTGGTCAGCCGACCCGAGAAGTCAGCGTTGCCCGCGGCATCGCCGGTGAGCATGACCTTGGTCTGAGGGAGGTCAAGGGTCCGGTCAACGGTCTGGCGCAGGCGGCTCACCACCTGTTGCTGGGCAGCGAGCGAGATGTTGGGGAACGGGACCGACACCAGGGCGGTCGAGCCGCCATCAGCCACGTCGACGGTCACCGACCCGCGACCCCCGGTCACAGTCTCAGCCCGCCGACCCAGGTCGCGCAGGGCATGCCGGGTCGCCGAGCGCCCCAGATCGTGCCCGGTGACGACCAGATCGGCGTCTGAGGGAGTGCCCGGGAAGGCCCGGTCGATGGCCTCGTCGGCGACACGGACCGTGTTGGTGACGGGGAGATCTCGCAGGCCGGGATCGCCGGTCCGCATGCTCAGGACCGGGATCGACAGCGCTCCGAGCACGACGACGGTCACCAGCAGCGATGCCGCCGGGCGCGCGGTGACGACCGTCGCCACCCGCTGCCACGCGCCGGGCGTGCCGGTGGCGCGACGGCGGCGGCGCGGCCATAGGCGGCCGCGGTCGATCCGGTCACCGAGCAGCGCCAGCACCGCCGGCAGCACCGTGACCGAGCCGATGGCGGCGATGGCCACGACCAGGATCGCGCCCAGCGCCATCGAGGTGAATACACCCAGGCCGGTGAAGGTCAGACCGGCCAGGCCGACCATGACGGTCAGCGCGGCCACGACGATGGCCCGGCCGACGCTGGCCGTCGCCGCCGTCAGGGCGGCGTCGCCGCCGCGGCCGGCGCGGCGCTCCTCGCGCTCGCGGCGGATGTAGAACAGCGAGTAGTCGACGCCGACGGCCAGCCCGATGAGGACCACGACCGAGGCGGTGGGCTGCCCTTCTGGGGCGATATGCGAGATGACGCCGAGGGCGCCGAGCGCGCCTGCGACCGAGGTGAGCCCCAGCATCAGCGGCACGACGGCGGCCACCAGCGCGCCGAAGGCGACGATGAGGATGATCAGCGTGATCGGCAGCGAGACGAGCTCGGCGTGGCTGAGATCGTGGCCGACGACCTGGTTGATGGCATGGCCCCCCGAGGCCTCGCCGGCCTCCTGCAGCGTCGCGCCGCGGTGTGAGGCCGCGATCGAGGCGACGGCCCGCTCAAGCGGCGCCACGTTCTCGTCCGCGTTGTCGGGGTCGCCCCGCAGCTGTACCTGCACGAGCGCGAGGCGGCCGCCGGCGCGCGACAGGGCCGGGACCTCAGACGGCCCCTGCACGGAGGCCACAATGGGCAACCGGCGGGCCCGCACCTCAAGGGCCTTGACAACAGCGGCCGTGCCGGGGGCGCTGCCGGAACGGACCAGCACGCTCTCCGTGGCCGGGGACTTGAGGTGAGCGGCGGACAGGGCGGCATCGGCGCGAGCCGATTCCCCGGTGCCGGAGCCCGCGTTGGAGAGGGTCTTGGTGCCGGCAGCAGCGCCGGCGAAGATGCAGCCGGCGATCAGGACCAGCCACAGGACGACGATGGTCCGCGGGTGGCGGGCCGAGGCGCCCGAGATCGAGCTCACCGCCCGGGCCAGGCGCCCCGGCGGCTCGGGTGAGGATTGGGATGCGACGCGTGGATTTCTCATGCTCGCCAGCCTGCCGACGGGCCGCTGCGGTGTCGCTGGGGCGCGGAGGCGGACGCGCGGCTGGGCACCCCCGAGTCGCCGGTGGGGTTAACCCCACGCACGGTTCTGCGCCCCCGCGCTCACGGCCGGGCTGGCATCGTGCGTCGGGTGACCGACACGCCCGCCCGCCCGGCACTGGCGCTGCGCGCGCTGGCGCCCACCGACTGCGACCGCCTGCTCACCTGGGTCGACAGCGCCGACGCGCTGTGGCAGTGGTCAGGCGTGCGAGCGTTCACGTGGCCGCTTGACCGCGGGCAGCTGCTGCGCGACCTCGCGGCGCGTGCCGAGTCCGGAGAGCTGCTCGCGGGCATCGACGCCGGCGGCGAGATGGTGGGACACGTGCTGATCGACGCCCAGCACCATCACGGTGTCGGGCACATCGGCCGCGTGGCCGTCGCGCCTGACCGACGCGGTCGCGGGCTGGGCACGGCGCTGATGCGCGCCACCATCCGCCACGGCTTCGAGGAGATGGACCTGCATCGCCTGCAGCTGGTCGTCTACGCCTTCAACGCGGCCGCGATCGCCACCTATCGCTCGGTGGGGTTCGTCGTCGACGGCGTGGCGCGCGAGTCGGCGCGCGGTTCGGGGGGCCGCTGGGACGGGTTGACGATGAGCCTGCTCGAGCCCGACTACCGCCGACCCACCGGCTACGGCGACGGCATCCGGATCGCCGGCCCCCGCGATGCGCCACAGATCGCCGCGCTGCTCACGGCGCTCGGCTACCCGCACGACCGGGACCAGGCCTCAGCGCGGCTACTGGCGTGGGCGGCCGAGGCCCACGGCGAGGTGCTGGTGGCCGAGACCGGCGGCGCGGCGGCGGGGTTCGCCGCGGTCCACCGCATCCCCTACTTCGAACGCCCCGGGGCCTTCGCCCGCGTCATCGCTCTCAGCATCGAGGCCGGACATCGCCGCGCCGGCGTGGGTCGGCGCCTGATGGCCGCCGTCGAGCGCTGGGCCGCCGCGCAGGGCTGCGTCGACGTCGAGGTGACCAGCCTGCGTTCCCGCCCTGACGCCCACGGCTTCTACCGCGCCCTGGGCTACGCCGATCGCTGCGCCGAGTCCGGCCGGTTCATCCGGTCGCTGGTCGACGGCCCTGGAGGCTCACCCACAGGGCGGTGAGCAGGGCGAGCCCGGCGGTGATGAGGAGCAGCGTGGGGTACCCGGTCAGGTGCACGGCCAGCGCCAGCAGAAAGGGCACGGCGAACCCGAGGTAGGTGAGGACGTAGTAGATGGCGGTGAGCCCGGCGAGGGCCTCGGGGTGGGCCAGACGCTGGACCTCGACGAGGCCCGCTACCAGGCACAGCCCGTAGCCGATGCCCAGCACGATCGAGTTGGGGATCAGCAGCCAGGGGTGCTGCGCGTGCGCGGTGACCGCACCGAGGACCAGCCCCACCCCGATGACCGCCAGCCCCAGGGTGGCGGCGCGGTTGCCGGCGGCGTGGACATCCAGGCGCCTCGCCACCGGCTGGATGAAGACGCCCGCGAGCGCCGCGGCCATCGCTACCACGGCCGTGAGGGCGACGCCGTCAGTGGCGTGAGCGGCGCCGACGACGCTCGGCAACAGCGCGAAGGCGACGGCGGGGGCGGCGAACACCCACGGCGCCATCGGCGCCACGACGCGGTAGAAGCGCGGCTGACGCAGGCTCGGAAGGGCGCGCCCGATCGTGCCGCCACCGCCGCGGGCCACGGTCTCCGGAGCGCCCACCACGACCGCGAGCACGGCCAGCATCAGCACCAAGTGCGGGAGATAGGGGACCACGCGCGGATCGGCCGCCCACTGGGCCAGAAGCCCGGAGACGAGCGGACCGACGGCGAAGCCGATCGTCATCGCCACCGCGCCGCGGCGGGCGGCGCTGTGGTCAGTGGCGTCGCCGAACGGCGGGCGCGAGAGCTCTCGCAGCCACGCCGTGCCGGCCCCGAAGGCGGCGCCGCTGCCCAGGCCGGTGAGGAAGCGGCCGACGTAGAGGAGTGTCACGCCGTGGCCGGCGACGACGAGGGAGAGCGTCCCGGCCAGTGACAGCGTGACGGAGGCCACGATCACCGGACGGCGTCCCCACGTGTCTGACAGGGGCCCGGCGATGAGGAGCCCGGGGATGAGGCCCAGCGCGTAGACGCCGAACAGCGCCTCGAGCGTGCCGGTGGACAGCCCCAGTTGCCCGTGATAGACGAGGAGCATCGGCGTGAACTGGTTGGACCCCCACGCCGCGCCGAACAGGGCCGCCCCGGCGCGCACCCAATCCGTGCGTGCGGCCCGGCCGACCGACCTGGCTCTGACCTGGATCCCCGCCGCGCTCATCTGTGGCTCCTTTCCCGCTCCGAGTTCGGTAACCGAACCGAGGGTACCATACGAGTTCAATCACCGGACCCATGGTGATAGACTGTGACTCACAATGCTTGGCAAGACCTATGAACGACAGGACTGCTCGATCGCGGGTGCGCTGGAAGCGGTGGGCGAGCGCTGGACGCTGCTCATCGTGCGCGACGCCTTCTACGGCGTGCGGCGCTTCAACGACTTCCAGGCCCACTTGGACATCCCCAAGGCGGTCCTCTCAGACCGGCTCAACGGCTTGGTGGAGGATGGCATCCTGGCCCGGACGCCGGACCCGGCCCACGCGGGACGCCACCTGTACGAGCTCACCCCGAGCGGGGTGGAGCTGTGGCCGGTGATCCATGCGCTGCTCGTGTGGGGCGGCAATCACCGCCGGCCGAACAGCCGGGTGTTCCGTCACGCCCAGTGCGGGACGCGACTGGGCGAGAGCGGGCGCTGCGAGGCCTGCGGAGTCACGCCGGGCCCGGAGGACCTGATCACCGAGCGCCGTCGCGGCCATCAACCGATGCGCGACGATCCGGTGACCCAGGTGCTGCGCCAGCCGCACCGTCTCCTGGTGCCGATCGAAACCTAGGTCGCGGGCGGGTCGTCCCCGGTGGGCGTGACGCCCGCCGCCTCGACCATGAGGATGACCGTGCGGACCGGAGCGCTGGTGCGGTGCGTGACCGTGCGCGGCACGGTGTAGCTCTGGTGGCGCGAGAGGCGGACCGGCTCCTGGTCCTCGATGTCGATGACCAGCTCGCCGTCGAGGACCATGAAGAACTCGACGGTGTCATCGGTGCTTGTGCCAGTGGAAGTCGCCCTGGATGACGCCGAGGCGGACGACCGAGTCGTTGACCGAGGTGAGCGTCTGGTTGAACCACGGCTCGTGCGCGGCGGCCTCGGCATCGATGTCGATCAGCGCCAGGTGACCGAACTTGTCGTCGAGGCGGATGTCGTAGTCGCCCTCGGAGAACCCCGTGTTCACGGCTCACCTCCCGGGTGCAGGTACTAAACTCATTAGTTTACTTGTGTAGGCTGGCCGGGCGCCGGGGGTGTTGCAACGGTGGTCAGCAGCTCGATGTAGCGCTCGGCCGATCGCTCCAGGACGGCCTTGCCGTCCCGGCGGATCGCCGGTCGCCACCACCCGCCGTAGATGCGGTCAAACGCGTACGGCGCCAGCGCCCCGACGATGCCGCGCACGCTCGGCTCGGCCAACGGCAGGCGTACGGGTGCGCTGTAGACGAACGAGACCCGATCCTCCCCTGGCGTGACCATGATGGTGTCGCCCGTGAAGATCGCGCCGCGGCCCTCGGCGCCCTCCGACCAGTGGGCCACCGAGCTGCCCGGGAAGTGCCCGCCGCACTGCACCAGCGTGACGCCGGGCAGCACCTCGAGCGCGCCTGACCACGTCCGTACCGCGGGATCGGGGCGCATCAGCCAGGCAGCGTCGACGTCCACGAGCAGGATCTCCGCCTCGAAGGCGTGACTCCACTCCACCGCCGCCCCGTACATGTGCGGATGGCTGGCGCTGACAGCACGCAGGCCGCCGGCGCCGCGCACCGCGTCCATTGCGGCGTCGTCGAGGAAGGGCGGCGGATCCCACAACAGGTTGCCCTCGGCGGTGCGGACCAGCAGTCCGCGCTGGCCGACCCCCACATCAGGCTCGGAGGCGATCCCGATGAGGCCGGGCTCCACCTCGCGAATCACCGAGTGGCACCCGTCGGCGGCCAGCTGCCCCATGGTCGTCCAGCGCTGACCCGCGGGCGGCACCCATTGGCGCTCATCCTCACAGAGCGGACAGCGCTCTGGAGCCGACGCGGCCGGCGGATAGTTGGCGCCGCAGGCGGGACAGATCCAGATCTCGGCCGAGCTCATCCGCTCAGCCACACACTACCGGCCGGGCGGTGCCGGCGGAGCGGGTCCGAGCTGGCCCCACGCGGCGGCGACGCCACCGTAGCGGCGGCGCAGCGTCGCCGCGTGCGGCCCGCGCCACTGCCCGGCCACGAGGTCGTCGCCGGTGGGCGGGCGGCCGTGGGCCACCCAGAAGTCGGCCAGGGCCGAGCGCACCGAGTCGTCGCTCCAGCGCCGCAGGCGCACCTCGGCGCCGGCATCGCGCAGCGCGGCGTTCCACGGGTCTGACCGCTCGGCGTACAGGTCGCAGACCATGGCCGCGCTCGGCCAGCGCGGGCTCTCGGCCTCCCAGCGCCCCGGACGGCGGCGCGAGGGGGTCCACTCGCGATGCGTCGGCGGGCGCCCGTGCTCGGCCTGCCAGTCGCGGATGGCGACGCAGACCTCGGCCCGCGTCCATGTCCGGACCACCGTGGGGCGCAGCGCGGCGCAGGCCGCGCATCGTTCGGCGCTCGGGTTGGTGATCGGCCCGCCGCACTCCGGACAGTGCCGGGCCTGAAGGTAGTTGTGCACGCTTGACCGCGACACGCCCAGCGCCCGGGCGATGGCACGAATCGTCATGCCGCCCTCGGCGAGGCGGCGGGCGGTGGTGACCCGATCGGCCACCGACGTCTCAAAGGTGAGCTTGCGCGCCGGCAGGCCCGCGGCGGCCAGCGCCGCGCTCCACGAGCCGAAGTGGGCAGCCACGCAGGAACTGCTGGGCCACTGCGGATGCTCTTGCATCCACTTGCGCTGGGCCCTGCCGGCCTCGTCCGGGCGCTCGCCGCTCCAGTCGTTGCGCCGCGGCACCTGGCCGGTCTGCACCAGCCATTCGCGCAGCGCCTCGAGGATCGACGGCTGATCCCAGCGCCGGGGGGCGCCGGGATGGGCCATCGGCCGATAATGGGTCGCTGGGCGGCCACCGCCCGCCCGGCTCTCGGTGCGTGCGCGAGGCGCCTGAGCCGGACGGACGGGAGCCATGGGTCGGTCGGCCTAGAGGGCGGTGACGACCGACTTCGTCTCCAGGTAATTGTTGAGCACCTGGCTGCCCATCTCACGTCCCCAACCCGACTCCTTGTAGCCGCCGAACGGCATGGCGGCGTCGAAGACGTGGTAGGTGTTGATCCACACCGTTCCGGCGCGCAGGCGCTTGGCGGTCTTGTGGGCCTTGGAGATGTCGCGTGTGAACACCCCGGCGGCGAGGCCGTAGTTGGTGTCGTTGGCGATGGGGACGATCTCGCTCGGGTCATCGAACGGGATGGCGCACACCACCGGTCCGAAGATCTCCTCGCGGACGACGTTCATGTCGTTGCTGGTGTTGGTGAGGATCGTCGGCTGCACGAAGTAGCCGCGCTCCGACGCCTTGCCACCGCCGACAACCGCCTCGGCACCGGCGCTCTGGCCCGAGTCGAGGTAGCCGAGCACCTTCTGGAACTGCTCATCGGAGATGAGCGGGCCCATCTGGGACTCGGGGTCGGTACCCGGGGCGACCTTGATCTGCTTGGCGGCCTCGGCCACGCCGGCGACGACGTCATCGAAAGCGCCCTTCTGCACATACAGGCGCGAGCCCGCGTTGCAGCACTGGCCGTGGTTGAAGAAGATGGCGTTCGCCGCGCCGGCGATCGCACCTTCCATGTCGGCGTCGGCGAATACCACGTTCGGCGACTTGCCGCCGAGCTCCAGCGAGACCTTCTTGAGGTTGCCCGCCGCCGCCTTGACGATCAGCTTGCCGACCTCCGTGGAGCCGGTGAAAGCCACCTTGTCGACGTCGTCGTGCTCGGCCAGGGCCGCGCCCGCGTCACCGAAGCCGGTGATGATGTTGACCACGCCGTCGGGCAGCCCGGCCTCCTGCATGAGCTCGCCCAGGCGCAGCGCCGACAACGGCGTCTGCTCGGCGGGCTTGAGCACGACCGTGCATGCGCAGGCCAGGACCGGCCCAAGCTTCCACGCCGCCATCAGCAGCGGGAAGTTCCACGGGATGATCTGGCCGACGACGCCCACGGGCTCGCGCAGCGTGTAGGCGAGGTACTCACCCGGTGCCGGCAGCGCCGAGATCGGGACCGTGGTGCCCTCGATCTTGGTCGGCCAGCCCGCCATGTAGCGGAACAGGTCAGCGGCGAGCGCCACGTCCGCGGCCTTGGCGATGACGTAGGGCTTGCCGTTGTCCAGCGACTCCAGCATCGCCAGCTCGTCGGCGTTCTCCTCGATGAGGTCGGCGATCTTCCAGATCATCCGGCCGCGATCCGACGCGTTCATGCGTCGCCACGGGGAGTCGTCGGCGAACGCCCGACGGGCGGCCTTGACCGCCTTGTCGACGTCCTCGGCCTGACCGTAGGCGACCTCGGCGAGGACCTCCTCGGTGGCGGGGTTCAGTGTCTCGAAAGTCTTGCCGGACGCTGCCTCGACCCAATCTCCGTCGATGAGCAGCTTGTGCGGCGAATGGATGAAGCTGTCGGCCTGCTGCTCTACGGATTCGGCAACCGCCATTGCTCTCTCCTTCCCGCGCGAGCGGCGCCCGCGCGCCTTGTGTTATGGCTCCTCCACGCTAGTCCATTTTTGAATAGCTGACAAGCGCGGGGACGATCGCGCGGCGCGGAGTCACACACCGGCCGCACGCGGGCGGACCATCTAGCGTGTCGAGCCATGCCGCGGCCTCGCAACCAGCTCACGGCGGGCGAGTGGGCCATCCTGGCGCTGCTCGACGAGGAGCCCGCCCATGGGTTCGCGCTGGCACGGGCGATGGCGACGGGCGGCGAGGTGGGCCGCGTGTGGGATATGCGCCGCCCCCTCGTCTATCGCGCGCTGGACACGCTCCAGCGCCTGGCCCTGATCCGGCCGGTGGCGACGCTGCCCAGCGAGTCCGGGCCTCAGCGCACGATCCTCGAGCCCACGCGCGGGGGCCGGCGCCTCCTCGTGCAGTGGCTGCACCAACCGGTCGAGCACGTGCGGGACGCCCGCTCCCTGCTGATGCTCAAGCTGCTGTTCCTCAGCCGCCGCGACGCCGATCCGGCGCCCCTGCTGCGGGCCCAGCGCGAGCAGTTCGCCGCGCTGGCTCAGCGCCTCAATGCGGCCGCCGACGCCGCGGAGGGCTTCGAGCGCGGCCTCCTGCTGTGGCGGCTGTACAGCACCACGGCGGCGGTGCAGTTCACCGAGGCGATGCTCTCAGAGCCGACGCTCACCGAGTCGTGAACTCTCTCAGCCAGGTGGTGAGCTCGCCGGCCGGGATGGGGGCGCTCATCAGGTAGCCCTGGGCGACGTCGCACCCGAGCTCGCGCAGGCGCTCCAGGACCTCCGCGTCCTCGACGCCCTCGGCCACGACGCCGAGGCCGAGGTTGCGCCCCAGGTCGATGGTGGAGCGCACGATGACGGCGTCCTCCTCGGAGGTGGCCATGTGCGACACGAACGAGCGGTCGATCTTGAGCTCTGAGATGGGCAGGCGGCGCAGATAGCCCAGCGAGGTGTACCCCGTCCCGAAGTCATCGACCGAGATCCGCAGGCCCATCGCGCCCAGGCGCTCCAGCACGCCCCGCATCCGGAACATGTCGGCGACGATCGCCGATTCGGTGATCTCGAGCTCCAGCCGCTCTGGTCCGACATCCCACTTGGCCAGCAGCCCGGCGACCTGATCGGGGAAGTCGAGGTCGATCAGGTTCCGGGTGGAGACATTGACCGCGATGGCCAGCGCGTGGCCCTCCGCCGCCCATGCGCGGCACTGGCGCAGCGCCTCGTCGATGACGTAGAGCGTGAGCGGCTTGATCAGGCTCGTCTCCTGGGCCACGTCGATGAACTCATTGGGCCCGAGCAGCCCGCGCGTCGGGTGATGCCAGCGCACGAGCGCCTCCACCGCCTCGACCCGGCCCGAGCGCAGCTCGAGCTTGGGCTGATAGTGGAGCACCAGCTCGCGCTCATCGATGGCCCGGCGCAGCTCTGAGATGAGCGACAGCCGGTGGGGCTGGTGGTCATCCTGGCTGCGGTCATACAGCTCCCAGCCCGAGTTGTCGCGCTTGGCCACGTACATCGCGATGTCGGCGCGCTGGATCAGGCCCTCGACGTCGTCGGCGTGCTCAGGGTAGGTGGCGGCGCCGATGCTGGCCTCGATCTGCAGCGGCAGCCCGTCGAGCGAGAACGGGGCGGCGAACGCGGCATGGATGCGCTGCGCGGCGCCGGCGACGCCGCTGGGCGAGCCGTCGTGGAGCAGGATGGCGAACTCGTCGCCGCCCAGGCGCGCGATCGAGTCGGCGCCCCGCAGCGTCGCGCGCAGTCGACGCGCCGCCTCCACGAGGAGCCGGTCCCCGCTGGCGTGGCCGAGCGTGTCGTTGATCTCCTTGAAGCGGTCGAGGTCCATCACCAGCACGGCCACGCCTCCGCCCTCGCGCTCGGCGCTGAGGATCACCTGCCGGACGCGATCCTGGAAGAGCACCCGATTGGGCAGCTCGGTCAGGGAGTCGTGGAGCGCCTGGTGGCGGTTGACCTCGGCCTGCTGGCGCAGCGCCGCCTCGGCGCGATCGCGGTCCTGCTCGGCGAGCACCTGGTCGGTGGCGTCGAGCAGCACACCGTCGAGCCACAGCCGGTCGCCGGATCCGCTCAGGATGGCGCGGCCGCGCTCCGAGATCCAACGCACGCCGCCGTCGGCGTGCAGCACCCGGTACTGAAGGGCGTACGGCGCCCCCACCTCGAGCGCCCGGTCGATCTCCTCGGCCACGTGGGGACGATCGTCAGGGTGGATGATGGAGCCATAGGTGCGGACGGCGTTGTCGACGAAATCGGCCGCGGGGTAGCCGCAGAGCAGCTCGATGTGATCGCTGATGAAGCGGATCGGCCAGTCATCGACGCAGGCGCACCGGTAGACGGCGCCGGGGATGTTCGCGACGACGGACCAGAACTGCTCTTCGATGATCTGGGCACGGACCTCCGTGGCTGATTGCACAACCATGCACAGTCATTCGGCCTATCGCGCCAGATCTGAACGCCCCAACGAGGAAATCGGCTACTGGCAGCTCGGGTCGGGGTCGAAGGTCGCGGTGGACTTCGCCAGCGACAGGGGGCCGCCCGACGGGATCAACTGGACGTGGTTGACCTCCGTGTTGCCCGGGTCGTCGGAGGGGTCAAACGGCCGGTAGAGGCCGTACTGGGCGAGCTGGGCCTCGGTGATGCGCGCCGCGCTGGAGCGCAGGAGGCTGTTGACGCCGATGTCCTCGGCCTCGCCCTTGGTGTGCGGATCGTCGGCGAAACCGCCGACCGCGACGCTGTGGGCGGGCGTGCGGTAGCCGCTGATGCCGTAGATGACGACGCCCAGCGCCTGGCCGAGCTGGTTCAGGCGCGCGGTGAGGACCGGGAGCTGGCCGACGTCCTGAATGGTGCCCGGGTCGGCCGCGAACCCGGGGCCCGACGCCTGGACGACCGGCGCGGCGTCCGCGCCCGAGACCGCGCCACCGCACAGGTTCAGCTGCTTGAGCTCCTTCTTGACCTGCGCCAGGGACGGAGCGTGGGCGTTGGGATCTCCGACGATCTCGTCGCCGCCGGGGGAGGCCGATGCATGCGCGCCGGCCGCGGGCTCGATCGCCTGGGGGTGGGCCTGGGGCACCGCCCCGACGCCGCCGCCGGGGTCAGGAGCCGCGGAGCCACCGCCGGACTGCGCGCTCCCGCACGCGGCGACGACGCCGCACACGGCGACGGCCGCCACCAGCGACCGCAGCGGCCTCGCGCCGCTCGGGCTCAGTTGCATGCAGCGCAGCGGCCGCTCACGCACGAGCAGACCGGGAGCTCGGCTCCCACACGCTGCGGGCGCCAGTGGCGAAGCCACGCCCGGGCAACGGGATTGGAGCGGTCCTGGTGCCCGCCCGGCCAGCAGGCGGAGACGATGCGTGAGGTCAGCCCGCGCAGCTCGGCCGGCCGGGAGGCCGTCACCGACGCGGCGATATGGATGCGCAGCTCATCGTGGGTCATGATGCGGGCGGCGCGCGGTGGGGGTGGGGTCGCGCCTTCGCTGCAGATACCCACATCCGTGCCGGCCATCACCACCTCATCGTAGGGACCAGCCTCTGCGCGGGCGCCGGGCGCCCCGTGGCCGCGTCGCCACCGGGCGCCCGACAACCGGGCTCTCAGCGCTGCGGTGTGCCGGCGATGGCCTCCTGGTAGATGCCCGTCGCCTCGGCGACACCCTCGTTGCAAAAGCCGTCCACGAGCCGCAGGTCGTCGACGATCAGGCCGGCGTCGACGAGCAGGTGGCGGAACACCGCGTCCTCACGCGCCGCGGCGAGCTATCTCAGGCTTGCGGCGCCGGGTGTAGATTGTGCGGCTTGCTCCGGGCGCGCCGTCTCTCCGCCGTTCTGTCGCCGGCCCTCGCCGCCGTGCTCATCGCCGCGTGCGGCAGCTCGAGCTCCAGCAGTTCCTCGGGCGCCGGTGGCTCGGCGCCCGCGGCCACCAGCGCCGCGACGGGCACGTCATCAGCGGCGGCGAGCTCGTCGCAGACCGCCTGCAGCAAGTCCACACTGGCGCTGCACAGCCCGGGTGTGCTGACAGTCGCCACCGACTCCCCGGCGTACCCGCCGTACTTCGAGGACAACAAGCCCTCCAACGGCAAGGGCTTCGAGAGTGCCGTGGCCTACGCGATCGCGGGCAAGCTCGGCTTTGACCAGAGCGAGGTCAAGTGGGTCACCGAGCCGTTTGACTCCTCCTACGCGCCCGGCCCCAAGTCGTTTGACTTCGACATCAACGAGATCTCGATCACCAAGCCGCGCGAGAAGGCGGTGGACTTCTCGGCGCCGTACTACACCAACCCGCAGGGGATCATCGTCAGCTCGACGTCCAAGTACGCGCACGTCACCTCGCTGGCCGGCCTGCGGGGCGCCAAGATCGGCGTGCAGATCGGCTCCACGAGCCTCGACGCGACCAACGCGGTGATCAAGCCGAGCTCCCAGCCCGACGTGTTCAACACCTCCAACGACGTGGTCGCCGCGTTCAAGATCCACCGCGTCGACGCCATCGTCGTCGATCTGGCCACCGCGTTCGAGCTGATCAGCGAGATCAAGCACAGCACCATCGCCGGCCAGTTCACGGCGCCGGGCGGCGACACCTGGGGGGTGCTGCTGAGCAAGGGCTCCAAGCTCACCCCCTGCGTCAGCCAGGCGATCAACGCGCTCCAGGCCAACGGTACGCTGACGGCGCTCAACAAGCGCTGGATCGCGTCCGCGGCCAACGTGCCCGAGCTGCACTAGCTCACGCCTCGGGCTGCCACGGCCGAGTGAGCGCGCTCCCCCCTCTCACCACGAAGGCCGACCGCGCGCGCGAGCACCGGCGCCGCGCGCGGCGCGGGATCACCATCTCCGCGATCTCGAGCGTCGTCCTCATCGGCGGCCTCGTGACCTACGTGCTGACGAGTCCCGGATGGCCCACCGTGCGCGCGGAGTTCTTCTCCGCCAGCGAGTTCAGCTCGTCGTTCGGCAGCGTGCTCCGAGGCTTCTGGCTCGACGTGCAGATGTTCCTCATCGTCGAGGTCGCCGTGCTCGTGCTGGGGCTCGTCATCGCGCTCATCCGCACGACGAACACCCCGGTCCTGTTCCCGCTGCGCCTGCTCGCGACGGTCTACGTCGACGTCATGCGCGGGATCCCGACGATCCTGCTCATCTACATCGTCGCGTTCGCCGTCCCCGGGTTGGACCTGAGGGGCGTTCCGAGCAGCCCCGTCGTTCTCTGTGGAGTTGCGCTGACGATGTGTTACTCGGCGTACGTGTCCGAGGTGTACCGCGCCGGCCTGGAGTCGATCCACCCCAGCCAGATGGGAGCCGCCCTGGCCCTGGGCCTCACCCCCGTACAGGCGCTGCGTCATGTGGTCGTCCCCCAGGCGGTGCGCCGGGTGGTCCCGCCGCTGCTCAACGACTTCATCGCTCTCCAGAAGGACGTCGCGCTGGTCTCCATCGCCGGGCCCCAGGAGGCGTTTCGGGTGGCCCAGATCTTCGCCGCCTCGCAGTTCAACTACACGCCCCTGCTGGCCGCGGCGGCGCTCTATCTGTGCGTGACCATCCCGCTGACGCGGATCGTGGACCGCCTCCAGGCCCGCAGCCGGCGCGAGCGCGGCGGCGTCCTCGCCCTCGGGCCCCGATGACCGCGGTCCTGGAGTTGCGCGGCGTGACCAAGGCCTATGGGGCCAACGAGGTCCTGCGCGGCATCGACCTGGCGATCGGTGAGCATGAGGCGATCGCCCTCATTGGCGCCTCGGGCTCGGGCAAGTCGACGCTGCTGCGCTGCATCGACCTGCTCGAGGAGATCGACGACGGCGACATCCTGCTCGATGGCGAGCCGATCACCGCGCCCGGTGTCGATCCCGTCCCCGCGCGGCGCCGACTGGGCCTCGTCTTCCAGGCCTACAACCTGTTCCCGCACCGCAACGTGATCGAGAACGTGATCATGGGAGCCATCCGCGCTCAGGGGATGGCACGGACCGAGGCGGTGGCGGCGGGCGAGGCGCTGCTGGTTCGCTTCGGGCTGTCCGGTCGCGGCGGGGACTACCCGGACCGGCTCTCGGGCGGTCAGCAGCAGCGCGTGGCCATCGCCCGCGCTCTGCTCACCCGGCCGCGCGCCCTGCTGCTCGACGAGGTCACCAGCGCGCTTGACCCTGAGCTGGTGGGCGAGGTGCTCGAGGTCATCCGCGAGCTCAAGGCCGACGGCATGACGATGCTCATCGCCACCCACGAGATGGGCTTTGCCCGCGACTTCGCCGACCAGGTGTGCTTCCTCCAGGACGGGCGGATCGTCGAGCGCGGCGTGCCGGAGCAGATCTTCACCGCGCCCGCGCGTGAGGAGACGCGGCGCTTCCTGGCCCGCCTGCTGGCCGGCGACCGCTTCGGCTGAGCCGCACCGCCGGGGACGGTCCCCGCCCTCCGCGGCGCGCAATACTGTGCAGCGATGACGGCGTTCGAGGAACCCGTGTCTGAGACAGGCGTGCCCTTCTGGCGCCGTTCGCTGCTGCGCTCCCGGCCCGATGACCGTACCTCGAATACGCCTCAGACACCCGGGATGCGCCGCTACGCGGCGATCTCCGGCAGCCTGACCGGATCCCAGCACCTGTGGATGGGCGGCAACACCGTCCGCCCGGGCCAGAAGTCCGCCGACCATCACCACGGCGAGGCCGACAGCGGGATCTACATCGTCTCGGGCCACCCCCGCTTCGTGTTCCTGGTCAACGGTCAGGAACAGCACATCGACGCGGTTCCCGGCGACTTCGTCTACGTGCCGGCCTGGGTCCCCCATCGCGAGGAGAACCCGTCTGACTACGAGGACGCGGTGGTGGTGCTCGCCCGCAGCACGCCGGAGGAGATCGTCGTCAACCTGCCCAGCCTGTGGTCCGTCGACGGCATCCCCGGGGCCTCTGAGGCGCAGTAGCCGCGGGCTGCAGCAGGCGTCGGGTCAGGTGGGCGGCGGGCTGCTGGAGGACCCGGTCACAGTGCCGGGGTCGCGGGTGACCCATATGTACTTCCGGGTGCGCCGGTAGCGTCCGTCTCGGTCGCCCACTCGCGCAGCCGGAAGCGCTGCACCTTGCCGGTGAGCGTCCGCGGCAGGTCATCGACGAAGTGCACCAGGTGCGGGTACTCGTAGCGACGCATGCGCTCCTTGCACCAGGCGCGTAGCTCCTCGGCCAGCGCGTCGTCGCCGGGCTCGTCTCCGGCGCACTGGATGTAGGCGGCGATGCGGCTGGCGTCCTCGATCCGCACGCCGACCACACCGACACCGGCCACGCGCGGGTGCTCCATCAGGGCGTGCTCCATGTCCACCGGCGAGACCCACAGCCCTCCCACCTTCAGCATGTCGTCGACCCGGCCCACATAGGCGTAGGTCCCGTCGGCAGCGCGCTCATAGCGGTCGCCGGTGGCAAACCAGTCGCCCAGCATGGAGGCCTTGGACTTCTCATGCTGGTGCCAGTAGAAGGCCGCGCACGAGTCGCCGCGGACCAGCAGGGCGCCGATGCCCGGTCCCTCCACGGTGACGCCGGCGTCGTCGACGAGCTTGAGCTCGTACCCCGGCACGGGTGCGCCGGTGGTGCCCGGCCGCACGTCGCCGGGGCGGTTGGAGCAGTAGATGTGCAGCATCTCGGTCGAGCCGATGCCGTCGACGATGTCGATGCCGAACCGCTCACGCCACCGGTGGACCGTCGTCGGGGGCAGTGGCTCGGCCGCCGATACGCAGAAGCGGACCGAGTCCAGGGCGCCGTCGGCGTCGGGATCGCGGGCCAGCAGCCCGAACAGCGCCGGCACGCTGAAGAACACCGAGGGGCGGTGGTGGCGCAGGGTCTCGAGGATCGCCGGCGGCTTGGGCGGCCCCGTCATCAGCACCGAGGTCCCGCCGAACCACAGCGGGAAGGTGAGTCCGTTCCCCAGGCCGTAGGCGTGAAACAGCTTGGTGGTGGAGAAGTGGATGTCATCGGGCCCGAGGCCGAGCACCCCGCCGGCGTACTGCTCACAGGTGACGCCGATGTCGTGCTGGAGGTGCACCACGCCCTTGGGCTTGCCGGTCGACCCGGAGCTGTAGAGCCAGAAGGCCATGTCGTCGGTGTGGGTGCGCGCGGCATCAAGCTCGTCTGGCTGGGCGGCCAGGGCCGCGTCGAGCTCGGTCACCCCGGCGTCGTCGCGGCCGCGCACCAGCCAGCGCACCGGGCGGTCTCCCAGCGCGCCGCGCAGGCGGTCCAGCACGCCGGCGTCGGTGACGACGACCTCGGCGTAGGAGTCGTCGACGAAGTGACGGAAGTTGTCGTCCTTGTCGAGGTGGCTGACGGGCACGGGCACCGCGCCGATCCGGATGGCGCCGAGGAACGCGATGGGGAACACCGTGGTGTCATCGAGCACCAGCAGCACCCGCTGCTCGCGACGCACGCCCAAGTCCCGCAGCAGATGGCCGGCGCGGTTGACCTGCCGGCGCAGCGCATCGTAGGTGAGGGTCGCATCGGAGGCGATGAATGCCGTGGCCTCGCCCCGGCCCGCGCTCACCTGCCGCGCGACGATCTCACTGACATTGGTTGCCGCTTCCGCGTCGCCCATCTGTCCTCCTCTCCGATCCCGGACGTGCGTGAGTGGCCACCGCTAGGCCGCTCGCTCCTGCACCGGCTCGAGCTCTCCCTCCAACTGCGCGAAGTACTCTGACGCGCGCTCCTGCCAGCGTTCATGGCGGCCATGAAACAGCTCGTGGGCGCGACGGCGCGGCCACACGTCTGACAGCAGCTCGGCGGGCAGGTCCGGATCCAGGAACGGGAACCGGCGCCACGCGTGCACGAGCAGCGTCTGCTGGCGAAAGCACGCCTCGGGCGTAAGCGCGCGGACGCGCGCGAAGTCCTCGATGAACGCCTCGTACTGGCTGCGCACCGCGTCGAGATCCCACGCGTCGGCGACGAGCGCCTGCGGGTCCCCCATGCTGCCCAGCCCGGCCACGAACGACCGCGCCTCGGCCGCCGGCTCGTCGTTGATGGCGGCGGCCAGCTCGTCCTCGCGCTCCACGTGGGGCGTCAGCCACACGCCGCCGCCGAGCGACCCGAGCCCGGTCCAGGCCAGGCGCGAGCGCAGCTGATGGCGCACCGCGCGACGCTCCTCCGGGACCCGCAGGATCACCAGCAGCCAGCGGCCGTCCCACTGCCACGGCTGCCCGAACGAGTAGATGCGCTCCGCGCCGGTGCGCAGCAGCTGCGCGGTGGGCCCGCCCAGCGTCATCCGCGCCCGCCGCCCGCGGCGCTCTGCGGTCAGCCAGCCGTCCCGGGTGCTGCGCGCCAGCGCCTGGCGCGCCGCCTGCTGGCTGTAGCCCAGCGAGACCAGCGCGGCCACCAGCGTCTCCTGCCACACCCCCTGCGGGCGGGGCAGCACGTACTCGCCCAGCACCGTCAACAGCAGCGACCGCGCTGCCGGCGCGCCGACCGACCGCCGTCTCAGCTGCTCGTCGATGACTCGTCCTCGGGGGAGTCGAAGGCGGAGCGCAGCGCCTCGAAGTGGGTGTTGCAGCTGCGACAGCGCAGCTGGCGGGTGATGAGCTGACCACCCCAGGCCGAGACCACCTCGATCTCGGGCGAGTCGCAGAACGGGCAGGTGATCGGCGTGACGGTCATCGACGCGTGTGCTCGTCCCAGTCAGACCAGCCGTCGGGATCCGGGAGCAACGCCTGCACCCCGGCCGCGTCCAGCCGCGCCACCAGCCAGTCTCGTACGCGGGCGCGGATCGCGTCGGGGCCCTCGCTCACCATCCCCTCGGCTACGGCCGCGCTGTAGCCAGGGTGATCGGCAGGGCCCGGCCAGCGGGCCGCCTGGGCCCACATCTCCGCGATGCGCGTGAGCAGCAGTTCGCGGTCGGCGCCGCCGGTGGCGCAGATGCGCTTGAGCCACGCCTCGGCGTGGACGCGGTGCGCGCCCTCCTCCTGGAGGATCTTGCGCGCGCGGTGGGCCAGAGGCTCGAGCGAGCTGTCGCGCGCGCTGGCCACCCAGGTGGTGAGGATCCCGTCGACGACGAGGTTGGCGGCGATGACCGAGGCCCAGTCAGGCAGCGGGGCGGCGATGACCGCCAGCGGATAGCCGGCGTCCAGGCCGTCGTCTGAGCGCTGCACCCCGAGCTTGGCCAGCACGGGATAGGTGGAGCGGGCGTGGCCGAGCTCGTCCTGGGCCATCGCGGCGGCGGCGACCGCGGACTCGATCGTCGGCGCGCTCACCGCCCATTCGCCGTAGCGACGACCCAGCGCGCTCTTGTTGTCGGCCAGCGAGCCGATCAGCGAGACCATCGTGGCGGTCGCGGGGTCGACGGTGGATCCCGTCCCCAAACCCACGCCATCGCTCATGCTCATGCGCTGATCGCCTCCCGGATCTCGGCGCGCGGGACCAGGATCATGTGGATCCACGGTTGCTCGTCGTAGATGGCGCGCGCGCACACCAGGGCCAGATCCTCGTCTGACTCGGTGACGGTGCCCACGTGGTGCAGCGGCTCCTGATACTCCTTGCGCGCAAACACCTCCCAGACGGTCTCGTCCGTCCGACTCATACGACGATCCCCAGCTCGCGCATGGTCTGGCGGGCGTCGGAGCGGATGCGGTCCTTGGTCCACACCGGGTCCCACACCACCTCGATGTCGACGGCATCGATGTCCGGGTCGGCAAGCAGCGCGTCACGGATGTCGGATTCGATGAACTCGGTGGCCGGGCAGCCCATGGAGGTGAAGGTGATCTGGAGGTCGGCGCGGCGCGCGTGCGGCGCATAGGCCACGGACACGATCAGCCCCATGCCGAGCACCGACACCGGGATCTCCGGATCCTCGACGTGACGCAGCGCCTCCCAGATGCGGGCCTCGACCTGCCGCGTGCTGCTTGATTCGGCAGTGATCACGCGGCTCGCCTCAGGGAGGTGCTCTGATAGCCGCGCTGCAGCGTGGTGACGTACTCGCGGTTCATCGGCCCGCGCCGCCGCCACCGCACCACGACGTCGTCCCAGTCGATGGCGCCATCGTCGAGCAGCCACTCGCGCTTCTCCTCGTCGAACTGGGCCGGGAAGGGGCAGTCGACGATGTAGCGATCGAGCTCCGCGTCGAAGTGCGCGGGGACCTCGATGCCGATCTCGTCCATGAAGGGGACGACCTCGCTCATCCACCACTGACGCAGCTGGTCGTTGGACTTGCCCTTGAAGCCGTAGTCCAGCTGCTCGGAGTGCTTCTTGCGGTCGTCGGGCAGCCCGAACCACTCGAGGGTGAGGATGAACATCCAGTCCACGGCCGCCTGGACCTGCGCGCGGCCGTCGGGGTCCTTGCAGAGCTTCTTGAGCCACGTGCGGCCGTGGCGTAGATGAAAGGTCTCCTCCTTGTCGACCTTGGCCAGCGCCCGCTTCCACGGGCCGAAGGTGCTGGACTGGAAGACATCTGAGAGCAGGACGAACCCGGCCTGGTCATACATGGCGTTGGCGCACACCAGCTCGACCCAGGAGTCGAGTGGCACATCGAAGGCGTAGGGGTACTTGAACTGCTCGGCCGGCCGCTCGTAGATGAGCCAGTCCATGTCGACGCCGAGGTCGCCGAGGAGCCGGTAGCCGATGTGGGCGTGGGCCAGCTCGTCCTGGATGATGCTCATCGCCGAGCCGAAGTTGTTCAGCGCCGGAGCGTGGCCGGCGGCGCGCAGGTATGAGGGCGCGCTCACGAACTCGGTGTCGGCCGAGACGGTGAGGATCCGGCGCATGCCCTCCAGGTACTTGGGAGACATGTGCTGCAGCCCCTCAACCAGCTTGCCGGCGGCAAGATGCTCCTGGACCTCTTCTTCAGTGAGCGGCGCGAGCTCTTCGACGGTGGTGGCGACCACGATGTGCCTCTCCCAGGTGTGACACTTGACTTACGTTCGCCAGCGTATAGTCTCTTGACACCGACGTCAAGCGAAGAGGGAGAAACCGTGCCTGAGATGCTGATCGGAGGAGAGTGGCGCCAATCGGCGGCACACGAGGAGATCGAGGTGGTCAACCCGGCCACCGAGGACGTCGTGGACACCGTTCCGTCCGGCTCGCCCGAGGACGTCGAGCTGGCGGTGGCCACCGCCCGGCGCGCCTTCGCCGAGTGGTCGCGGACCGATGTGGAGAAGCGTGCGGGAATCCTGGCCAAGGCCGCCGACCTCATCCACGAGCACGCCAAGGACCTCGCGGGCATCCTGACCTCCGAGCAGGGCAAGCCGGTCGCCGAGGCCATCGGCGAGGTCACCCATCTCGCCCACGGCGTGCGCTACTACGCCGAGGCCGCGACCAAGGTGCGCGGCTCCTACCAGGACCTGCCCTCCACGCTCGGCCCCGCCTACGGGATGGTCATCCGCCGTCCCATGGGCGTATGCGCCGCGATCACCCCCTACAACTTCCCCCTCACCCTGCTGGGGACCAAGGTGGCTCCTGCGCTGGCCGCAGGCAACACCGTGGTGGCCAAGCCCGCGGCCACCACGCCGCTGGCCACCCTCGAGGTGGCGCGGCTCTTCTCGGAGGCCGGCGTTCCCGACGGCGTGCTCAACGTCGTCACCGGCCGCGGCTCGGTGATCGGCGACGCGCTCGTCGGCCACCCCGACGTGCGCCGGGTCGCCTTCACCGGCTCCACCGAGGTGGGACGCCACGTGGCCAAGCTGGCCGCCCCGGACCTCAAGCGCCTGTCGCTGGAGCTCGGCGGGTCGGATCCGGTCATCGTGTGCGCCGACGCCGACGTCGACGCAGCGGTCAAGGCCGTCATCATCGGGCGCTACTGGAACGCCGGCCAGGCCTGCCTGGGCTGCAAGCGGGTGTTCGTGCACGACAGCGTGTATGACGCCTTCGTGTCGGCGCTGGTGGAGCGCGTGGGCCGCTACGAGCCTGGCGACGGCACCGTCAAGGCGGAGAAGCCCAAGCTGCGCATGGGCCCGATTCACACCCGCGCCGGGCGCGATGAGCTGCTCGAGCAGATCGAGAGCGGTGTGTCCTCCGGCGGGGAGCTGCTCATCGGGGGCGCCGCCGGCGGCGCGGGCAAGGGATGGTTCCTGGAGCCGGCGGTGATCGCCGAGCCCGGCGCCGACTCGCGCGTGATGACCGAGGAGGTGTTCGGCCCGGTGCTGCCGGTCCTGCGCTTCACCGACTTCGACGACGCCATCGCCCGTGCCAACGACACGCCCTACGGCCTGGGCTCCTCGATCTGGACCCACGACGCCCGGCTCATCCACCGCGCGGCGCAGGAGATCGACTCGGGCATGACCTGGGTCAACCAGATCCACTACGGCTACGACGAGCTGCCCTTCGGGGGCATGAAGGCCTCGGGCTTCGGCAAGGAGCACGGGCTTGAGTCCCTGGACTCCTATGTCGAGCTCAAGTCCGTGGTGGTGGGAGGGCTGGCCTGATGGCGGTCAGCTACGAGAGCGGGGCGATCACGCTCGACAAGCCCCCGGCCAACTCCTATGACATCGAGTACATGCGCGAGTTCGGCGCCGCGGTCGATGCAGCGGGGGCCGATGCGTCCGCTCATGTGGTGGTGATCCGCTCCGCCAGCGAGAAGTTCTTCTGCGCAGGGGCGGACATCAAGAAGTTCCTGGCCAACGACCTGGCCGCCAACATGGACATGATCCGCCTCGCCCACGAAGCCCTGGCCTCGATCGCGCGCTCACCCAAGCTGTTCGTGGCCTGCGTCGCCGGACACGCACTCGGCGGCGGCCTGGAAATCGCCCTGGCCTGCGACGTGCGCTACGCGATCGATGGCCGTTACCGGCTCGGGACCCCCGAGGTGACCTTGGGGATCCTGCCCGGCAACGGCGGCACCCAGCGGCTACCCCGCCTCATCGGCGCGGGCCCCGCCCTGGAGCTGCTCGCCACCGGGCGCACGCTGTCGCCCGAGGAGGCTCGCGACGTTGGCCTGGTGTCGATGGTGTTCGCCGACCAGGCAGCGTTCGACGCGCACGTGGAGGGGCTGCGCGCGCTGCCGCCGCTCGCTCTGGCCAACATCAAGCGAGCGGTGTTCGAGGGCGTGGAGCTGCCGTTGGCCGACGGGCTCGCCCTGGAACGTGACCTCATCGAAGAGCTGTTCGCCACCGACGACGCCCGCGAGGGCCTCACCGCGTTCAGCGAGAAGCGCACCGCGCAGTTCACAGGCTCATGAGCACCGAGACGATCACCACCGTTCCCGGCGCGTTCGTCGACGGCACCGAGCACGCCAACGGCGGCGGCCCCCTGCCGATCACCAACCCCGGCACCGGCGAGGTGTTCGCCGAGGTGCCCGGCGGCACGGCGGACGATGTCGACGCCGCCGTGAGCGCGGCGGCCCGCGCGCAGATCGAGTGGTCGGCGCTCGCGGTCTCCAAGCGCGGCGAGATCCTCCGCGCGGCCGCGCACCACGTCGAGTCTCACCTCGACGAGCTCGTCCCCGTGCTCACCCGCGAGCAGGGCAAGACCCTCCGCGACAGCCGCATCGAGCTCACCAAGGCGGTCGACACACTCATGCACTACGTCGGGTTGGCCAAGACCCTGCGCGGCGCGCACACCCCGGGCCTGGACCCGGGGGTCGACGGGATGGTGCTGCGCCGTCCGCTGGGCGTGGTCGGCGCGATCGTCCCGTGGAACTTCCCCACGACGCTGTTGTCCAACAAGCTCGCCCCCGCATTGGTGGCGGGCAACACGGTGGTGGCCAAGCCGGCCGGGACGACGCCGCTGACGACGCTGCGCTTCGCCGAGCTGCTGGCCGAGGGCGGCCTGCCCGCGGGCGTGTTCAACGTGGTCACCGGCAGTGGGTCGGTCACCGGAACCGCGCTCGTACGCCACCCGCTGGTGCGCAAGATCGCCTTCACCGGCTCCACCCCGGTCGGCGAGCAGATCATGGCGCTGGCGGCCCCGGGGATGAAGCGGGTGACGCTCGAACTGGGCGGCTCGGACCCGATGATCATCTGCGACGACGCCGACCTGGACGCCGCCGCGTCAGCGGCCTCGATGGGCCGCTTCTACAACTGCGGTCAGGCCTGTCTGGCCATCAAGCGCGTCTACGTGTTCGAGTCGGTGGCCGACGAGGTCATCGAGCAGATCACCGCCAAGGCCAAGCGGCTGAAGGTGGGCCGCGGCGACGTCAAGGGCTCACAGATGGGACCTCTGCATACGGCGGGCCAGCGCGACGAGGTGGCCGGTCAGGTGACCAGGACGCTCAAGCGCGGCGGGACGCTGCTGGCCGGCGGCGGGGTACCCGAGGACCCGGAGCTGGACGGCGGGTTCTTCTACGCGCCCACCGTCGTCGCCGACCCGCCGCACGACGCACCGATGGCCACCGAGGAGGTGTTCGGCCCGGCGCTGCCGATCTGGCGCGTGGCCGATCTCGACGAGGCCATCGCCCGTGCCAACGCGTCCCCGTTCGGGCTGGGCTCTTCGGTGTGGACGCGGGACCTGGGCCGGGCGCGGCAGGCGGCCGAGCGGATCGAGGCCGGCTACACGTGGATCAACTCCCGCACCAAGGTCTACGACGAACTGCCCTTCGGCGGCTGGAAGTCCAGCGGCTACGGCAAGGAGCACGGGATCGAGGCCTTCGACTACTACACGGAGACCAAGTCCGTTGTCTTCGGCCGCCAGTCCTGAATCCACGCCCGAGGGCGGGTCGCTGCGGGACTCGCCCTGGGACCTCGCGGGCTTCCCCGTCCCGCTCATCGACCTGTCGCGGACGTTCGAGGGATTCCTGGATCTGGAGTGGCTGGAGCTCACCGCCGAGCTCGCCCGCGTGCGCTTTGCGGTGCGCGAGAACCTCAAGCAGCCCCTCGGGCTGCTGCATGGCGGCATCTACTCGGCGGTGGCCGAGACCGTGGCCTCGGTGGCGACCGTGCGCGCCGTGTGGGAGGAGGGCAAGACCGGCTCGGGGCTCAGCAACTCGGCCAGCTTCCTGCGCCCTGTCAGCGCGGGCACCGTCCACGTCACGGCGCGCTGCCGCAGCCACGACGACCGCGAATGGCTGTGGGGACACGAGTTCCGCGACGACCAGGACCGCCTGTGCGCGCTGGTCGACGTGACCATCGCCGTGCGCCCGATGCCGGGAGCGTGACCACCGCGGCGTTGGAGATCGGCGGCCTGGCGGTGGAGGTTCTCGACCTGCCAGGGACCTCGGCGGGCGCGCCACTCGTGCTGCTGCACGAGGGGCTGGGCTCGGTGGGGCTATGGCGCGAGTTCCCGGCCCAGTTGCACGCCGCCACCGGGCGCCGGCTGATCGCCTTCTCGCGCTACGGGCACGGGCGCTCGGCGCCACCCCCGCGGCCGCGCACCCCGGCGTTCTTCCACGAGGAGGCCCTCGCGGTCCTACCCGACCTGCTCTCCGCGCTCGAGGTCTCTGACCCCGTGCTCGTCGGCCACAGCGACGGCGCGTCGATCGGTCTCATCCACGCCGCCCACCATCCGGTCACCGCGCTCGTGCTGATGGCGCCCCACGTGTTCGTCGAGGAGATCTGCGTCACCGCGATCCGCGGCACGCGCGAGACGTTCGTCGCCGGGGAGCTGCGCGAGCGGATGGCCCGCCACCACGACGACCCCGACGCCGCCTTCTGGGGCTGGTGTGACGTATGGCTCGATCCCGCCTTCCCGGAATGGAACCTCGAGGACGAGGCGGCCCTGGTGCAGGCGCCGACCCTGCTGATCCAAGGTGCCGAGGACCCGTACGGAACCCTGGCGCAGCTGGACCGCATCGAGGCCCGCGCCCGCGGCCCGGTGCAGCGGCTCGTGCTGGGCGGCGGTCACAGTCCGCACCTGGAGCACGGGCCTGAAGTGGGGGAAGCCGTGGCGGCGTTTCTGGCGTAGGCTCGCCCGGGGATGCCCGGACCGGAGATCCGTTTCTGCTCGGTGGGCGGCCACGCCGTCGCCTACAAGCTCGCGGGGGAGGGCCCGCCGCTGGTGGTGCCGGCGTGGTGGGTCAGCCACCTGGAGCTCGACCGGCGCGACGACGCCTTCCGAAGCTTCTGGGAGGCGGTCGGCGCCGGCCACACGCTGTTGCGCTATGACCGGCCCGGGGTGGGGATGTCAGACCGGGCGGTCGATGTGGGCGCCGTGTCCCTCGAGGACGACGTGGCGGTGCTCACCGCGGTGCTCGATGCGGTGGGGCTCGAGCGGGTGACGCTCCTCGGCGGATCCTCGGGCGGATGCACCGCCATCGCCTTCGCCGCCCGCCACCCCGAGCGGGTGGCGCGGCTCCTGCTCTACGGCGCCTACGCCCACGGCCCCTCGATCGCTCCCGAGCGAGTCCGCGGCGCCATTGTCGAGGCGGTGCGCGCCCACTGGGGGCTCGGGTCGCGCATGCTCGCCGACATCTTCCTGGGCGAGGCCGCCGCCGGCGTCCAAGAGCGCTTCGCCCGCTTTCAGCGCGAGTCGACCAGCGCCGAGACCGCCGCGGCGCTGCTCGAGCAGGTGTACCGCAACAACGTGCGCGCCGAGCTTGGGCGGGTGAGCGCACCGACGCTGGTGGTGCACCGCCGCGGGGACCGCGCCATTCCCTCTGAGCTGGGACGCGAGCTGGCGGCCGGGATCCCCGCCGCCGCCCTGTCGCTCCTCGACGGCCGCGCGCACTTTCCATGGATGGGAGACGCCGGCGCGGTGATTCGCGCCCTACGCCCTGAGCCGTCGGCGGGACGATCCCGCGAAGACGACCCTCTGTCGCGGCGCGAACGGGAGGTGCTGGCGCTCGTCGCCCAGGGGCTGAGCGATCGCGAGATCGCCGAGCAGCTCATCGTCAGCCCGCACACCGTGCACCGCCACGTGGCCAACATCCGGAGCAAGCTGGGGTCCGGATCGCGAGCTGCGGCGGTCGCCGAGGCGGCCCGCATCGGGCTGCTCTGACCGGCGCCGCCGGCCCGCGCGCTGCTCCCTGGCCCAAACCGGCCATCCTCGCAAGATGGCCGGGGCAGGCGATGCGCCGGCCTGGGCGTGCCCGTACCGTCGCCGCATGATCGATACCGCAACCACACCTTCGCCCGCACGGCTCTGGAGTCGTGCCTTCGCCGTCATCTACGACCCGTCCCTGGCGATCGGGGAGTTGAGCGGCATGCGCCGCCGCCGCCGCGACCTGTTGGGCTCCGCCACGGGACGGACGCTCGAGATCGGCGGCGGCACCGGGCTGAACCTGGCCCACTATCCCGCCGATCTCCCCGAGCTGATCATCGCCGAGCCCGAGCCCACGATGCGCCGGCGCCTCGAGAAGCGCGTGGCGGGCGCCGGCGCCCGGCGCGTGCAGTTGCTCGACGCACCGGCCGAGCGACTGCCCCTGCCCGACAACTCGATCGACACCGTCGTGTCCACGCTCGTGCTGTGCACCGTCGATGACCCGGCGGCCGCGCTGAACGAGATCGTGCGGGTCCTGAGGCCGGGCGGGCAGCTGCTGTTCATCGAGCACGTCCGCTCGCAGTCGCGCGCGCTCGCCTGGTGTCAGGACCGCCTGGCGGGCGGCTGGCGGCGGTTTGCCGAGGGGTGTCGCTGCAACCGCCCGACGGCCCTGCTGATGGCCGCCAGCGGCCTCAGCCTCGAGGCCCGCGAGGCCACGTGGCGCGCGATGCCGCCGATCGTGCGGCCGCTGATCACCGGCCGCGCGACCGTTGAGCCCCAGCCGGCGGGGTAAGAGCACCCCGCGACGCAAACTAAGCGCGCATACGGCGCCTCAGATGACACACGTCCCGCCGCGGCGCGACGATCGCACTCGTTGACGTCTGCACCGCGGCCTCACCCCGAGCTCGCCACATACAATGCGGCCGCCTCGGCCCGGGCCCTCCGGTCCGAGGACGTTTCGGAGGAGGGAGAGGTCGTGAGAGTGGTTCGCATCCTGGCCGTGGCGGCGGTGTCCGTTGGCGTGCTTTCCGGGACGGCATCGGCCGCATCCCGCATGTCCGTCTACGCCCCGGCCAACCGGTGCTTTGCGTTGCGCGCTCCCTCAGGGACCTTCGTGGCGGCGCGCGGAGCGTCGTACGCGGCGTCGGCGCCCAGTCGGTCGCGCGCCACCGCCTTCTACCTCAAGCCGACCGGCCTGGGCACCTACATGCTCTATGACAGCGGCGCCCGCTTGATGAGCGCCGGCGTCGCCGGGACTGTGAGCCGGGGCGTCGCGGCCGGCCCACCGACCGAGTTCGCGCTGGCCGCGGTCGGCTCGGGGTCCGAGTTCACCCTGCGCTCCACCGCGCGCCACCGCCGTGTCGTCGCCCGCGCCGGGCGCGGCGCGCTGACGCTGAGCGGCGGGGCCGGCACCCCGCTGGCACTGGTGGCGCGCGGCGGATGCACGCCGTTCCCCGAGGCCGGAGTGGACGTCACCGTCCACCGCCCCGCGACCGCGGTCAAGCACGGGCGGATCTTCGGCTTCATCGACGACCACGTGCACATCACCGGCAACATGCGCGCCGGCGGGGACGTCATCTCCGGCGAGCCCTATGACCGGTTCGGGATCCCCACCGCGCTCGGCCAGGACGCCAAGATCCACGGCGCCGACGGCAAGCTCGACGTCACCGGCAACCTCCTGCGCACCGGCCTGCCCATCGGCACCCACGACACCCACGGATGGCCGACCTTCAAAGGGTGGCCCACCTACGACTCGATGACCCACCAGCAGGCCTACTACGTGTGGCTCGAGCGGGCGTGGCGCGCCGGCATGCGCATGGTGGTGGCCCAGACCGCCGACGACGAGCCGCTGTGCCGGCTCGAGCCGCGGCGGATGACCAGGACCTGCTCGGAGACGTCCTCGATCCTGGCCCAGATCCGCACGTTGAAGGGGCTGCAGAACTACGTCGACGCCCAGAGCGGCGGCCCCGGCAAGGGCTGGTTCCGCCTCGTGTACAGCCCGGCGCAGGCCCGGGCGGTGATGCGTGCGGGCAAGCTGGCGGTGATGATCGGGATCGAATCCTCGGACCTGTTCGGGTGCAGCGAGACCGACGGCCGGCCGGGGTGCACGCGCGCCGACATCAACCGGGGGCTGGCCATGTACAAGCGCCTGGGCGTGCGCGGGATGTTCGTCGCCCACTGGGTCGACAACGCCTTCTCGGGCGCCGCACTGGAGGACGGGACCAAGGGCGTGTTCATCAACATCCTCAACCGCTTCCAGACGGGCAGCTACTTTCAGACGTCGGCCTGCCCGGGGCCCGGCCAGGGCGTGACCGTGACCACCCTCAGCCCGGCGTTGCTCAAGGCGCTGGCCTCGTTCTTCCCAGCGGCCAAGTCGATCGCCAACGACCCGATGCCGGCCTATCCCAGTGGCCTGCAGTGCAACTCGGACGGCCTGACCGCGTTGGGTCGCTACCTCATCGGGCGGATGATGGCCGAGCACATGCTCATCGAGGTCGACCACCTGTCAGAGCGGGCCCGTGACCAGGTCCTGGCCATGGCCGCCAAGGCCCACTACCCGCTCATCTCCAGTCACAACGGCACCGGCGGCGAGTGGACCCCGGCGGAGCTGGGCGAGCTCTACAAGCTGGGCGGCTTCGCCGCCGTCACGCCAGACGTGGCGCCGGCGCTGGCCCAGAAGATCCTGACCATGGCGCGCTTCGACAAGCCGGCCAACGGGTTCGTCGGCGTCGGGCTGGGCACGGACACCAACGGTTTCAGCTCGCTGCCCGGGCCCCGTGCCGACGGCCGCGCTCACCCCCTGCACTATCCGTTCACGTCCTACGACGGCAGCGCGACGTTCACCCGTGAGCGCACCGGGACGCGGACGTTTGACCTCAACCGCGACGGCGTGGCCCAGTACGGGCTCGTCCCCGACCTCCTCGCCGACATGCAGAGCACGAGTGCCGGGCGCCGGGCCCTGCCGTTGCTGTTCAACTCGGCGCAGGCGTACGTGGACACGTGGCAGCGGGCGCTTGACCACCGCTGAACGCGCGGGTTGCGTCCGCTCCCAAACTTTGCAACGATCCGCACGTGGACCGGAGGGCTGTGGCGGGCAGGGTCGCGGTGCGTGCACTGCTGGTTTGTCTTGCCCTGTGCGCGATCGCGGCGGGGCCGGCGGTGGCGGCCACTGCGCCCGTCGTCTTTGACCAGGTCCCGCCCGCCGCGACCAACCAGACGTCGGCGACGTTCAAATTCCATGACCCGAACGGGACCGCGTCGTTCACCTGCATGCTTGATTCCGTCAGCGTCTCGCCGTGCACGGCCAACACGGCTCTGACCTACCCCAACCTCTCCGAGGGCCCACACACCTATTCGGTGAACGTCATAAGCGCCGGCGCCTTGGATCCGGTCACCCGTGACTGGACCGTCGACCTCACCCCGCCGACCACCCAGATCACCGGCAAGCCGGCGACGCTGAGCAACGCGAAGACCTCCACCTTCACGTTCACCTCGCCCGACGCGACGGCCACATTCCGCTGCACGCTCAATGGCAGCACCGCGGCGCCCTGTACCTCCCCGGTCACCTACACCGGACTCTCCGACGGGACCCGCTCCCTGCTCATCCAGGCCGTGGACCCCGCGGGCAACGTCGACCCCCAGGCGCAGCCGATCACGTGGACGGTGGACGCCACGCCGCCGGGGACCACGCTCGTCGTCCCCGGGGGCTTGACCGGCAAGGACGTGGTGGTGTTCTCGTTCACCTCCACCGAGCCGGGCTCGACCTTCCAGTGCTCGTTCCGCAACGCCGCTTTCGCCCCGTGCACATCGCCCGACGCGGTGGACGTCCCGCATTCGGGCTCGCAGACGTTCAAGGTCCGGGCCATCGATGGGGCCGGCAACGTGGATCCGACGCCGGCGACGCATCAGTGGACGAGCGACCTCACCCCGCCCAAGCGCCCGACCGTGGCGATCTTCCCCGCTCCGTCGGCTCACGCCAGTGCTCTGGCGCGCTCGGTCACCGCCGATGCGGTTGGCCCGCGGCCGGTGGCCCAGGTCAGGCCGCCGCTTGGCCTGACCTTCGTCAGCCCGCTGAAGAATCTGCTCGCCACACCGCCGTGGCAGGAGTCGACCCGGCTGCACGCCCAGTGGTCGAGTGACTCGAGCGCGCATTCCTACGACGTGATCGTCGACGAGTTCCCGATGGACTCGACCGGCATGGGCTTCCACGGGGAGGATCTGGATTACCACACCGAATACCGCCACACGACCCGCACGGCGCTCACGCTGCGGCTGGTCCCCGGGGCCACGGTGTGCGTGAAGGTCAGCGCCTCAGACCAGGTCGGCAACGTCTCCCGATCGCGAACCACCTGCACCACGGTCCCGGTCTCGTTCACGCCGCGCGATATCGGACCGCCGCCGACCAAGGACGCCAAGGCCTTCCGCGGCTACTACATCGTGCTCGGCCACAAGGGCTACGAGTACGTCCAGGACATCGGCGACGAATTCTTCTTCTCCCCCACCCGCGTCGCGCTGATCGCCGAGCGGTGCCCGAGCTGCGGCGTCGTCGAGATCGACTTCAATCGCTTCGTCGGCAACTCGCACAACAAGAACCACGAGCTCGCCACCGTCAACCTCACCGCGTCGGATCACAGCGGGGACTTCCACGTCATCGACGTGCCGCTGCCGGCACACCGGGTGGCCCGCGACGGGATGGGCGACCTCGTGATTCGCGCGGTATCGGGCAGGCCGCGGATCAGCGGCATCGGCGTCACCAACTGACCCGCGGCCCATCGCGGAGCCCGCCGCGACCCTGCTTGAGCGTTGGTTCAAATGACGGACGGATGTTCTAGTTACTTCGTCGCGTTGTTGATGAAATACTGGTTTCGGGCGCGACGGGACGGACCGGAACGCAGGGGCACTTTCACTCCATCATCGAGGAGACCCTATGAGTCGTAGTTTGCGTCCCGCCGCGATCGCGGTGGGCGTTGCCGCAGCGTTGGCCTTCCCGGCCGGCGCGCTTGCCGCCGGGCACAACCCGCCCAACCTCACGTGCGACAGCTCGAAGCCCTTCTACACGGGCACCTTCAACAACGTCGTCGTACCGCCCACCCAGACGTGCAACATCTCGAACTCCACGATCCGCGGCAACGTGACGGTGGAGTACGGCGGAAGCCTCGATCTGGAGAATTCCGGCACCGTCGGCGGGGACCTGCTGACCGGGAATCTGGCCTCCTCGTTCGAGGACAGCGGCTGGACGATCGCGGGCCAGGCCGTCGGCAACGAGTCGGGCGGGATGAGCTTCGAGGGCACGGTGCACGGCATCCTGGCCAACAAGGTGGACGCGCTGGACACGCAGAGCGCGACCATCGACGGCAGCGTCGTCTCCAACCAGGGCGTGTTCGGCGGCGCGATCGGCGGCAGCGTGATCACCGGTCAACTCGTGATCAACGGCTCCGGCACGGCCGACAGTCCGGCCACGTGGGTGATCGGCGGCACCCAGCTCGACGGCTCGATGCAGGAGATCAAAGGCAACACGGTGCTCACCAACAACCAGGCCGAGATCCTCATCTTCTTCAACCACATCAAGCAGAACCTCGTCTGCCTGGGTAACACCCCGGCGCCGATCAACTCCGTGGGCGGCTTCGGCAACACGGTTGACGGACGCTCCGTGGGCCAGTGCGCCACCACCAACACCGGGGTCCCCAACGCGTCGGCGATGAGTGCCGTCCGTAGGGCGATGGCTCAGTAGGGACGGGCCACCGGTAGGTCCGGAACGCGGGGAGGGGCGGCCGGCGCCGCCGTCCCTCCGTCGCTACTGAAACAGGATGAGCCGGTAGGCGGTGAAGGCGAAGCCGATCGCCAGCAGGCTCCAGGTGACCGGCCAGCTGAGCGTCTTGATGAACGCCTTCTCCCACTGCCCCAGCAGCAGCACGTAGCCGAAGATCGCCGCCAGCATCACGGCGTAGATGATCACGGCGACCAGGGCCGAGGGCGCGAGGCCGACGATCGGCGCCACGACCACGCCCAGAACGAGCCAGGCGGCGATGGCGATGATGTCCACCGAGAGGCTCTTGCGCTCGCGACCGACGATGGTCATGAACCCGCCGGCGCCGACGAGGGCGGCGAGCAGGAACACGCCGAGCGGCCAGTGGGTCCCGAAGCCGAAGATCGCGCCCATCAGCTTTCCGCCGGCCCACAGCAGGAGCGGGTCGAAGAAGGCCACCGCGAAGTAGCAGGCGAACATGTCCTCGGTCGAGTCCCACGGGTTGGCGAAGACCGGCCGTTGCGGGACCAGCGCGGCGCGGAGGGCCGCGGGGTCAAGCGCGGCGCTGAACGAGCGGGGTTGGTCTGGTTCGCTCATCGATTCGTGCCTCGGCGCACATATTAATGGGCGGGCGGGTCCGCCGTCCTGCGGACGGGGTTAGGCTGCCCGGCATGCCGCGGGCCCCGGGACGTGTCTTCGTGGTGGGGTCCACCAACGTGGACCGGACGGTGGCGGTGGCGCGGCTGCCGGGACCCGGCGAGACCGCGCTGGGCGACGCGCTCGTGGTCAGCTCGGGCGGCAAGGGCGCCAACGCGGCCGCCGCCGCCGCGCGAGCCGGCGCCGCCGTCACCTTCGTCTCGGCGGTCGGCGACGACGCGGACGGCCAGGGGGCGATCGCCACACTGCGCGCCGCGGGCATCGGGGTCGAGGCGGTGGCGGTGCGCGACGACGCTCCGACGGGTGCGGCCCTGATCGTCACCGACGCCGCCGGCGCCAACCTCATCGCCGTCGCCGCCGGGGCCAACGGCCGCCTGGACCCCGGGCACGTCACCCGCTCACTGGCGGGGCTCACCGGCGCCGACGTGGTGCTGGTGAGTGCCGAGATCCCGGACGCGGCCATCGTCGCGGCGCTGCGCGCCGGCTCCGAGCGCGGGGCGACAACGGTGCTCGATCCCGCTCCCGCCCGGCCCTCGCTGCTCGAGGCGGCGCGGATCGGCGCCATCCTCACCCCCAACGAGTCAGAGGCGGCCGGCCTGACCGGCTGCGACACCGCCGAGGACGCGGCACGGCGGCTGACCGAGCTCACGGGCCGGCCCGCGGTGATCACCCTCGGCGAGGCCGGGTGCCTCGTCGCCGACGGGCAGACGGTAAGCCGCCATCGGGCCGCGCCGGTCGAGGCGATCGTCGACACCGTCGGCGCCGGGGACGCCTTCGCCGGAGGCCTCGCGGCGGCCCTGGCCGGCGGCGACCCGCTCGAGACCGCCGTGGAGGCGGCGCTGCAGGCCGCCGCGCTGTCCCTGGCCCACGCCGGCGCACGCTCGCCCGCCTAGAGGGTTGCCACGACCCCTCGGGCCGGTCAGGAGGCGAGGGCGGCGAGCACCTGGTCGGCGGCCATCGCCACGTGGCCGCGCGGCGCATGCACGCGCAGATCAGCCTCGGCATAGGTCGCCTGGCGGCGCAGGAACAGCTGGTGGATCTCGTCCTCGGTGCGATCCTGCAGCAGCGGCCGGGTCCGCATCAGGACAGGCAGCTCCGCGCGCACCTCGGGCCAGGACACCTCGAGGTAGACCACGAAGGCGTCCTGCAGCAGGGCGGCGCGGGTGCCGGCATCCTCGAGCGCGCCGCCGCCGAGCGAGAGCACCGACGGCGGGCCGGCGAGCAGCTCGGCGATGACCTCGCGCTCGAGCGCTCGGAAGCGATCCTGCTCGCCGGCGGCAAACAGTTCGGGGATGGAGCGGCCACAGCGCCGCACGATCACGTCGTCGCTGTCACACCACGTCGCCCGCAGGCGGCGTGCGGTCAGCTTGGCTGCCGTGGACTTCCCGGCACCCATGAAGCCGACGAAGGCGATGTGGCGGCTCAGCTCTTCGCGCATCCCGCGCGAGGCTACCGCAGCCATTTCCCTGCAGACCGAGGCGTTTCGCGACGCCGGTAGGATGGGCCCGTGACCGACGCCAGCGCATTCGTCGACGAGGTGGCCAACGAGCTCAACACCTGGCCGGGAGTCCGGATGGAGCCCCGCACCGACGGCGTCACCGTCGTCCGCTACCAGCACGCGGAGCTGGGCCTGCTCTACCCCGACCGCGGCATCGCAGAGCTCCCGTTCCTCGACGTCGAGCACGACGAGCTGATCGAGCACGGCGAGGCCGAGCCGGCCGACGCGACCGCGGAATCGGTGGGCGTCAGCCACGAGCTCCACGGCCCCTCCGACATCACCGAGGTGCTGGCGCTGTTCGATCGCCGCTATCGCGAGATCCGCGGCGAGGACCCGCCGTACAGCTCGCAGGACCCAGCCTGAGCGACAGCCCCGCGATCGCCACTCGGGGACTGTCGAAGGACTTCGGCGACGGGCGCGGGCTGTTCGGGCTCGACCTGGAGATCGAGCGCGGCGAGGTCTTCGGCTTCCTGGGCCCCAACGGGGCTGGGAAGTCCACCACGATGCGGCTGCTGCTGGACCTCATCCGCCCCACGTCGGGCTCGGCGAGCCTCCTCGGGCTCGACAGCCACGCCGACAGCCTGGCGGTCCGGCGCCGCGTGGGGTTCCTCGCCGGGGACTTCGGCCTGTACCCCAAGCTCACCGGCGAGACGGTCCTCGACTACCTGGGCGAGCTGCGCGGCGGCATCGACCTCCGGCGGCGCGACGCCCTCGCCGAGCGCTTTGACGCCGATCTGCACCGGCCCATCCGCGAGCTCTCGACCGGCAATCGGCAGAAGCTCGGCCTCATCCAGGCATTCATGCACGACCCCGAGCTGCTCATCCTCGACGAGCCGATCGCCGGGCTGGACCCCCTGGTGCAGCAGAGCTTCCACGCGCTGCTGGCCGAGCGCAGCGCCCAGGGCGCCACGATCTTCCTCTCCTCGCACACCCTGTCTGAGGTGGAGCGGGTGACCCACCGGCTGGCCATCCTGCGTGAGGGGCGCCTCGTCGTCGTGGACTCGCTGGAGAACCTGCGCCGGATCGCGGTGCAGCGGCTGGAGATCGAGTTTGCCGAGCCGCCCGGCGCGGCCACCTTCAGGGCGCTGCCCGGCGTGCGCGAGGTGACGGTGGCCGGCGCGACGCTGACCGTGGCCTTCGAGGGTTCCGCTGACGCTGTCGTCAAGGCCGCCGCGGCGCACGAGGTGCGCGCGATCCGCTCGCGCGACGACGACCTGGAGGAGATCTTCCTGCGCTACTACCGTGCGGAGGCTCCCGGGTGACCCGCGCGCCGCTGACGATGGCAGTGCGCCTGCGACTGGCCTCGACCGGCTCCGCGGCGTTCGGGCTGGTGGCGGTGCTCGTGATCGTGGGCGCACTGTTTCCGGCGGTCGGGCACACGTTTGGCAAGCTCAACCTGCCACGCGGGGTGTCACAGCTGCTGGGCGGCGCGGACTACGCCACCATCACGGGCTGGTTTCGCAGCGAGATCGGCTCGGTGTACGGACCGTTGCTGATGGGGGCGGTGGCCATCACCGCGGCGGCCGCGATCACCGCGGGCGAGGAGGAGGACCGGATCCTCGCCCTCGTGCTCGCCTACCCCATCACGCGCGCACGGCTCGTGCTGGCCAAGGCCGGGGCGACCGCGATCCTGGTGGTCATCGTCGCGGTGGCCACGTGGGCGGGGCTGCTGGCCGGGGTGGCCATCGGCGGCGGCGGCATCGGCGTCGGCCACATCACGGCCTTCGCCGCGCACCTGGCCTTCTTCGGCCTGAGCATCGGCGCGGTGGCCCTGGCCGTCGGGGCCGGCACCGGGCGGCGCACCCTGACCACCGGGGTGGCCGGCGGCGTCGGGATCGTCGGGTGGCTGATCAACGGCTTTGCCCCGCTCGTCGGCGGGATCGCCTGGCTGAAGTACCTCTCCCCGTTCTACTACTACGCCGGCCACGACCCGCTCACCCGCGGGCTCGACGTCATCGACCTCGTCGTCCTGGGCGGGGTTGCGCTGATCTTGACCGCGCTCGCCGTGGAAGGCTTCGAGCGTCGCGATCTGCGCGCGTAGGCCGCCCGGCCGCCGTCACAGGCGCTCGCCCGCGTGCACCGCGTAGCCGATGGTGTTCCCAGGCGGGGCGAGCGGACACTGCCAGTCCGCGTTGTAGCGGCACGAGGGGTGATAGAGGAAGTTGAAGTCGATGATGAGTCCGCCGTCACGGGCGCCGAGGTCGGCGCCTTTGGCCGTGTCCAGGAGGTAGCGGCCGCCTCCGTAGCTGGTGTCGCCGGCGCTTCCGTCACGCACCGGCACGAACAGCCCGCCCGCGTACTGCTCCATCCACCACACGTCGAGCGTCCCTTCAAGCGGCGCGGGCAGGACGAGCGCGCCGAGGCGCCGCAGCGCGGTCGTGTCGCCGCCGCCGGTGGGCAGAGTCAGCCGCGCCGGTTCGGCGGATGGATCGCCCCCCGGCTCGGGCTCCACGGCGAGCGCGAAGCGCAACGCGGGGTCATAGGGCCAGTAGGGCACCCCGGTGCGGCGCAGCTCATCGCCGGGCAGCAGCGGACTCTCGGGGTGCTCGCGCATGAGCGCGTCGCGGCCGCGCCGCCAGAGGGCGTGGGCCTGCGCCGGCTCGGGCTCCGCGCGGACTCCGGCGTAGAGCGCGGCTACGCGGCGACGCCAGTCGACGAGCTCGAGCTCGCCTGCGATGGATGTGGCCTGGTGCGCTGCCATCTTCGGCCGCCCTTCGCGGGCGCCGAAACCATTATCCCGGGCGGCCGCGGCTGGCCCGCCGCCAGCAGGTCGGCGAGCGCGCGCAGCTGTGCCTGGCCGGCGGGGGTGGCGCCCGCGGCGCGGATCCAGTGGCTGGGCTCGTGCAGCAGGTGGTTGACCAGCGAGCGCGTGACCGCGTCGAGTCGCTCGCGCTCGGCGTGCTCCAGTTCGGGCGCGCCGGCCAGGACGCGGTCGAGCTCTCCCTGGCGGAGCTGCTCGGCCCGCCGGCGCAGGCCGGCCAGGAGGTCCTCGCCCTCGAGGCTCGCGCGCCACCGTGCGAAGCGCTCTGACTCGGCTCGGACGATCGACCACGCCTCCGGCAGCGCCTGCCGGCGCACGTCACGGTTGGCGGCGGCGATGTCCTGCACCTCGTCGATGTCGCGCAGGGTGACCCGCGGCAGATCGCGGGCGGCGGGGTCGACATCCCGTGGCACCGCCAGGTCGAGCACGACGAGGCCCTCGCGCCGGGACCGGCTCGCGGCCGCCAGCGTCCGGCGCGAGATGATCGGCTCGGGGGCGCCCGTGGCACACACCACGACATCGGCGGCGGCGAGTTCCTCGGTCAGTCCGGACCACGGGACGGCGCGCCCGCCGGCTCGCCGGGCCAGCGCCTCGGCGCTCGCCGGCGAGCGATTGGCGATCACCACCTCGCCGGCGCCCTGCGCCGCCAGGCGAGTGGCCACCGCGCAGGCGATCTTGCCGGCGCCGACGACGAGGGCTTGGCGCCCGTCGATGCCGTTCAGGAGCTCCTCGGTCATGTCGACGGCCACCGCCGCGACCGACGTCGCGCCTCGCGTGATGGCGGTGGCGCCGCGGACCCGGCGACCGGCGCCGAGCCCGTGCCGGAACAGGCCCTCGAGCAGGCCGAAGACCATCCCCGCGCCGCGGGCCAGGGCCACGGCGGCGCGAACCTGGGCGACGATCTCGGGCTCGCCCAGCACCGTGGAGCTCAGCCCCGCGATGACGCCGAACAGGTGCTCGGCGGCGGCGTCCTCGATGCGGACGTAGCCGAGCTGGCGCAGCTCCTGGCGGGAGATGCGCGTCTCGCCCGACACCGTCTCACGGATGAGCGTGGCAGCGGCGTCGGCGTCCGCGGTGCAGGCGGCGGCGTACACCTCGGTCCGGTTGCAGGTCGAGAGGGCGACCGCTTCGGTCACCAGATCCGATCGCCGCAGCGCCTCGAGCACCCGGCGGGCCGCGGACTCATCCAGCGAGGCACGCTCGCGGACGTGGACCGGCGCGGTCTCGCGCGAGAGGCCGACGACGAGCAGCGTGGCGCCGACCCCGTCGGCGCCGGCAGTCACCGCGCGCGCTCGCGCAGGACGCGATCGAGCTCCGCCACCCGCTCGTCGGCCCGGGTCAGCTTGTGGCTCATGATGGCGACGTAGATGGCGAGCACCACCAGGAACACGATGTAGGCCGCCGCGACGTACTGACCGGCGGTTCCGAGGGGTAGGGCGGGCATGTCAGACGCTCCTCATCGGGGTGGGAATCCGGTCCCGCCCGCCCGGCGCGCGCGGCGCGGGGCGGACGTCATCGGCCAGGGGCGACCGGACCGGCCGAGACGGGGCGGGGCGATCGAGGGCGGCGGCGGCGGCGCGCTCCAGGGAGCGCAGCCGGACGCGCGTGGCCTTGGCCCGGAGCTCGAAGCGGCACAGGGTCACGAACACCAGCGCGACCGCGATCAGCGCGGCGAGGAAGGTGAGCCCCATCGGCAGCGGGAGCTGTCCGCCGGTGAGGGTGAAGACGCGTGGATGCGTGTAGGCCGACGCCATCCGGACGGCGATGAAGTTGACCGGGATGAACGCCGCGCCGACGACGGCGAACACCGAGGCGTAGCGCGACTGACGCTCCGGGTCCTCGATGGCGAAGCGCAGGGGCTGGTAGCAGCAGAACAGGAGCAGAACGATCAGGTAGGACACGAGCGTGGGCTCCTGCCACACCCACCAGTGACCCCACGACGCCTTGGCCCAGATCGAGCCGGTGACCAGGCCGGTGACGCCGAGAATGAGCGAGACGTGAATGGCGACGTAGGACCGCAGGTCCCATTCGCGGTTGCCGGTCCGCATGTACTGGGCGGCCATCAGGCCCCCGGCGACGAGGCCGCAGAGGGTGACGATGGCCAGGGGAACGTGCAGGTAGAAGATCTTCTGCACGAACCCCTGGTCTTCCTCGATGGGGGCGTAGAAGAACACCATCCCATAGGCGATGAGGAGCGCGAGGGCCGTGGTCAGCGGGAGGGTGACGTGGCGTGAGCGTCGCAGCATCGATCGTCCTGGCCCAGCCCTAGAGCGACTTCAGGTACTGCACCAGGTCGTTCTGCTGACCGGCGTTGAGGTGCAGGTCAAAGCAGCTGTTGTAGTGCTGGACCACGGCACCCAGGGTCTTGAAACGGCCGTCGTGGTAGAAGCCGCCCTTCTCGTGGGTGAACAGGCCGCGCAGCGGCGCGATCCGGTACTCGTGGGTGGGCGAGCGGTTGGCCTCGAACGCGTCCTCACACACCTGCGACGGCTTGACCACGTTCTGGCCCGCCGCGCTGAACGTGGGTGGCGTGTGACAGGTCGCGCACGTCGCCTTGCCGTCGAACAGGGTCCTCCCACGTGCGGCCGCCGCAGCGTTGAAGCTGCCCTTCGGCGGCTTGGGCACCGGCAGGCCCAACTCGTAGTACTCCAGCGCGCCGAGCACGGGGGTGACCAGATCCTTGGCATGGTGGACGTGCCCGTATCCGTTCTTGGCCGCGAGCGGGAACTGCTTGGCGTTGTCGAGCCGGCTGTCGGTGAAGTTGCCGATGCCGTGCATCTCGAGGTTGGCCACGAACGCGTTCCAGTAGGTGATCGAGCCCCAACCGGTCCAGGTGTGCAGGTTCACGCCGTCCAGGCCGAACGCGGGCGGGATGAGCGCCGCACCGGAGGTGCCGTTGGGCTGGAAGCCCTTACCGTCGAGGAACAGTTCGGCGTCGAACTTGCCGGGGCCCCAGGCGGACAGGACCTTGGAGATGGCGTCCAGGCTGGCGCCGCCCAGCGCGTCCTGCAGCGGCTTCTTGTTCGGGGCCAGTGAGACGATGGCGCCCACGTTGAGGTCGCGGTTGGGCCACAGGTCCAGGCGCTGCCCGATGCCCGGCGCCACCGAGTTGTTGACGGTCGAGTGGCAGACCGCGCAGGTCAGGCCGACGCTGGACAGCGTGCCCTCCTTGTTGAAGTAGCCCTTGACGCCGACGACGGCGTTGAGCTTGAGCAGCGCGAGCGTGGTCTTGGGGCTGTCGAGGTCGACCTTGCCCTGCTTGAGCGCGGTGATGAGGCTCGTCGGCAGCGCACTGGCGTCGACCTTCAAGCCGACCGACAGCGCCGTCTTCGGGCTCACGCCCGGGCCCACTCCGCCGAGTGCGGAGCCCTCGATGGCCTTCTGGAGCTGCAGCGCGCCGCCCCAGAACGCCTGGTCACCAAACGTGTCGAAGCGGAACACCTTCTGTCCCCGCGCATACAGCCTCGGGTTCGCGACGGCCGCCGCGGGAGCGGCGGGCTTGTCGCGGTGCGCGGGCTTGGTGTGCGCGACAGCGCTCATCCCGAACAGAACGGCGCCGAGTGAAACCAGCGCGGCCGCAGCGATCGCCAGGCGCGCAAACCGCCAAATCCGGTGTGGCATTCCCATCCCGCCTTCGCTGTCTTTATCGACAGAGTTTGGTGGTTGACAACTGATTCTTGTATCTATATACATCGGCGCAGCCCCTGTCAAGCAGAACCTGCCCGAGCGAAGGAGACGCAGATGGCCACGGGAAAGCGGCGGACGCGGTTGGTCGCGGCGCTCACAGCGGCGCTCCTGCTCGTGGGGGCATTGGCGTACACAAGCTTCAGCTCGGCGGCGCAGGTCCGCACGCCCAGCCAGCTGGCCGGCGCGGCGACGGGCCAGACCTACCAGGTGACCGGGGTCGTGCTGCCCGGATACACGCGCAAGGGGACTCAGCTCGACTTCCGCCTCGCCGACCGCGCCGGGGACACCGGCACCGCGGTGAACGTCCACTACACCGGCGAGATCCCCGACCCGTTCCGGACCGGACGCGAGGTGATCGTCACCGTGCAGCGCTCCGCGGCCGGCTTCGTCGGCCAACCCGGCTCGCTGATCACGAAGTGCCCGTCGAAGTTCGCCTCCGCCCCGCCCGCGGGCGCCAAGAGCAACTGACATGGCCAGCCTGACTCTCGGGCGCGCCTGCCTCTACCTCGGCGTCGCCATCGCGAGCGTCGGGATCCTCGCCTCGGTCGCGGGCGCGGTGCGCGGACGGGGGGACTGGATCGCGGTGGGCCGCCGGTCGGTGTTCACCCTGGCCGGCGTGATGACGGTCGCCTTCGTCGTCCTCGAGGTGGCCTTCATCCGCTCGGACTTCCGCTTCGCGCTCGTCGGCGGGCACTCCAGCACCACGACCCCGCTGTTCTATCGATTCACGGGGATGTGGTCCTCGCAGGAGGGCTCACTGCTGCTGTGGGTGTGGCTGCTGTCGCTGTGGTCGAGCCTGGCCCTGGTCGCCGTTCGCAAATCGCTGGCGGAGATCACCCCATGGGCCACCGCCGTGCTCCTGGGCTTCGGGCTGTTCTTCCTCTCGCTGGACACCTTCCTGGCCAACCCGTTCGGAGTGGCCGACCCGGTGCCCGCGCAGGGGCTGGGCCTCGAGCCCCTGCTCCAGCACCCCAGCATGATCATCCACCCGCCGATGCTCTACTCCGGGTACACGCTGTCCATCGTCCCGTTCGCGTTCGCCATCGGCGCGCTGATCACGGGGCGGGTCGACGCCGAGTGGACCCGGGCCACGCGGCGCTTCGGGCTGATGGCCTGGCTGTGCCTTGGCGTGGGCATCCTGCTCGGCGCCCGCTGGTCCTGGACCGAGCTGGGCTGGGGCGGCTACTGGGCCTGGGACCCGGTGGAGAACGCGGCGCTCATGCCGTGGCTGACCGGCACCGCGCTGCTGCACTCGCTGATGGTCCAGGAGCGCCGCGGGATGCTCAAGTCCTGGACGATCTCGCTGGTGCTCGGGACCGGCGTGCTGGCGGTGCTCGGCACCTTCCTGGTGCGCTCGGGCGTTCTGGAGTCCATCCACGCCTTCGGCGCGTCGACGCTGGGCGTGCCGTTCCTCGTCCTCGTCGCCGTGCTGACGATCGGGTCGGTGTGGCTGGTCACCTACCGCCGCGACGAGCTGCGCTCCCATGGCCGGGCCTACTCGCTCCTGTCGCGCGAGACCGTCTTTTTGCTCAACAACCTCGTGCTCGTGGGGCTGTGCTTCGCCATCGCCTGGGGCACGTTCTTCCCGCTCATCTCCGAGGCCCTCAGCGGCCACAAGGACGCGGTCGGTCCCGCCTGGTTCAACCGCTACACGACGCCGCTGGCGATCGTGCTCGTCCTCCTCTCGGGGATCGGGCCGGCCGTGGCCTGGCGCCACACCACGCCGCGCAAGGCATGGACCACATTCCGCATCCCGCTGGCCGCCGCTGCGGTCGCCGCCACCATCCTGCTGGTGCTGCCGGGCCCGGGCGCGAGCTGGCGGTCGATCATCCTCTTCACCGTCTGCACCTTCGTCGTGGTGGCCATCGGCCAGGAGCTCTGGCGTGCGGTGGCGGTGCGGCGGGCCCTGACCCGGGAGAACCCGGCGACAGCGCTGGCGCGCGTGGTGGGACGCAACCGCCGGCGTTACGGCGGCTACGTCGTCCACATCGGCATGGTGGTGATCTTCGTCGGGATCGCCGCCTCGTCGGCCTTCCAGCACATCACCCAGCTCGATCTCAAGCCGGGCCAGAGCACCACCATCAGTGGCTACAAGCTGCGCTACGTCCGCCCCACGGCGGCGGTCACAGCGCAGAAGGTGAGCCTGGGCGCGGTGCTGGCGGTGAGCAAGGGCGGCCACCCCGCCGGGACGCTGAACCCGTCGATGGGCTACTACCCGATCATCAACGCCGGCCTGGGCCCGGTGGGCAGCTACCTCGACGGCAACGCCGAGAGCGCGATCGGCCTGAGGGCGGGGCTCACGCGCGACATCTGGACCTCGGTGGACCCCAGCCTCGACTCGCTGCAGTCGCAGATCGCGGGTGTCGACAAGCGGTTCCCGCGGGCCGGCGGATCCACGCAGCTGCTCCTGCTCTCGCTCATCGCCGCGCGCTACAAGTCCGCCCCGCCGGCGGCCACCTTCCGTTTCATCGTCTCCCCGCTGGTGGAGTGGATCTGGCTCGGAGGCCTGATCGCCGCGGGCGGCGGCCTGTTGGCGGTGTGGCCGGCGCCGGCCACGCGCCGGCGCCGGGTGCGCCCCACGCGCGGCGCGCGGGTGCGGACGCGGCTCGGGCCGATGCCCGAGGAGGCGACCGTGCCCGTCGGCGAGACGGTCACCGCAGCGACCGGGCGGACGGCGGTGAGCCCATGATCGGCCTGCTGGCGGTGATGCTGCTGCTGGGGCTGGCGGCGACCAACATGTTCTGGCCCCTGCGCTCCGGGAGCCGCGCTCGCCGCCGCAGCGCGGACGACGCCGCGCTGCGGATCGCCCGCGACGCCAAGCTCGGGGAGATCAACGACCTCGAGCTCGACTTCCGCCTCGGCAAGCTGTCGTCCGAGGACTTCGCCGCTGTCAACGCGACGCTGCGAGCCGAGGCGGTCGACCTCCTACGCCAGATGGATTCGGTCCCCGGGGGGGAGGCCGCGTGAAGGGGGTGCCCGGACCGCGCGGGATGCTCACGCTGCTGGTGACGATCGCCGCGCTGGCCCTGCTGGGCTACGGGCTCTCGGCCAATCGGCCCAACCGGATCCTCGACGAGGCCATCGCCAAGGGCCACCGCGACCCGGCGCCCGCGATCACGCTGGCCTCGCTGACGACCGGACAGCCGACGTCCCTGCGGTCGCTACGCGGGCACGTGGTGCTGGTCAACGTGTGGGCCTCCTGGTGCGGGCCGTGCCAGGCCGAGTCGCCGCTGCTGGAGAGCTGGTACAGGAAGATCCGGTCCCAGGGCGGAACGGTGGTGGGCATCGACAGCTTCGACGTCACGTCCGACGCCAAGGCGTTCATCCGCCAGTTCCACCTCACCTACCCGATGCTGCGCGACCCCGGCGGGCAGGCCAAGAGCAAGCTCGGCGTCACCGGGTTCCCGGAGTCCTTCGTGCTGGATCGCAGCGGTCACGTGGCCGCGCTGCAGCGCGGGCCCGTCGACAACGGCTTCATGCAGGGCACGGTGGTCCCGCTGCTGGCCGAGCGCTCATGAGCCGGCGCCGGCCAACCGTCCGGGTGGTGGCCGCGATGCTGGGCGCCTGCGGGGCGCTGTGGGCCACCGCGGCCCCGGCCGTCGCCGCCGCCACCTGCCCGCGCACCACCGAGCTGGCGATGGAGAGCAAGGTGATGTGCCAGGTCTGCGGCGTCCCGCTGATCCTGGCCAGCTCGCTGGAGGCCGACCGCGAGCGGGCGTTCATGACCACGCTGGTCAACCGCTGTGACTCGGTCAGCCAGATCGAGGCCGCCATGGTCACCCAGTACGGGCCCGGCATCCTCGCCAGCCCCGGCGGCCGCGGCTTTGCCATCACCGCCTGGCTGGTGCCGGTGGCGGGCGTGCTGGCGGCAACGGCCGCCATCCTCGGGGTGGTGGTCCTGGGGCGGCGCCGGCGCCAGGCCTATGAGCTCGCGATGGCCGCAGCGCCCGTCACGGCGGACGAGAACGCCGCGCTCGATGCCGCGCTTCGGGCGCTTGAGCCTCGCCAGTAGGCTCTCACCCGAATCCGGGGGCGACGCAAACGCACCCCGCAGCCCATGCTCGAGAGCATTGCCGATCCCATCCGCCTGCGCATCGTCCGCCACCTCGACGATCACGGTGCCTCATCGCTGACCGAGATCGCGGACGCCGTCGGCGTCCACGTCAACACCGCGCGACCGCACGTCCAGGCCCTCGAAGCCGACGACGTCCTGCACAGCCGCCAGCGCCGGGCGCAGGGGCCCGGACGGCGCGTGATCGAGTACTTCCTGGCCGAGCCGATCAGCGGCGCGGAGGCCGACGTGATGGCCATGGCCGAGCTGCTCGCCGCGGCGCTGGCCCGTGCCGAGGTGGACGAGGCCCAGCTGCGGCGGATCGGGGCCGACTGGGGCCGTTATCTGTCAGGCCGGCCCGGCCAGGACGCCCTCGCTCGCCTGCCCGAGGTCCTGGCCCGCTTCGGCTACCGGGTCCAGACCGACGGCGAGTCGGTAGGGCTGCAACGGTGCCTGTGCCCGCTGGTCTCACCCGACGCGCCGATGAACATCTGCGTGCTCATCGAGGGCGTGGTCGAGGGAACGCTGGCCGCGGCCGGCAGCGACCTGGTCATCGTGGAGCGCGAGCATCACCCGGACGCGCGCTCGTGCCGGCTGGGGCTGGCGGTCCCGCGCACGCCGGCCCGTCCGGCGAGGCGCCGCCGGTAGGGCTCGGGTCCTCGTCGCGCAGCGCGTCGCGCATCCGAGCCAGGACCGGGGCCAGCGGGGTGCCCGTCCGGGGGTTGACCAGCTCCGTCGCGTCGAACCCGTGTCGCGCAGCGAGCAGGTCCACCAGATCGATGACGAGGCGAACCGCGGCTCGCTCGTCGGGGGTGAGCGCCGACCCAACTCCGGTCATACCTGCTTTGCGTCAGGCGCCCGCCGGTTCTTACGCGAGCCGGCGGGCGAAACCCACGCTCCGCGTCAGCCGGCGGCGGCGGCGGCGACGTCCTGGGTGGTGGCGACGTCCTGGGGCTTGATGTAGTCGGGCCGCACACGGATCGAGGGGTAGTCGGTCTTCTCCTCGTCGGCGCGCTGGGCCAGGCCCGAGACGTCGCCGAGGCCGAGCACGTCGCGGGCCAGCTGGGTGAGCGGCCCATCGGCCTGGTACTCGACGCGCTGCATGGTCAGCAGCTTGATGACCCACAACGGGGTGCCGTTGAACTTCTCGAACATCGCGTGGCGGGCGCCCCATTCGGTGAGGAACCGCTCGTGGATCATGCGGAAGATCTTGGTCCGGTCCTCCGCGCTGGTGTTGTGGCCGCGCAGGGCTGCGCGCAGCGCGCCGCCGAGCTCGGGGTTGTCCAGGTCGGCCTTGGTCGGATAGACGACCACCCCGCGCCCGCAGAAGTCGATGAGCGTCTCGATCATCTTGTGGACGTTCTCGAGATAATGGGCGCGCCCGAAGTCCACGAAGATGTTGTTGGGCTTGTACAGGCCACCGGGCGACATGAAGCCCGTCTCCTCGGCGGCGATGGTGAACGCGCGGCACGTCTCGCGGAAGCGGACGAGATCGGCGACCTGCGAGGCCACGATCGGCGCCTGCGCGGTGCCCAGCGCCTCGGTGATGAGGATGCCGAGACCGGCGATCATCTCGGCGTTGACGACGTGGCGGATCTGGGTCTCGGCGTGGATCCAGTCAAACAGCCGCTGGGGGTAGAACTTGGCGTGCTCGGGGTTGCCGATGTGGAAGACGCGGTCCCACGGAATGAGGACGTCGTCGAAGTAGGCCATCCCGTCGAGCTCGTCGCCGCGGCTGGCCAGCGGCCGGTCGAACGGGTCGGCGTCGGCCTGGGCCAGGGAGGGGCGGACGACGTGGGTGACCCCAGGGTCATTGACCGGGACCAGGCCGAACACCACCTGCTCGCCGACCGTGCCCGGCTTCCACAGGACGCCCATGAAGATCTCGTTGGCGAAGGCCACGCCGGTGCCGATGGCCTTCCAGCCGCGCACCACGATCCCCTCGTCGGTGTTGTCGACGATCCGCAGCTGAGGCGTCTCGGCGACGGAGTTGGGGTCCGAGCGGTCGCCCTGGACGTCGAGGAACATCGGCGAGGCCGAGAGATCGTTGGACTTCAGGTACTCCCATTTGTCGCGGATGTTCTGGGCCAGCGGGCGCCCGCCGTGGCCGATGGATTCGGTCTCCCACGGCTCGGGGTCCTGGTAGAGGGTGTAGAAGACCGGCAGCATGCTGGCCGGCGGGCGGGTGAACATCGCGCCGCGCGACCAGTGGCGGAAGACGTAGTCGTGGTACTCGCGCCGCGCCACCAGGTCCTCCTTGGTGCGCGGGAGAAACCAGTGCTTGGCCCACCGCTCGCCGTCCTCGTCGACGTAGGTCATCACGTCCTGGTGCTCGGGGTCGTGATGCATGTCGTAGTACTCGGCCAGCGCCTGGGCGAACCCGCGGGTCTTGGGGTGCGTGGTCATGTCGTCGATCATCTCGCCGCCGCAGAGCACGCGGCGGCCGTCGCGCAGGGACTCGAGGTACTGCTCGCCGGTTCTGATCATGTCTCTCTCTCCTTCACAGCAGGGGTATCCCGCACACGGTCCTCGGCAGCGGTTAACCAGCGCGAAACCGCCGACCGTCGCGTTGACCGCGATCGGGGGCGGGCGGTCAAATAGTCAAATAGGGTCTGAGACGGACGGATGCCGACCAGCCGCTCACCCGATCCCGCCTCCCCAGTCATCCGCCGCAAGATCGCGGTCCCGCCGTCGCCGGAGCGATTGGTGGTGCGCGAGCGGATCGACCGGCTCGTGCGCGACCTGATCGAGGCCCACTCGCTCGTGTGGGTGTGCGCCACGGCGGGCTCGGGCAAGACGACCGCGGTGACCCAGGCGCTCGTGGACGCGGGGCGGCAGGTGGCCTGGCTCACTCTCGATGACACCGACGCCGCCGCCGGACGGCTGGTCACCTATCTCGAGGCCGCGCTGGGCGCATGCGTGCCCGAAACCAGGGGCGTGGCCACCGCGGCGCTGGCGGCGCGGCTGCCCCACACCGAGGCGGCCGGCCTGCTCGCCGAGGCAGTGGGCGAGACGCCGGTGATCCTCGTCGTCGATGAGCTCGAGCGGATCGCGCACGCGCCCGAGGCGCTGGCGGTGCTGGGGTCGCTTGTGCGCTATGCGCCGGCGGCGCTGCGCATCGTCATGGTCAGCCGGGTCGAGGTGGACATCGCGCTGGACTCGGCGGCCGCGCTCGGCGGTGCCGTGACGGTGAGCGAGGCCGATCTGGCCTTCCGCACCCACGAGGCGGCGCAGGCGCTGGCCTTCGCCGGGCGCCCGGACATGGACCCCGGTCAGGCCGTCGAGGTCACCGGCGGCTGGGTCGCCGGGGTTCTCTTCGAAGCGTGGCGCTCGACACAGCACGTGGCGGGCATGGGCGGCGAGGCCGACGCCCTGCACGGCTACCTGTCCTCGCAGATCCTCGATCAGCTCAGCTCCGCGGACCGCGAGTTCCTCATCACCACGTCGGTCCTCGACGACGTCACCGCTACGCGTGCGGTGGCTCTCGGGCAGAGCGACGCCGCCGCACGCCTGGCGTCGCTGCGAACCCGCCACCTGCCCGTCGCCTGGCGGCGGGAGGGCCACGTGCTGCGCTGTCACGCCCGGCTGCGCGAGTACCTGCTCGAGCGACTGGAGCGGCGGGGCATCCAACAGCTGCACGCGACCCGCGCTGCCCACGCCGAACTGCTGCTCGCCGAGGGCCACGACGAAGACGCGGTGGAGGAGTTCCTGCGCGCGGGCCGTCCCGAACGGGCGCTTGGGGCGGCCCTGGGAGTCATCCAGCAGGTGATCGACCGCCTCGACTACGCGGTGGCCGAACGGTGGCTGGCGGCGTTCAGCGGGCTGCCCGGCGCGGACTCCAGCCGCCTGGCGGTGGCGGAGATGATGCTGGCGCTCGGGCGCGAGGACTACGCCCGCTGCGGCCGGGTCGCCGACCGGCTGCACATGGCCTCCGAGCGCCAGCGCCTGGCCCGCGAATCCCCGGGCGCGGCGGGGATGATGGCGTGGAGCTACTGGCACCTGGGCCGCTGGCGCGACGCCCAGGAGGTGAGCTCCGCCGCGGCCGCCGGCAGCCCGGAGATGGAGGCGGTGCGCTTCACCCTCAACCTCGTTGACCACGCGCTGGTCGGCGACCGGCCGATCAACCCCACCCTGAGCGGCAGCCCGCTCGACGCGCTGGTCATGCGGGTCCTGTACGCGCACGGACGGCTTCGTACCCTGGCCGAGGCGCACGCCTCGGGCTGGACGGCGGCGGTCACCGAACCGTGGCGGATCGGCCTGCTGCGCGCCACCGGACACCCGGAGCAGGCGCTGGAGCTCTACGAGCGTGTCCGAGCGGCCGACTGGGCGCACGTGTGGCTGCACGCCATGGTCGGGCCGGAGATCCTCATCGACCTCGGCCGCGCCGACGCGGCGCGCGACGCGGTGATGCGCGGTCGCGAGCTGACCCACAGGAGCGGGTCGCTGGTGTTCGTGATGCTCAACGAGCTGATCGAGGCCAAGATGGAGATCCGCCTCAACCACGATCCACAGGCGGCCCTGGCGGTGCTGGCCCGGCTCCAGGATCGCCATGCCGCCAGCGAGTATCGCTTCATCGGCGAGGCCGCAGACCTGTGGACCGGGCTCTCACTGCTGACCCTCGGCGAGGACAGCGACGCGCTGGAGCACTTGGAGCGTGCCGCCGCGACGATGACGGAGAGCGACCGCATCCTCGAGCTCCCCTCCGCGGCCGTGTATCTGTCAGAGGCGCGCTGGCGGGCCGGCGACGAGGACGGCGCCGACGTCGCGGCGGACCTGGCTCACGATGCGGCGCGGCGCCAGGGCTCCAACCATTACCTGCTCCAGGCGCTGGCCTCGTTCCCGGCGGTGGTGACGCGCCGACTGGACTCCGAGCCCCGGGCGGACTCGCCGTGGCACGAACTGGGCCGAGCCGTGCACGCGCAGGGCGTGAGCACCGCCCACCCGCTTGCGGTGCGCGTCGAGCTGCGGGAGTTCGGGGCGCCCGCCATCCTCGTCGACGGCGCCCCGGGCCCCCGCCCGCGCATCGCCAAGAGCTATGAGCTGCTGGCGTTCCTGCTCTCACGCGACCAGGCCGCGGCCGGCCGCGAGGAGTTGCTGAGCGCGCTGTTCGACGGTCGCTCAGACGACTCGGCCCGCGCCTACCTGCGTCAGGCGGCCCATCAGCTGCGCGAGGTGCTGCCCGCCGAGGTCCGTCTCGTGTCCCAGCCGACGCGCACGTGGCTGCAGGATCCGGCGGGAGTCTCAGGCGAATCGTCACGGCTGGAGGCGGCGCTGGCGCGGGCCGCGGGCCTGCAGGGCGAGGAGCGGATCGAGGTCACGCTGCGGGCGCTGGTGGTCGCCGACCGGGGCCAGTACCTGGAGGGGCTCAGCTCGCTGTGGATCGAGGAGCGCCGTGACCGGCTGGCCCGGCTGGTGTCCGACGCACGCCAGGACGCCGCCGAGCTGTGCTTCGCCGCGGGGCGCTATGCCGACGCGGCGCGGCTGGTCGACACCATCCTGGGTGACGACCCGTTCCGCGAGGCGGCGCACCGCCTGGAGATGCGGATCGCCAACGCCACCGGCGACGAGGACCGCGTCATCGCCGCGTACCGCCGGTGCGAGCGGCGGATGGGCGAGCTCGGCACGACACCCTCGTCCACCACGCGCCAGCTGCTCGAGACCCTGCGCCGCTGAGACGCGCGCCGCGCCCACGCCGCGCCTGCGCGCCGAGCGGGGCCGGAGTGGCGAAACCTGCCGAAGGCGATGCCGTGCTCAAGTTTCCTGACTGTCCGTCGATGATGGGGGCATGGAGTCCTCGATGCTCGGAGCTGACCCGATGTCCACTGCCCAACCCACGCTGCTCATCGCCGACGACGACGCCGTTGTGCGGTCGATGCTCAGCCTCACCCTTGACCACCAGTTCGACATCGTCGGCGCGGCCCGCGACAGCGATCAGGCGATCGCGATGGCGCAGGCGGCCCGGCCCGACGTGGCCCTGATCGACGTCCAGATGCCGGGCGGCGGACTGCGCGCCATCCAGGGGATCGCCGACGTGTCCCCGGACACCGCGGCCGTCGTCCTCTCGGGCGACGAGTTCGACCCCATGGTGCGCGAGCTGATGATCGCCGGCGCCATGAGCTATGTGCGCAAGGGCATCGCCCCGGCCGACCTGACCGAACTGCTGCACCGCGCGATCCGGGCCCGCCCGGCCTCCGCCTAGCGCGCTGGTTGAAGTGCACACGCGTCGCCGGTCTGGCGGGCGTGGGGCGCTGAGCGCCAACTGCGGCTTTTGAAAGCTGCACGGGCGGCCGCGCCGGGCTTGGGACCGGGGTCGGACCGCCCTGGGCGATCTGAGGCTTCAGAGAAGGAGTCGCGCCGCGGTCACGGTCATGACGATCGCGACGAAGCAGTCCACGCCGCGCCACACCCGCGGCCGGGCCAGGAGCGCGTGGGCCAGGCGGGCGGCGGTGGCCAGCGCCACGAACCAGACGACGCTGGCGATCGCCGCGCCGGCGCCGAACCACCACTGGCGCGGCGACTGGCTGTGGGCCACTGAGCCCAGCAGCACGATCGTGTCCAGGTAGACGCCGGGGTTGAGCCAGGTGAAGGCCAGGCAGGCCGCCACCACCGCCATGCGACTGGTGCGGCCCGGCTCGCCCGCCCGCTGTAGCGCGCGGGGGTCAAGCGCTCGGCGGGCGGCCAGCGCGGCGTAGGCCAGCAGGACCGCGGCGCCGCCCGCCCGCGTGACGTCACGCAGCCACGGGCGACCGGCGAGAGCCGCGCCCGTCCCCGACACGCCGGCAGCGATGAGGACGACGTCCGACGCCGCGCAGATCGCCACCACGATCGTCACGTGCCGGCGCAACGCGCCCTGGCGCACGACGAACGCGTTCTGAGGCCCGATGGCCACGATCAGCGACAGGCCGAAGAGCAGTCCTGTGATGAGGGCGCCCAGCGCCGGAGCATTGACCACGAGCTCACGGTAGGCGCCGGCTGTCTCGCCCGCCACTTATGTTTCTGTATTAGCATTAGCCTGGCTAATGCCAGAGACGATCGACCAGGGACAGCTCGACGCGCTCCTGGCCGCCGTCACCGAGGGGACGTTCGATGCCGCGGCGGGGACCCTCCACGTGACGCCTTCGGCGGTGAGCCAGCGCATCAAGGCGCTCGAGACGCGGGTGGGCCGGGTGCTGGTCACGCGCTCCAAGCCCGTGGCACCCACCGCGTCGGGCGAGGTGCTATTGCGGGCCGCGCGCCAGATGCAGGCGATCGGCGCCGACGTCCTGGCCGAACTGGGCGACGAGGCGTCCGCCGGCCCGCTCACCGTAGCGCTGGCGGTGAACGCCGACAGCCTGGCCACCTGGTTCGTGGAGGCGCTCGCCGCCACCGGCCCCGGGCTGACCTTCGACATCCGGCGCGCCGACCAGACGCGGACGGCCGAGCTCCTGCGCGACGGGACCGTGATGGCGGCGGTCACCGCCTCGGCCCAGGCGGTGTCGGGCTGCACGGTGCACCGCCTGGGGCGGATGCGCTACCGGCCGCGGGCCTCGGCGGCCTTCGCGGCGCGCTGGTTCCCCGATGGGGTCTCCGCCCAGGCATTGGCGGCAGCCCCGGTCGTGCTCTACGACCGCGAGGACCCGCTCCAGGACCAGTATCTGCGCCGCCGGTCGCGGCGCCGGCTCTCCCCGCCGCGCTGCTACGTCCCGGGCTCAGGTGCGTTCGTCGACGCCGTGCGGCGCGGCCTGGGCTGGGGGATGGTCCCCGACCTCCAGGCCGGGACCAGCGGCGGCGCCGTGGCGCTGGTGGAGTTCGATCCGCGCGCGGTGATCGACGTGCCGCTGTACTGGCAGCAGTGGCAGCGCAGCTCGGCGGCGCTGGAGCGCGTGAGCGCGGCAGTCCGAGCGCACGCCGCAACGGTGCTGTGAACTACACCAGCAAGGCCAGGATGGCCCGAGATCACTCTGCCCGGCGGGCGATTGCCGTCAGGGCCAGCATCTCGAAGGCGACCGTGGCGGCATTGAGCGCGGTGACCTGACCGGCCGTGTCATACGGCGGCGATACCTCGACCACGTCGTAACCGACGAACTCCCGGCCGGCCAGGGCGCGCAGGAAGGCGAGCGCCTCGTGGGGCAACAGGCCGGCGGTCTCCGGCGTGCCGGTGCCGGGAGCGAAGGCCGGGTCCAGCACGTCGACGTCGAAGGACATGTAGGCGGGACCGTCGCCCAGGCGCGCGGTGACCTCGCCGGCGTAGCGCTCGGGTGTCCACGTGCGCAGTTCCTCGCACGGCACGATGGCAAAGCCCCACTCGCGCGGCTCCTCGTAGTCCGCGGCGGCGTAGAGCGATCCGCGCATCCCCGCCAGCAGCGAGCGGTGCGGGTCGATGAGGCCCTCCTCCAGCGCCCGCCGAAACGGCGTGCCGTGGGTGAAGCGCTCCCCCCAGTAGGCGTCCCAGGTGTCAGCGTGGGCGTCGAGGAGCACCACCCCGACGGGCCCGTGCTGCGCCGCGTGCGCGCGCAACTCCCCCAGGACGATCGAATGATCCCCGCCGATCACCAGGGGGATCGCGCCCGCCTCAAGCACCGGGGCCAGAGCCTGTGCGATCTGCCCGGCGGTCCGCTCGGCGTTGCCGGGGGTGGTGGTGACGTCGCCCCCGTCGATGACCGACAGGGTGTCGAAGACGTCCACTTCAAGGCTCGGGTGCCAGCGGCGCATCATCAGGCTCATCTCGCGCACGGCCGCGGGGCCGTAGCGCGCGCCCGGGCGAAAGCTCACGGCGGAGTCGAAGGGAACGCCCAGCACGGCGACGTCGGCGCCGGCCCAATCGTCGGAGAGGGGACAGCGGGCGTAGGTCCGCACGCCGGTGAAGCGCGGGCTCTGGGAGGAGTCGGTGGGCTGGTAACGGGGAGGCACGGCGCGATCCTAGTCGGGCGGGCCGGGCGATGTGACTCGGTCACTTCAGACTGATCATCATGACCGTCGTGCTCGGGACAATCGGCGTCATGATGTGCAACCGCATTTTCCGTGGCCGCAACCTCAGAACGGACGCAGCGAGGGCCGGCGAGCGCGCTGCGGCCGTGGACCTGCAAGGAGAGACGTGATGTACGAGCCCTGGAACGCACTGGACGCCCCGCGCTTCACCGGGCCGCGGACCTACGCCCGCCTGCCCTACATAAAGGACCTGGCCGGCGTCGACGCCGCGGTGTTCGGCATGCCGTGGGACGGTGGCGCCTCGTTTCGCGGCGGCGCGCGGTTCGGCCCCGAGGCGGTCCGCTCGGCCTCGGGCATGATCCGCACCTACAACGCGGTGCAGAAGGTGCAGGTGTTCGGCGCCCTGTCGACGATCGACTACGGCGACAGCCCGACGGCGCCCGGCTACATCGAGGACACCATGGCGCGGATCAGCGCCTTCGTGGCCCCGCTGGCCCAGGCCGGCGTGATGAGCATCGGCATCGGCGGCGACCACTCGGTCACGCTCGCCGAACTGCGCGCGCTGGCCGCCGTCCACGGTCCGCTGGGGCTGGTCCACCTCGACTCCCACACCGACCTGTGGGACGAGTACAACGGCCATCCCTACTCGCACGGCACGAACTTCCGCCGCGCCCTGGAGGAGGGCGTCGTCGACCCCGCCCGCATGCTCCAGGCCGGCATCCGCGGGCCCCTTTACGGCGAGGCTGATGAGGAGATCCCGGCGGCGCTCGGCGTGGACACCATCTCCTGGATCGAGCTGGCCGAGATGTCCCCAGCGGACCTGGCGGCGCGCGCCCGCGAGCGCCTGGGCGACGGGCCCGCGTTCCTCTCCCTCGACGTCGACTTCGTCGATGCCGCGTTCTGCCCCGGTACCGGGACGCCCGAGGTCGGCGGCCCGACGAGCTTTCAGGCGCTGTCGTTCCTGCGCTCCCTGGCCGGGCTGCCCTTCGTCGGCTATGACGTCGTCGAGGTAGCGCCCGCCTACGACGGGCCCGGACAGGTGACCGCGCTGTTCGCGGCCAACGTCGTCTTCGAAATGCTGAGCATGGTGGCGCTGGCGCACCGGCACGCCGGCGCCGGGATTACCGCGGACTGACGGGCGCGCTCTCGCTGAGCAGGGCGGCGACGGTGTCCACCGGCATCCCCGGGCTGCGGTGAC
>CAVTSK010000016.1:0-165507 GCA_963737335.1 uncultured Solirubrobacteraceae bacterium
GACCCGACAAGGCCTCCCAGCTCGCCGTCCGCGGCATGTTCGAGGAACAGCTGGCGTGGGTTGCCGAGGCCGGGGTCGACTTCGTCATAGCCGAGACGTTCTCCTTTGGGGCGGAGGCGCTGATCGCCCTCGAGTGCATCCAGGAGACGGGGCTGCCCGCGGTGGTGACGCTCGCTGTCCACCAGGCCGAGGAGACGCGCGACGGGTGGAGCCCCGAGGAGGCGTGCCGGCGGCTGGCCGATGCCGGCGCCGCCGTGGTGGGCCTCAACTGCATCCGGGGGCCGAGGACGATGCTGCCGCTGATCGAGCGCATCCGGCGCGCGGTCGACGTCCACGTCGCGGCGGTGCCGGTGCCCTACCGTACGACGGCCGCGGAGCCGAGCTTCGGGTCGCTGCGCGATCCTGACTGCGACTGTCTCCCCGACGGTCGGCCGTTTCCGACCGCGCTGGACCCGTTCACCTGCAATCGGTATGAGATCGCCGAGTTCGCCCAGGCGGCGCATCGGATCGGCGTCAACTACCTCGGCGTCTGCTGTGGCGCCGGGCCGCATCACATCCGGGCGATGGCCGAAGCCCTGGGGAAGGTTCCGCCGGCCAGCCGGTACAGCCCCGACATGTCCAAGCACGCATTCCTGGGCAGCGATGCGCTGCTCAAGGAGAACAACCGTCAGTTCGCGTCCAACCTCTGACGCGTGGGTGGCCGCGGGTTACTCGCCCGTGTACAGGCCGGCCGAGTCGGCGGCGCGCAACCACCTGAGGCGCGCCCGGCCACGCCGGACACGTCCGGTGCCGCCGCTGTCGCCGCCGGCCGCCCCCGCGACGAGCCAGGCGGCCAGCGCGCACGACGGGATGATCACCGCCAGGTAGCCCGCCCGAGCGCCGCTGGTCTGCTCCAGCGCGCCGGCGAGCAGGGGCATCAGCACGGTCGCAGCCGCCCAGGCGCCGTTGAGCATCCCGAACACGAAGCCCGCGCCGCCGGCCGGTTCGTTGGAGTCCCCAGCAGCCAGCGAGTAGGCGATCGTGCCGATCGCCGCCCGGGGCGCCGCCGAGATCATCAGCGCGGCCACCATCGCGAACGCCCCGCCCCCGGCCAGGGCCGGCACCAGTGCCAACGCCAGCACCACCCCCGAGACAGCGTTGAAACGCAGCGTTCGCACGCGCCGTCCCAGCCTCACCACCCCCGCGCTGACCGCGATGTAACAGACAGCGGCCGCCGAGAACGCCAGCCCGATCCTGTCGGTGGAGATGCCGATGTGGTGCAGGCCACCGCTGATCAGCAACTGGCTGCAGCTCGCCACCCCGCCGGAGATCGCCAGGGCGGCGGCCGCGGCGCCGACCACGGGCCGCCGCGCCAGCGCCAGCAGCGCGCGCGGCGAGACGTCGTGCTGGGGCGCCCGACCGTGCCCAGATTCGCCGTCGGGGGTCCGGTCGCGCCCGGTGCGGGGAGCATCCGCCCGCGCCCCACTCCAGCCGAGCGACAGCGGGATCGCCACCAGCCCCACCGCAACCGCAACCGCCGCGAATGGAGCGCCCAGGCCGACGTGCTGGCCCAGCACCCCACCGACGGCCGGACCGGCCATGACCCCCACCGAGGAGCACGTGACGGTCGGCCCCAGGCGGGAGCCGCCGCCACCGTCGAAGTCAGCCAGCCAGGCCATGCCCGAGGTCCAGACGACGCCGAAGGCGACGCCGAACACCAACCGGCCCAGCAGCAGCGCGGTCAGCGACGGCGCCGCTTGCAGCACGCACGAGAGCACGAGCAGGGCGCTCGCCCCCAGCGTCACCCGCCGGGCGCCGAACCGGTCAGCGGCCAGGCCCGCGGGGACCGAGACGGCCAGCGTGGCCAGTCCGGGCAGCCCCAGCAGGAGCGCGGTCGCCGACGTCGACAGGCCGTAGCGCTCCGACAGCCGCGGGAGCAACGGCACGATCGCCGCGCTGGCCACGCCGGCGAGGAAGAACAGCGCGTAGGCCAGCCGCAGCCGAGCGGTCGTGCCCGGCGTGAGCGCAGTGATGCGGTTCTGGATCGCCCTGGAAAACATCTGCCCCAGACACTACGATGCAGATCACCGATGAAAAGCGACAATTTTCGCTTGTTTTGAATGACTTAGTTGATCAAAGCCAGGTGGACCTCAAGGCGCTTCGCGCCCTTGTCGCGGTGGCCGATCACGGGTCGTTTCGCGCCGCGGCGAAGTCGCTCGGCTACACCCAATCGGCGATCTCGCACCAGATCGCGGTGCTCGAGCGAGCGCTGGACGCGCCGCTGTTCACCCGGCCGGGCGGGCGGGCAGCGATCTCGCTGACGACCGCCGGGGATGTCGCCTATCGGCGGGCTCGCCGGGTCCTGGGCGAGGTCGAGACGCTCGGCGCCGACGTCGCCGCGATCCAGCGCGGCGAGCGCCGCACCCTGCGGATCGGCGTGTTTCAGACGGCCACCACCGAGTTGGTCCCGGGCGCGCTGCGCACCCTGCGCGAGCAACGGCCCGACGTGGAGGTCTCGCTGTCCGAGCTGGGCGACAACAGCCGCACGTTCGACCGGCTGGCCGACGGCCAGCTCGATCTGGCCTTCGTGGTGAACCCGCAGCCCGACGATCGCATCCTGTCGACCCCGCTGCTCGATGACCCGTGGGTGATCCTGACCCGGCACGACAGCGATCTGGTCGCGGCCGGTACCCCCACCTTCGACATGCTGGACGGCGTCGACGTCGTGGCCTGGAACCGCCGCTGGCGCACCCAGCAGGAGTTGGAGGAGGCGTGGCGCCGGCGCGGGATCAATCCTCACGTCGTCTACCGGACCGACGACAACCTGGCGCTCCAGCGACTGGTCGCCGCCGGGTACGGTCATGCCTGCCTCGACCGCCTGGGGGCGTCGGGGGCAATCGAGCCGTCGCTGACCTGGCTCGAGCCCGAGGAGATCCTGATCCCGCGTACGATCGGGCTCTGTCAGGCCCGCCGCCGCACCCCCAGCTCATCGGCGCTGATCATGATCGACGCGGTGCGCGCCCAGTTCGGAGTGAGGAGCGGCTAACAATGCGGCGAGCCGCGCTTGACAGCGCATCGGCCGTGTGTCACAACGACGCACCGATGACCGCGGCGACCTTGAGTGCTGTCGAGACCGGGGCGCCGCTGGCGATGAAGGCCTGTGTGCTGCGTGAGCCCACGCGGGCGCCGGCCGTGGAGACGGTGCAGCTGTCGCCGCCGCGGGCCGGCGAGGTGCTCGTCCGGATCGCCGCCGCCGGGGTCTGCCACTCCGACGTCCACCTCGCTGATGGCCGCCTCGGCCCCGGCCGGTGGCCGATGGTGCTCGGCCACGAGGGCGCCGGCGTGGTGGCGGCCGTGGGCGACGGTGTCAGCGGAGTGGCAGCGGGCGACCACGTGGTGCTGTCCATGGTCGCGTCGTGCGGGACGTGCCCGGCGTGCCGCGCGGGCCGGCGCACCCTGTGCGAGCCGGTCGGGCGCCAATCGGTCGCCGGCAACCTGCCCGACGGCACGTCGCGGCTGCGGGGTGGCGACGGCGCCGTCCTCCAGCACGGCTTGACCGTGGCCTGCTTTGCCGAGTATGCGGTGGTGGCCGCGGCCGCCGCCATTCCCATCCCGGCCGACGTACCCCTGTGGCAGGCGGCGCTGCTCGGCTGCGGCGTGGTCACCGGTTTTGGCGCCGTGACCCACGCCGCCGGCGTGCGGATCGGCGAGCGCGTGGCCGTCATCGGCTGCGGCGGGGTGGGACTGCAGGTGATCGCCGCCGCCCGCCTGGCCGGTGCGGCCACCATCGTCGCCGTCGACCGCCGTCCCGAGAAGCTCGAGCACGCCCTGCGGCGTGGGGCCACGCACGCGGTCAACGCCTCGCGCGCGACCGCGGCCGCTGAGATCGTCGCGTTCACCGGCGGCGGCGCCGACCATGCCTTCGAGGTTGTCGGCGCGGCGCCGACCATCCGCCTGGCCTGGGACGCACTGCGGCCGGGCGGGACCGCCGTCGTCGTCGGGTTGGCCCCACGCGGGGTGGAGGTCTCGCTGCCGGCCATCGAGTTTCTGTCGGAGAAGTCGATCGTCGGCTGCTACTACGGCACCGGCGATCCGGCCCAGGCCCTCCCCGGCCTCGTCGAACTCGTGCGCACCGGGCGGCTGGAGCTGGCCGACATGGTCTCGCATCTCATCGAGCTCGACGGCGTGGCCGAGGCCATGGACCGTCTGCGCCGGGGCGAGGGCGACCGCTCCGTCATCGTCATCGACCCCGAGCTGGCGGGCGCCACCGCCGGAGGTGCCCCATGAGCCACGGCAGATTCCCCTTTGACTACGACGGCCTCATCGGCGAGGGCTGGAGCGGCACCGATCCCAACGGCGCCCACGTCAACGTCGTCCTCGCCGAGCGCGGCACACCCACTGCGGCGGCGCTGCTCACCACCTTCACCTCCCCCGCCCCCGGCCACGCACCGATCCTCGTCGTGATCGGCGAGGACAAGGACCACTACGAGCCGATCTGGCCGCCGACGATCATGATGAACAAGGCGACGGCGCTGGAGCCCACCCATCAGAAGATGACCTGGGGCGCCGCTCAGCTCGGCATCGCCCAGGGCGTGCTCGATGCGGTGGCCGAGGAGCTCATCCCGTGCAGCGGCGACCTCATCGTGTTCGTGACCATCTACATCGAGCCCGACGCCCACGACGAGACCGCCGTGCGCGTGACCAGTCGCGCCGCCACGCTCAAGGGCATCCGCACGGCGCGCCACGGACGCCCGCCCGAGGAGACGCAGGCCCTGGTGGACCGGCGCGACAGCGTCACCAGCGTGTTCTACAGCGGCTCGTGAAGATCACCGCCATCGAGTGCGAGCGGCTCACCCTGCCGCTCTCCCCGCCCTTCCACGCCGCCTGGGACCCGGACCCGCGCACCCGCTTTGACGCCACGCTGGTGCGCGTCCACACCGACGAGGGCATGACCGGGATCGCCAGCGGAGACACCATGGACGGCTTCGAGGCCTTCGCGCACCTGTTCGTCGGCCGCGACCCGCTCGCGCTCGCGGCACACGCGCGGAGGCTCGAGACGATCTCCGTTCACGCCGGGCGCTACTGGCCGGTGGAGGCGGCCCTGTGGGACCTGGCCGGGCGTGCGCTCGGCGTTCCCGTGGCCACGCTGCTGGGCGGCGCGCGAGACAGCATCCCGGTATACGCGTCACTCGGCGAGCTGCGTCCGCCCGAGCAGCGTGCCGAGGACGCGCAGGCGCTCGTGGAGTCCGGCTTCCGCGCTGTGAAGGTCCGCATCGCGCGCGAGCGGATCGGCGAGGGTGTCGCCACTGTCGCCGCGATGCGCGATGCCGTCGGCGGCGACCTGCAGATCATGGTCGACCTCAACCAGTGGTGGCGGATGCCTGGCGACATCGTCCCCGGGCTGGATGCGCAGGGCGCGCAACGTGTCATCGACGCCCTCGCGGACATCGGCGTCGTCTGGGTGGAGGAGCCGCTGGCCGGCGACGATCTCGCCGGCATGCGGATGCTGCGCGAGAGCACGGGCGTCCGCATCGCCGGCGGCGAGATGGCGCGCGACTTCGATCACCTGCGCCGTGCCCTGGAGGCTGACGCGCTCGACGTCCTCCAGCCCGACGTGGTGCTGGCGCTGGGCATCTCCGGGGCGCGGACGCTCGCCGACCTGGCCCTGCGGCGCAACCGGTGGTTCACGCCGCACACCTGGACCAACGGGATCGGGCTGCTGGCCAACCTTCACCTCTGCTGCGGGGTCGGTGGCGGCCCCTATCTGGAGTACCCCTACGACCCGCCCGGGTGGACCCCGGAGCGGCGCGACTTCATGCTCGCCCAGCCGCTGACGGTCGACGGCGAGGGGCGGCTACTCGTGGGCGACGCGCCCGGCCTGGGCATCGAACTCGACGAGGAGGCGGTGGCGCATTGCGCGGCCGCCGCCGTATGAGCATGCGCACCGACGCGTTCATCGACGGACAATTCGTCGCGGCAGCCGACGGCCGGACGTTTCCCACCGTCACCCCGCGCGACGGCACCGAGATCGCCCAGGTGGCCCGCGGCGGCGTCGAGGACATCGACCGCGCGGTCCGCGCCGGGCGCCGATCCTTCGAGCGCGGCGACTGGGCATACGCCGACCCGGCCCAACGCGGACGGGTGCTCATCCGCCTGGCCGAGCTGATGACCGAGCATCTCGACGAGCTGGCGCGCCTGGAATCCACCGACACCGGCCACCCCATCGGCGACGCCCGCGGCGTGGACGTCCCCAACGCCGCCCGCTGCTTTGCCTGGTACGGCCAGGCCGTCGACAAGGTCTACGGCGAGATCGCGCCGACCGCCGCCGACGCGCTGGCGCTGATCGGGCGCGAGCCGCTCGGCGTCGTCGGCGCGGTGGTGCCGTGGAACTACCCGCTCATCATCAGCGCGTGGAAGCTCGCGCCGGCGCTGGCGGCGGGCAACTCGGTCGTGCTCAAGCCCGCCGAGCAGTCGCCGCTGAGCGCGCTCGCGCTCGCCGAGCTGGCCGCCGAGGCCGGCGTCCCGGCGGGCGTGCTCAACGTCGTGCCCGGCTACGGCGAGGAGGCCGGCGAGGCGCTCGGGCGCCATCACGACGTCGACAAGGTCGCCTTCACCGGCTCGGTGCCGGTGGGCCGGCTGTTCCAGCGCTACGCCGGTGAGTCCAACGGCAAACCGGTGTCACTCGAGCTCGGCGGCAAGAGCCCCCAGGTGGTGCTCGCCGACGCCGCCGATCTTCAGGCCGCGGCCGAGGCCATCGGCTGGGGGATCTTCTACAACGCCGGCCAGACCTGCCACGCGGGCTCACGCGTGGTGGTGGCGCGCTCGGTCCGCGACGAGCTCGTCGAGCGGCTGGAGCGGTTCGCGCACACGTTCGTCCCCGGCGACCCGATGGCGTCCGACACGGTGCTCGGTGCCCTCATCTCCACCGAGCACCTCGACGGCGTGATGGGCCGGGTGCAGCGTGCCGCCGACGCCGGGGCACGGGTCCTCACCGGTGGGGAGCGGGCGGAGCCGGTGGCCGGCGGCGCCTACATGCAGCCGACACTCATCGAGGCCGAGGACCGCTCCGACCCGATCGTCACCGAGGAGGTGTTCGGCCCGGTGCTGGTCATCCAGACCGCCGACGATGCCGATCACGCACTCGAGATTGCCAACGACACCCGCTACGGCCTCGCCGCCGCGCTGTGGACCTCGGACGTGCGCACCGCGGGCCGCCTGGCCCGTCGCCTGCGGGCCGGCACGGTCTGGGTCAACACCTTCGACGCCTCGTCGATGGCCACGCCGTTCGGCGGCTTCCGCGACTCCGGGCACGGCCGCGACCGGTCGCTGCACGCCCTGGAGGCCTACACCCAGCTCAAGACCACCTGGATCTCACTCGCATGACCCTTCCTGACCCCATCATCCGCGTCGGCTTCATCGGACTGGGCCATATGGGCAGCCACATGTGTCGCAACGTCATCACCGCCGGCTTTGCGGTGAGCGCGTACGACCTGGACCCCGACGCGCTGGCGCGTGCGGCGGCCGACGGCGCCCGACCGGCGGCGAGCGTCGCCGATTGCGTGCGCGACGCCGAAATCCTGCTCACCAGCCTGCCGGGTCCGCCCCAGGTCGAGGCCGTGCTCTGCGGTACCGCGTCGGAGCAGTCGGCGATCTCGGCCATGGCTCCGGGCTCGATCGTGGTGGACATGAGCACCAGCTCGCTGGAGGTGGGGCGCAAGGCGCGTGCGGCGGCGACGGCGGCCGGGATCGAGCTGCTGGACGCTCCGGTCGCCGGCCAGACGATCGGCGCCGAGGCCGGGACTCTGGCCATATACGCCGGCGGCGAGCCGGAGGTGTTCGCGCGGGCGCTGCCGGTGCTCGAGGCGATGGGCGATCCCCAGCGGATCTTCCTGCTCGGCCCCGGCGGCAGCGGCTACGCCGTCAAGCTCCTGCTCAACCTCACGTGGTTCATCCAGGCCGTCGCCACCGCCGAGGCGCTCACCATCGGCGTCAAGGCCGGCGTGGACCTCTCCAACCTGCACACGGCGCTCGTCGCCTCGCCCGCCAACTCCGTGTTCCTCGAGCGCGACCTCCTGCCCCTGCTGGAACGCGGCGATTACGATGAGGGCTTCACCATGAAGCTCGTGACCAAGGATCTGGGGCTGGCCGTCGACCTCGCGCGAGACGTCGGCGTCCCGGTCGAGCTCTCCTCGCTGGTGGAGCAGATCCAGCGCCGCGCCCGGGCCGCCTACGGCGATGACGCCGGTGAGATGAGCGCCGTGCGCCTTTATGAGGACCTCGCGGGAGTGGAGCTGCGATGGCATACGTAGTGCTGGCTCGCTGGGTCGCCAAGCCGGGCGAGGAGGAGGCGGTGGCGGCCGCCATCGACGCCCTGATCGAGCCCTCGCGGGCCGAGCCCGGCAACCTCATGTACCAGGCCCACCGCGACCCGTCAGACCCCCGGGTCTTCCTGCTCTACGAGCAGTACGCCGACGAGGACGGCTACCGCGCCCACGGCGAGTCAGAGCACTTCACGCGGCTCGGTCATGGCGACGCGATCCCGCGCCTCCAGGAGCGCGAGCGCTCCTTCTACGAGACCTGGTGAGCCTCCGCATCGGGCGGGTGGGCACCGGGTCTTACCAGGCCTGACTCGTACGCCATCACCACCAGCTGGGCCCGGTCGCGGGCGCCGAGCTTGGAGAACAGCCGGGCCACGTGGGTCTTGGCGGTCAGGGGTGAGAGCACCAGCCGTTCGGCGATCTCGGCGTTGGAGTGCCCGCGGCCGACGAGGGAGAGCACCTCACGCTCGCGCGGGGTGAGGCGCTCGAGCGTCTCAGCCGCCGGTGGCGCGACACCGGCGGGGGCGCCGGACACGAACGCCTCGATCAGCCGGCGCGTGAGCCGAGGGGCCAGCAGCGCCTCGCCGGCGGCGACGACGCGCACCGCGGCCACCAGATCGGCGGGCTCGACGTCCTTGAGCAGGAACCCGGACGCGCCGGCGCGCAGCGCCCCGAACACGTACTCGTCGAGCTCGAAGGTGGTGAGCACCACCACGCGCGTATCGCAGAGATCCGGATCGCCGGTGATCTGTGCGGTGGCCTGTAGGCCGTCGACCTTGGGCATACGGATGTCCATCAGCACCACCTGCGGCCGGTGCTCGCGCGCCTGGGCCACCGCGCTCTCGCCGTCGGCGGCCTGGGCGACCACCTCGATGTCGTCCTCGGCGTCCAGGAGCGCGTGAAACCCGGCGCGCACCAGCGACTGGTCGTCGACAAGCTCGACGGTGATCACCGGCGCAGCTCACCGTCGGTGGCCTCGCGCCCGGTCTCGGGCGCCACAACGGCCGCGCCGTTGGACGCGGGGGTGCTCATCGGCAGCGACGCGTGCACCCGCCAACCGCCCCCGTCGTCGGGGTGGGCGGGGCCGATTTCCATGCTCCCGCCCAGGGCGGCGGCCCGCTCGCGCATGCCGCGCACGCCGTTGCCCAGCGTCTCACCGGTGAGCGGCTGGGCCGGAGCGGCGCCGTCGTCGCTCACCTCGACCGTGATGGCCCCCGCGACCCGGCGCACGCTCACCGTCGCCGCCGACGCCCGCGCGTGGCGCGCGACATTGGTGAGGGCCTCCTGCACGATCCGGTAGGCGACGCTCTGCACCGGCGCGGGCACGTCGACGGCGCTGTCGATGTCGAGCGTCACGGTCACGCCGGCCGCGCGCAGGCCGCCGGTGAGCTCGGCGATGTCGCCGAGGCCGGCGGGCGGGCCCAGGGGCGCCGTCGACGACGGGTCGCGCAGTACCTCCAGCGTCGAGCGCAGGTCAGTGAGCGCGGCCCCGCTGGTGTGCTTGATGTTGCGCAGCGCGTCGTAGGCCTGGCCGGGGTCGCGCTCGAGCAGGTGCGCGGCCACGCCGGCCTGGACGTTGATCGCGGTCATCGCGTGGGCCACCACGTCGTGGATCTCCCGGGCGATGCGCAGCCGCTCGTCGCCCACGCGCCGCAGCGTCGTCTGCTCGGCGGTCTGCACCAGGCGCTGCTCGGAGACCCGCCGCGAGCGCAGCACCTCGCCGGCGGCGATGGCCAGCAGGACGAAGGCGAGGTTGCGCACGACGATCGACGCGACGTGCGAGAAGCCGCTGGCGAACGGGACCACGCTGATCACCACGCAGGGGATCAGGGCCAGGCTCATCCACAGCGACCGCCGGCGGTCCCCGTTGAGCGCGAGCTCGAACATCGCGATCATCGGGATGACCACCACCGTGTTGGCCGGGTGCAGCTGCCACAGGGCAAGGATCACCCCGCCGACGATCAGTGGCGCCAACACCGGGAAGGTGACGTGGCGGCGGATGGCCAGCGGCGCGCAGGCCACGAATGCACACAGCACGTTGACCACGCCGAGCGGCTTGCCCTGCGAGGACAGCGCCGCGTCGATGATCAGCACGATCGGGACCACCAGCACGGGCAGCCAGTCATGGACGACCGGTGAGCGGGCAAGGCGTCTGGCCACGATGGTGGCTTCGATCATACGGCGGGCGCGGCCACCGGCGGGCGTCTTGCCTCCCGCGGCGCGATCCGGCGATGCAGCCGCTGCAGCCCGGACGGCGCCCACCAGTTCCACCGGCCCAGCAGCGCCATCAGCGACGGGACGAGCAGCGAGCGGACGATGAACGCGTCGAGCAGCACCCCGGCGGCCACGGCCACGCCGATCTCCTGGATGAAGGAGATCGAGCTGGTGCTGAACGCGCCGATGGCCACGGCGAGCAGAATGGCGGCGGCGGTGACCACGCGACCGGTCGCGCCGAGGCCGGTGGCGACAGCCTCGCGCTCGTCGGGCGGTGAGACCGTGCTCGCCTCCCGCGCCTCCTTGATCCGTCCCAGCAGGAACACGCCGTAGTCGGTGGACAGGGCGAACACGACCGTCGCCGCGACCACGAAGTCCGTGGGCTCCACGCCGCCGTCCGAGGTGTAGCCCAGCAGCCCGGTGAGGTTGCCGTGCTGGTAGATGAGGATGAGCGGCGCCAGCGACGCGCCCACCGTCAGCGCGTTCATGACGATGGCCTTGAGTGGAAGCACGACCGAGCCCGTCATCAGCCACAGGACCAGGAAGGTCAGGACCGCGAGCAGGATGATCGCCTCGGGCAGGTGCGAGCCGATCGCGTCCTGCTGGTCGACGAAGACGGCGGCGTCACCGGTCACCTTGGCGGTGAACGGAGTCGAGATGGCGCGGATGTCGTTGACCACACGCTGGGCGGTGTCGCCCGCGGGATCGCCGGCCACGGCGGCGTTGACCTGCCAGGTGTCGTCGCCCAGCAGCCGCGGCGCGCTCACGCTCTGGACCCCGTCGAAGGTGGCGATGCGGTGCGCGTAGGCGCTGACCGCGGCGCCGTCCGAGGCGGGCGCGCGGATCGCCACGGTCACCGGAGACCGGCCGGCCCCGTCGAAGTCGCGGTCCAGCGCGTCGGCCACCGTGCGGGCGCTCGTGCCCTGCGGGATCACCCGGCTGTCGTTGGCCGAGGACCACTGCACGCTGAGCGCCGGCAACGCCGCGGCGAGCATGAGCGCCGCGGTCACCGCCGCCACCAGCCCCGGCCGGCGCATGACCCGGCGGGCGAATCGGTACCAGCGGTCAGTCTCAGGGTTTCGCGATTGCGCGGCACGCGCCAGCTTGCGTCCCCACACCGCCAGCAACGCCGGGGAGATGGTCAGCGCCGCCAGCGCCGCCACGACGGCCACGACGGCGCCGGCGATCCCCATCGATTTCAGGAACCCCTGCGGGAACAGGGTCAGCGTGGCCAGCGCGCACGCCACCGTGACGGCCGAGAAAGCCACCGTCCGCCCGGCGCGCGCCATCGTGGTGCCGATGGCCTCGCTCACCTCGGCTCCGGCCGCCAGCTCCTGGCGAAAGCGCGTGACCAGGAACAGGGTGTAGTCCACCGCCAGGCCCAGCCCCATCCCGATCACCAGGTTGAGCGCGAACACGCTCAGCCCGTAGACGTGGTTGACGCCGGTGAGCACCAGGAACGTGCCGAGCACGGTGACCACGCCGACCACGACCGGCATCAGCGCCGCCCGCCCCCGGAAGAACAGGATGGAGAGGACGATCAGCAGCGGGAAGGCCAGCAGCTCGGCGAAGCCCAGATCGTGGGTGACGCTGGCGTTGACCTGCTCGTTGGCCACCGCGGGGCCGCCGACGGTGACGTCGCGGTCATGCGCGAACGCCGCCTCCGCGGCCTTGGCCGACTGCTTGTCGTCGGCGTGGGCTGAGAGCGTCCCGGTGACCAGCACGTGGCGGCCGTCCGCGGCCACGTCGGCGGGGGCCACTGTGCTCGCCACGCCGGGCAGGCCACGCAGCCTCGAGTCGATGTCCGCGATCCGCGCACGAGACGCCGCACGTCCCGCCGGCGTGTCGACGACGAGTGCGATCCCCGGGGCGGGCTCGGTTCCGCCGGCTCGCTGCAGCATGTTGGTGGCGACCTGCGAGTCTGACTGGGGCGGCGCGAACCCGCCGGAGCTCTTCAGCACGCCCGCCAGGGGGCCGCCGATGGCCCCGGCGATGACGGCGAACACGAGCGTGGCGATGAGGGTGCGGCGTGGGTGCGCGGCGAGGGTGTGGGCGAGTGATCGGAGCATGCGCCCGATTGTCTGGGCCCTGGTGCGGGTGCACAATCGCCCGGGGGATGTGTCTTTGGCCGCCGTTGTACTCCGGGCGGTGTACTCCCCGTGGGCTCAGCGTGGTGGTAGTGGGCGGGGCGTCTACTGCGGCTGGGGAAGGGTGCGAGTCGGACGCCCGGCGACCTGTAAAACGCGAGAAACCTCTCCCAGCGCCGCAGGTTTGGCACGGACTGCACGTGGGACATGCAATCCGCGACAAACCTCGTCGCCGCTTCGAGGTTTGTCACCAAATGCAGGTCGAGGGGCTGCCACTGGCGCCGAGGCCCCGCTCACCCACCCTTGCCCCAGCCGCAGTAAGCGCCCCACCAAGCGCTACGCCGGAATCCCACCACCCAGACGTTCACACAGCCGCCCCAGCTCGGCCCCCACCGACCGCCGCTCCACCACCGGCGGGCAGATCTCCAGGACCAGCTCGCCGAACTCCCGCAGCGCCGGCGGAAAGTCGCGGCCGGTGCGCGCGAACGACTGCGCCGCCATCACCGCCAGACACGTCATGGAGCCCACCACGAACCCCCGCGCCCGGTCACACCGGTTCCACGCGTGAAACGACGGGGCGGGGACGTCGTTGTGGCCGAAGCCCGGCAGGGGCAGCAGCGAGGGCACGACGGCCGCGCGGGCCTCCTCGGCGTACCCGGCGCCCACCATCTGCAGCGTTCCCAGGGCCAGCGAGTCCTGCCCGGGCATCGCCTCCCGGCTGGTCTGCAGTCGCTGGAGCTGGTGCTGGGCGAGCTGGGCCAGGTCGGCGAGGGCAAAGGTCAGGCCGTCGATGCACGCCGGCGCCGCGCCGTTGTGAAACCCGCCGTTGGAGACGATGTCACCGAGGCCCCCGTCCCCGTCCTCGTCCCCGGCCCCGGACAGGAAGACCGGGTTGTCGCTCACTGCGGGCAGGGCGATCTCGGCGGCGTCACGCGCCGCGGCCACCGCGCGGTTGGCGTTGCCCAGCACCCGGGGCAGGATGCGGAAGCTGACCGGCGGCTGCGGGTGGGCGTCCGATCCCGGCGGCGCCGCCGCGCCCGCAATCGCATCGCGGATCGCCTGTAGGGCCGCGGCCTGCGACGGGTCGCCCCACAGCGCCTCCAGGCGCTCGTCGTAGATGGCCGGCGGCACACCGTACGCGGCCACCGCCAGACAGAACGCCTGCCCCGCGACCGCCAGCGTGTGCTCCGCGCACAGGATGGCGTCGGCCAGCAGCGCCGGTGCGCACGGCGCTCCGTTGATGAGGGCCATGGTCTCCTTGACGCCCAGCTCCAGCTTGGCCGGTACATCCTCGAACAGCCAGCCGAGGGCCAGGATCTCGCCCGACCCGCCGTTGCCCAGGCGCGGGACGGGAGGCAGGTCGCGGCCGTCGAGCCGCTCGGCGACCAGCCGCACGAGCTCGGGGCTGACCCCGGCGTGGCCCTCGATGAAGTTCGCCAGCCGCGCCAGGACGATCCCGCGCACCACGCGCCGCGGCAGCGGCTCGCCGAACGAGGTGGCGCTGTGCAGGCCGCGCGCGTAGTCGCGCTGCTCGGCTTCGGTCATCAGGCGATCCGAGCCGTCGCCGGCGTGGACGTTGATCCCATAGAGCTTGCGCGTCGGGTCGGCGGCCACCAACGCCAACAGCTCCTCGCGACGCCGCGCCACCACCGCGAGGGCCTCCGGTGCGATGGCGACGTCCTCTCCCTCCCAGGCGACCCGGGCAAACGTCCCGAGTGAGAGGTCGGCGCGGCGCGCCAGCGTGATGGTCACGACGGCGAGACCCCCGCCCCGACCACCCCCGCCGAGGCGCACGTCGCGACGGCCAGCATGAGATCCCCGTCGACCACGTTGGCCAGGTCGGGGTGCTCGAGGTTGAGCTCGATCTCGGCCACGGGCGACGGCGCCAACCCCAGGCTGGCGCGGCCATTGGCCACCATCCGCCCCCACAGGTCGCCGTCGGCGGCCGCCAGCAGAGCGAAGCGGGTGTGGCCCTCACGGCGGGCCAGCGTCTCCATTTCGCGCAGCTCCTCGAAGGGGTCGATCCGCGTCTGCTCGTCGGTGCCGATGGCCAGGCGCACGCCCGCGTCGCGGTAGCGCAGCCCCGGCAGGACGCCATCGCCGAGGTTGCCCTCGGTGGTCGGGCAGGTGACGACGATCGACTGAGACTCGGCCAGCAGCGCCACGTCGCCCTCGGAGACGTGGATGGCGTGGACGACGCTGGTGCGCGGCCCCAGAAAGCCGGTGCGCGCGAGCAACTCGATCGGGGAGCAGCCGTGCTCGGCCTCGCACTCGGCCAGCTCGCGACGCTGCTCGGAAGCGTGGACGTGCCGGACGAGGCCGTGGTCGTCGGCGTAGCGGGCGATGGCCTCCAACCAGTCGGCGGACACGGCGCGGACGCTGTGCGCGGCCACGCCGACGCTCACCCCGTCGATGCCGGCCGCCCAGGCCCGCAGGGCATCCACCCGCTCCAGGAACGCCTCCACGGTCGGGTCACAGAACCGCACCTGCCCGGGGGCGGGTGCGAGATCGGATTCCGCCCACCCGCCGCGGTGATAGGCGGCGGGCAGCAGCGTGATCTCCAGGCCGGCCGCCCGCGCGGCCTGCGCCAGCGCGATCGCCATCGCGTTGGGCTCGGGGTACGGGGTCCCGTCAGGCTGGTGGTGCACGTAGTGAAACTCCCCCACCGCGCCGTACCCGGCGCGCGCCATCTGACCGTAGACGCGGGCCCCCACCTCGCCCATCGTCTCCGGGGTGTGGCTCGAGGCCAGCCGGTACATCTCGGTGCGCCAGCTCCAGAAATCATCGCCGGGACTGAGCCGCTCGCCGGCGCCGCGCAGGTCCAGCTGGAACGCATGGGAGTGCGCGTTGGCCATCGCCGGGATGTGCGCGACGCGGGTCATTCGCTGATCCGCTCCGCCGCGGCGTCGTCGCGCACGTAGGCGACCTCGCCGCCGATGACCACGATGGCCACCGGGTTGTGGCCAAAGCGGTAGGCGATGCTCTCCGCGGGCCCGTCGAGCACGACGAGATCCGCGCGCTTGCCCACCTCGATCGAGCCCCGGTCGTGCTGAAGGTCCAGCGTCCACGCCGCGTTGAGCGTGGCCGCGCCCAGCGCCTCGCGGACCCCGAGGCCGTACAGGCGCGCACCCAGGCCGATGACCACCGGCATCGAGAACACCGGCGACGTCCCCGGGTTGGCGTCCGTGGCCAGCACGAAGATGGCGCCCGCGTCGATGATCGCCCGCCCCGGGGCGCGGTGCTCATCGCCGAGGAACTCCGCTCCGGGCAGGAGCACCGCCGCGCACGGCGCCTCGGCCAACGGGCCGATGTCTTCGGGTGCGATCATCGACAGGTGGTCCATGCTGCGGGCGCCGGCGGCCAGCGCCACCGGCACCGAGCGCATGCAGGAGAGCTGCTCGACGTGGGTGCGCAGGGCCAGCCCGGCCCCCGAGGCCAGCTCGCCCATCAGCTCCAGGTGCGCCAAACCGAAGGCGATCGACTCGACGAAGATGTCCAGGGCGGTGACGCTGCCGGCGGCGACCACCTCGGGCATCATCTCCTCCACCACTCGCATCCACGTATCCGCCGTGTAGCCCTCGGGGATGGCGTGGGCCAGCAGCGCGGTCGAGGTCGTGGTCTGGGGGACCCGGATCTCCAGCTCGCGCGCCAGCACCAGGGCACGCATCTCCCCGTCGCGCGAGAGGCCATAGCCGGACTTGCACTCGAACGTCGTGGTGCCGGCGGCGAGCATCTCCTCGGCCAGTCCCGACGCCTGGTCGAGCACCTCGTCGTCGGAGGCCTCGCGCAGGGCGCGGGCCGAGGACTTGATCCCGCCGCCGCTGCGCGCGATCTCCTCGTAGGGCACGCCGGTCAGCTTCTGCTCGTACTCGCCCCAGCGCCAGCCCGCGAACGGAAGGTGGGTGTGGCAGTCCACGAAGCCGGGCAGGACGGCGCACCCCGAGGCGTCGATGGTCACCTCGGCGATCTCGTCGCGCTCCAGCGCGGTGATCCGCCCGTCGCGGGCGGCCAGCTCGCCGGGCTCGAGCGTCTGAGCGGTCAGCTCGTCGCCGCGCAGGTGCTGCATGTGGTCGCGCGGTGGGCGCAGGACCTGCGCAGCTCCGGTGATCGACAGCGACGGCGGGCTGCCGTCACGTCCGCTGCTCACCGCTTGTCGGGTTCGGGATCGAGCATCGGCATGTTCACCCCGGTGTCGCGCGCCACACTCAACGCCTCCTCGTAGCCGGCGTCGGCGTGGCGGATCACACCAAGGCCCGGGTCGGCGGTCAGGCAACGCCGGACCCGCTCCCCCGCCTCGGGGGTGCCGTCGGCGACGGTCACCTGACCGGCGTGGATCGACTTGCCCATGCCCACACCACCGCCATGGTGGATCGAGACCCAGCTCGCGCCGCAGGCGGTCATGAGCATCGCGTTGAGCAGCGGCCAGTCGGCCACCGCGTCGGTGCCGTCGCGCATGGCCTCGGTCTCGCGCTCGGGCGAGGCCACCGAGCCGCAGTCCAGGTGGTCGCGACCGATGACGATCGGGCCCTTGAGCTCGCCGGAGGCCACCATCTCGTTGAAGCGGACGCCGGCCCGGTCGCGCTCGCCGTAGCCCAGCCAGCAGATCCGCGCCGGCAGGCCCTGGAAGTGGACACGCTCGGAGGCCAGCTTGATCCACCGCGCGATGTGCTCCTGGTCGCCGAACAGGTCCAGAATGGCCTGGTCGGTGGCGTGGATGTCGGCGGGGTCCCCGGACAGCGCCACCCAGCGAAACGGGCCCTTGCCCTCGCAGAACAGGGGCCGGATGTAGGCGGGGACGAAGCCGGGATAGGAGAAGGCGTCGCGGTCGCCGTGCTCGTGAGCCAGGCCGCGCAGCGCGTTGCCGTAGTCAAAGGCCTCCGCGCCGGACTCCTGCAGGGCGCGGATCGCGCTCACGTGGTTCACCGCGCTCTCCCCCACGCGCCGGATGTAGTCGTCGGGGTCAGAGCGGCGCAGCGCCTCGGCCTGCTCCACCGTCAGCCCTGCGGGCACGTAGCCGTTGAGAGGATCGTGGGCGCTGGTCTGGTCGGTGACGATGTCGATCTCCACCCCACGGCGCACCAGCTCAGGCAGGATCTCGGCGGCGTTGCCGGCCAATCCGATCGACAGGGCGCGGCGCTCGGCGCACGCGGCGTCGAGCCGCCTCAGCGCGTCGTCCAGATCGCCGGCGCGCTCATCGAGGTATCCCGTCTCGATGCGCCGCTCGATCCGGTGCAGGTCCACCTCCACGCACAGCGCGGCGCCACCGAGCATGGTGATCGCCAGCGGCTGGGCGCCGCCCATGCCACCCAGTCCTGCGGTGACCACCAGCCGGCCCGCCAGGGTGCCGTCAAACCGCTTGCGAGCAGCGGCGGCGAAGGTCTCATAGGTGCCCTGGAGGATCCCCTGGCTGCCGATGTAGATCCATGACCCGGCGGTCATCTGGCCGTACATCATCAGCCCGGCGGCGTCGAGCTCGCGGAACGTCTCCCACGTCGCCCACTGGGGCACGAGGTTGGAGTTGGCGATGAGCACTCGCGGCGCCTGGTCGTGGGTCTCAAACACGCCGACCGGCTTGCCCGACTGCACCAACAGCGTCTCGTCATCGCCCAGGCGCCGCAGCTCGCGCTCGATCGTGTGATACGAGGACCAGTTGCGCGCCGCCTTGCCGGTCCCGCCGTAGACGACCAGCTCGGCCGGATTCTCGGCCACGTCGGGATGCAGGTTGTTGCGCAGCATCCGCAGCGCCGCCTCCTGGTGCCAGCCGCGGCATTCCATGTCGGTTGCGCTCATCCTCGCCGCACGCTACCGGAGCGCGGGATGACGCAGCGTCTCGTGGGTAGGCTGGCGGCGAGATGGTCCGCAACCCGCTCAGGTCCCGCGCCCAGCGCAAGACCAGCGCGATGCTCACCCGCGTCGGCTGGGAGCCGCCGCAGACCTGGCCGGTGCCGCGTACCGACGGCGCCCCGCTGGTGCTCCAGACCCGCCTGCCCGCCGCCGAGTTCGTCGCGGCGCAGGACCTCTCGTCCCGCCGGCGCCGCGACGCGCCCGCCTCGGTCGGCGGCGAGATCCTCTCACTCGACGAGGCCCAGCATGCCGCGCACGTCTTCCTGGCGGCCGCCATCTGCTCCACGGAGGCAGATCACGGCGTGCTGGCGACCATGACCGCCGCCCTGACCGAGAAGCCGCTGCCGTTCACGCGCCCCGACGGCACCACGACGGGAAGGCGGGGACGCAAGCGGGTCAAGGGGATGCCCGCTCGGGCCACGATGGTCGAGCGCCAGGACGGCGGCGCGGCGGACTCCCCGCTCATCGTCCAGTACGCAATCCGCCTGCGCTACGGGATCCTCACCCTCACCTTCGTGGCCCACGGACCCGGTCTGGCCGGCAACGCCCGCCGGCTGTTTCAGAACATCGCCCGTGGCTGCCAACTGGCCGAGGAGCCGCTCGCCTGAGCGTCAGCGATACGGCAGCGTCGTCCCGATCCCCAGCGACCGCGCCTTGGCCAGCATCGCCTCCCCCAACGCGATGTCGGTGATCGACAGGCCGCGGTGCCAGAAGAGGATGCGCTCGTCATCGCGCTCGCGGCCGGGCCGGTCCCCGCACACGATCTGCCCCAGCTCGGCGTGGAGGGTCTCGGCGGTCACCCGCCCCGAATCGACGTGCGCGCGCAGCGATCCCAACGGGCCGATCCCCGCCTGACCCCAATCGTCGACGACGACCTTCTCCATCACGTCGGTGAGCTGAAGCTCGACGGCGCTGACCGTCCCGTAGGGGATGACCAGCGTCCCCGGCGTCACCCATGCCGTGGACAGCAGCGGCTCGGGCTGGGTGAGCCGGCTGGCCTCCACCATCACGTCGGCGCCGCGCAGGCACTCCTCCCAGCTGCCCACCGCGCGGACATCGCGGTCGAGATCCGTTGACAGCCGCCGGGCGAACGCCTCCCGGCTCTCGGGGCGCAGCGAGTGCACGCGGATCTCCTCCAGGAACGGGAGCACGCGACACAGCAGCCGCACGTTCCAGTACGCCGTCCCGCGCGCGCCCACGTGGCCGAGCACGCGCGCGTCGCGCCGGGCCAGGTGCTCGGCGCCGATCGCCGTCACGGCGCCGGTGCGCATCTCGGTGATCGCGGTGGCGTCGATGATGGCCTGCGGCACACCGGTGGCGGGATCCATGAGCAGCAGCAGCGCCAGCTCGGAGGGCAGCCCCAGGCGGTGATTGTCGACGTAGTCGCCCACCACCTTGACGCCGGCGAACGCCGGGACGGCGCCGCGCAGCACGTTGAAGTGCCCGTTGGCCCCGCGTGGGAACAGGTGCATACGAGGCTCGATCACGGTCTCGCCCCTCCCCTGCGCGGCCACCACCCCGCGCACCGCGTCAAGGATCTCGTCGTCGGTGAGCGCCAGCGCATCGACGTCAGCGCCGCTGAGATAGACGAGCTCGATCGCGCTCACGCGGGCGCCCCCGCGGCGTCGCGCATCCGCGCGAGCAGCTCGCCATCGGTGAGCCAGCGCGTCGTCAGGAGCTCCACGTCGGGACCCATGGGCCGGTCCTCGTTCAGCGTCGCCACGGATTCGCGCACGGCGGCGAAGGCGGCGGCGGTGCCGGAGCCGAGCGACTCCGCGCGCCCGCCCAGGGCCAGATCGACGGCCTGCGCGGCCACGATCAGCTCGATCGCCACCAGCGGCCGCATCCGTTCCAGCTGCTCTCGTACGCGCAGGGCGGCGTGGGCGGCGCCGGTGGAATCGTCCTCGACGGAGTCAGCGCCAATCGCGGGCATGATCGACAGCGGGGTGGCCAGGTGGCGGATCTCCACGGCCAGCGACTGGGCCGTCTTGCTCAGCGGGCTCAGCCCGGAGCTGAGGTGAGCGCTCGGGCTCAACCCGGCAGGGAGCCCGCTGAGGCGCTCGGTCTTCAGGCGCGCCTGGCGCTCCGTGCTTGCCGCCGCCACCTGGGAGAGCGCGATGGCGGTGGCGTCGAGCGCCAGGGACAGTGCGGGCACGTGGAAGTTGCCGGTCGAGAGGATCTCCTCGTCGTCGGTGAGCACCAGCGGATTGTCGGCGGCGCCGCCGAGCTCGGGCGCGACCGCCGCGGCCAGCAAGGCGAGGGCGACGTGCAGCGAGCCGTGGATCTGGCTGACGCACCGCAGGCTCAGTGGATCCTGGAGGCGCCGCGCCGCACCCGGCTCGGTGAGCGCACCGCCGCGCAGCAGCGCGCGTAGGCCGTCGGCGGCCCACGCCTGCCCCGGCGCCGGCCGGGCGGCGACCACGCGGGGATCGAGCGGGCTGAGGTTGGCGCGAAAGCCCTCCATCGACAGCGCCGCCGCCGCCTGCATCATGTCCAGGCAGACGAGAGCGTCGACGAGGTCGAGCGCCGCGACGGCCGCCGTAAGCGCGGAGCTCGAGCAGATGGCCAGCCCGTCCTTGGGACCGAGCGTCACCGGCTCCAGCCCGGCGCCGGCCAGCGCCTGCGCCGACGCCATCGGCTGACCATCGAGCTCGGCTTCGCCCTCACCGATCAGCGTCAGTCCCACGTGGGCCAGCATGCAGAGGTCCGACGCCCCCACCGAGCCAAAGCGCGGGATGCACGGGTGCACGCCGGCGTTGAGCAGCGACGCCAGTCCCTCGGCGATCGCCGGCGTCGCCCCCGAGCCCCCGGCGCACAGGCCGTTGGCGCGCACCGCCATGGTGGCCCGGGTGAGTTCGGCCGGCAGGCGCTCGCCCACCGCCATCGCGCGGCCGCGCAGCGTCTGGAGTGAGAACGCGGCCGCGGCGTGGCCGTCGATGCGCTCCACGACACGATGACCGAGGCCGGTGGTCAGCCCGTAGACGGGCACGCCGGCCTCGGCGGCCCGCGCCACGACCGCGGCCGATGCCTGCATCCGCTGTCTCGCCGACGGGGCGATGGCCACCGCCGCGCCGCCGCGGGCGATCTCGGTCACCGCCTCCGGGGTGAGCGCGGCTCCGTCCAGCGACACGCTCCCGTCCATCGGGGCGACGATACTGATCGCCGTCGCGCGGTTAGAGTGCCGCGCGATGTCGACACCGGCCTTCACCGACGGCGAGCGCGAGCCCGTCATGCTCGACGGCTCGACCCTGACGCCGCACGGGGTGGCCGCGATCGCCCGCGACGGCGCCGAGGCGGTCCTCGCGCCGGAGGCGCGCGAGCGCAACGACGCCGCGCGCCGCGCCATCGCGGCCTTGCTGGCACGCGGCGACGATCTCTACGGCGTGACCACCGGCGTCGGGGCGCTGCGGGCCTACCGGGTGCCCGAGGAGGACCGCGAGGCCTACGGTCTCAACCTGCTGCGCAGCCATGCCTGCGGCGCCGGCCTCATCCTCACCGCACCCGTCGTCCGGGCCGCGATGGCGACGCGTGCCAACCAGATCGGCGCCGGCGGAGCGGGCGTAGCCGACGAGCTGCTCGACGCGCTGGTGGGCACGCTCAATGCCGGGTTGACGCCGTTCACCCGTGAGCTGGGGTCGCTGGGGACCGGCGATCTCACCAACCTCGCCGATGTCGCGCTGGCGCTGCTCGGCGAGGGCCGGGTGTGGCGCGGCGACGACCTCATCGACGCCGCTCAGGGCCTGGCCGACGCCGCCATCGAGCCAGGGCGGCTCGGCCCCCGCGACGGGCTGGCCTTCATCAGCTCCAACGCGTTCAGCATCGGCTACGCCGCCCTGTTGGTGGTGGACGCGCATCGCCTCCTCGACGCCTGGCTCACCGTAGCCGCCCTGTCCTTCGAGGCGGCCGCCGCCGATCCGGTGGTCCTGGACGCCCGCATCCACTCCGCACGCCACCGCCCCGGCCAGGCCGCCGTGGCCGCACGCATGCGGGAGCTGTTGGCGGGCCTGGGCGAGCGTGCCCGCGAGCCCGGGCCGCTCGGGATCCAGGACCCCTACCCGTTCCGGGCCCAGCCCCAGGTCGACGGGACGGTTCATGACGCGCTGCGCGCGCTGGAGGAGACGGTCTCCCACGAGCTCAACTTCGCCGGCGAGAACGCGCTCATCGACCCCGACGAGCAGATCGCCCTGCCCAACGGCAACCCCCACGCGGCGCCGCTGGCCAACGCCATCGACGGGCTGCGCACCGCGCTGGCCTCCTCGGCGGCGCTCATCGCCGCCCGGGTGTCGACGCTGCTCGACGCCGGGCTCACCGGGCTGCCGCCGTTCCTGGCGCGCCACCCCGGCCCGGAGTCCGGCGCGCTGGTGCTCGAGTACACCGCCCACGCCGCCGTCGCCGAGGTCCGCTCCCTGGTGACGCCGGTCGCGGCTCAGACCGTGTCGGTGTCGCGCGGGGTCGAGTCGCACTCGAGCCTCGCCCCCATCGCGGCACGGCGGGCCCACGAGACGCTGCGCGCGCTGCGCGTCGTGGTCGCCACCGAGCTCGTCGTCGCCGTCCGCGCGCTGCGCCTGGCCGGCCAGGAGCCGGTCGGCGCCGGCACCCGGGAGCTGTGGCAGCTCGCCGCCGAGCGCCTGGACCCTGAGCTCGGCGACCGGCCGCTGCATCCCGACGTCGAGGCCGCCCGCGCGCTCATCGAGGCCTGGGAGGCCGAGACCGCCTGAGCGCGCCGGCGCCGCGCCGCCCGGCCGCCGCCCGGCGGTCCGGCACTACGACCAACGTCCCATTGCAACTGAGACCGCCGAGGGCGCAGCATGGTCGGGCAACCAACCCACGCAGAAAGGAGGACATCCATGCGTTCTCGACTGACCAAGGGACTGGTGGCGCTCGCCGCCGTCTCAGCCCTCGCGGTCCCCGCCGTGGCCCAGGCAAGCCACGGTTCCGATGACCCCATCGGCCACGTGCGCCACGAGCATCATCGCGGCGGCGCGCTGCAGCACCGCGACCGGCCCGACCGTGATCGCGGCGATCGCCACGACAACGACCGCCACGACAACGATCGCAACGACGACCACGGCGGCGACCGCTGACGCGGCCGTCGTACGTGCGCCCGGCGGCGCTGTGGGTTCAAGTGGTGGGCTACCGGCCGAGCTTGTGCCGGTGAGCCCACAGCGCCGCCTGCGTGCGATCGGTGACCCCGATCGCCGCGAACACGCTGGTCAGGTGCGCCTTGACCGTCTTCTCGGAGATCTGGAGACGACGGGCGATGAGCTTGTTGGGCAGCCCGTCGGCGACGAGCGCGAGCACCTCCTGCTCGCGCGCGCTCAGCTCCGCCTCCGACCGGCCCGGACTCCCGGCACGCTCGATGAGCAGCTCGTGGGCGGCACGCGGCGCCAGTGGTGACTCTCCGCGGGCGGCCGCCCTCACGCCGCGGATGATCTCCTCCGGATCGGCGTCCTTGAGCAGGTAGCCGAGCGCGCCGGCGTCCAGGGCACCGAGGATCCGGTCGCGGTCCGAGAACGTCGTCAGCACCACGACTCGCGCGTCAGACCCTGCCTCCTGCAGCGCGCGTGTGGCGTCCATTCCGTTGAGCTCGGGCATCTCGAGGTCCATCAGCACCACGTCGGGCGACGTCGCCAGGGCCACCTCCACCGCCTCTCGGCCGTCGGCGGTGGTGCCCACGACCTCGATGTCCTCGACCCCGGCCAGCAGTGTGGTCAGGGCGTCGCGCACGAGCGGGTGATCGTCGGCGATGAGCAGCCTGATCATCGCAGCGGCACCTCGAGGCGCACCAGGGTCCCGTGTCCCGGGGAGGACAGGACCGTGAGCGTGCCGCCCGCGTGATCGGCCAGGTCGCGCATCAGCCGCAGGCCGAAGTGGTCGCTCTCGCGGGCCTGGTCGGCCTCCTCGGGCGAGAAGCCGCGGCCGTTGTCGACGACGCGCAGCACCGCGCTGCGGTCCGGCGCCTCGACAGCGACATCGACCGTGGTCGCCTCACCGTGGGTGCGGGCGTTGCGCAACGCCTCCTGGGCCACGCGATACAGGAGCGCCTCGGTGTCGCCCGGGATCTCGAGCTCCCCCGGCAGCGACACCGAGACCGCGATGCCCGCCGCCCGCAGTGGCGCCACGAGGTCATCCATGGCGGCGCGCAGGCCAGAGCGCTGGAGGGTGGGCGGGTAGATGTCGACCAGCAGCGTGCGCAGCTCGCGGATCGTCTCACGGGTCTCGGCGGCGCCCCGCTTCAACGCGCCGCGAGCCTCGGCGTCCTCCGCGCCCGACAGGGCGTTGGCGCTGGCCGCCAGCGACAGGGAGACCCCGGCCAGGCGCTGGACGGTGCTGTCGTGCAGATCAGCGGCGATCCGGCGCCGTTCGAGGTCAGAGGCGTCGATGGCCCGGCGCAGCAACGCCTCGCGCTCGCGCTGGCGGGCGCGCAGCCGGCGGGCCAGCGAGTAGGCGAGCGGGATCTGGACGAGGTAGAGGATGACCAGCGCGCCGAGCAGCGCCGGGAGCAGGCTCATCCACCGGCGCTTGCTGGAGGCGGAGATGGTGCTGGCGCGCTCGTAGTCCTCGTAGAGCAGCCGCACGCCGCCGGGCGAGCGGATGCCCACGTAGACCTCGACCAGACGCTTGAAGCCTCGCTCGGTGGTGTTCTCCGAGCGTGAGAGATCGCTCTCATCGGCCTGCGTCCCGCCTCCGCGCAGGGTCTCGAGCTCATCCTGGCCCAGCGGGAAGACCTTGCCGATGATCGAGTGCGCATCGGAGTAGATGACGCGCCCCGACGCGTCCCAGATCTTGACGCGCACGATGGGCGTGCGGTTGAGGATGCGCTGGCGCACCACGCGGTCCAGCCGCGCCAGCGCTACGGGATCTCCCCGCAAGGTGGCGGGCGTGATGACCGGCGCGATGATCCCGCGTCCGGCGAGTTGGGTGACCCCCTTGGCCTGAGTGATCGCATCCGAGGTCGCCGACCGGCGGACGAGGACGAACGCCGCGGCGCCGATCACCACCATCGCCAGCAGGCCGCTGAGGGCAAAGCGGGCGAAGAGCCGCGACAGTGACGGGTCGCGCGCGCCCGAAGCCGCGGTGGCGTCCGCGCGACCGACCGGCCAGGTGATCACGGTCTCGCGCGCAGCAGTCACGGCGGCCATCAGCCGTCGCCCCAGTCGATGGGGGAAGCCCCGCTGCGCCGCGAGCGCTCCCGGTGTTCGGTGCGGCACATGGCGGAGACTACCCAGGCCCGCGTGCCGGCCGAGCCGCTTGTCCGGGCCCGGGCCGGCGACGCGGTGCGGGGGTGGGGCAGCCGCGTCGCAGGCCGGATCCGGGGGGCACGCTGGGACGGTAGGCGGCCGGGGGACGCGCGCGCAATTGGACCATGGTCGTAGGACCTGAACGAGCGTCTAGGATCGAGAATCGTGAGTGCCCACGCCGCGTCACCCCAGGCCGTGCCGGATCGGCGGACCCGGCTGGTCATCCTCGGCATCTGCTCGATGAGCCTGTTCATCGTGGGCCTCGACGCCACCATCGTCAACATCGCGCTGCCCGCGATCCACCGGTCGTTTCACTCCAAGCTCTCCGGGCTGCAGTGGACGATCGACGCCTACACGCTGGTCATCGCCAGCCTTCTGATGCTGTCGGGCTCGACCGCTGACCGGCTCGGACGGCGGCGGGTGTTCCAATGCGGCCTGGCGCTGTTCTCGCTGGGCTCGCTGCTGTGCGCGCTCGCCCCCAGCCTGGGGATGCTCATCGCCGCCCGGGTGCTTCAGGCCATCGGCGGCTCGATGCTCAACCCGGTGGCGATGTCGATCATCCGCAACGTGTTCGAGGACCCGCGTGAGCGCGCACAGGCGGTCGGCGTGTGGGGCGCGCTGTTTGGCATCAGCATGGCCCTCGGTCCGGTGGTGGGCGGCGTGCTCGTCGACTCCGTGGGCTGGCGGTCAGTGTTCATCGTCAACGTCCCCGTCGGCATCGTGGCCATCGTCCTCACCGCGCTCTACGTGCCCGAGTCCCGGGCGCCCCGCGCCCGTCGCGTGGACCCGGTGGGGCAGGTGCTGGTCATCGTCGCCCTGGCCACGCTCACCTACGCGATCATCGAGGGCCCCGAGGCCGGGTGGCTCTCGACGCAGACGATCGTGCTCTTCGTCGTCTCGCTCAGCGCATTCGCCGGGCTGGTGGCCTACGAGCTGCGCCGTCGCGAGCCGCTGCTGGAGATGCGCTTCTTCCGCAGCGCGCCCTTCTCGGGCGCCACCGCCATCGCGGTCGCACTGTTCATGGCCATCGGCGGCTTCCTCTTCCTCAACACCCTCTACCTCCAGGACGTCCGCGGCCTGTCGCCACTGGAGGCCGGGCTCTACACCCTCCCGATGGCCGGCGTGATGATGGTCGTCTCGCCGCTGTGCGGGCGTGTCGTGGGCGCCTTCGGCACGCGCTGGCCGCTGGTGGGCGGCGGCCTCGCCGTCCTGATCAGCGGGCTCATCCTCACCCAGGTGACGGCCCGCACATCCTTCACCGTGCTTGTCGTGGCCTACGTTCTCTTCGGCGCCGGCAACGGGCTGATCAACCCGCCGATCACCAACACCGCCATCTCCGGGATGCCGCCGTCACAGGCCGGCGTCGCGGCCGCCGTGGCCTCCACCGGCCGCCAGGTGGGCGTCACGCTCGGTGTGGCCGTGCTGGGGTCGCTGGCCGCCGGCGGGTTGGTGGCCGTCGGCCCGGGCTTCGCCGCCGCCACCCACGTGAGCTGGTGGATCGTCGTCGGGCTCGGGGCGCTCACGCTGGTGCTCGGCTTCGTCACCACCACCCCTTGGGCCCTCGAGACCGCCGGCCGAGTCGCCGACCAGTTCCGCGACGCGGACGCGTCGCGCCGGCCCGAGAGCGCGGCGACGCGCGGTGACGCCGCTCGCGTCGTCGCCGGGTAGACCACCGGCGCGCGCCGATCCGGCCGATAGCGTGGCAACCGCGATGAAGCTCGTCCCCGACCGCGCCCACGTCGAGCTGCGCCCCGACCACGACGGCGGCCACACCGTCGTCCTCTCCTTTCCCTATGACCGCGCGCTGGTGGAGCTGTGCCGCTCGATCCCCCACCGCCGCTTTGACTGGGACAGCCGCGAATGGTCGGCGCCGGCGAGCGACTGGGCGGCGATGAAGGTCACCGAGGCGCTCGAGCGCTTCCCCGAGCTCACGCCGAGCCGGGAGGTGCTGGACTGGCTGGCGTCGGTCAAGCAGCGTTGGATCGGATCGGTGAGCACCGTGCGCTATGACCGGCGCGGCTGGCTGGTGCTCAAGACGCTCGCCGGTCCCGTGCCCGAGCCGTTGCTCGAGGGCGCCGTCGAACACGAGGGCCGGCTGCTCACTCCGCTGACGGCGGCGGCGGCGCAGACCCTGCGGGCCCAGCGTTCAGCGCACCTGGACATCGCCGCCGAGCGCTGCCTGCAGATCGTCGAGCGCGGTGGCGACCCACCGCCGGCTCGGCTGGTCTACGTCCGCGGCATGGACGGCGAGGAGTTGCGCCTGGAGGTCCTGTGGGACCCCGACGTCGGGCTGGCCTTCGCCGAGCTGCCGGGAGCCAACGGCACCCGCTCGGTCCCGCTGGATCCATGGCTCGCCGAGGCGCTGGACGCCTTCATCGCGCGCCATGAGGTCGCGGTCACCGGGGAGGCCGTCGACGTCCTGGAGCGGCTGCTGGCCGAGCACCGCAGCGCCGCCGACGCCGTCCGGCGCTCGCGCGCCACCGAGGCCGAGCCGATCCCCGAGACCGCCGCCGTGCTCGGCGGCGAGCCCACGCCGTTTCAGTGGGCCGCGGTCCGCTACGCACTGGAGGCCCGCGGCACGTTCCTGGCCGACGAGCAGGGCCTGGGCAAGACCGTCGAGGCCCTCACCGCACTGGAGGCCGACGGCGCCTACCCCGCCGTCGTCGTCTGCCCGGCCTCGATGAAACTGGGCTGGGAGCGCGAAACGCGGCGGTGGCTGCCCCACCGCTCGGTCACGGTGGTCCACGGGCGCGGCACCGTCCCGGCCGCCGCTGAGATCAGCATCGTCAACTACGAGGTGGTCGCGGCGCATTTCGGAGCGCTCACCCGCGACCGGCCGCGGGCCATCGTCATCGACGAGTCGCACTACTGCAAGAACCCGCAGGCCAAGCGCACCCAGGCGGTCCGCCGGCTGGCCGCGGCCGTCACGCCCCGCGGCCTGCGCCTGGCCCTGAGCGGGACCCCGGTGCTCAACCACGCCGAGGAGCTCATCGCGCAGCTGCGCATCATCGGGCGCATGGACGAGTTCGGCTCCGGCGCCAGCTTCGCGCGGCAGTTCCGCGGCATGGTCTCCGAGGAGCGCCTGCACTGGCACATGCGCCGCGCCTGCTTCGTGCGCCGCCTCAAGGCCGAGGTCCTCCCCCAGCTCCCGGCCAAGCGCCAGGTGGTGATCCCGGTGGCGCTGACCAACGACGCCGAGTACCGGCTGGCCGAGCGCGACGTCATCGCCTGGCTGCGCTCCCAGCCGCTCGACCTCTCCGAGCTCAACGCCAAGATCGCCGCCACCCTGCGCGCGCAGCGCCTGGCCCAGCTCGGCACCCTGCAGCGCCTGGCCGCCCGCGGCAAGCTGGCCGCCGCGCTGGCGTGGATCGAGGACTTCCTGGTCTCCGAGGAGCCGCTGGTGGTCTTCGCCCGCCATGTCGAGGTCCAGCGGGCGGTCCTGGCGCGCTTCCCCGACGCGCTGCACCTGTTCGGCGATGATTCCCTGACCGCGCGCGAGGCGTCCATCAGCGCCTTTCAGGAGTCCGATGGCCCGCGCCTCATCGTCTGCGCCACGCGGGTGGCGGCCCAGGGGATCACCTTGACCCGGGCCTCCAACGTCGCCTTCCTGGAGCTCGAATGGACCCCCGCGATGCACGATCAGGCCGAGGACCGCTGTCACCGCATCGGCCAGCGCGACGCGGTCACCGCCTGGTACCTGCTGGCCGCCAACACCATTGACGAGACCATGGCCCGCCTCATCCAGCGCAAGCGCGCCACCGTCGCCGCGGTGACCGACGGGCGCGCCGCCGCCGACGACGGCCTCGTCGAGGGCGTGGTCCGGGAGCTGCGCGACGGTCGTCCGCTCACCCATCTACGCGCGGTAGGGTGAAGGCGAGTCCCGATGCCCGCTTCACCGCCAGCACCCACCCGCACTCCCAACGTGCACCCCAAGTGCCGCAACGTGCCTCAGATCAACGACCACGGCTTCGAGGAGCTCTGCCATCTCGTCACCTCCGAGGATCCCGACACCGCGCTCTGCGGCAAGGATGTCTCCGGCTATCCGTGGAACCCGCCGTGGCCGCGGTGCGAGGCCTGCCTGGCGGTGGCGCGCGGCGAGCTGAACTGACTTTTGGCGTGATTCACAACTAGCTGCTCGTGGCGCGGCGATAGCGCGCCACGGCCAGCGGCGCGAAGATCGCCAGGATCACCAGCGCCCACACCACCGCACCCCACACATAGTTGTTGGCCGGCGTCCCGATCCACAGCGAGCGCATCGCGTTGACGATGATCGTGAACGGGTTGACATTGGCGAAGGTCTGCAACGGCTCGGCCATGCTGGAGGTGGGCACGAACGCCGAGGAGATGAAGGTGAGCGGGAAGATGGCGAGGAAGCCGATCGAGTTGGCCGACTCCGGGGTCGTGGCCACGAGCCCGACGAGCGCGAACACCCAGCTGAAGGCGTAGCCGACGAGCAGCAGCAGGGCGAAGCCGCCGACGATGTGCAGCACCGGGGCGTTGAAGGCGAAGCCGATGATCACCCCGGTGATCACCAGCACGCATACCGAGAGGAAGTTGGTGACGATGTCCGCCAGCGTGCGGCCGGCCAGCACCGCCGGCCGCGCCATCGGCAACGAGCGGAACCGGTCGATGAGGCCCTTGTGCACGTCCTCGTTGAGCCCGATGGCGGTGACGAACCCGCCGAAGGCGATGTTCTGCACGATGATCCCCGGGATCAGGTAGTCCACGTACGGGACGCCCCCGGTGTTGATCGCGCCGCCGAACACGTAGCGGAACAGCAGCACGAACATGATCGGCTGCACGGTGAAGGCGATCAGCAGTTCGGGCTTGCGCGGCAGCCGGATGAGGTTGCGCTCGGCGATGATCATGGTGTCGGTGACCAGGCGTCTCACCGGGGCTCCTCCTCCTCGGTCTCGGCGGGCTCCTCGACCGCATGGCCCGTGAGCGAGAGGAACACGTCGTCCAGCGTGGGCCGGCGCAGTTTGATGTCATCCACGCCGATTCCCTCGGCGGAGAGCAGCCCCACCGCCTCGGCGATCACGCCGCGCCGGGTGCGCACCGGCGCGCTCACCACCCCGTCGGCGGCGGACGGCGCCTCGGCGGCCATCTGCCCCAGCGCCGCGACCGCGCGCTCGGCGTCGGCGGCATCCTCGAGGACGACCTCGACCCGCTCGCCCCCAACGCGGTCCTTGAGCTCGTCAGAGGTGCCCGAGGCGATCACCTGACCGTGGTCGATGACCGTGATGGAGTCGGCCAGGCGGTCGGCTTCGTCGAGGTACTGGGTGGTCAGGAGGACGGTCGTCCCCTCGCTCACCAGCGCCTCGATCGTCTCCCACAGAGCAAGGCGGCTGCGCGGATCGAGCCCGGTGGTCGGCTCGTCGAGGAAGAGGACGGTGGGCTTGGCCACCAGCGCCGCGGCGAGGTCCAGGCGGCGGCGCATGCCGCCCGAGTAGGTGCTCGTCACCCGGCTGCCGGCGTCGGAGAGGTCAAAGCGCTCGAGCAGCTCGGCGCCGCGCCGCTTGGCCGCCGCGCGCGGCGCCCCGTAGAGGCGTCCGACCATGGTCAGGTTCTCCAGGCCGGTGAGGTTCTCGTCCACCGCCGCGTACTGGCCGGCGAGCCCGATCCGATGGCGCAGCGCCGTGGCGTCATGGACGACGTCGTACCCCACGACGCTCGCGGTCCCAGCGTCCGGCGTGAGCAGCGTGGTCAGTATGCGCACCAGCGTCGTCTTGCCGGCGCCGTTGGGCCCGAGCAGCCCCAGGACGGTCCCGCGCGGCACCTCGAGGTCGACGCCGCCCAGCGCCCGGACCTTCCCGTAGGACTTGACGACACCGCGGACGAGGATCGCCGCCTCCCCGTTGGCGGGTGGCGCCGGGTGGCGCGAGGCCTCGGGGGTCGGGGTGGCGGACATTACGATGACGTTACGGCATCGCTCGGCTGGGCTCAGCGCGCCGCGGACAGCGGTTGTCCGTGTCCGGCGCGCGGTGCGTTCAGCGCCGGCGCCGTTGGCGCGGCGGCAGGCCTCGAGCAGCCCGGCGGCGTCCCGTCTCGACCCGAAAAGCGATGCCGATCGCCGCACCCAGGAGGACCGCACCGAAGAAGAACGGCTTGACCAGCAGGAGCAGCGCCACTCCCAGCATGGCGATCCAGATGGCCGGGCGGAAGGCGCGCCAGTCGTCGAGCACGGCGTCAACCCTACCTTCAGGGCGCCGTAGCCAGTTCGGTGGCCACCCGCTTCTGGATGGTGGCAACGGCGCGGAACGCCTCGCGCAGCTGGACCCGCATGAGCGCGCTGAGCTCGTCGGGATCGACGTGGTCGTCGGGCTGGCGCCCCGCACGGATCTGCGCGACCTGATGCTCGAGGCGGAGGTTGTTGATGAGCTCGAACGCATCCTGCAGCGTGTGTGTATCGGCGGGCGCCAGGGTGCCGGCCTCGGCGGCCGCGCGCAGGCGTTCCGGGGTGGTGGCCGTGGTCACGCCGGCCGAGATCGCACCCCACCGCGCCAGGTCGAGGATCGGCACCAGTCCTCCGGACTTGAGGTCGAGCGTGCCCGGATGGTCACCACCGTGTTCGAGCACCAGGCCGCGGAAGCGGCGCGCAGCGGGGCGGTGCGACAGCGCGAAGCGCGCGAGCATGCGCAGCAGCCGCGGGTAGCCGGCGGCCAGGCGGAACGTATCGGCCACCGGTGTGCCGGTGTGCACTCCCCAGACCGGGCGGCTGTCGACGATGACCGAGCTGAGGATGAGCGCCTTCTCCTGGGTCGGGTCAGAAATCCAGCTCTGGGCGGCGTGCTGCCAGGACGCCACCGAGCGCACGAACGGAGCGGCGCTGGCGTTGACGCCGTTCTCGTCCATACGCAGGCCGCATGCCCGCAGGCCGCCGATGACCTCGCGGGCGAGATCCAGAAGCTCCGCGCGCGTCTCGTCCTCAGTGCCGCCACCACGGTCAAACCAGACGATCGCGCTGTCGACGTCCGAGCTCGGCATCGCTTCGCGGCGTGCCTGGCTGCCCAATGCCAGCCAGGCAAACTCCACGTCCACGCCGCCGCGGCGGTCCAGGGCCAGCTTCAGCAGCCGCCGGGTCAGCGCATCGACGCACACCGCGTAGACCGACATCACGTTCGCCGCGGCCACCCGGGCGTCGTGCAGCGCCACCACCATGGGCCGGAGCTCGCGCGCCACGGTCACCAGCTCCTCGTCGCTGCGGGCGGTGGCAATCCGGTGCCGCAGGTAGAAGGACGACCGGGTGCGCAGCGCCACGAGGTCGGTGTCCTCCACCACACCGACGATCCGGCCCGTCGGCGACACCACGGGAAAGTGGCGCAGACCACGGTCGAACATCTCGGCCAGCACCTCTCCGGCGCGCCGGTCGGCCGTGCAGGTGTAGGCGGGGGCCGACATCGCCGCCGACACCGCCTCCTCCCCGCTCATCCCGCCGGCCACCACCTTGGTCCGCAGATCCCGATCGGTGAGGATCCCGAACCCGCCGGCGCCGAGGTCGATCACCACCGCGGTCCCCGGCCCGGCGCTCATCAGCTGCGCCGCCTCCCGGATCGACGTGTCCGGCCCGCACAGCACCGCCTCGCCGCGGACCAGGCTGCCCACGGGCTCATCGGCGGTGTTGACCGCCGGCTCGCGCGCCAGCGTGTGAAGCTCGGTCGGCTCCTCCAGCAGTGACCGCGCGACGAACTTGACCCCGGCCGGGCCTGACAGCAGGGCCTCGGCCTCGTCGCCGGCGATCCGGTAGCAGCGCGACTCCTGCACGGCGCGGGCGCTGAAGGCGGCCGGAAGCCCGGAGAGCAGCGAGCCATGCCCGAACACCTCGCCGGCGCCGAGCACGTGCAGAACCTTGCCGTTGGCCGCCAACTCGATCGTGCCGGTGTGGAGGATCCGCAGCTGGCGGACCGGCTCACCGCCCTGTTCGAATACGACCTCGCCGGCCCGGAAGGACTCCGGCGCGGCACACCCCGCGACGCGCTCGAGCTCAGCGTCGTCGAGCGAGTCAAACGGCGGGTGCGCCCGGAGGAAGCGGGCGGTCTGCCGCGCCTCCTCCGGGGTCACGCTGCTACCTGTGTGAGACGGTGATCACGGGGCCGCTTCGCCCAGCGCCATGCCCTCGCCGGGCAGCGACGGCACCTCGGCCGCGTGTTCCCTGAGCACCTCGATCGGCTTGCGGCGGTAGACGGTGAAGTAGTACGTCGCGCCGATCGCATAGACGATCCCGATGAACAGGATCGCGATGTACTGCCAGTACCAGTGGCTGGGGATGACGTTTCCGTTGGCGTCCTTGGTCCCGGCCAGCGCGTCGTAGACGGCCGCGCGTGGCCAGGCGATGTTGACGGCGACGATCGCTCCGTACACGACGGCCACGACGTTGACGAGCATCCCCCAGCGTCCGAGCGAGAAGTACGGCCCGTGGTCTGGCTTGGGCCACTCGCCCCGGATCCGCTTGCGCAACATCCCGATGGTCACGCCCAGGTAGGCGATGTAGAACATGACGATCGCGACCGACGTCAGGGCCAGGAACGCGCTCTGGTTGCCGATGTTGATGGCCAGGATGACCAGGGCGAGGACGCCGACGACCAGGGCCGGGACCACCGGGACCCGACGCCTTCCGGATACCCGGGCGATCTGGGCCCCGAAGGGCAGCCGGCTGTCACGGGCCATCGCGAACAGCAGCCGGATGCAGGAGGCCATCACGGCCAGCGTGCAGACTGAGATGGCGATGGCCGCATCGATGAGGAAGATGTTCCCCAGCGTGTTGCCGAGCGCCTGCTTGATGATGTAGGGCAGCCCGAGCAGGCCGATGTTCGGATCAACGATGCTCTTGACCGTCATCAGCGCGAACAGGATCAGGAGACCGCCGATGATCGACGCCGCGATCAGCGCACGGATGATCGCCGGGGGCGCCGCGCGTCTGGGGTCGTTCGTCTCCTCAGCGAGCGTCCCGGCGGTATCGAATCCGTACATCACGTACGCGCTCATGATCCCGCCGATGATGAAGGCGCCGAAGTACCCCCAGCTGTGGCCGGCGCCCCGGCCCAGGGTGTGGAACACGATCCCGGGACCGCGGGTGAAGTGGAAGATGAGCAGGATCACCAGCAGGCTGGCCCCGATCAACTCCGCCATCACCCCGAAGTTGTTGATCCGCGCCATGATCTTGACGCCGGCCATGTTCACGACCGTGCCGAAGACGACCAGGATGGCGCCGAGCAGCAGCGCGTTCTGGGCGCCGCCCTTGGTCACATAGGTCCCGGCGTCGGCCGGGGAGCCGAGGATCTGGAACTTGGTGGAGACCTGGGGGAGCACGACCTGCCACGCGACCGCCACGGCCGCGACGGTCACGATCGAGCCGACCACGTAGATCCAGCCGGTCATCCAGGCCGCGAAGTCACCGGCGACGCGCTTGGACCAGTTGTACACCGAGCCGGCCAGCGGGTACTGCCCGGCCATCTCGGAGAAGCACAGGGCCACCATCATCTGGCCGAAGAGCACGATGGGCCAGGTCCACCACACCGCCGGACCCGCGAACAGGAACCCGAAGGCGAACAGCTGGATCACGCCGGTCAGGATCGAGATGTAGCTGAAACCCGCAGCGAACGACGAGAAATTCCCCAGGGACCGGTCCAGCTCCTGCTTGTAGCCGAAGCCGGCGAGTTCGCTGCTGTCGCCGGCAGGGGCCGCGCCCTCTCGGGGCGCGTCAACCGTTGCCATCACTCATCCTCCCCGCCGCGCGCATCCGCGCGGACGTTTGGACACCCACCGACCTTCGGCCATCGGCGCGTTGCGGCACAACTCAGAGGCCATTGACCCAGTCGGAATCTGGCTGTTATATATCAGTTGTCTAAACGTGTCAATTGGCCCGTTCGGCCCATGGTGCTGGGCGCGCGCCGCCGACCGGGAGTGTCCGATGACCGCAGTCACCCAGCTGGACATGTTCATCGGCGGAGCGTGGCGCCCCAGCGCCACCGGCGAGACGTCATCAGCGTCCAGCCCCGCCACCGGCGAGACGATCGGCGCTGTCCCGTTGGGGGACCGTGACGACGCTCGCGCGGCGATCGCGGCGGCCCGTGAGGCGGCCGACGGCTGGGCCCGGCTCACGGCGTTCGAGCGCGCGGCCAAGATGCACGCGGTCGGCGACATCATCGAGTCCCGCCGCGAGGAGCTGGCCCGCACGCTGACGCTGGACCAGGGCAAGCCGTTGCACACCGAGGCCTTCGGCGAGGTGGACGAGCTGGTCGAGTACTGGCGCATGGCGGCAGAGGATGCCAAGCGCCTCGGCGGCGAGCTGCCCAACTCCTTCTCACCGGGCAAGCGGGTGATGCTGGCTCGACGCGCCCGCGGCGTGGTCGGGGTGATCAGCCCGTGGAACTGGCCCTACACCATGCCCGCTGAGCTGGTGGCGCCCGCGCTCGCATGTGGCAACGCGGTGGTGTGGACCCCGGCGCCGTCGACGTCGGTGTGCGCAGTCGCGCTGGCCCGGTGCATCGCCGACGCCGACCTGCCCACGGGTGTGTTCAACCTCGTCACCGGACCCGGCCCGGTGGTGGGCGACGAGATCGCTCGCAACCCGGGCGTCGACGGCGTGGCCTTCATCGGCTCCACCGCCACGGGACGGCTGGTGGCCACGGCCGCGGCGGGCAAGGCGGCGCTGCTGGAGATGGGCGGCAACGGCCCGGTGGTGGTGCTCGAGGACGGCGACGTCGACGCCGCCGTCCAGGCGACCATCGTGGCCTGCTTTCTGTGCGCGGGCCAGAGCTGCACCGCCGGCGAGCGCATCCTCGTCCACCGCGCGGTCTACGACGAGTACGTGGAGAAGCTGGCCCGCGCCGTCACCCGGCAGGTCGTGCTCGGCGACCCGTTCGCGACCGAGACGACGATGGGCCCGCTCAACAACGAGCCGGTGGCGGTCAAGATGGACGAGCACGTCGCCGATGCGGTGCAGCGCGGCGCCGATGCGCTGACCGGCGGCGCCCGGGCCACCGCCTTCCCCACCGACCTCTACTGGGAGCCGACCGTGCTCGCCGGGGTGCCCGCCGACGCCCGCGTCGCCGCTGAGGAGACCTTCGGCCCGGTGGCGCCGGTGGTGGAGATCACCTCGCTCGAGGACGCCATCACACTGGCCAACGACGGGCCCTACGGCTTGCTGGCCGCCATCTACACCGCGGACCTGGCGCGCGGACTGGAGTTCGCCGATCGGGTACGGACGGGCTGGGTCAACATCAACGAGTCCTCCAACTACTGGGAGGCGCACCTGCCCTTCGGCGGCCGGGCCGGGACCGACAGCGGGATCGGCAAGGTCGGCGGCAACTCGGTGATGCAGACCTTCACCGAGCTGCAGACGATCGTCTTGTCTCCGCACACCGGGTCGTAGTCACGCGGCCGACCGAGGTTGTCCGCGGTCGGTCCCGGTCACACCGGCAAACGTGAACTGCGGCTGAGGCAGGGGGAACCGCTGGCCGGGGCGGTCCCGGGGCGCGTTCGACCGGGGTTGTGGTCGATCTTGACGCTATGTCCTTCACTATCGACCACAACCGAATCGTCGCGGCACACCGCACCCCACCGCTTCGAGAACGGTCGTAGGCCTCGCGGGCCCCGCCCTCGCCACAGCGGAGCCCGGAACGCTATGTCCGTCAGACGTCGGCGGTGGGGGACTCCGCGGACGCCGGTTTCTCGGCGCCGTCAGCGTCAGACGCGGACGCCGCCCCGGTGGAGCGCCCGTCCACCACCGCCGAGCCGTCGGCCGCCTTGTGGACATAGAACGGCTCGTTGATGGCCGCCAGCGGGGTGTTGCCCATGATGAGGTCGGCGCTCTTCTCAGCCAGCATCATCGTCGGGGCGTAGATGTTGCCGTTGGTCACGTAGCGCATGGACGACGCGTCGACCACCCGGATCCCCTCCAGGCCATGGACCTGCATCGACAGCGGGTCGATGACCGCGTCCTCGCCGGTGCCCAGGCGGCACGTGCATGAGGGGTGCAGGGCGGTCTCTGAGTCCTTGGCCACCCAGTCGAGGATCTCCTGGTCGGTCTCCACCGATGGCCCGGGCGAGAGCTCGCCGCCGTTGAAGGCGTCGAACGCCGGCTGGTTGAGGATGTTGCGCGAGATGCGCACCGCCTCGATCCACTCGCGCCGGTCGGTCTTGGTGGACAGGTAGTTGAATTGGATCGCCGGGTGCTCCTTGGGGTCCGTCGACTTGATCTTGATCCAGCCGCGGGCGTCGGAGTACATGGGGCCGACGTGGACCTGGTAGCCGTGGCCCTGGGGCGCGGTCCCGTCGTAGCGGATCGCCACGGGCAGGAAGTGGTACATCAGGTTGGGGTAGGCCACGTCCTCGTTGGAGCGGATGAAGCCGCCGCCCTCGAAGTGGTTGGTGGCCCCCGCGCCGCGGCGAGCCAGCAGCCAGCTGGCGCCGACCCACGGGCGGTTGCGCATCTTCATCGCCGGCGCCACCGATACGGGCTGCTTGGAGCTGTACTGGATGTAGACCTCGAGGTGGTCCTGGAGGTTCTCGCCGACCGCGGGCACGTCCTCCACCACATCCACGCCCAGCGCTCGCAGCTCCGACCCACGCCCGACGCCCGAGAGCTGCAGCAGCTGGGGCGAGTTGATAGCCCCGCCGCACAGGAGCACCTCACCGGCCTCGATCGTCTCCTTGCGCCGGTTGTGGACCACGTCGCAGCCCACGGCCCGCTTGCCCTGGAAGTTGATCTTGGTCACGAAGGCGCGGGTGCGGACCTCCAGGTTGGGCCGGTCCTCCACCGGATGCAGGTACGCGCGGGCGGCGCTGAGCCGGTGACCGCGGTAGATGTTGCGGTCAAAGGCGGCGAAGCCCTCCTGCTTGTAGCCGTTGACGTCATCGGTGAGTGGATAGCCCGCCTCCTGCACGGCGGCGAAGAACGCCTTGAACAGCGGGTTGACCGCCGGGCCGCGCTCCATCTTCAGCGGGCCGTCGTGGCCGCGGAACGGGTTGTCGGCTGGCGCGTTGAGCGCGTTCTCCATGCGCTTGAAGTACGGCAGGCAGTGCGCGTAGTCCCAGGTCTCCATGCCGGGATCCGCCGCCCAGCGCTCGTAGTCCAGCGGGTTGCCGCGCTGGAAGATCATGCCGTTGATCGAGCTCGAGCCGCCCAGCACCTTGCCGCGCGCGTGGTAGACCTTGCGCCCGTCCATGAAGGGCTCGGGCTCGGACTCATAGCGCCAGTCATACAAGCGGTTGCCGATCGGGAACGACAGGGCCGCCGGCATGTGGATGTAGACGTCCCACAGCGAGTCGTTGCGGCCGGCCTCCAGCACCAGCACCCTGGTTCCGGGGTCCGCGCTGAGCCGATTGGCCAGGCAGCAGCCGGCCGAGCCCCCACCGATGATCACGTAGTCGTAGCGCACGTCAGGTCCCTCCCTCTCGTTTTCTCAGTCTGGACTCGTCGGTGCGAAGCACTGTCACAGAACGGCGCGGATCTCGCGCTCGAATGTCTCGATGTGCTCGCTGATGATCGCGCGCGCGCCGTCGGCGTCTCCGTCGGCGATCGCCCGCAGCAGGTCGCCATGCTCGTGCACGCGCGCGAACAGGTGCGGGAGCCGCTCGAGCACCAGGTACCAGATCCGCAACGACAGATTGAAATAGCGCCCGAGCGAGTCCTCCAGGTACGGATTGCCCGCGCAGCGATGGACGAAGCGGTGCACTCGCGTGTCGAGCCCCATCAGCGCGGCGATGTCATCGCTGCCCTGGCTGCGCTCCAGCTCGTCGAGCAGTTCCTCGAGCTCGGCTCGCTGAGACTCCGTGACGCGCTGGGCGGCACGATAGGCGGCGTGGCCCTCCAGTTGCATGCGCACATCGGAGATGTCCGCCAGGTCGGTGATGTTGATCTCGGACGCGAACGTGCCGCGGCGCGGGAACACGGTGACGAGGCTCTCTAGCGCCAGCCGTTTGATCGCCTCGCGCACGGGGGTGCGGCCGATGCCCAATTCGCCGCCGAGCACGTCCTCGTCGATCGGTGCGCCAGGCGCGATCCGCAGCGTCACGATCCGGTCGCGCAGGTCGTTGTAGGCACGGTCGGCGAGCAGCTCGCGCGGGATCCGGGACTCGGTCGTCGGGGTGCTCACCGCTCAGCGTCCCGGTGAGCGACGGCGCCGGATCCACACGTCGTTGTCGCTCATCCTAAGGGTGAGCTTGCTCATCCCAATGACGACTGATATATGAGTCATCGGTTAGCAGCCTACCATTTGCCCCATGCCACGCCAACCCATTTGCCCCCTCTCATGAGCACCTCCGCCGGCGCCGCCGCAGCCGACGAGGTCGCCGCCCGGATCGCCGCCGGCGAGTCCGCTGCCGCGGCTCTGGTGGTCTCCACGCTGGCCCGCCACACGCCGGTGCTGAGCTCGCGCAGCCTGTCGGAGCGCTGCGGCGGACGCCTGCTGCTCAAGGCCGAGAATCTCCAGCGCACGGGCTCGTTCAAGCTGCGCGGCGCCGTACACAAGATCTCCCGCCTCGGCGACACCCCCGGGGTGGTCGCGGGCAGCGCCGGCAATCACGGCCAATCGCTGGCCTACGCGGCGCGAGCGCAGGGCATCGCCTGCGAGGTGTTCATGCCGCGCGAGGCCCCGGTGGCCAAGGTCGCGGCGGTGGAGGCGTTCGGGGGCACCGTGCACCTCGAGGGCGATTCGGTGGACGCCTGCGTCGCCGCCGCGCGCGAGCGCGCCGAGGAGACCGGCGCCGGGTTCGTGCACCCGTTCGACGACCCCGAGATCATCCTCGGCCAGTCGACGCTCGGCCTGGAGTTGCTCGAGGACGTCCCGGACCTCGCGCAGGTGGTCGTCCCCGTCGGCGGCGGGGGGCTGATCTCCGGAATCGCCGGCGTCGTCAAGAACCGCCATCCGCAGGCCCGCATCATCGGCGTGCAGGTCGATGCCTGCGCGCCCTTCCCCGAGTCGCTGAAGGGCAGTGCGCCGATCACCGCCGCCGCGCGCTCCACCATCGCCGACGGCATCGCGATCAAGCGGCCCGGCGACATCACCCTGCCCCTGGTCCACCGCTGGGTCGACGACATGGTCGTCGTCTCCGAGGAGGACATCGCCGACGCGATGGTGTGGCTGCTCGAGCGCTCCAAGCTGGTGGTGGAGGGCGGTGGCGCCGCCGGCGTAGCGGCGGTCCTTGCCGCCAAGGTCGCGCCCGCCGCGCGCGGGGCCACCGTGATCGTGCTCTCGGGCGGCAACGTCGACGCCGGGCTGCTGGCCGCCGTGGCGCAGCGCAACGAGACGCTCATGGGACGACGCCTCCGGCTCTTCACCCGCATCTCCGATCGACCGGGCGGACTGGTGGCGCTGCTCACCCTCGTGGCGGAGGCCGGCGGCAATGTCGTGCACGCCGATCACGTCCGCGACGCCGTGGCCCTGCATGTGCGCGAGACGGGCGTGGAGATCACATTGGAGACCCGCAACCCGCAGCACAGCGACACGATCGTGGCCGCGCTGAAGGACGCCGGCTACGAGGTCCGCCGCCTCGATGCCTGACGCCGGGCCGCCGCGACAGTAGAGTCGCCCGAGAGCCATGTCGCCGATCTCACGGGGATTCCACAGTCGCCGGCGCGGGACGGTCGATCCGTCCCGGGTCCCGCCGGGGCAGTACGTGACCAACGACTTCCCGGTGCTGTCGGCCGGCCCGACGCCGCGGACGCGTCTCGACGACTGGTCGTTCACCGTCGATGGCGCAGTCGAGACGGCGAGATCGTGGTCGTGGTCCGAGCTCTCCGCCTTGCCCACCGAGGAGATCACCAAGGACATCCACTGCGTCACCAAGTGGTCAAAGCTCGACACGCAGTGGCGCGGGGTGTCAGTCGACGTCCTGTTCGAGGACATCGCCACTCAGGCCGGGTACGTGACGGCATGGAGCGACGGGGGCTATACGACCAACCTTCCGGTCGCCGACGTCCGCGACGGGAAGGCGTGGCTCGCCTACGAGTACGGCGGCCGACCGCTGGCGCCCGAGCACGGCGGACCGGCGCGGCTGCTGGTGCCCCACCTGTACTTCTGGAAGAGCGCCAAGTGGGTGCGCGGCCTCACGCTCACCATCGAGAACGAGCCCGGCTTCTGGGAGGGGTACGGCTACCACAACTACGGCGACCCATGGCGCGAGCAGCGCTACCAGGGCGACTGACCTGGGAGCTCACTCGGGTCGTGGCGGTGAGCCCCGAGACGAGCTCGGCCAAGACGATCCTCCTCGACGCCCCCGATTGGCCCGGTCACCGCGCGGGCCAACACGTGGATGTCCGTCTCACCGCCGAGGACGGGTACCAGGCGCAGCGCAGCTACTCCATCGCATCGGCGCCCGAGGACGAGCACCTCGAGCTGACGGTCGAGGAGATCGACGACGGCGAGGTGTCGCCCTACCTGACTGACGAGCTGCGCGCGGGCGACGAGCTCGAGCTGCGCGGCCCCATCGGCGGGTGGTTCGTGTGGGACGGCACCGAGGGCGGCCCGCTCCTGCTCTTCGGCGGCGGCTCGGGCGTGGTGCCGCTGCGCGCGATGCTGCGCCACCGCGCCGCCACTGCCAACCCCACCCCGGCTCGCCTCGTGTACTCGGCCCGGTCCCTGCAGGACGTCATCTACCGCGACGAGCTGCAAGACGCCGCCGACGGGGTCGAGGTCCAGTTCGCGCTCACGCGCGCCTGGCCCGAGGGCTGGAGGGGGCACCGCGGCCGCCTGGACGACGCCCTGCTCGACCAGGTGACATGGCCGGCGAGCGACGCGCCGGCGATCTACATCTGCGGACCGACCGGCTTCGTGGAGGCGATCAGCCGGCAGATGGTGGCGCGGGGGCACGAGCCCGGCCGGATCAAGACCGAGCGATTCGGACCCACGAGCGGATAGGAACCACGCTGATGGACGACTTCACCGTTGACGGCAATGCGCTGGCGGGAGCGCTGGAGCAATACATGGGACACGACATGACGGCCGAGCGTGGCACCTGCGGGCACTGCAGCGAACCCTCGGTGATCGCCGAGCTCGTCGTGTACCCCAAGGCGCCGAGCCCGGTCGCCCGCTGTCCCCATTGCGGGGACGTCGTCATGGTGGTCACCGAGATCCGCGGGACCGTGACGGTCCACCTGGACCAGTTCGCGATGTGATCAGTTGCCGAGCCTCCGCGCGGCCTACTTGTAGGTGAACGTCGCCGTCGTCGGGCTCCGTCCCGCCCCGGTGAAGAAGCTCTCCACCGTCGTCACCGTGACTGGGACCTTCGCTCCGGAGGTCCCGGCGGGTGAGGTGGCCTTGATCTTCTCCGTCGACCCGCAGTCCAGCCCGGCCGTCTTGACGGACTTGAACGTCGTCGCGGCCGCGGAGCCGAACGACACGCCAATCGCACAGCCGAGGTTGGCGCCGGTGATCGTGGTCGCGGTCCCGCCGGCGGCCGGCCCCGACGTGGGCGAGACCGCCGACACCGACGGGGTGCCCGGCGGGTAGAGCCAGAACTCGTCCGCCGGAGAGGTGGCGCTGCAGCCCGACACCGTGCACGCCTGCACGTCGACCAGGGCGGCGCTCTGGGACACCGTCTGCGCGGTGAGACGGCTATCGCTGGCGACCGTGAACGTGTACTGGGTGCCGAACGAGGTTCCCGAGGCCTTGGTGTCGGCGAACTGAAGCGGCGCCACCAGCTGGCCGGCGAACCCCTGACCGGTGACCCGGATCGGGGTTCCCCCGGTGTCGGGCCCGCCGGATACGCCGTTGAGCTGAGTGGCGCTGGCGGTGTTGACGACCCCGGTGACCGTCGGAACGCCCGCGTACAGAGCGGTCACCTGGTTGGACTGCCCACCCAGCGTCCGCACGCTGAACGGGATCTTCTGCGGGCCGACCGTCTGCGCCTCTTCAGGCGCGACAACCTGCAGCTGAGTCCCGGACACGAACGCGTAGTCGATGTCCTGCGAATCGGCCTGCGTCGGGTCGCCGAAGTCGGCCCAGTCGATCGCCAACGGATCAAACCCACTGCCGGTGGCGTTCACCGTCGTGGTGCCGGCCTCGCTGGCCAGGTCCGCGGGCCCACCGGTGGTCGAGATCGACGCGACGTGCGGGGCCGGGACGTAGTCGTACTCGGTCGGTCCGGCACCCTGCTCGCAGTTGCAGCCGGGCGGGAGCACGAGCGTGCCCAGGTTGGTGAGGGCGAACGTCCCCTCCGGCGGCGGCAGGATCGTCCCCGGTGCGCTCGCGCCGTTGGCGTTGGACACCCTGACCTGGACCTGGCAGATGTCGTTGGACGCGTTCTCGCCCGCGAACACGCCTGTGGTGGGCAGCGGCGCGCACGCCGTCCGCGACGAGAAGGCCGGTGGGGTGACGCTGAGCTCATTGGGGCCGAGCACGGTGAGCCCTGACGCGGCCACGCCGCCGAAGGTGACCTTGGTCGCCCCCGTGAGCCCTGATCCCAGGATCGTCACCGGCGCGGGATTGGTCTCCAGGCCGCCCGAGGGACTCATGCCGGTCAGGCTCGGCACCGTGCCGCCGGCGCTGGTGTCCACGTACTGGAACACCGCGTCGGGACCGGGCGCGCTCGTCGCGCCGCCGTTGATGATCACGATCACGTCGGCCGGTCCGGCGCCGTCCTGCGGGGCGGTGGCGTCCGGGGGCAGCGTGTTCTTGGCCGGAGGCAGCGTCGCGGTGATCGACGTCGGGCTGGTCACCTTGAACGCGCCGCCCGCCAGCGAGGCGCTCCCGACCTGAACGCCGGCCACCACCGACTTGCCGCCCGCTTGGAAGCCCGATCCGGTGATCGTCACCTTCTCGCCGCCGGCCACGCTCCCGGTCGGCGGGCTCACGTCGGACACGACCGGCCGGCCGCTGGTGGCGGCCGCCGCCGTGCACAGGTAGTAAGCCAGCCCGGCGGATCCGCCCGCCCCGGTCAGCTGGGGGGACCCCAGGCCGGAGGCCAGGTCATAGCCCGCGGTGGCGGGGAACACCAGGCCGTTGTCGAGGCCGTACACGTCGTTGTTGCCGTCGGTGATGTCGCTGAACGACGCGGCGTACTCGGCGGGCTGCGAGGCCACGTCATACAGCAGCGGGCTGACGAAGCCCACTCCGTGCGCGGTCGACGTGTGGGCGGTGCAGGCCGCGGACGAGTTGACCAGCGCCAGCATGGCCGCCCACAGCGGCGCCGAGGACGACGTCCCGCCGACGGTCGCCCAGCCGTTGCCGCCGTTGGCCACGCTGAAGACGGTCACGGCACCGGTGAACTCGTCAGCCTGGGCTGACACATCGGGCACGACCCGGCACGGCGTCCTCGCGGTCGCGCCGGCAACCGTGTTCTGGCAGAAGTTCTGCGGATAACCGAACTGCTGCTCGACGCTGTTGGCGTTGGCATAGTCCGCTCCGCCCGGGAACGGGACGCCCGGCACCGTCGCCGTGTGCTGCCAGGCGGGCATCGCCCACGACTCCGAGATGCCCCCGCCGTCGGCACCGCCATTGGGTCCGTCGTTCCACACCTGCTCGCCCGGCGGCTGGGTCGACGCGTCGGTGATCGTCGTGCCGCCGACCGAGACGACGTAGGGCTGGCTGGACGGGTCGTCCACGGACACCGGGTTCTGGCCCGAGGCCACCGTCGGGGTCTCGAACGTGTTGCAGTCGTCAGAGCCGTTGTCGCCACTGGAGGAGAAGACCGACTGGCCCTGTGCGGCCGCCTGCTCGAAGAGGAGGTTCTCGGCCTCCTGGAGGCCGGGCTGGCCCTGCTGGGCGAGCTGCTCACACACCCCCCAGCTCGTGCTGATCACCTGGTCGCGGTCGGCGTCGATGATCGCGGTGTACTCGTCCAGCGAGTCATACACGTCGGCGTTGTCACCGTTGAACGGTCCCTCGTAGACGTCGATCTGGGCGCCCGGGGCCACCGCGGAGACGTCCTCCACGTCGAGATTGGCCTCGCCGCTGCCCGGGCCGTTCGGCTGACCGCCGTCGACCGGAATCGTGTGAACTCGCTGGATCATCGCCGCCGCCGACGAAGCGCCGAAGTAGCAGGTGTCGAAGGTCTGGATGTCCGAGGGCAGGAACGGCTCGTTCTCGTAGATGGCCACCCGCTGTCCGGCACCGAAGTCGCCCTGCCCGTAGAGCCCGAAGGCCCCATAGGCGTTGGCGATCGCGTCGTCGGTGAGCCCGCCGTTCTTGGTCGCGTCGTTGCGGGCGGCCGCGCACGGCGTGGGCGACCCAACCGGGTGCGCGAAGCTCGCCGACGTCGCCGCCCCGGCGGTGTGCGCCCGCGCATGCGCCGAACGGCGCACGGGACCCAGCGCGTGCTCCTGGACAAGATTGTTGAGGCCGATCACCGCGGCCACGTGCGGAGCGACCGTCGCGGGCAGCGTCACCGGCGTGGTGGTCTGCCGGCCGATCGTTCCGTTGGACCGCCGGTAGTTCTCCAGGTGGGTGTGGAAAGCACCCTGGACGACCCGCGCCGACCCGGTGAAGTTGACCAGCATGCCGTTGGCGGACACGGAGGCGACGCGCAGGCCCTGGGCCTGCAGTTGCGAGCGCACCGCGCTGATCGTCGCGGCGGTCGGTCCGAACCGCCGCGCGAACGCGCCCGGGGCCAGGTACTGGCCATACATCGGCGAGCTGCGGTCACTGACCTGGGCGATGAACTGCTGGAGCGCGGCGTTGTCACGCGGCTCGAGCACCACGGCGCCGGCCACCGAGGCGGTGGCCGCCACCTGGCCGACCGCCTTGTCGCCGTGGGGCACCCGCGGCGCCGCCGCGACCTGCATCGGCGCCGGCGCCCCTGCCCCTGCGGACGACGTGATCAACAGCGACCCGGCAATCAACGCGGCCGCACCCAGTGTCCTGAACCTCATCCGCCCTCCCAACCGTTGCCTACGACGAACCCGTCGGGCTTATATCACCGGTCCTGGGGCCGGTGGGTTAGGGGGAAGTGAGGCGCGGCGTCAGTCGCCCAGCTCGGTGCGCCGGCGCACCACGAACTCCCTGAGCTCTTCGTCGATGGCCTCGTCGATCGGCGGCTGCTCGTAGTCCTCGAGCGTCTGACGCCAGATCTCGCCGGCCCGGGCGGTGGTGTCGCGCGCGCCCTTCCTGGTCCAGCGGTCGAAGTTCTCCGTGGAGGAGAGCAGCGGCCGGTAGAAGCACTCGCGGAAGCGCTCGAGCGTGTGGGCGGCGCCCAGGAAGTGCCCGCCGGCCCCGACCTCGGTGTGGGCGTCGAAGGCCAGCGAGGCCTCGTCGATCTCCAGCGGCGTGAACTCGTGACGCAGCTCGCGCAGGAGCTCGACGTCGACGATGAACTTCTCATAGCAGGAGACCAGCCCGCCCTCGAGCCAGCCGGCGGAGTGCATGATGAAGTTGGTGCCGGCCAGGAAGGTCGGCAGCAGCGTCATCAGGGACTCGTAGGCCGCCTGGGCGTCGACCGTCTGCGACGCGTTGAGCCCGCCGCCACCGCGCCATGGCAGCCCGAAGTGGCGCGCGATCTGTCCGGTGCAGAGCACGCCGATCCCTGACTCGGGGGTGCCGAAGGACGGCGAGCCCGACTGCATGTCGGTGTTCGAGAGAAACGAGCCGAAGACGACCGGCGCGCCCGGGCGGATGGTCTGGGCCAGGGCGATCCCGGCCAGCGCCTCGGCCATCTGCTGCACGAGCGTGGCCGGCAATGACACCGGCGACATCGCGCCCATGAGCAGGAAGGGGGTGATCACGACCGCTTGGTTGGCCTTGACGTACTCGAACATCGCCGCCAGCATGCGGTCGTCGTAGCGCAGCGGCGAGTTGACGTTGATGAGCGAGATCGACACCGGCGCGCGTTCGATGGCCTCGCGCCCACCGAACAGGATCTCCCCCATGCGGATGGTGTCGGCAGCGTTGGGGCCCGAGGTGACCGAGCCCATGTAGGGCTTGTCCGACAGGGTCTGCAGCGCGTAGACCATGTCGAGGTGGCGGCTGTCCAGCGGCCGGTCCTCGGGCTCGCAGATGGTGCCGCCGGGCGAGTCGAGCTCCGGATAGAACTGGGCCAGGCGCACGAGGTTCTCGAAGTCCGCCATCTTGGCGTCGCGCCGGACGTCGCCCTCGCGGATGAACGGACAGCCGTACACCGGCGCGAACACCATGTGGCTGCCACCGATGTGCGCGGCGTTGGCGGGGTTGCGCGCCTGTAGCTCGAACTCTCGCGGCGCCTTGGCGACCTGCTCGAGGATCCACTCGGGGTCGAAGCGCACCCGGTTCTCCTCCTCCACGATCTGCCCGGCGTCGCGCAGCAGTTCGACCGCCTCGGGCAGCAGGAACTCGATGCCCAGCTCGGCGACGATTCGCCGCCAGCCGCGATCGAGGGTGGCCATCGCCTCCTCGCTGAGGATCTCGTAGCGGGGCATGTCGTTCACGAACATGGCGGCGGGCCTTCCTCTCCTTGACGGGACGATGGGCATCCGTAATATATCCCGCCATGGAACAACAGTTCCAAGAAAATTCGAATGGCTCGTCGCGCTCCCCGGGGACGACCGCGATCGACCGCGGCGCCGAGCTCCTGGTCCGGGTGCTCGAGTCCGAGCAGCCGATCGCGCTGGCCGAGATCGCGTCGGCCAGCGGCATCCCCAAGAGCACCGCCTCGCGGCTGGTCTCGGCGCTCGAGCGCCAGGGGCTCGTCGAGCAGGACGGCGAGCGTGGCCGCCTGCGGCCCGGGCCGGCGATCCTGCGCGTGGCCGAGCGCAGCATGCTCGAGCGCAGCATCCTGGAGGTGGCGCGCGGGTCGCTCGACGTGCTCGGCGCGGCCACCGGCGAGACGATCAACCTGGCCGTGCCGGGTCCTTCAGGCGTGGAGCACATCGCCCAGGTCGAGAGCGCACACTTCCTCGGCGCCGGCCAGTGGCTCGGCCGCTCGGCGGACTATCACTGCACCGCCAACGGCAAGGTGTTCATGGCCTTTGACCGGGCGCCCATCCCGGCCCGCCCGCCCGCGCTCACCGAGCGCACCATCACCGACCCGACGCGGCTCACCGTCGAACTGGCCCGCGTGCGCCGCGACGACTTCGCCGAGGCCGTCGAGGAGCTCGAGATCGGACTCGCGGCCATCGCCGCCCCGGTGCGGGGCGCCGGCGGACAGGTGGTCGCCGCGCTGAGCGTCACCGGGCCGACCGTGCGCATGACCCCCGAGCGCATCGCTCAACTGAAGCCCATCCTCATCGAGGAGGCCGGAATCCTGAGCCGGCGCCTCGGCAACACCGACCAAGGAGAACACGCCGCATGACCCATGAGGAGATCCTGCAGCTGCTCTACGACGAGACGCTCGTCGGTAACGCCCCCGCGGTCAAGGACGGCGTCAACGGCGGCCTCGAAGACGGGATGGAGCCCGAGCGACTGCTCTATGACGCGCTCATCCCGTCGCTGGAGGAGGTCGGCGCCCGCTTCGAGCGAGGCGACTACTTCGTGCCCGAGATGCTCATCGCCGCCCGGGCGATGCAGGGCGCCCTGGACATCCTGCGCCCGCTGCTGGCCGAGACCGGGACGGCGGGAACCGGGACCTTCCTCATGGGCACCGTCAAGGGCGACGTCCATGACATCGGCAAGAACCTCTGCAACATCATGCTCGAGGGCGCCGGCTTCACCGTCATCGACCTTGGCGTCAACGTGCCACCGGAGAAGTTCGTCGAGCAGATCGGCGAGCACAACCCGGACATCGTCGGCTTCTCGGCGTTCCTGACGACGACGATGCCGATGTTCAAGGCCAACATCAACGCGTTGCAGAAGGCCGGGATCCGCGACGACGTCATCGTCATGGTGGGCGGGGCTCCGGTCACCCAGGAGTACGCCGACGCCGTCGGCGCCGACGGGTACTCGGCCGACGCCTCCTCGGCGGTCAAGAAGGCCAAGGAGCTGATTCAGCACAAGCGGGAGAGGGTGCCGGCGTGACGGCGGGCGGCCTCACGGCGAAGACCGAGGCGCCGCGGTGAACACGCACGCGCTCGTCGCCAAGGCCGAGCACGTGGTCAAGAGCCCCATCTGGGGCTGTCAGATGTGCGGGCAGTGCGTCCTGCACGACACCGGGCTGACCTGCCCGATGACCTGTCCCAAGACCCTGCGCAACGGCCCCTGCGGTGGGGTGCGCGCCAACGGCCATTGCGAGGTCAAGCCCGAGATGCGGTGCGTGTGGGTCAAGGCCTACGAGCGCTCGGAGCGGCTGCCCCTCTGGCGGGGGCACATCGACAGCGTGCGCCCGCCGGTGGACAACCGCCTCAAGGGCACCTCCTCGTGGCTGAACCTGATCAGCGGACGTGACAAGCAGGTTCCCGCGGGATGGTCCCCGGATGTCCAATCTTGAGCGCAAGCTGAACGACGGTGAGTTCGTCGTCACGGCCGAGCTGCCGGTCATCGACGGCGGCGGCCACGCCGAGCTCCAGCGCCAGCTCGAGCCGATGCGGCCCTTCGTCGATGCCTTCAACGCGACCGACAACCCGGGCGCCCATGCCCACGTCTCCCCCCTGGCGGTCTCGATCGGGCTCCAGGAGGTGGGCGTCGAGCCGATCATGCAGCTCGTCTGCCGCGACAAGAACCGGCTGGCGCTGCAATCCGACCTCATGGGCGCGGCGATGTACGGCATCGAGAACGTGTCCTGCCTCACCGGCGACGACGTCAGCGCCGGCGACGAGCCCGAGGCGCGGCGCGTCTTTGACCTGGACAGCATCCAGCTCGTCGCGCTGGCACGCACGCTCGACCGCGGCCACTACCTGTCGGGCCGCGAGATCCATCCCCAGGGCGGGCGGGGACCGCATTTCTGTGTTGGAGCGGTGGAGAACCCCTCGGCGCCGCCGCTGGAGTTCCGCGTTCGCCGCGCCGCCAAGAAGGCGCTGGCCGGCGCCCGCTACCTGCAGCTGCAGATCTGCTACCGGCCGGAGTTGCTGGAGCGGTTCATGCGCACCGCCCACGACATCGGCCTCACCCAGCGGCTCGCGCTCATCCCCTCCATCTGCATCCTGCGCAGCGTCGGCGGCATGCGCTTCGTCGCCCACCACGTACCCGGTATCGACGTCCCCGCCGAGACAGTGCTGCGGGTTGAGCAGGCGGCCGACCCCGAGCACGAGTGCTTCGACATCGCCTACGAGCTGGCCTCCCACGCCCTGGCCCAGCCGGGCGTCGCCGGGCTGCACTTCATCTCCTTCCGCAAGGACGCGGGCATCGCGAAGCTCTGCGGCCGCCTCGGCATCCCCCCACGAATCGAAAGAGAGTCCAATGGATACAGTGCTTCGGTCGCGCTCGGGTAGCGTCACGATCGGCGCCGAGCAGCCCTTCTGCGTCATCGGCGAACGCATCAATCCCACCGGGCGCAAGGTCTTCGCCGAGGAACTGCGCAATGGCGACCTCTCCACCGTGACCGCCGACGCGCTGGCCCAGGCCGAAGCCGGCGCCAACATGCTCGACGTCAACGCCGGGATCCCGCTGGTCGACGAACCCGAGCTGCTCAAGGCGATGCTCACCACCGTCCAGGCCGCCGTCGATCTCCCCATCTGCATCGACTCCTCGGTCATCGAGGCCCTCGAGGCGGGCCTGAGTGTCTACGAGGGCCGCGCCCTGGTCAACTCGGTCACCGCCGAGGACGAGCGCCTGGACGAGATCCTGCCGCTGGTGGCCAAGCACGGGGCCGCCGTCATCGGCCTGGCCAACGATGAGACCGGGATCCCCGAGACGCCGGAGAAGCGCCTGGAATGCGCGCGCAAGATCATCTCGGCGGCCAACGACCACGGCATCGCCACCGAAGACGTGATCATCGATCCACTGGCCATGACCGTCGGCGCCGCCACCGATGCGGTCACGATCACCCTCGCGACGATCAGCCTGATCCGGGACGAGCTCGGAGTCAACATGTGCCTCGGCGCGTCCAACGTCTCTTTCGGTCTGCCCGACCGCCACGTCCTCAACGCCGCCTTTCTGCCGATGGCCGCCGCCGCCGGGCTGACCAGCGCGATCATGTCCACCGCGCGGGTGTGCGTGGACTCGGTGCGTGGCGCCGACCTGCTGCTCGGCCACGACCCCTGGGGCTCGAGCTGGATCGCCACCCACCGTGCCCGCAAAGCCGCCGCGGAGGCCGCGAGCGCGGTATGAGCGCCGCGTCCCCCAAGCGACGCGCGCTGGAGCGCGAGGAGACGGTCGTCGAGACCGACGGCGCGCAGCGCGTCCGATTGCGCTTCCTGCCGGACGGCGGGGAGGTCCGCGTCCCGAGTGGAACGCCGATCTTCGACGCTGCCAGCTGGAACGGCATCGCCATCGACTCGACCTGCGGCGGGCACGGGACCTGCAAGAAGTGCAAGGTGCGGATCGTCTCCGGCGACGTGCCCCTCTCCAGCGTAGACCCCCGCGCGTTCACCACTGACGAGCTCCGCGACGGCTGGCGGCTGGCGTGCCGAGCCAACGCCCGGGGCGACCTCGTCGTCGAGGTGCCCCCGCTCCAGACCCGGCCCAAGGCCGCGCTGGTCGGCGTCGGGCGCCACGTCATCCTGCGCCCGGCCGTGCAGAAGCGTCACCTGGTGCTCGAGGAGCCCACGATGGAGGACCAGCGCTCCGACCTGCAACGCGTCTGCGACGCACTCGACGACCTCGAGCCCCACGCGTCGATCGAGACCTTGCGAACGCTGGGCGGCACCCTGCGCCGCGCGAACTTCGACGTCACCGCGGTCGTGATCGACGACGAGCTGATCGATGTCGAGCCGGGGGACACCAGCGCCCGGCGCTTTGCCATCGCCTTCGATCTCGGGACCACGACGGTGGTGGCGACGCTGCTCGATCTCGAGAGCGGCCAGCCGGCGGCGGTGCGCTCGATGCTCAACCGCCAGCAGCCCTTCGGCGCCGACGTGATCACCCGCGTCTCGGCGACGATGATGGACGATCAGGCCCTCGGCGCGCTGCAGGCCCGCGCCCACGAGACGATGGCCGAGCTGACCGCCGAGGTCCTCGCCGACGCCGACGTGGCGCCGGGCGAGGTCTATGAGATCACGGTGTGCGGCAACGTCACGATGATGCAGATCGCGCTCGGGATCGACCCCGAGCCACTCTCGATGGCGCCGTTCACCGTGACGACGCACGAGTTCCCGCCCACGCGGGCCACCGACTTCGGCGTGGACGTCCACCCGCGGGCGTCGGCCTACGTGTTCCCGTCGCTGGGCGCCTACGTCGGGGGCGACATCGTCGCCGGCATGCTCGCCACGGGCCTGACGCGCGACCGGCGGCTGCGGCTGTTCATCGATGTCGGCACCAACAGCGAGATCGCACTGGGCTCTGTGGACCGCGTGCTGGCCACGGCGGCGCCCGCCGGTCCGGCGTTCGAGGCGGCCCAGATCAAATGCGGCATGCGCGCCGCTGACGGAGCCATCGAGGGCATCAAGGTCAACGCCGACGGGCTCGAGCTCGACGTCATCGGGGACGTCGAGCCGGTGGGCATGTGCGGGTCGGGCCTGGTCGATGCCGTCGCCGAGCTCGTCCACGCCGGGCTGCTCGACCATTCCGGGCGTTTCATCCCCGACGAGGACGCCGCCGAGCGGTTTGACCCGGGCCTCGCCGGGCGCCTGACCAAGATCGGCGAGGAGCGGGTCTTCGTCCTGCATTGGCGGGGCGAGGGGGTGGGCGGGGATCCGAGTCAATCGGTGTACCTCTCCCAGCGCGACGTGCGGGAGCTTCAGTTCGCCAAGGGATCGATCGCCACCGGATGGAACATCCTGCTGCGCGAGCTGGAGGTCGAGCCCACCGACATCTCGCAGGTGCTGCTGGCCGGCAGCTTCGGCGCCTACCTGACGCCGCTCAGCGCCGTGCGGATCGGGCTCGTCCCGCGGATCGCCCTGCCCCGGATCGTCTCGGCCGGCAACGTCGCGGGTGAGGGCGCGAAGATCGCCGCGCTGTCTTTGCGCGAGCGCGCCGAGGCTCAGTCCATCCTGCGCGAGGTCGAGTACGTCGAGCTGTCCGGGCGCGCTGACTTCAACGACCTGTTCATCGATCAGCTCGCCTTCCCGGGATGAGCGTTACCCGCCCCACCCGCGCCGCCGTCGTGGCCTGCGGGGCCCTGGCCTTCGACGTGCGCTCCATCGCCCGGCGCCGCGGCTGGGACATCGACGTCGTGCCCGTGCCGGCGCTGCTGCACAACCGCCCGGAGCAGATCCCCGCGGCGGTGACCGACGCCCTGGCCACCCACGATGTCATCGCCGTCGCCTACGCCGACTGCGGGACCTACGGGGCGCTGGACGAGGCCCTGGCGGACACCGGCGTACAGCGCCTCGCCGGCGACAACTGCTACGACGTCCTCAACCGCGACGAGGTCGAGCAGGCGCTCGCCGAGCAGCCGGGCACCTACTTCCTCACCGACTTTCTGGCGCGCACCTTCGAGCACACCGTGGTGCGCCAGCTCGGACTGGACCGCTGGCCGGAGCTGCGCCACACCTACTTCGCCCACTACACGCGCGTGGTGTGGCTGGCCCAGCGCCCGACGCCGGCGACCCGCCGCTGCGCGGAGGCCGCCGCGGAGCGGCTGGAGCTGCCGCTGGAGATCAGGCCGGTGGGCAACACGGGCCTGGAGCGGTCGCTCGAGCGGATCCTCGCCCCCTGAGCGAGGTCGGCCGACGCGCGCCAGCCGCAGACAGGCCCTCTAGGCCTCGGAATCAGCGAGCCGGCGCTCGAGCTGCTCGGCCACGTACACCTGCCGGTAGGACTCGTCGGCGAGCCCGACCTCGCGTGCCTCGTCGGCGCCGACGTCGCGCAGCTTGCCTTCGGCCGTCTCGGCCCGGTCCGGCTTGCCGGACCCCTCGTCGCCGTAGTGGTAGATCTCGGGATCGCTCGGGAACAGCTTGGCCAGTCCGGGCTCATGGCCGATGACGGACCAGCGCCCGCTGGTGACTGGATCGTCATCGGCATAGACCGGGTGCGCCAACGCCTTGGGATGGCTCGCCGCGGTCGGTACGTCGGCGGGATCGTGCCGGCCTTGGAACAAGCCGAAGGCCGTCCCGAACCGATTCTTGGCCACCACCGTGGCGAGGAAGGCCTTGTCTCCGGAAGCGCGAATCGCCACGACGTCGCCGACCTTCGGCTTCGGTGCCCGCGACTTCGCCACGATCGCGATTCTAGACACGGTCACCGGCGGCTCGTCTCCGAGCGCGGTCCCGGCGGACGCGCGCAACAGCAGCTCGAGCGCGGCGGCAACGGCATAGCGCGAGGCGTCCGTGCCACCGGCGATGTCCGCGAGCAGCTCCCCCGCGGCGACGAAGGCAGCGTCGTCCAGCTCACCGACGAGCGAACCCCCCGGCGGGAGCTGCGCTGCGGGCACCGTCTCGATCCGGACCTGTGCGCCCGGCGGGAGGTCGTCGATCAGATCGCCGCGCAGCGAGAGCAGCTCGAGCGTGAGCAGTTCGGCGAGCTCCATCGCCCACGGTCGCCGACCGGCCATCTCCTGGAACTCGTCGACGAGCTCCCCGAGCGACAGCGCGGCGTCAGCCACAGTGTCCCTGCGCCTTGACGTCGAGGAACTCCTTGTACTCCGGGAGCTTGTCGTCGGCGAGCGGCCGCTGGCGGTTGCCGCGGTAGTTCTCGCCGTCGCGACCGATCACCGTCTTGTTCGCCTTGGCCAGATCGTTCTCCATGACCCGAGCCTCGCCGTAGGTGCGCGTCCCTTCCTGGACCTCCATGTAGTCCTTGCTCGGGTCGAAGCGGTTGCGGTTGGCGGCGTGGCGTCGCGCGACGCCGGCGGCGGTGTCGTTGGGGCCGTACATCCCTGAGTAGTAGACCGGACCGCGGGGTCCCCCAGAGCGCAGCACGTAGTTGGTGTAGCCGCCTCGGTTCAGGCGCGTGAACCGCGACATCTTGATGTTGTGGACGAGCACGCCGACGCCGCCGACGAAGAAGGTCTCAAGCTCCTCGACGCTGAGGTTGAACGTCGTCTCAGAGTCGACCGCGACCTGGTGCGTCGCGCTGACCTCCGCGGTGCCGCCGTCCACCAGCCCCACCCTCATCCCGGCCGTCAGCTCCCCGGCGCCGAGCCAGCCGCCCGAGGACTCGACCCAGAACCGGTGCGCGGGGGTTGACCGCACCGATCCGCCACCGACCAGGTCGATGTCGACCCACGTCCCGGTGGCTCCGCGGATGACGTCGGTGACGCGCCGCGGCGTGACGGCTTGGCTTTGCTCATCCCAGGCCAGAACGAGGTCGCCCACGGTGATCGCCTCGATCGGGCGGCTGCCGTCGGGCCCGTGCACCGGCGTCCCGGCCGGGAAGCAGATCGCGGGTGTGACCTCCGGATCGTTCGCCGGAGCCGGATCCTCCTTGAGGTCGTCGACGTGGACGTCCTCGGCGGTGATGCCCTCGGCGGGGCCTTCCACCGGCTCGGCACCGCCGCCGCGCTCCTTCTCGCTCCCCTTGCCTTCGCCTTCGTTGGTCCCCTTGCCTTCGCCGTCGCCTTTGCCCCCGCCCTTCCCCTCGCCTTCCCCGGGCTTGCCCTTGGCGCTCTTGGTCGCGATGTACACGAGCAGGATGTCGATGCCGGCGAGCGACACCGCGTGAGCGAGACGACCGCCTGCCTCCCTGAGGTCGGCGTCCTTGGTCGCCAGGAACGTCTTCTCGAAGCAGACGGCCAGATCCTTGGCGACCGTCACCGCATCGGAGCCGATCTTGAACGCGAGCATGATCGTTCCGACGGCGTCCGCGGCCTCGCCGACGCCGGCGAACTGGGCGGCGATGAACGCCGCCACGACCGCCAGCGCCTCCGGTGACAGCAGTTCCTTGATCTGCTCGGCGAACTTGTCCCCGAAGTTCGCGTACTCGATCACCTTTCCAACGCGTGCGGTCAACGGCAACGACGCCGTGTTGTCGACGGGGGGCGCCGACGGCTGAGTTCCGCCCGGCTGCTGGGCGACCTTCAGCCCGGCGGAGTAACCGGCCTCATAGTCCACACGAGCCTGTCCGGTGCGCGCGCCCGGGGAAGGTTCGCCGCTGCCGACGGTGGCGTCGTCGTAGCCGGCCTTGTAGTCGGCGGAGCCCACATTCGGCGCCGAGGCCGGCGCGGCCGCCGGGGCAGTCGATGCCCCTCCCGACGGCGGGCTGGAGTTGCGCGCCACGCCGGCTGCGAAGCCCGCGTCGTAGTCGTCGAGCGCGGCGCCGAACCGCGGAGCACCGGACTTGACGCCCGTCGTGGTCGCATCCTCATAACCGGCCTTGTAGTCGGCGGAGTCCACATTGACGCACGAGCTGATGGCCGGGTCACACACCGCCTGGCGTTGCAGCGCCACCTGCGCTGCCAGACGGGCGACCAGGCGCCCGGTCGCGCGATTGCCGGCGCCGGCGGCGATGGGAGCGACGGCGGCGGCATCGGGCGGGATCCCGCGCCCAGCCCGGGCGGCCAGGGCAGCGACGGCGCGGTTGCCGAGCAGGCTCACCGAGCCCGCCGGCGCTCCCGGCATCACGGTCGCCCGCGCATCCTGTGCCTGTGGCGCTACCTCGGTGGCCGCTTCGGGCTCCGTCGAGGTCACCGCACGTACACCCAGGCCAATTGACCCCGAGCCCCCGACATGCCTCGACTATCTCACGGCCAACGATCCGCGTCAAAGGGGCCGTCGACTCTGCGGAGTCTCCGCCCGGCAGGGGTTGCTAATCGGCGGCGCCGGCCTCGACCAGCAGCGTGGCCACGTCGGCCACCCGCAGCGGCGCGCCGGCGCTCTGGACGCCGTCGTCGAGCATGACCGTGCAGTACGGGCAGGCCACGGCGAGGGTGCTCGCGCCGGTCTCGGCCGCCTCGCGGACACGGTTGTCGTTGATCGCCCCGGCGCGCTCCTCCATCCACATGTGTGCGCCGCCGGCGCCGCAGCAGAACGTCTCCTTGCCGCTGCGGGTCATCTCCACGGGCTCGCCGACGGCGCCGACAAGCTCGCGGGGTGCCGCCAGCACGTCGTTGTGGCGCGCCAGGTAGCAGGAGTCGTGGTACGTGACCGACAGCCGCTCTGACCGCTTGGGGGTGAGCCGGCCCTCGCGCACCAGCCGGGCCAGCAGCTCGGTGTGGTGGATCACCTCGTAGTTGCCGCCGAAGTCGCCGTACTCGTTGCCCAGCGTGTTGAAGCAGTGCGGGCAGTTGGCGATGATCTTGGTCACCCCGGCCTCGTTGAGGGTGGCGACGTTCTGCTCGGCGAAGGCCTGGAAGACGTACTCGTTGCCGATGCGGCGGGCCGGATCGCCGGTGCACGCCTCGCGCGCGCCGAGGATGGCGAAGTCGACCCCGGCGCGCTGCAGGAGCTTGACCGTGCTCTGCGCCGTGGTGCGAGCGCGCTCGTCAAACGAGCTCGCGCAGCCCACCCAGTACAGGTACTCCGGGGCGGTCTCGCCGGGCTCGAGGATCCGCACCCCGAGCCCGTCGGCCCAGTCGGCGCGCTCAGACTGCGCCTTGCCCCACGGGTTGGAGGCGCGCTCGACGTCACGCAGCATCGGCTCAGCCTCGGAGGGGAAGCTTGACTCCACCATCACCAGATGGCGGCGCAGGTCCACGATGTGGTCCACGTGCTCGATGGAGACCGGGCACGCCTGCACGCAGGCGCCACAGGTGACGCAGTCCCACACCGACTCCTCAGGCACCGCGTTGGGAACGAGAGAGATGAGCTCGATCGGCTCAGCGACGCCATCCGCACCGCTATCGCGTCCGGCGCGCGCCTTGACGATCGTGCCCCCGTCGGCGAACACCTGGTCGCGCAGCCCCATGATGAGCAGCTTGGGGGAGAGCAGCTTGCCGGTGGCGAAGGCCGGGCAGGCGTCCTGACAGCGCCCGCACTCCGTGCAGGAGAAGGTGTCGAGCATCTCCTTCCAGGTGAGGTCGGCGGCGGTGCCGGCGCCGAAGCGGATGTCCTCCTCGGCGATGTCCGGATCGTCGAAGGTCAGCGGCTCCAGCCGTCCTGCGGGGCCAGTGCGCCCGTACCAGACGTTGAAAGCGGCGGAGACGATGTGCAGGTGCTTGGAACGCGGCAGGTAGGCGAGGAAGCCGAGGATGGTGAGGACGTGGGCCCACACGAAGACGCGCTCGAGCACGCGGGTGACGTCGTTGCGGCCGAACAGATGCGAGAGCAGGTGTGCCACCGGCGCCGACGAGGCCGGCCATTCGTTGAGCCCCAGTGCGATCCGGGTGGCGTGCCAGAGCAGCAGCGTGCCGGCGATGATCGCGATGAGGGCCAGGATGAGGTCGGCCTCGCCCATGTGGCTGCCCTCGAAGCGGCGCGGCCGCTGCACCTTGCGGATCCACAGGGCACTGACCACGCCGATCAGCACCAGCACCGCGAACAGGTCGACCAGGGACGCGTACCAGCCCTGACCCCCCAGCCAGGGGAAGGTGGCGTGCTTGGAGACGACCCCGATCATGGCGATCACGATCGTCGGGCCCAGCACCAGAAAGCCCCAGAAGATGAAGGCGTGGATCAGTCCAGGGCCCAGGCGCTGCAGCAGCTTGCGCTGGCCCAGCACGATCGTCGCCTCGTGCTCGGCGCGGCGCGAGCGGTCCCCGGTGCGCTTGACCGGAGCGCCCGCTCCCAGCAGCTCCAGCAGGAACCGCACGCGGACGGTGAACAGACCCCCGCTCACCGCCAGGGCGGCGGCGAGCAGGACGGCGGAGATGGCGATGCCTATGTCCCTCGCGCCTTTCGGATCTCGGCCGAGATCGCCGGCACCACCGCGTGCAGGTCGCCGATCACGGCGTAGTCGGCGGAGGCGAAGATCGAGGCCTCGCCGTCGGGGTTGATGGCCAGCAATCGCTTGGCGCCCTTGCAGCCGGCCATGTGCTGGGTGGCCCCGCTGATGCCGCAGGCGATGTAGATCTCGGGCGAGATCTTGGTGCCGGTCTGGCCGACCTGGTCTGAGTGCGGGCGCCACCCGGCGCTCGTCACCGCCCGCGAGCAGCCCACCGCGCCGCCGAGCAGCGCCGCCAGCTCCTCGATCACCGAGAAGCCCTCGGCCGACCCGACGCCGCGACCGCCGGACACCACCACGTCGGCGTCGGCGAGCGACACGCCCCCGGACGGCGCCGGGATGGTCTCGCTCACTCGCACGGCTCGGTCGGCGTCGGACGCCGAGCCGCTCACCGCCACGGTCTCCACGTCAGACACCGGCCCGGCGGCGACCGCGTGGGGCGCGACGCTGAGCAGGAGGGGCGCGCCGTGCACCCGGGCCTCCTCGAGCAGGCTGCCGCCCCAGCGCATGCGCAGGACCGTGGCGGGATCGCCCGGGGTCACACTCATGCAGTTGGCCGACATCGGCTGGTCGAGCTTGGCCGCGACATGGGCCAGGACCTCGTTGCCGCGATCGGTGCCCGGCGCCACCACGGCGCCCGCGGACCGCTGCTGCGCGAGCTCCACCAGCGTCTGGGCCCAGGCCGCGGGCGCGTAGGCCTCGGAGGCGTCGAAGGCAATCGGCGCGATGTCCGCCCCCAGCCCTCCGGCGAAGGTCACCGCCTGCTGGGAGAGCTCGTCACCGGAGCCCTCCATGAACACGAGGGTCGTGGCCATCACATCACCCCGATCTCGGTGAGGATCTCGACCACGCGCGGCGCCGCCTCGGGACCGTGGCCGAGCACCTCGGCCTGCTTGCTGGAGCCCGCCGGCAGCTTGAGGCGCACCATCTCCAGGCGGGGCTGCGCGCGGACGGGCTCGGACGCCGCCAGCGGCTTGCGTTTGGCGCGCATGCGTCCGGGGACCGAGGGATAGCGCGGCAGGTTGATGCCCTCCAGCACCGACACGACCGCGGGCGTCGGGACCACATAGACGTCGCGTCCCGGCGGGTGGGACGTTCTCTCGCGCTCGCAGCGCAGGCTGGCGCCGTCAGCGCTGATGCCCTTGATCCCGTTGACCACGGGCAGCCCGAGCGCGTAGGCCACGCGCACCGCCACCTGGTAGTTGCCGGCGTCGGCGGACTCGTTGCCGAACAGGATGAGATCGAACGGGGCCCCGTCCTCGCGAATGGCGGCCACGATGGCGGCCGCCGTCGCCTGCGGATCCCATTCGCCGCCGTCGGTGACGAGGTGGATGCCGCGGTCGATGCCGATGGCCATCATGTCGCGCAGTTGCTCCTCGGCCTCGGCGGGTCCCAGCGTCAGCACCACCGACTCGCCGCCGTGGGCCTCGATGAGGCGGATCGCCTCCTCGGCCGCGCACTCCTCGTGCGGGCTCACCGTGAACCCGAGGTGGCGCGTCTGGATGGCCTGCTCATCCTCGGTGAGGGTGATCTTGCCGCCGGTGAGCGGCACCCGCTTGACGCAGACGAGGACGTTCACGATCGCACCCGCTCGTTGTCGGGATCGAACAGCGGGGTCGAGTCGTTGGTGGCCACGGTGACCGGATAGCGCTCGCCCATGTACTGGACCTGGAGCGCGTTGCCGACCACGGCGTGCTCGGGCGGCAGATAGCTCATGAGGATGTGCTTGCCGATTGAGGGTCCCGCGCCCGCGCTGGTCACGTAGGAGCGGCGGCCGTGGGCGTCGGCGATGGGATCGCCGTCGCCGGTGAGGATCGGCTCTCCGCCGAGCATGTAACGCTTGACGCCGGACTGGGAGGTGTGGTCATCGACGGTGAGGGTGCACATGGCCACGGCCTGGGGCTCCTCGCGGTGGCGCACGTGCGCCTCCTTGCCGATGAAGTCCTGGTCCTTGACCCTGCCCCAGGCCATGCCGGCGTCGACGACGTTGTACTCGCCCTCGAGCTCGGCACCGTAGGCCCGGTAGGACTTCTCCAGACGGCCGGTGGTCCCGTAGACGCCCGCCCCGACCGGGACCGCACCGTGGGGCAGGCCGGCCTCGGCGATGATGTCCCATAGCCGGGCGCCCTGTTCGATGGGGACGTAGAGCTCCCAGCCCAGATCGCCGACGTAGGAGATGCGGCTGGCGATGGCCGTGAGCGGTCCGACCTCGAGCTGGCGCCAGTGTGCGAAGGGGAAGCCCTCATGGGAGACGTCGTCGGAGGTGACCCCGGCCAGGATGTCGCGCGCCCGCGGGCCCCACATGCCCAGCGTCGTGAAGGCATTGGTCTGGTCGTGAATCTGCACGCTGCCGTCCTGCGGCAGGTGGTCCTTGAACCACTTCAGATCGCTCATCCCCCACGCGCCGCCGGTGACGACCCGGAAGACGTCGTCGTCCATGCGCATGATCGTCAGGTCGGCCTTGAAGCCGCCCGACGGGGTGAGCACCGGCGTGTAGACCACGCGTCCGACGGCGACATCCATCTGGCGCATGGCGACGCGCTGGACGGCGTCCAGGGCCCCGGGGCCGGTGACGTCGAAGATGGCGAACGCGGTGAGGTCGGTGTAGCCGGCGCGCTCGCGCAGCGCGAGGTGCTCGGCGTTGATGATCGGGCTCCACCACCGCGACTCCCACTCGGCCTCCCGGCGGGTGACCCGGTCGGCGAACTCCTCCAGCAGCGGCGCGTTTGACTCATACCACTGCGGGCGCTCCCAGCCGGCGGCCTCGTAGAAGACGGCCTGGAGCTCCTGCTCGCGCTCGTAGTAGGGCGAGAGCTTGACCCGGCGGTCCGACTCCCACTGCTCGGAGGGGTGGACGATGCCGTACATCTTGTTGAAGCCCTCGCTGACCCGGGCGCGGATGTGGGTCTTGGTCTTCTGGTGCGGGTAGGCGCGGGCGATGTTGGATTCGTAGACATCGATCTCGGCCTCGCCTTCGACCATCAACTCGGCGACCGTCTTGCCGGCGCCGGGACCCTCCTTGATCCAGATCGCCGCCGCGCTCCACAGGCCCTGCACCTCCGGGGTCTCGCCCAGCAGCGGCAGTCCGTCGTGGGTGACCGAGAGCAGGCCGTTGATGGCGTAGCGGACCCCGACCGACTCGTCGCCGACGATCTCGGGCATCAGCTCGAGCGCCTGCTCCATCTGCAGCTCGAAGTCCTGCTGGGTGAACGGCAGCTCGGTGGGGCTGAGCGCCGACTCCTCGATCGAGGGGATCTCGTCGGCGTCGATCATGATCGGGCGGTGCGCGTAGGAGCCGATCTCCAGGCCGCCGCCGTCCTGGCGCTCGTACATGTTGGTGTCCATGTCGCGGACGATCGGATAGTCCACGAGCGTCTTTGCGTCCTGGAAGAGCTCCACCGGTCCGATGTCGATCATCTGGTGCACAGCCGGGCTGAGCGGGATGCGCGCACCCGCCATCGCCGCGATGCGCGGGCTCCAGCAGCCACAGGCGATGACCACGCGGTCGGCCTCGATGTCGCCACGGTCGGTGCGGACCCGGCGGACGCGGCCGTGCTCGACGTCAAGGCCGAGGACCTCGGTGTTGGCGGCCACCGTCATGCCGGCCTCGACGGCGCGCTCGCGCATGATCGTCGCGGCGCGCAGCGAGTCCACTACGCCGGCGCCCGGCGTGTAGAAGCCGCCCAGCAACAGCGTCTCGTCGATGAACGGGACGAGCGTCTTGATCTCGGCCGGGGTGAGCAGCGACGTCGGCTCGATCCCCCACGTCTTGGCCGACACCATCCGGCGATCGAGCTCCTGCATGCGCGCCTCGGTCCGCGCTACCTCGATCCCGCCGCACTCCAGGTACACGTCGAGCTCCTTGTACTGGCGCATGCTCTCCTTGGTCAGCGCCGTCATCTCCTTGGAGTGGTCGACGGGGAAGATGAAGTTCGATGCATGTCCCGTAGAGCCGCCCGGGTTGGGCAGCGGCCCCTTGTCCAGGAGCGTGATCTCTGTCTCGCCCAGCCGCGAGAGGTGATAGGCGACGCTGTTGCCCACGATGCCCGCGCCGATGATCACGATCCGCTGGCGGGCAGGGAGCTGCCTTGAGTCCGAAGTGGCCATGGCCGTGATATATCAGATGCAGGTCAGCGGCGTCAACGCGGGTGGCGACTATGGCGCGCTTCCCCTCCCCCTCAGAGCAACTCCGCGGGCCGCTTCGGGTTTAGGGTCCGGGTTAGCGTGATATTAGGCTTCAACGAGTAGGGCGGGCAAAACGCGTGGCTCCCCAGGCCGGTGCCCAATAGCGCGTGCTCACGGACACGACAGGAGATCTCCCCATGATCAGCTCTCACCGACGAGTGGCGACCATCGCCATCACCGCCTGCTGCGCGGTGCCGGCAGCCGGCGCACTCGCCGACCAGGCTTCGGCAGCGACGCTGCAGGCCAACCGGGCGTGCTACGTCAACGCCGATCCCGCTCAGGGCGCCCCGATGGTCGTCACCGGCAGCGGCTTCGTGCCCGGAACCACGGTCCAGCTGACCGGCGGCACGACCTTCGGCAGTGCCGTGGCCGACGCCAACGGCAACGTGTCCATCGCGGCCCAGGCGCCCGAGCTGGCCACGATCGCGCCCGCTTCCAAGGCCACCACGCTCACCGCCAGCGCCGACAACCCCGATACCACCACGACGACCGCGCAGGTCAAGGTCCAGTCGGCCAACCTGGCCGTCGCCACCAAGCCCGGCAGCGTCCGCAACGTCCGCAAGGACAAGGTGACGTTCTCGTTCTCGGGCTTCGTGCCCGGCAAGCACATCTACGGCTACTACGTGCGCAAGAAGGTCGTGGCCAAGGCCAAGTACGGCAAGGCCAAGGGCCCGTGCGGAATGCTCAAGGAGAAGGCGCTGCTCTTCCCCGGCGGCCGCCCGAAGAAGGACCAGTACAAGGTCACCTTCGAGAGCTCGAGCACGTTCAACAAGACCGCGTTCCCGCGAGTCACGGGCACGCTGAACATCCTGCATTTCTAGACCTGTACGGCAGCCCGGCGGCGCGGCGCCCAGCGCTCGCCGCCCGGCGCTGACCGCGGGCGGCCCCGGCGTCGACAACCCCTGCCGAGTGCTCCGCGAGATCTGAGAGCCGCGCCCTAACCGGCCGGCTGCTCGGCGCCGACGGGCATGCGGAGCGCCGACACCGCGGCGAGCCCCATCGCCATCACAGCGAGCACGAACGGGGCGCCCACCCCGGCGGCCGCCACGGCTCCGCCGCCGAGAGCCGACCCGGCGGCGAGACCGCCCACGAGCGCCGATGACACCCACGTGAAGGCCTCGGTCTCGACCCCGGAGGGGACGGAGCGGCCCACCAAGGCGTACTGACACGAGAACACCGGGGCGATGACCAATCCGGCCAGGACCGCGCCGACGAGCCCCTCGGGGATCGTACGGGCCGCGATCAGCGGGGCCATGCAGATCACGCCCGTCCACAACAGCGCCCGGTAGCGAGCGGTGAGCGACGCGTGCCACTCCCGCGACCCGTACCACAGGCCACCGGTGATGCTGCCGGCGCTCCAGAGCGCGAGCAGGATCCCCGATGCCGGGCGCGACCCGGCGTGCAGCGCGAGCGCGGGCAGGCCGATGCCGATGGCTCCGATGGCAAGCCCGTTGAGGAAGATCGGCCCCAGCATCGTGCGCAGCTCCGGGATGGCCAGCACCGGAGCGCGCCCCTGTCGCGCCCCGCGCGACCCACGGCCCAGCGCGGCCGGTGAGCTCACGAACAGCAGGGTGCCGCAGATGCTCACGGTGCCGCTGAGCAGCACGGCCGTTCCCGGGGAGGCAAATGCGATCACCCCGGCGACGACCAGCGGACCCGTGATCCACACGAGCTCCTGGACGACCGACTCCAGCGCATAGGCGGTCTCGCGCACCTTGGCGTCGGTCACCAGGTCGCGCAGCAGGGCGCGCACCGAGGGCGCGATCGGCGGCCAGAGCCCGCCGGCAAGCGCCGACAGGGCGACGAGCGGCACCGCACCGGCGCCGGCGTGGGCGGCCACCACCAGCGCGACGAGCACCAGCGTCTGAAGGATCGCTCCAGGCCCCAGCACCCGTCGACGGCCGAAGCGATCGACCAGCCGGCCGACCAGCGGCGCCCCCGCCGCGGTGGCGAAGTCATAGGCGCCGACCGCGATCCCCGCCACGGCGTAGGAGCCGGTGTGGGTCCGGATCAGCAGCAGGATCCCGAGCGACGTCATCCCCTGCGGCAAACGCGCGATCAGCGCGGTGGCCATGACGCGGGCGCAACCGGGTACTGAGAGCACTGACCGGTAGCGAGCGACCATGCCGCGAGCCTAGCCTGCTTGAATCGCCCGCTGTGTTTCGACAAGGAGCGAATGCCGATGCCGTCCCGTGACAAGCCCCCCTTTCGCGCCGACCATGTCGGCAGCCTGCTGCGCCCGCCGGAGCTGGCGCGCGCGCGAGCCGACTTCAAGGCGGGGCGCGTCGACGCTGAGGCCCTGCGCACCACCGAGGACGACGCCATCCGCGGCGTGATCGAGCTCCAGCGCGCCGCCGGGCTGAGGAGCGTGACCGACGGGGAGTTTCGCCGGACCTCGTGGCACATGGACTTCATCTACTCGCTGGACGGGATCGAGCAGGTCGAGGGCGAGTCGATCCACGTGCAGTTCCGCAGCGCGGAGGGCGAGTACGAGTACGCCCCGCCGGCGATGCGCGTGAGCGGGACGGTCGGCCTGACGGAGACGATCTTCGCCCAGGCGTTCGCGTTCCTGCGCGACAACGCCTCGGCCCAGCAGACCCCGAAGCTGACCGTGCCCTCCCCCAGCATGGTCCACTACCGCGGCGGCAACTCGTCGATCGACGAGAGCGTCTACCCGGACATCGACGCGTTCTGGGATGACCTCACCGATGCCTACGCCAAGCAGATCGCCGGCGCCTATGAGCTGGGCTGTCGCTACCTCCAGCTCGACGACACCAGCCTGGCCTACGTCAACGACCCGGCCCAGCGCCGGCACATCGAGCAGATCGGCGGCGACCCGGACCACCTGCACGAGCAGTACATCGCCAACATCAACCGGGCGCTGGCCACGAAGCCCGACGACATGGTGATCACCACGCACCTGTGCCGGGGCAACAACCAGTCGATGTGGGCGGCCGAGGGCGGCTATGACTTCGTCGCCGAGGCGCTGTTCGGCGACCTCAACGTTAACGGCTACTTCCTGGAGTTCGACGATGAGCGCTCGGGCACGTTCGAGCCGCTGCGCTTCGTGCCGGCGGGCAAGCAGGTGGTGCTGGGGCTGGTCACCACCAAGAAGCCCGAGCTGGAGGATCGCGACCTGCTCAAGCGCCGCATCGAGGAGGCCTCCCAGTACGTCGGCGTCGAGCAGCTCTGCCTCTCGCCGCAGTGCGGCTTCTCCTCCACCGAGGAGGGCAACAACCTCACGATCGACGATGAGCGGGCCAAGTTGGAGCTGATCGTCGGCGTGGCCGACGAGGTGTGGGGCCGCTGACACCGCGGCCCGCCCTTTCGGGCGGGATCTGGAGGAATACGCAAGTTTGGTGCGGGGCGGCCGTTACAAGCCGTCGTAGCAGCGGACGTCTTGATGTGGGGGCACACCTGCTGACGCTGCGGGCCGGTCTGCACGGATCGGCTCGCAGCGCGGCAGCGGTAGCGCGCGCGGCGTGCTAGCGGCCGGCGATCTTGTTGGCCAGCCCGGCGATCCGCGACTCGTGGTGGCGGACGCGCTCCTGGCGATCGGCGGCGCGATAGAGCGTGTAGATGCCTCGCGCGCCCACGAACCGCAGCGGCTCGGGCTCCCAGTTGCGCGCCGGGTTGCCCACCCAGGGCAGCTGCGTCAGGTCGGTCTCGCGGCCCAGCACGAGATCGCGCAGGGTCCGCCCCGCCAGGTTGCTGGCCGCCACCCCCTCCCCGGCGTAGCCGCCGGCATAGCCAAGCCCGGTCACCGGATCCAGGGCCACGGTCGGGCACCAGTCGCGCGAGACGCCCAGGACGCCGTGCCATGAGCGGGCCACGCGGACTCCCGCCAGCGAGGGGAACAGCGAGATGAGCCGGGCCCGGAGCTCATGGACGGTCCGGTGCGGGACTGGGCCCTCGCGGTCGGTGCGCGAGCCGAAGCGGTAGGGCACGCCCCGCCCGCCGATGGCGATCCGTCCGTCGGCGGTGCGCTGGGAGTAGGTGTAGAGGTGGGATCCGTCGAGCATCGTCTCGGCGCCCTCCCAGCCGATCCGCGCCCACTCGGCGTCGGGCAGCGGCTCAGTGACGATCATCGAGCTGTTCATCGGCAGCAGCGCCCGGTGCTCCCCGGGCATGTCGGCGGTGTACCCCTCGGTGGCCCGCAGCACGTAGCGCGCGCGCACATCTCCGCCCTTCGTCACCACCAGGCCGGGCTCGATGGTCTTGACCGGACTGGACTCGTAGATGGTCACCCCGGCCCGCTCCGCGGCGGCCGCCAGTCCGTCGACGAGCCGTGCCGGTTGCACCCGGGCGCAATGGGGGGTGAACAGCGCGCCGCGGGCGCCGTCGACCTGGATCCGCGCGGCGATCGCGTCGGCGTCGAGCAACTGCCAGGCCAGGTCCTCCCCCAGCTCGCGCCGCTCGGAGTCGACCATGGCACGCAGGCGGGCGAGCTGGGTGTCTGACTGAGCCACGGTCACCGTTCCGCCGTGTTTCCAGTCGCACTCGATGTCCTCGACGGCCACGACCGCGCCGATCTCCTCGACGGTCTGCTGGATGGCGCGCACCATCGCCCGCGGCGCGTCCGGTCCTCCCCGCGCCCGCCACGCGTCGACCGTGCCCGACACCTTGCCCAGCACCCAGCCGCCGTTGCGACCCGACGCACCGAAGCCCACCTGGTGTCCCTCGAGCACCACGACGACGAGGCTGGGGTCCGCCCGCTTGAGCTCGTACGCGGTCCACAGGCCGGTGAATCCCCCGCCGATGATGCAGACGTCGGCGTCCCGATCACCCGCCAGCGCGGGCCGCGACGGGCGCGGCCCGACCTGGTCGAGCCAGAACGACGGGGTGGTGGACATCGGTTCCGGCGCTGCCGGCCTACAGCATCGTGTCCGCGGGGGCGAACTCCGACTCCGGCGTGACCACCTCGATCGGATCACCGAACTTCACCCGCTTCTCGTTGCGGAAGAACGCGGGCGCGGTGGTCTTGCGGTAGATCACGAGCAGGATCCCGCTGCCGACCCCCAGGATGCCGATCCACACTGGCACGCCCAGGCCCAGGAAGGGAGCGCTGCTGTCATTGGCGGGGTCGGCGTAGGTGACGACCGCCTTGACCAGGATCACCATCAGGACCAACCCGCCGACCGTCGGGAAGAAGCCCAGCATGAAGAAGTTGCGCACCGACTTGCGCAGCTCGTAGCGGTAGAACCAGGTGCAGCAGAAGCCGGTGAACCCGTAGTAGATGCACACCAGGATCCCGAGACCCGCCACGCAGTCGGCGAGCACGTTGGTCGAGAGCTTCTCGATGGCCACGAACCAGATGAGCGACAGGACCCCGGCCCAGATCGTGGCCGTGCCGGGAGAGAAATTGCGCTCATGGATCTGGGCGAAACGACTTGGGATGGCGCCCCGGCGGGCCATGGAGAGGGCCTGGCGGGCGGCGGGGATGATGGTCGTCTGCGTCGCCGCTGTCGCCGAGGTCAGTACCGCGATGGTCAGCAGGAAGTGAAGCGAGCCGAGCACGCCCTTGGCCAGACCCCCCGCGAAGATGTCGTCGGCGTTGTTGGTCAGATACGTGGTGCCGGCGAACGCCTGGGAGGCGACCGACACCAGCAGATAGATCCCGATGAGGACCATTGTCGACGTCACCGCGCTGCGGCCCGGTCCGTCGCTCGCGTTCTCACTCTCCTCGTTGACCGAGACCCCGGTGTCCCAGCCCCAGTAGAGGAAGACGCCGAGCAGCATGCCGGAGAGCAGCGCGCTGGTGCTGACTGAGAACGGATTGAACCAGTCCAGCGCCACGTGCATGGAGTGGGTGGGCGAATCGACGTAGGTCTTGATCAGGGCGACGACGGCGAAGATGATCAGGGTGGTCATCTCGAAGCCGAGCAGGATCTGCTGAGTCCGGGCCGAGAGCTCGATGCCCCTCCAGCAGATCCAGGTGAGGACGATGATGAAGATGCCGCCCAGCAGGATGACGTCCAACGTGTTGGCCGCCGCATTGTCCAGGCCGAACAGCTGGAACCCGTAACTGCCGGCGATCTGCGCCTGGTTGGCGTTGACGACGATGTCGGACACGATGACGATCCAGCCGACGAGCAGACCGAGCTCTGGGCTGATCGCCCGGCTGATCCACGAGAACGAGGTCCCGCAGTCGGGATCCACCTCGTTCATGTACTGGTACGCCCACGCGACGAACAGCATTGGGATGAAGGACACGATGACGACCGCGGGGTTGTGGACCCCGATCCCGGCGACGCCGACCATGAACCCGACGGTGGCGGCCAGGCTGTACCCCGGCGCGGTGGACGCAACCCCGATGACGACGTTGCTGATGTAGCTGATCGCGCCCTTCTTGAGCTCTTGACGCGGCGGCTTGTGGTCGGCGGCAGCGGGCGCGGGGATCGACGTGGCTTCCATCCACTTTCCTTCCTGGAGGTTTCTGGCGGCTACGACACGGGGTGGCGGCCGGGGCGCAGAGTACCGCCATCTGGTCCTCGTGACTATTACTGATCGTCCAACGGAGCCCACTTGGGTGCTCCACCCTGCACTACTCCGAGGTCAGATATCCGTGGGGGCACGCCGGGCGCGCATCGAGGCCCCCGCCGACGCGGCGACGACGAGCGCGATCCCCAGTACCGCACGCGCGCTGAGCTGCTGGCCGAGGATCACGAAACCGGTCAGCGCCGCCATCGCGGGCTCGAGGCTCATCAGCACGCCGAACAGCGAGGCCGCGATGCGGCGCAGGGCCTCCATCTCGAAGGAGAACGGGATCGCCGAGGACAGGAGCCCGATGGCCGCCCCCAGGGCGAGGGAGCGCGGTTCGAGCAGGTGCGAGCCGGCCGCGGCGATCCCGACCGGGAGGGTCACGAGCGAGGCGACGCAGAGGGCCACGGTCAGCCCCGCCCCGCGCTCGAAGGCTCGCCCTACGCGCGCGCTGAGCAGGATGTAGCAGCCCCACAGAGCGCCGGCCAGCAGCGCGAAGAAGACGCCGAGCCCGGAGATCGGCTGCGTTCCGCCGCGGGTGAGCGCGAGGATCCCGGCGACGGCCAGCGCGACCCAGACGAGATCCAATGGCCGGCGCGAGCCGGCCACGGCCACGGTCAACGGGCCGACGAACTCCAGCGCGACCGCGATGCCCAACGGGATGCGATCCAGCGCGTTGTAGAAGCAGAGCGTCATCCCGGCGAGCACCAGCCCGAACACCACGGCGAGGGGCAGGCCCCGCAGCGCCCGGCCGCGCAGCCGGGGCGGCGAGGTCGCCAGCAGGATGAGGGCGGCGGTGACCATCCGCAGCATCAGGGCGCCGCCGGGGCCCACCCACCGGAACAGGTGCACGGCCAGGGCGCCGCCGATCTGCACCGACGTGATCCCGCCGATCACCAACCCGGCCGACGGGGCGCGCGCCAGCCAGCCGGTGTCCGGCGGGCGTCTCGTCAGCTCGGCCATTACGCCCGATCGTAATCCGGCGCCGGCGGCCCGGTGCTGGCGCGCACCACCAACTTCGTATCGAGGACCTGGACGGGGGCGACGTCGCGCCCGGCCATCAACGCCAGCAGCGCGCGGGCGGCCGTCTCCCCCTTGCCCCGGTCCGGCTGGCGCACCGTCGTCAGCCCGATGCCGGCGGCGGTCGCGGCGTCGTCGAACCCGATCACCGACACATCCCTCGGAACGTCCAGCCCGTGCCGGCCGAGCTCCCGCATCGCCCCTTCGGCAAGCCGGTCTGAGACGCATAGGATCGCCGTGGGCACGGGGCGCAGCGCCAGCAGCGCCGCGGCGGCCGCCGCGCCCTCGTCCACCGAGCTCGTCACCCCGGCCATCACCGGCACCGCTGACCAGTCCAGACCGGCGGCGGTGACGGCGCTGCGGTAGCCCTCCAGCCGACGCCGCGTCACGGCGTAGGTGGCGGTGGCCTGCTCGCGCTCCCTCATGCGCCCGCGTTGCTGGCCGCGGTGCAGGGAGAACGAGATCACCGCGATGCGCTCGTGGCCGAGCTCCAGCACATGCTGCGCGGCAAGCCTCGCCCCGGCCGCGTCGTCGATCCCCACCCAGCACGGCACCGGTCCGCCCCGTCCCGCGAGGGCCGCGGGCGCAGGCTCGTCCACCACCACCGTGGGCAGCCGCCGCGCGATGGCGGCGTCGACCAGCGGATCGTCGTCGGCCATCGAGAAGATGAGCAGCCCATCGATCACCGCGGCGCTGACCGCGGCGGCGCCGAGCCGGCCGTCGGCCGAACCGGGGACGAGCAGAAGCCCGGCGCCCTCGCCCTCGGCCACCGCGCTGATCCCGGCCAGAAGGGCGACGCTCACCGGGTCCTCGAACGCGTAGGACAGCGGGTTGGCGTAGGCGACGCCGATCGCGCCGACCCGGCCGCGGCGCAGCCCCGCGGCGAGCGGGTTGGGGCCGGGATAGCCGAGCTCGGCGGCGACCGCGAACACGCGCTGACGGGTCGCCGCCGACAGTTGGTCGGGTCGGTTGAAGGCGTTGGAGACCGTCTTGGCCGAGCAGCCCAAGCGGTCCGCGATCGACTGGAGAGTGATTTGGGCGCTCATCGGGGGGTATCAATGTTCTCAGATACTTCATCGATGAAGAAACCACGCACCCCATCCGTCATCGCCGTCCTGTGCCTCGTGCAGTTCGTCGACGTACTCGGTGTCACCGAGGTGCTCACGGCCGCGCCGCAGATCCTGCGCTCACTCTCGGCCGCGGGCAGCGCGGCCTCGGCGGTACTGACCTCCTACGCGATGTGCTTCGGTGGGCTGCTGATGATGGGCGCGCGGCTCGGTGACCGCTTCGGGCATCGCCGGGTACTGCTGGGCGGGATCGCGCTGTTCGCCGCCGGCTCGTTGTGCGCCGCCGCCGCCACTGCGGTGCCACTGCTCGTCGTGGGCCGCTGCCTGCAGGGAGCGGCCGCCGCGGTCTCGGTACCGGCGTCGTTGCGGCTGCTCATCGCCGCCACCCCATCAGCGGACGGTCGCCGCGTGGCCATGGCGGCCTGGAGTGCCGCGGGCGCGGCGGCCGGCGCCAGCGGGTTCGTGATCGGGGGACTGCTGACGCAGCTTTCGGGATGGCGCGCGATGTTCTGGATCAACCTTCCGCTGGCCCTGGTCATCGCTCTCGGCGTGCTGCGCTGCTCGCCATCGCGCAGCTCCGAGCATGACGGGGGGCTCGACCTGCCCGGGGGGATCCTGTTCACCGCGGGAGTCGCGGGCCTCGTCCTGGGAGGTTCGCTCCTGCAGCCGCCGGCCCACGCCGCGCTGGGCCTCGGCGCCGTGGCCGGCGGCGTGGCCCTCCTGCTCGCCGTGGCCCGGGTGGAGCGGCGCGCGCGCGAGCCCCTCATCCCGGCGCAGGCGGTACGCCGGGGCGCGCTGCGCACCGGCGCGGCGGCCGCCTTCCTCAACACCGCCACCACCAGCTCGGCGCTGGCCATCGCCACCCTGCAGCTGCAGCGCGCCCAGCACCTTTCCGCGGGGGCGGCAGGGCTGCGGCTGATGCCGGTGAGCGTGGGCGCGCTCGCCGGCGCGGGTCTGTCCGCCGTGGCGCTGCGCGCGCTCCGCGCCCCGGCCGTGATCGGCCTCGGCCTCGTCCTCATCGGGCTGGCCGATGCAGGGCTCATCGCCGTCGTGAGCTCGGGATGGCTCGTGGCGGCGCCGGTCGCGGTGGCCGGCATCGGTCTCGGTCTCTCCTCGGTCGCCGCCAACGCCATGGGCACCGACGTGCCCGGATCGCTCCAGGCCACCGCCGCGGGCGCGCTCAACACCACCGCGCAGCTCGGCACCGCCCTCGGCGTGGCGGCTCTGCTCCTGCTCAGCGCCGCCACCGCGCACGCCGGCATCGCCCCGCGCGGCCCGTCGTTGGCCTGGGCGGGGGCCGCGTTGACCGCGCTCACCGGCGCCGCCGTCCTCGCCGTGCCGCGCGAGATGCTCAGCGGCAGACGGGCGCGTACCCGGGCTGGGCGACCAGACGCACCCACTCCTCGCGCGTGAAGTTACGCCCGGCGACCTGACAGGCGCGTCGCTCCCAGTCAGAGAGCGCCGTCGGCCAGACGAACGCCCGTCCGCTGTCCTGGACGTCGAGGAGTCCGCCCCCGCGGGCGGCGAACGCCACCGTGGCCGCGGTGCCGCCGTCGGTGGGCAGCGCCGGGCCTTCCTGCTGGAGCGTCGGCGCGAACCACAGCTTCACCGAGCCGTCCTGGTAGCCGGCGGTGACGAAGCGCTGGCCATCGGGCTCGAACGCGAGGCTGGTGATGGGTGCAGACGCGGCGATCAGCGCGGGGGCCAGGGCCTGGCCGGTCGTCGGGTTCCACAGGTCGACCGTGCCCGCCCCGGTGCCGGTGCCGAGGGTCCCATTGGGCGAGAAGGCCACTGAGGTCGCCCCGCTGGGCGGGCTCAGCGTCTGCGTGGTGGCGCCCGTCGCGGTGTCCAGGACCAGCACGCGCCCGTCGGGGATTCCCGCCGCCAGCAGGGTGCCGTCGGGCGAGAACGCGAGCTGATCCGAGCGGCCCGTACCGGCACCCACGGCCAGCTCGCGCGGCGGCCCCACGAGCGCCCCGGTGGCAGTCCGCCACGTGGCCAGGAACGCCGCCGGCAGCGCGGGGAGATCGGGGGTCGGGTGCGTCTCGTTGCGATCGCTGGCGGCCAGCAGGCTGCCGTCAGGGGAGAACGCGAGCGCCTGGATGGCCTCGGGACGGCCGAGCACCGCGTGCAGGCCGAGCATCGTCTGCGCCGGCCGCGGGGTCCCGGACACATTCCACAGCGCCACGAAGCCGGCGTGGCCGGCCACCGCCAGCAGCGGCGCCGTCGGTGACCACGCCAGCGCGGTGATCCCGTCGGCCGCGCTCACGCGGAACGTTGCGCGCCGTTGCAGCGTGCGTGTGGAGAAGAGGCCCACGCTCGAGGAGCCGAGCCGAGCCGCGAACTCCGAGCCGTCGGGTGAGGTCGCCAGCGGCGCCACCTCCGGCGACAGGGAGGTGCAACAGCGCAGTCCCGCGCCCAGCGCCGCCCGGCGCCCGAACTGCCGGGTCCCGGTGAGATCCCAGGCCAGCACGTCGCCGTCCAGCGAGGAGGTGTACAGCGTGGTTCCGTCCGGGCTGGCGGCGGCGCTCTGGACCTGACCGGTGGGCCCGGTCAGCTCCTGGATGGGCTTATCGGTGGGGGCATCCCACACGATCACCGTGTTGTCGTTGCCCACGGTCGTCGCGACGTCGCCGGTGGGGCCGAAGAACGCCCCCGCCACCGCGGCGTGGTGAGTGCCGGCGCCCTCGCGCGCGGCGCCGGTGACCGTGTCCTCGAACCACACGGTCCCGCCTCGTCCCCCGAGCACGACGCGGCGCCCGTCGGGGCTGACGGCGGCGACCGTGGGCGCGCCGGCGTCGGCCGGGATGGCGACGGTGCGCAGGCGCTGCAGCGAGAAGGTGTCGTAGACGCTGACCGCGTGCGCCGAGACGGTGACCAGTTGCCGGCCGTCGTCGGTGAGGCGCAGCGCCAGCAGGGGGCCCGCCCCGATCGGCACCGTGGCGTTGAGGTGACCGGAGGGCAGCGACCAGCGATCCAGGACCGCGCCGGTGGGGCGTCCGGATGCGTCCAGCGCCCAATAGCCGTAGACCACGAATTGGCCTCCGGGGTCAACGGCGATGCTGCCGTTGGGGATGTCGGCGGTGCTCTCGGTCTGGAACGTGGGATCGAGGAGGAGCTGATGGCGCAGCGCCAGCGTCCGGGCATCGCGGACATCGAGCCGCTGGCCGCCGGCCTGTTCGGTCGGGTAGACCAGCAGCGTGCCGTCGGCGGAGTAGACCGGAGCCTGGTCGCCGCTGAAGTCCACCAGCGGACGCGCCGTCACGGCGTGCGTGACCGGGTCATAGAAATGGATCGTTCCGGCGGCGGCGTCGCCGACCGCCAGTGTGCGCCCGTCGGGGCTGAGCGCGAGCCGGGCCGGCGAGCCGGGCGCCAGCGCGAACGATCGTATGACCGCCGGGGTGCGCAGCAGCGTCGTGAGCAGCGACCCCTCGGTCTGCTCGGAGCGGTTCAGCGTGACGGCCTCGCGGGCGAGCAGCATGGCCAGGTCGAGGCTGGGCTCGCTCACCGCCTCGGTGCCGAGCTGGCGGCCGAGGGCCGCGCGCGCGTCAGCGGCTGCGGCACGAGCAGCGTCGTCGGCGCTGTGCTGCTTGACCAGCGCGAAGGCCGCGGCGCCGATCGCCAGGACCAGCAGCAGGCCCGCGGCGATGACGAGGTCGCGCAGCCGCCGGCGGTGGGCGCGCTGGCGCTGGAGGTCGCGCCGAGCCTCGAGACGGCTGGCGTCGATGAAGTCGCGCTCGGAGCTGTTGAGCCACTCGCGGTTGCGCACCGTCCACTCCTGCGCGTTGGCCAGGCGCGCCCCGCGATAGAGCTCGCCCGGGTCCCGACCGCCCTTGTCCCATTCACGCGCGGCGGCGATGAGGTGGGCGTGGATGCGCCGGCCCATCTGGTCCTCGTCCAGCCAGACCCGGTAGCGGGGCCACTCGCGGATCAGGGCCTCGTGCGAGAGCTCGACGTTGCCCTCGCCCACCGTGATGAGCCGCGCGTCGATGAGGGTCGCCAGCACGCGCGCGCCGTCGTCGACGCGCTCCAGCTCGGCCAGCGGCACCCGCCGCCGGGCCAGCGTTCCCTCCTCCCCGGCCACCAGCCTCAGCATCACGTTGCGCGCCGCCCGGCGCTCGGGCTCGGTGAGCTCGGCGTAGGCGGCTTCGGCCAGGCGGCCGACCGCCCCGCGCACGCCACCGCTGCGCCGGTAGGCCTCAAAGCGCAGGGTATGACCATCTCGCCCGCGCCACAGCTCGAGCAGCGCGGTCGAGAGCAGAGGCAGGCCGCCGGGCTCGTCGGCAACGTCGGCCACGAGGGCGTCGACCAGGGTGTGCTCGATCGACAGCCCGGCGCGGCTGGCGGGCCCCTCGATGGCCTGGGTCAGCTCCTCGCGGTCCATCGGCCCGACCAGGGCGTGGCTGTGGCTGAGCAGCTCGGCGAAGCGCGGATGGGCGCCGAGCCGGCCGTAGAAGTCGGCGCGCAGCGCGCACAGCACCAGCACGCGCCGCTCGGGCTCTCGGGCCGCGACCGCGAGCCGGTCCAGGAAGCGGACCCGCTCGGCCTCACCCGCGCCGAGCGTGAACACCTCCTCGAGCTGGTCGACCGCGATGACGATCCCGTCGGCGGGCCCCAGCTGCGCCAACATGGCCTGCAGGCCGGCGCCGCCCACCGCGCGGTCGAGCTCATCGCAGGGATGCGTCCCCGGGCGCAGGAGCACCTGGCGCCAGCCGGCGCTACCGGGAAGCGCGCCGGCCTTCAGCGCGGGCAACAGTCCCGCGCGCAACAGGGAGGACTTGCCGATTCCCGACGGGCCGAGGATGCCCACCAGCGTGGACTCCGCCGCCCGCGCGACCAGCTCGGAGACGACCCGGTCGCGCCCGCAGAAGTACTCGGCGTCGCTGGTGTCAAACGAGGACAGGCCCTTGAACGGGCACACCAACCCGTCGGGAACCGGCCCCCGCCCGCTCCGCGAGCCGGCCCCCGGGAGGGGCGGCGCGCGATTGAGCGACTCGTCCTGGTGCAGCACCATCCGCTCGAGATCCTGCAACGCCCGCGCGGGCTCCAGCCCCAGCTCCTCGCGCAGCAGCGTGCTGGTGTCGCGATAGACCTCGAGCGCCTCGGCCCGGCGGTCGGCGCGATACAGCGCCAGCATCTGCTGATGGCGTAGGCGCTCGCGCAGCGGCTGCGCGGCCACCAGGGCCTCGAGCTCGGGGATGAGCTCGGCGTGGCGGCCGAGGGCCAGGTCGGCGTCGATGCGCTCCATGAGCGCCAAGAGCCGCAGCTCGTCCAGCCGGCGGGCCTCGGGGGCGACGCACTCCATGAGCGCGAGGTCGGCCAGCGCGGGCCCGCGCCACAGCGCCAGCGCCTCACGCAGCCGCACCGCCGCCGCAGCCGGGTCCTCGGCGGACGCGGCCCGGCGACCTTGGTCGAGCAGGCGCTCGAACCGCGCCGCGTCGAGCCGGTCGGGGCCGACCGAAAGCACGTACCCGCCGGGACGGGTGACCAGCGGCGCCTCGTCACCGCAGCGCAGGGTCCGGCGCAGTCGCGACACCGCCACGTGCACCGCGTTGGCGGCGCCCTGCGACGAATGGCCGCCGAAGAGGTGCTCTATCAATCGCTCGGTCGTCACCAGCGCGTTGGCCTGGATCAGCAGCAGCGCCAGCAGCGCGCGCTGGCGCTCTCCCCCCAGGCGGACCGGAGCGCCGTCGTGGGAGACCTCGAGAGGCCCGAGCACGCGGAACTGGGTCGACAGGCGCACCTCAATCCCCATCGCACCGATTATCCGGCGCGCCCAGGCGGCGCGCAAACCCGGTCCTCCACCTGTCCGCACCCGGACCGCCACGCATACCGCGCCGGGCCCTCCAAAACCTCACCAAACCGTGTCGTTCAGCAGCCATGACCCGTCCGGTCAGAGGGTCGTCAGGCCGCGGTCAGCCCATGCGCGCAGGATGTTCACGGGTAGGAGGCATCGTTTTGCTCAAGAGACTTGGAGGCGCCGATGAGTGTTAGTCGCGGCGTGACCGCCATGGCGGTCACGGGATTGCTGGCCCTGGGGGTCGCAGCATGTGGGAGCAGCGGGGGCGGGAGCTCCTCGAGCGGGAGCGCCGGCGGCGGTTCCACCCCCAAGTCGTCGGGCGGCTCGGTCCCATCGGTCCCGCTCAAGGCCGGCGAGAACCCAGTCGGCCAGGTGCTCACCGGCGCCACCAAGCAACGCGGCGGGACCCTCACCGTCTACACCAGTGAGGACTTCGAGCACCTGGACCCGGGCGAGTCCTACTTCGTCAGCGACTACGGGATCGACGGTGCCACCCAGCGCACGCTGTTCTCCTACAAGCCCAACACCGCCAACGTCCTGAGCGCCGACCTCGCCACCGTGATCCCCACCACGGCCAATGGGGGCATCGCCGACGGCGGCAAGACGATCACGATCCACATCCACCATGGCGTGCATTTCAGCCCTCCGGTCAACCGCGAGGTGACCTCCGCCGACGTGGCCTACGCCATTGAGCGCGCCGCCAACCCCAACGTGGCCAGTGGCTACTTCCAGTCCTACTTCGGAGCGGGTGCGCCGGCGCCGCTGGTGGGCGCCACCAGCGCCAGCTACAAGGGCGGCCCGATCCCCGGGATCCAGACGCCAGACAAGTACACCCTCGTCCTGCACACGGTCAAGCCGAGCGGCGCGTTCATGGTGGAGGCGCTGAGCCTGCCCATCTCCGCCCCGGTGCCCGAGAGCTTCGCTGGGCCGATGGACAAGCAGTCCCCGACGACCTACGGCTCCAAGTACCTGGTGGCCAGTGGCCCCTACATGATTCAGAGCGATCCCAAGACGGGGCTGTTCCAGGGCATCGGCTACCAGACGGGCAAGTCGCTGACGCTGGTGCGCAACCCCAACTGGAACGCCAAGACCGACTGGCGTCCCGCCTATCTCAATCGGATCAACTTCGTCATCGGCGGCGACTCGACGGTGATCGGCCGCCAGGTGTTGCAGGGCTCTGACGCCGCCCAGTTCGACACGCCCGCACAGTCGGTGGTCAAGCTGGCCTACCAGAGCTATCCGTCGCAGATCACCTTCACCCCGGGCTCCGGCGACCACTACGCCGCGCTCAACAACCAGGCCGGGCCGTTCAAGGACGTCAACCTCCGCCGGGCGGTGTGGGCCAACCTCGACCGTGCCGCGATCGTCAAGCTGCGCGGCGGCTCCCTCACCGGACAGCCGGCGACGCACTTCATCTATCCCGGCGTGGACGGCTATGCCCAGTCCGGCGGCGCCGCGGGTCCGCAGGTGCCATGGAACGTCGACGTCAACGGCAGCCTGTCGGTGGCGCAGAAGTACATGAAGGCGGCCGGCTACAGCTCGGGCAAGTACACGGGCTCGGCAACGGTGCAGATCGTCGGCGCCAACAACGGAAACAGCCCGGCGATCGTCCAGCTCGTCAACACCGACCTGACGCAACTGGGCTTCCACACGCATGTGAGCCTGGTCGACCAGACGGTCATGTATGCCAAGTACTGCGGCGTACCCAAGCAGGAGATCGACGTCTGCCCCTCCGGCGGCTGGCTCCGTGACTTCGCGGATCCGCTGACGGTGCTCTACGTCCCCTTCTACGGACCCTCCATCACCCCGACCAACAACTCCAACTTCGGGCAGGTGAACAACCCCCAGATCAACGCCGCGATACAGAAGGCGGCGCTCGTGTCCGATCCCACGGCGCGCGCCCAGGCCTTCGCCAACGTCGACAAGATGCTCGTCGACCAGGCCGTGGCCATCCCCGAGGACTTCGACAACCAGGCCAACATCGAGTCCAAGGACGTTGCCGGCGTCAACTCGCTGTGGAACGAGGGGACCTGGGATCTGAACTTCACCTCCCTGAAGAACCCGTGATGCTCGCGGGATCACCGGCCTAACACGAGCTCCTCCCAACCGCGAGGCCGTCTCGTCTGCCCGTCATGCGGCGGTGGGCAGCCGGGACGGCCTCGCCCTCCGCTGCGCGAGCGTGACCACGAGCGCGGCCGCGGCGAGGTAGAGCACGCCCTGGACGTTGAGCAGGGTCATCAGCCCCAGCGGCGCGGTGAGCAGCCCGGCCACGACGATGCCCAGTGCCTGCCCCGCGTTCTCGGTCAGCCCCGCCGCGGCGAACACGCGCCCGCGCTCTCTGTCGCTCACCGCGGCCTGCAGGAAGCTCATGCCGCCGGTCTCCATGACCACCCCCGGCGCGCCGGCAAGCGCGAACAGGGCGGCGTAGACCGCAATTGACCGGGTGACCGCGGGCCCGTTCCAGATCGTGAGGTCCAACAGCCCGAACGCGGTCGCCGCCACCGCGACGAGCACCACGGGGCGCCACCGGTCCCCGCGGACCGCGAGCAGCACTCCAGCCCCGATCGCGCCGATGGCCTGGACGCCGCGCAGCAGGCCGATCTCGGCCGATCCGCCGTGCAGCCGGCGGGCCACGAACACGATGAACAGGACCACAAAGATCCCCTGCGCCGTGTCGACGACGAGGACCACCAGCAGGGCGCCCGCGACGGCGCGGTGGCGCAGCACGGCGCGCAGGCCGCCCCGCGCGCGTGGCTGCCCGCGCTGCTCACCGCCGCGCGAACCGCCGTCGGCTCGATCCCGCCGATGCCCGCTGCGCCCGTCCGCGGCGCGTGCCGACGGCACGCGGGCGATGAGCAGCCCGGCCACGGCGAAGGTGACCGCGTCGGCGATCACGATCGTCCGTAGGCTGCCCGCGGCGAGCAGCAGCCCGCCCAGCGGACCGCCGGCGAGCCGTCCGACCGCCGTCCCCAGCCCCACCATCGAGTTGGCCGACACCAACTGGCCCGGCCCCACCAGCGTGGGCAGCAGCGCGTTCTTGGCCGGATCGAACAGGGCGGCGAGGCTCGCCTGCACCACGATCACGACGTAGACGACGACCAGTCCGTGGCGCCCGTGCACCAGCAGCAGCGGCAACAGCGCCAGCGCCTGGAGACCGCTGAGGGCAATCAGCAGCACCCGGCGGTCCACGCCGTCGGCGAGCCGCCCGCTCACCGGCGCCAGCACGATGCCCGGCGCCAGTTCGGCCGCGAACGCCGCCGAGGTCCCCAGTGCCGACCCGGTCAGCTGGTAGACGACGATGGGCAGCGCGATCAGGAGCAGCCAGTCTCCGGTGTCGGAGATCAGCCCCGCGCCCCACAGCGCGCGGAATGCCGGGACGCTCAGGGCTCCTCGCGGCTCCACGGGGCCTCGGTCCGGGGAAAGGCGAACAGGTCGAGTTCCACCAGCGCGGAACCGGGAGCGGCTTCGCGGCCGGCGGCGATGAGCGGGCGAATGAGCGCGTCGAGCTGCGCGCCCAGTACCCGTAGCTCATCCGGGGTGATGCGCAGCGTGTAGTTCGAGGCCAGGTCCACCTCGCGCCACGCCGCCGGCACGGAGTCCCGGTGTGAGAGGTAGTCGCGCAGCAGCCGCTGCTGCAGGGCCAGCGAGGCGGCCATGACCGCCGCGGTGGCGCGCCCCTCGGCGGTGGACGGGTCCGCGTCGGGGGCGAAGGTGAAGCCGGTGATGGTGGCCCGCCACGGCCGCTGGCGCCGGTCTGGGGACGGCACCGCCTCGACCAGGCCGTGACGCGCCAGCGTCCGCAGGTGGTAGCTGCAGTTCGACGGCGTGTCCCCCACCGCCCGCGCGCACACAGATGCGCTCGCCGGGCCGTCGGACATCAGGTAGCTGAGCAGATCGAGGCGGACGGGATGGGCCAGCGCCTCGAGCACCTCGGGATCGGTGAGCACCGGCCGGCGTTCCGCCATGCCTACGCTCCTTTCTGAAAGAGCCTTTCAGATCTGTATAGCGCGTTTGCGGCTGATCTGCAAGACCGTTTCAGAACTGCGCGACGGTTAGTGTGCGGCCTCGTGCCCCACCGCCACCCCTCCCTGCTGGCCGCTCCCCCGCCTGCCCCGGGCCGCCTGTGGCTGACGGGCGCGCGGCTGTTTGACGGCACCGGTGCGCCGGTGCGCGACGGCGCCGCCGTGCTGATCACCGACGGCGTGATCGAGCGAGTCGGTGGCGCCGGCGATCCGGTTCCCGACGGCGCGCGCGTGGTCGACCTCGCCGGGCGGATGCTGCTGCCCGGCCTCATCAATGTCCACGTCCACGTCCAGGGCCGCAAGCCCGAGCCGGTGCATGGCGCCGAGCCGCTCCTGGCCGGAACGAGCGCGCACCTCCTCCAGGCGAGCCTGCGCGACACCCTGCGCATGGGCGTCACCACATTGCGCAACGTCGGCTCGCAGGGCCTCCAGCCCCAGGAGGCACGGCAGGCGATGCGCTACGGCGCGTTCCGCGGCCCGCGGCTGCTCACCTGCGGGCTGATCATCTCCGCCACCGCGCCGGGCGGCCGCTTCTATGGCGCCATGTACCGCGAGGCCGACGGGCCCGACGAGATGCGCAAGGCGGTGCGCGAGCAGCTCCGCGACGGCGCGGACTTCATCAAGGTGATGACCACCGGCGCGCGCTCCAACGAGCTGGAGGATCCCGAGCCGTCGCAGATGACCGACGTGGAGCTCGCGGCCATCGTTGAGGAGGCCCACCGGATGGGGTTCAAGGTCGCGGCCCATGTCGAGGGCCTGGACGGGACCGCCGCGGCCATCGCGTACGGGGTGGACACCATCGAGCACGGCATGTACCTCAACCAGCGCCCGGAGCTGCTGGAGGCGATGGCGGCCGGCGGCCAGGTCCTGGTCCCGACGCTGAGCGGCTACTACTGGATGGGCGGCTTCGGCGACGCCATCGACTCCGATCAGGCCACCGTCGACGCCCACATGCTCCCCAGCATCGTCGACCTGGCCCACCATAACCTGCGGCAGGGCACGCTGAGCATGCGCGCCGCACGCCAGGCGGGAGTGAAGATCGCGCTGGGCTCAGACCGCGACGGCGTCTCTGGCGATGACGCCGCGCTGGAACTGGTGCGCATGGTCCACCACGGGCTTAGCGGCGCCGAGGCGCTGCGCTCGGCCACCGCGATCGCTGCGGAGGCCATCGGCCTCCAGGATCAACTGGGCACGATCGCGCCCGGCAGGCTCGCCGACCTGGTGGTGGTTGACGGCGACGCGGTGGCAACCCCGCAGCTGCTGCTCGATCCGCAGCGGATCTGGCTCGTGTTCCAGCTCGGTGAAGTGGTCGGCGGGGCCGCGCTGGAGGCCGCCCCGCCGACGTGACGCTCTACTTGTGCGCCGCGGCCTTGCCGGGCACCATCTGCGTGCCCACCAGCGGCGGACCGTCGGGCACCCCCCAGCCGCTGACGGCGTCAAAGCCCGGCCCCGCGGCGAACCCCCACCCCGGTGGCGTCGAGGTGTTGTCACCCGAGGTGATGTCCCGGCAGACCGAGGTGCCCAGCGGATGGCCGCCGGGCCCTGCGCCGTAGAGCAGCGGCGCCAGGAACACCGGCGCGCGCTGGGGGCTGGCCGCCGCGGCCGTCCGCGCGATCAGCGCCGCCCACAGCGGCGCCGACGCGCTCGTGCCCCCGTTGGGGGCGGCCTTGCCCAGCAGCACGAGCTGGTAGAAGGGTGGTCCCGCCAGCGCCGCGATGTCGGGGATGATGCGCCCGGTCACGGTGCGACCGTCCGGGGAGCTCACCTCGACGGTCTGCCAGCTGGGCTGCGGGAACACCTTGCTGATCCCGCCCCCGGTGGCGCCTCCGCCGTGGGCCCGGTCACCGGGTGATTGCCACCACGCCACCTCCTGGTCACCGTCCAGCTGGGTCCCTCCCACCGCGAGCACGTTCGGGCTGGACGCGGGGAAGTTGACGTGGGCGTTGCCGTCCCGGACCTGATCGCCGGAGCCGTCGTCTCCTGCCGACACGCACACGGTGATGCCGAGCAGAGCCGCCGCCTGGAGCCGATGGTCGATGACCCGGCGCGCGGCCGCCGAGAAGTCCGCGCTGTCCTCGGCCAGCCCCCAGCTCACCGACACTGCCACCGGACCGGCCGGCACGCCCTTGATGACTTCGTTGAGCAGATCGACCCAGCCCTTCTGGTCAAACGTGGCGAAGTAGACGACGATGTCGGCGCCCGGGCACAGCCCGGCGACGATCTGCACGTCCATGTTGACCTCGCCCGCCTCCTCGAGCACATCCTCGCGCTGAGCGGGCGGCAGCGCCATCACCTCCTGCTCGGTGAGCAGCGGCATCCCGAGCCCCACCTGCCTGACCGTCGGCTCCGGACGCCCCTGCTGGCTGCAGAAGGTCGCGAGGTCATCGGGGAAGTAGGCGCCGCCGAACTCGGCAATGGCCACGGTCTGGCCCTCGCCCTCACCTGACGGGAAGCGGTAGCGCTCCTCGAGGTCCGCGGGCGAGAGCGCGCCATCGGCAACGGACTCGGCCGACCCCTGGTGGGGCGGGATTCCCGGCACGCGGCGGGCGACGCGCCGCTGGTCGAGCCCGAACACGCCGGTGACGATGCCCTCGAGGCTGGTGGGGATCTCCAAGCTCCCCTCGCGCCCCCGGAAGTCGCTGCCGTCGTGGCGGTAGATCCCCAGGCTGGCCCGGAACGCGGCATCCATCTGTGCGGCGGTGCCCCGAAGCCGCAGGCTGCGCGTCGAGGGCGCGCTGTCGAGCACCTCCAGCCCGTAGTGCCCCAGCTCGGACGCCGCCGCTTCCATGTCGGCCGGGCGCGCCGAGTAGCTGCGCTCGAATTCCTCCCGGCTGATCGACTTCCCCGGCGTCACCTGGGGCAGGTCCGGCCCGCGCACGGTGACAGTCACCTGGACCGCCGATGCCGGGTCGACGTCGCGGACTCGCTCCGCATCGTGCTTGCGCGGTCGGTCGCTCCCGGACAGCACCACGTGGGTATCTGTCATGTCCCCTCCGATCCCAACAGTGAATGGAAACTGCGCCGCTTGCCATTCTCCGTCGCGCCGTTGCCCTCGTCAACGCGCGTGCCCCGAAACCGGACACAACGGCAGCGCAACCTCTGCTTGGCCATGCGCGGCGCGGACGCTGAGTCACCGCACCCGTTTGCGGAGCGTTCGAGCGTCCTTTACCGTGCGCGGCGACACCACCGCCGCAACGGACGCCGGCGTCGAGTGTTCACACCAATGGAATGGAGGCGGGTGCGGTGAACAAACGGACTGCGGGGCGCGTAATGGTCGCGCCGCTCATCGGACTGGTGCTCGCCGCCTGCCTGCTGATGCCGAGCGCGGCACTGGCCATCGATTCCTCAGACGGCGTCGCCACCGACGTGTTTCGCAACGGCAGCGAGATCGACGTGTACTACCGCGCCGCCGACAACGGCGTTTGGGAGCGGGTGTACTCCGACGCGGCCGGCTGGAGCGGCGCCCTCGAGTTGCCCGGCACCGCCGGAATCGCCGCCTCCTCCCCCGCCGCCGACGTGTTTCGCAATGGGACCGAGGTCGACATCTACTATCGGCTCGCCGACGGTGCCATCGGAGAGTCGGTCTACTCCGACGGCGCTGGGTGGAGTGCACCGGCGGAGCTTCCCGGCACCGCGGGCATCGCCGCGTCGGCACCGGCCGTGGACGTCTTTCACAGCGGTACCGAGGTCGACCTCTATTACCGCGACGCCGACAACGGCATCCACGAATCCGTGTACAGCGACGCCACCGGCTGGAGCGCCCCGTTCGAGCTGCCCGGGACCGCCGGCCTCGCGGCCTCGGCCCCGGCGGTGGACGTGTTTCGCAACGGCGCGGAGGTCGACGTCTTCTACCGGCGCGCCGACGGGGGCTTGGGCGAGTCCTTCTACTCCGACGCCCACGGCTGGAGCGCGCCCGCGGAGATCGCCGGCACCGCGGGTGTCCTCGCCTCCGCCCCGGCCACCGACGTGTTCCGCGCCGGCGCCGAGATCGACGTCTTCTATCGCACCACCGACAGCGGCATCGGCGAGTCGGTCTACTCCGACGCGGCGGGCTGGAGCCGCCCGTTCGAGCTCGTCGGCACCGGCGGCAGCGCAGCCGGCGGGCCGGGGGCCGACGTATTCCGCAACGGGACGGAGGTCGACGTCTACTACCAGTCGGCAAGCGGAGCCCTGCGCGAGTCCTTCTACAGCGATGCCGCGGGGTGGGCCGGGCCGTTCACGCCCGGCGGTGCGACCGCGCCACCCACGACGTCGAGCCCGCCGGTGACGCCGGTGGCCACGACGATCCTCCCCGCGCCCGGCCCGCGCCACGGGCGGCCGCGAGTGCGCGTCAAGGTGACGATCAAGTGGAAGTGGAACCGTCGCGGCACCCGTATGGTGAGCGCCCGGGCGTTCCGCTTTCCCAAGCGCGCGAGGCTCTCGGTGCGCTGTACGGCGAAGGGCTGCCCGCGTGGCGCCGCGCGAGCCGGGCTCCGCAGCCTCCCCAAGCTGTGGCGGCGGCTGGAGCGTCTGCGCTACCGGTCAGGCGATCGCCTCACCATCACGATCACCCAGCCCCGGCACGTCGCCGAGCGCGCGCAGGTACAGATCCGCGCCGCCAAGCTGCCCCTGATACGTCTCCTCTAAGGCGCGTCCGCCTGACGCCGGTTCCCTGGTACGGTGACGCGCCTGTCCGCGTCTGAGCTGAAATCGACCTCCTCCGGCGAGCAGACCGCCACCGCCGGCCAGCTGGAGCTCTGCTACGAGACCTTCGGCCCGGCGACGGCGCCACCGGTGCTGCTCATCATGGGCCTGGCCTCGCAGATGCTCCTGTGGGACGATCAGTTCTGCGAGCTGCTGGCCGCCCGCGGCTTCCGCGTCATCCGCTTCGACAATCGCGACATCGGCCGCTCCTCGCACCTGCGCGGCACGCCGACGCCGACCCGCTGGCAGCTGCTCCGGCGCCGCGCGCGGGCAGGCGCCTACACGCTGGAGGACATGGCGGCCGACAGCGTCGGCCTGCTCGACCACCTCGAGATCCGCGCCGCCCACATCGTCGGCGCTTCGATGGGCGGCATGATCGCCCAGCTCATGGCCATCAACCACCCCGATCGCGTCCTCTCGCTGGTCTCGATCATGTCCACCACCGGCAACCCGCGGGTGGGCAAGCCCCAGCCGAAGATGATGATGCGCCTCATGCGCAAGACGCGACGCGAGCGCGAGGCCTACATCGAGGACCACCTCGAGACCTACCGCGCGATCGGCTCTCAGGCGTATGACTTCGAGGAGGACTACAAGCGCCGGCGCGCCGCGCTCCTGTTCGACCGCGGCATCTACCCCGCCGGGAGCGCCCGCCAGCTCGGGGCGGTGGTGTCGGCGCCTGACCGCACCGAGTCGCTGGCGTCGGTCAGCGTCCCCACCACCGTCATCCACGGCGACGCCGATCCCCTCGTCGATGTCTCGGGCGGACGCGCCACCGCCGAGGCCATCCCGGAGGCCCGGCTGGTGATCTTCCCGGGCATGGGCCACGACCTGCCACGCGCGCTGTGGCCGGAGATCATCGACGCGATCGTGGAGACCACGATGCGGTAGCGTCGCCTCCGCGGCGTCGCAGCACCGAGGTGGGTCAGGTGTGCCCGCGGGCGCACCTCCCTCTCCGGGGTCACCCCGGGATCCGCCCAGTACGCGCGGAGGGCTTCACCGTTCACCCCGACAAGACCGTCCTGCGCACCCGGGCAGCACGCCAGTCGGTGTGCGGGATCGTCGTCAACGCCGCACCCAACGTCCCCCGCGCCGAGTACGACCGCCTCAAGGCGATCCTGCACAACGCCGCCCGCCACGGTACCGCCGGCCAGGGGCTGACCGGCCGGCGGGCCGAGTTTCAGGGGCGCATCGCCTGGGTCGCCTCGCTCAACGCCACGCGGGGCGAGAAGCTCACGCGGCGCTTTGCCGAGATCGACTGGACTCGCTGACTGACTGGCGAAACTGCACGTACGGCAGGGCCGCGGAGACCGTGCGTGCACTTCTGCCCGCCATGTTGGCGCTAGGCGCCCCGCACCCACTGCGCCCTCGGCGTGCGTGCACTTTTGCCAGTCGGCGGCGGTCAGGTCACCCGGATGTACACCCGCCCGGCCTCCGTGCGGACCGGGTGGATGCAGAGGTGCTCGCGTGCCGGCGGGCGCGTGGCCTCGCCGGTCTTGTAGTTGAAGCGGCCGTTGTGCTTGGGGCACTCGATGATGTCGCCCTGCACCAGACCGTCGGCGAGACGGGCGCGCTCGTGGGTGCAGATCGGATCGGTGGCATGGAAGGTGTCCTGCGGGCTGCGGTAGACGGCGAACGTCCGCCCCCCGCACTCCACCTCGATGACGTCCTCGGGCTCGACGTCATCGACGGCGCAGGCCTCGACCCAGCCGCCGGCGTCAGCGGCGCTCACGCCTCGAACACCGCGTTGTGCATCTCGGGCCGGAAGGGCTGCGCGGCGGGCGGGAGCTCGCGCCGCACGTAGTAGCCCGGCTCGCGCATCTGGCGCAGGAGCGTGGGCACGATCTCCCGGTAGGCGGCGAGCAGGCTCGGATACGGGGTGGGCAGCTCGTGGGCGATCTCGGCGTGGAGCTGCGGCAGCGCGTGGTAGGGGACCATCGGGAACATGTGGTGCTCGACGTGGTAGTTCATGTTCCAGTACAGGAAGCGGAACACCGGGTTCATGTAGATGGTCCGGGCGTTGAGACGATGATCGAGCACGTTCTCGGCCAGGCCGGCGTGCTGCGAGAGCCCGAACAGCGCGGCCAGCCAGCGGCCGTACAGCGTCGGAAGCCCGACGTACATGAGCGGCAGGAAGCTGTGCAGGACGATCGCCGCGGCGACGACGAGCACGTAGATGGCCACCCACGCCCGGGCCTCCCGGTAGACCCGGAAGCGCTCGCTCTCGGGGATGAACGTCTTCTCCTCCTCCGTCAGCCGGCCCGCGGCGTGGCGCCCGACGCTGATCGCAGTGTCCCACGCATCGCGCAGCCCGATGACGTTGATGACCAGCTTGGCCGCGTCGGGCGGGCGCATCGCCGCGATCTCGCGGTCGCGGCCCACGATGATCGTGTCGGTGTGGTGGCGTGCGTGGCTCCAACGCCAGAAGGTCGGCTCCTTCATGTTCATGAACGAGGCGATCTGGTAGAGCAGCTCGTTGAGCCACGAGGTCCTGAAGGCGGTGCCGTGGCCGCTCTCGTGCCAGCGCGAATCGGTGGCCGATCCGTACAGCACGCCGTAGACGATGAAGAACGGCACCGTGAGCCAGGTGCCCCAGAAGACGCCGCCCCCGACCCCGGCGGCGACCAGCAGCGCCAGCCACAGCGCGGTGTCACGCAGGGCGCGACCGTCGCTGCGCCGCATCAGCTCCTTCATGCGCTTGCGCGGCACGTCGGGGTGATACCAGTCGGCGGCCACCAGGCCCTGCTCGGCGGCGCGCCGGGCGCTGGGCCCGATGAGGCTGTAGTCCCGCTTCTCCGTGATGGTGGCCATGCTTCCCGATCCTCGACGACGTGCCGAGAACGAGTCAACCACACGCGTCAGGCGCGACGGCGCCAGATCCGGCCGATGGCGGCGAACAGACGGCGCACCGGGCCGCCCTCGGGCGAGGCCGTGCCGCCCGCGGCGGCTGCAGTCCCCGCGGCGGTGGACCCCGAGGCGGCCGGGTGCGGCTCGGACGGGGTGCTGGGCCCGCTGGGCGCGGCGCCGAACAGCGACTCCGCGGCGGTGTTGGCCCAGATGACGGATCGCAGGTACAGCTCGTCGGCGTGGGGCACGGTCGCCCCCACCCCACTCTCGCCCTGCTCGCGCGCGGCCACCGCGTCGAGCAGTTCGCCCAGGGGCCCGTGCCGGTGCACCAGTGCCGCGCGCATATCGTCGGCCAGCGGCAGGGACTCGACCACGTCCTGCATGGGCGTGTCCATGAGCGCGTCGATCACGGAGAACAGACCGAGCGTGAACAGTTCAGACCCACCGGCAAGCTCGAGTTCCTCGCCCGCCAGTTCGCAGAAGCGAGCGCGGGTGAGCGCCGTGAGAGTGAGCTCCGTGGGCTTGTCGTCGACGCTGGCCAGGATGCTGAGCGTCGCCCAACGGCGGGCATTGTCGAGTCCCAGCAGGGCCAGCGCGTGCCCGATCGAGCGGACCTCGCTGCGGACGCCGAAGAACGCCGAGTTGACGTAGCGCAGCATGCGGAAGCTCAGCGCGACGTCCCGGGCCACGAGCTGATCGACGTCGGACAACTCGACCTCGGGCCGCTGGAGCGCGGCCACCACCTGCAGCAGCGCCAGACGGTTGGCCGAGATCTGGCGAGTGGCGACGACGGCCGGTTGACAGAAGAAGTAGCCCTGGAACAGGTCGCAGCCCAACTCGGCGCAGAACTCGTGGTCGGCGTGCGTGGCCACGCGGTGGGCCAGCACCTGGCAGGGGTAGCCCTCCAGCTGCGCCACCGCGTCGCTCAGCCCGTCGTGGCCGAGGTCGAGCACGTTGAGCTTGACGACGTCGAAGAGCTCGAGCAGCGATGCGGTGTGTGACACGGAGCCGAACCCATCGAGGGCGAGGCGGTAGCCCTGGGCCTTGAGCTCGGCCAGCGCATCGATCAGCTCCTCGTCGAAGTCCTCGGACTCGGAGATCTCCAGGCCGCCGAGGCTCGCCGGGATCACGTGCGCCAGCCCGTCGACCACGAAGTCCCGGCCGACGTTGACCCACGCCGTCTTGCGTCCGACGATCCGCTTGAGGTCGAGCTCGGTGAACGAATTGAGCACCACCGTGGCGGTTGCGCGCTCGGGATTGTCCGACAGCCCGTCGCCGGCGTAGCCACGACCGCGGAACAGGAGCTCATACCCGGCAACGTCGAGCTTGCGGTCAAAGATGGGCTGGCGCGCGATGAAGGCGGAGTGCATGTGGGTCCTCTGGCTTCATCGGCATCCGGCACGGGCCGCTGAAGCACTTGGGGCCAAGGTCAGCACGCGGGCCGGACAGCTATGGACGGCTGTCGCGGCCCCCGGGCCCTTGCGTCCTCAGTTGTCCCAGACCTGGTCGTCGACGGCGTCGGCGACGTCACCGGCCGCGGACTGGTGGTAGGTGACGTCGACCTGGTCGCCGGGGTTCACGCCGTCGAAGAGACCCAGATCGGGGTCGCCGGTGAACGTGTCGGGTTGCCCGGTGTCCTCATCGGTGAGGGTGAGGCCGGCGGCGCTCACGGCGCTGACCACGCCCGAGGCGTCCTGCTCGACGTACTCGATGTCGTCGGCGTTCAGCGACCCGTCGGAACTCTGGTAGTAGCTCACGTCGACAACATCGCCGACGAGGAAGCCGTCGGTCAGCCCCGCCGTGGGGTCCACGGCGAAGCGCAGTGTGCCCGACGCGGTACTGACGGCCAGGCCGGTCTCTGAGACCTGCGTGATCGCCCCCTCGGCGAGCTGGTCGTCACCGGGGTCGTCCCCCGTGCCGACACCGGAGCCGTCGCCCGAGGTGGTCCCGGCGCCGGCCGCCGGCGTGCTCGGAAGCGTAAGCGTGATCGTCCAGTGACCGCGGGCGTCCACCGTCTCTGAGATGAGGACCGTCTCGCCCGGCGTCAGCCCCTGCACCTGGATGGTGACCGGCGCCGTCGACACAGCGGCGGCGGCGTGGGCGACGGTCCTGGTCGAGACCTGGTTGGAGGACAGACGCAGCGCGTTGCCGTCGCCGAGACGCAGCCGAACCTGCTTGGAGCCCGAGCGCACCACCTTCGCGTAGAAGGAGAGCGTCCCGAAGGGCCGCGCGGTCCGCTTCACGTTCGAGATCGTCCTGCTGTGACCGGAGCGCCGGAAGGTGACGGTGTCGCCGAGGCCCAGGTGGGGCAGCGTGCCGCGCAGGCGGTAGGCGCGCACGACGTGCTTGGAGTCAACGAGCTGCACGGTGTGGTGGCGCGCGTCAGCGGACAGGACCTTGGCCCGCGAGGTGTTCGCCAGCGCCCCGGCCGGGAACACGGCCAGGGCCGCCAGGCCGGCGGCCAGCATCAGACGTCTCATGTATTCGCATCCTTGCTTTGAGGCGCATGCCCTCCATGGACGGCGCCGGTTCGCTCCTGCTGTTCTCAGGCAACGGCAGCGGAGGGCCGAACCCTGACCCCACCCGGCGTCCCCCTGGACAGGTGTTCGACGACCCGTCGCCCGCCCTACCGCCGGTGCCAGTGCAGATGCAGGCTGCGCAGGATCCAGAGGTTGACGTGCGCAGACAGCGCGTCGATCTTGGCGAAGTCCCCCGGCGAGAACATGATGTGTTCGGCAGCTTAAGCCCTGCCGGCATACTGGCCGGGCCGAACGCCGGGCTCTACGCTTGGGGAGATGGCCCTCACGCCCCAGCCGTTGTTCCGGGGCCGGATCATCGAGCGCGAGGATCTGGACCGGCTGCTCGCGACCGTGGGACGCGGGCGCAGTCAGGTGCTGGTCGTTCGCGGTGAAGCGGGCGTCGGCAAGTCGGCGCTGCTGCGCTACGTCGCCGAGCAGGCGGCCGGGTTCGCGGTCGCTCAGATCTCAGGCGTGGAGTCCGAGATGGAGCTCCCGTTCGCGGGGCTGCACCAGCTCTGCCAGCCCATGCTGTCCCATCAGGCCGCGCTTCCGGAGCCACAGCAGGCGGCCCTGCAGGTCGCGCTGGGCCTGGCGGCGGGCGATCGGCCTGATCGCTTCCTCGTGGCCCTGGCCGCGCTGAGCCTGCTCGCCGAGGTCGCCGAGGAGCGGCCCTTGCTATGCGTGATCGACGACGCCCAGTGGCTCGACGGAGCTTCGGGCCAGGTTCTGGGGTTCGTCGCGCGCCGTCTCCTGGCCGAGCCCGTCGGCATCGTCTTCGCCGTCCGCGAGCCCGGCGGCGTGGGACTGCGTCACCTCGCGGGCCTGCCCGAGATGCGGCTCGAGGGCTTGGACGAGGACGAGTCGCGCGCGCTGCTCGAGTCCGTCGTGCCGGGCCCGCTCGACGCGAGCGTGCGCGATCGGATCGTCGCCGAGACCCGCGGCAACCCGCTGGCCCTGCTGGAGCTGGCCCACGGCCTGGCCGCCGGGCAGTTCGCGGGCGGGTTCGCCCTGCCCGACGCCGCGAACGTGCCGGGGCAGGTCGAGGACGCCTACGGACAGCGCGTCGCCGGCCTGCCCGACGCCACGCGGCAGCTGATGCTGCTCGCGGCGGCCGACGCGGTGGGCGACGCGGCGCTGCTGTGGCGAGCCGCGGCGGCGGCGGGCCTCGACCGCACCGCGGCCGAGCCGGCCGCGCAGGCCCGGCTGCTGGAGATCGGCGCCCGTGTGCGCTTCCGCCACCCGCTGGTCCGCTCAGCGGTGTACCGCGCGGCGCCGTCGGTCCAGCGCCGTGCCGCCCACGCCGCGCTGGCGTCAGCCACCGATCCGGGGAGCGATCCCGACCGCCGCGCCTGGCACCGCGCCCATGCGGCCACGGCCCCGGATGACGACGTCGCCCAGGAACTGCTGGACTCGGCGGCGCGCGCGCAGAGCCGGGGCGGCATCGCCGCCTCCGCCGCGTTCCTGGACCGGGCGGTCACGTTCACCGCGGACCCGGGCCAACGGGCGTCGCGGGCTCTGGCGGCGGCACGCGCCAAGTTCGAGGCGGCTGACTTCCTGGCCGCAGAGTCGCTGCTGGCCGCCGCCGACGCCGGACCGCTCGATGAGCTCGGACGCGCAGAGCTTCAGTCCGTACGGGCGCAGATGGCCTTCGACCTCAGGCGCGGACGCGATGCCCCGGGACTCCTGGGCTCCGCCGCCCGGCGCCTGCAACCGCTCGATCCGGTCCGCGCGGGCGAGACGCACCTGCAGGCGCTCATCGCGGCGATCTACGCCGGGGAGCTGGCCGACGGACGCGAGGTGGCGGTGGTGACCCGCGACGCCCGGGCGGCGCCGCCGGCCGCCGGTCGCCTCGATGCGCGCCACCAGCTCCTGCAGGGACTGGCCGCCCGCCTCAGCAACGGCTACGCCGCCGCGGCGCCGATGCTCCGCCACGCCCTGGCGACGTACCTGTCGGGGGAGCGGCGGCTGGACTGGCAGGGCGTCGCCTTCAACCTCGTCGCCATGGACCTCTGGGACGAGGCGGCCTGGCTCGAGCTCGCCTCCAGCCAGACTCAGCTGGCGCGCGGCGTCGGAGCCCTGGTCCTGCTCCCGTACGGGCTGGACTACCTGGCCGGCTTCCACATCCACGCCGGCGACCTGGCGATGGCGTCCAGCCTGGTGGCGGAGTCGGCGAGCCTCCAGCTCGGCGCCCGCCTCGAGACCCTGCCCTACATGCCGCTGCGACTTGCCGCCTGGCGCGGCCAGGAGCCGACGGCCACAGCTCTGTTCGGGACCATGATCCGCGGCGCCCGTGCCCGCGGAGAGGGCTGCGCCATCACCGCCGCCCACCACGCGATGGCGATTCTCCACAACGGCCTGGGCCAGTACGACCAGGCCGTCGATGCGGCGCGCAAGGCCGCTGCGCCCGACGCGCTCGCCACGTCGTCGTGGGCACTGTGCGAGCTCGTCGAGGCGGCGTCGCGCAGCGGCCGTATGGACCTCGCCGCCGACGCCGCGGAGCGGCTGTCGGAGCGCACGAGCGCCAGTGGCACCGCGTGGGCGACGGGGACCGGGGCCCGCACGCGGGCGCTGGTCGCGGACGGCGCCGCGGCCGAGAGCCTGCATCGTCAGGCACTGGAATGCCTGGGCGAGACCGGCATGGTGGCGCCCCTGGCCCGCGCGCGGCTCACCTACGGGGAATGGCTGAGGCGCGAGGGCCGCCGAGTGGACGCGCGCGAGCAGTTGCGCGCGGCCTACGAGGCCTTCGTCACCATGGGCGCCACCGGCTTCGCCGACCGGGCCCGGCGCGAGCTGCAGGCCACCGGAGAGAAGGTCCGCAAGCGCCGCGACGACGCCCGTGATGAGCTCACCCCCCAGGAGGAGCAGATCGCGCGCCTCGCCCGTGACGGCCGGACCAACCCGGAGATCGGCGCCGAGCTCTACCTCAGCCCCCGCACCGTGGAGTGGCATCTGCGCAAGGTCTTCGCCAAGCTCGCCATCACCTCACGCAAGGGTCTGCACGACGCGCTGCCCCGCGCCGAGCGCAACGGCACCCCCGCCGACGCCATGCCCCAGGCGACCGTTCACTCGACCAGGTAGGTCTCGTAGACGACCGCGGCGCTCTGGCGGCCGCCGACGCCGACGAAGATGCCCTTGTTGAGCCAGTCCAGGCCATCGGCCGCCGTGACGATCTGGGTGGCGGTGCGAAAGGTGTACTCAGTGGGCGCCACGTCCTCGCCGCGGGCCAGGCGCGCCAGCACCTCGGCGCTCCCGTGCCGGACTCCGCGCGACTGGACGTAGAGCAGATCCCCGCCATCGGTTCTCAGCGTGTAGCGGACGTCGCCGATGGCCGTGCCGTCGGGCAGGATCGTCTGCCAGTCGGCGCTTGCCCCGGGCAGCAGGGATCCGCTCAGCCGTGGACCGGTGAAGGTCCCACCCGTCAGGGGCACGATGCGCCGGTGGCCCTGGTCGGTCGCGCCCAGGTCCAGTGGCTCTCCAAGCGCCGCCTCCAGGCGGTAGACCAGCGTCAGGCGCGGCGCGGGCATGCCGTCACCCATCGCCGTGCCGCCTCTCAGGCCAGCAGCTGCTGGCCGCCGTCGATGTCATAGGTCGCTCCCGTCAGCGCGCTGTTGATCATCAGGTGGACCGCCAGCGCGGCCACGTCCTGCGGGCCGACCACGCGCCCGATGGGCAGCGTGCGGCGCAGCTCGTCGCGACGGGCATCGAGGTCGCCGCCGAGCAGGGTGGCCGACAGTCCCGTGTCGACGAAGCCGGGCGCGATCGCGTTGACGCGGACGGGTGCGAGCTCCAGGGCCAGGCTGGCCGTCAGCGCCGGGACGGCCGCGGTGACCGCGGCCACCATGCTGCCGGCCCGCGGGGAGCGTCCGCCGGTCCCACCCATGAGGATGACGCTGCCTCCGGGCCGCACGTGGGCGGGCACGTGGCGCGCCACCTCCAGCGACCGCGAAATGTGCTCCGAGACGGCATCGCGCACCTGCTCGGGCGTCATGTCGGCGAGTTGCCCGTAGTGGGGACGGCCGGCGGTGACCATGACGTGGTCCACCGGGCCCGACAGGCCGTCAAAAAAGCCTCCCAGCGCGGCGGGGTCGTTGACGTCAAAGGCCATCGTGCTCTGGGCGCCGACGTCGGCCGCGGCTTGGGCCAGCCGCTCCTCGCTGCGGCCGGTGAGGATGACCGCGCCCCCCTCGGCGCGGGCGCCGCGCGCGGTCTCCAGCCCGATCCCGCCACTGCCGCCCAGCACGAGCACGACCTGCCCCTCGAGACCCGCGCTGACCCCCCGCCCCGCGCTCATTGCCCCACCTCGGCGGGTGCGCCGGCGGTCAGGATCTCGCGGCGCACCGCCTTGACGGCCGCGGCGAAGATCTCCGAGAAGCTCGGGAACGGTTGGATGGTGTCGCGCAGGATGTCCAGTGGGACGCGTGCCCGGATGGCCAGCGTCGCCTGCTGGAGCCACTCACCCGCCTCCGGGCCCAGGGCGTAGGCCCCGGTGAGCCGCTCGCCGTCGCTGAGCAGCGTGAGGAAACCGCCCGACTCGGCGTACGCGTGGGTGTAGGTGGCCGTCTTGGGCAGCTCGGCCAGCGGCGCTGTCCCCGCGAACGGGGCCTCGGTGGAGCCCACCGAACCGGCCTGTGGATTGGTGTAGGTCACGCGGGGCACCGCGTCGTAGTTCGCCTCGCGCGTCTCGCCGAGGATGTTGGAGGCCACGACCTCGCCCTGGTACTCGCCGACGTGTGTGAGCTGCCAGATGCCGGTCACGTCGCCCAGGGCCCACAGGCGCTCCCCCGCGCTCAGGCGCGCGTCGACCGGGATGCCGTGCGGATTCTCCTCGATGCCCACGGTCTCGAGGCCGATCCCGGCCACACGGGGGCGGCGGCCGGTGGCCACCAGCAGGCGGTCGCCGCGCACCTCGCGGCCGTCGCTGAGCTCGAGGACGAAATCCTCGCCGTCGCGGCGGGCGGTGGTGGCTCGCACGCCGAGCTCCAGTTCGATGCCCTCGCGCCGCAGCGCCTCGCCCAGCCCCTCGCCCAAGGCGGCGGGCTCGCGCGCCAGCACGCGATCGGCGCCCTCGATCACCACGACCTCGGCGCCGAAGCTTCGCGTCACCTGCGCCAGCTCGACCCCGGCCGGACCGGCTCCGAGGACGAGCAGCCGGCGCGGGACGACCGTCATGCCGGTGGCCTCGCGGTTGGTCCAGACGCCGTCGAGCTCACGCAGGCCGGGGACCGGCGGGATGAACGGATCGGCGCCCAGGGCGACGACGACGTGCTCGGCGGTGTAGCGCCGGCCATCGACCTCGACGGCGCCTGTGCCCGCCAGGCGCCCGGTGCCGCGGATGAGCTCAATGCCACGGTCGGTCAGCCACCGGACCGCGGAGGTGTCGGTGTACTTGGAGACCATGTAGTCCCGCCACGCCAGCGCCGCCGCGACGTCGACCTCGGCCGTCGCGCCCGCCTCACGGGCTCCCTGCACCGCCTCGCCCGGGCGCAACAGCGTCTTGGACGGGATGCACGCCCAGTAGGAGCACTCGCCGCCCACCAGCTCGCGCTCGACGATGGCCACGCGAAGGCCTCCCTCGGCCAGCGCTCCGGCGCAGTGCTCCCCGGGCGCACCCGCTCCCAGGATGATGACGTCGTAGTCGTAGTTCGTGCTCATCCTTCCCCCCTCACGCCGCTTGCATTGTCGGATCTGCCTTGCTGGCACCGTAGAAGCGACTGCGGTCGCCCGCCTCCCAGGCCTCCCGCAGCCCCGGCGTGCCCAGGTCCCAGTCGGCCCGGATCTCACGGGTGGCTTCGCGCAGGTCCTGCCACAGGTCGATGAACGACGGGCGCCCCCAGAACCAGTAGCCGTTGTAGACGCTGTGGATGAGCAGGCCGGGCTTGAGCACGAGCGTGTGCGGCACCATCGGATCGTGGTGGGGGTCGGTGTACTCCTGGATGTCCAGGTCCTTCTGGATCTTGCGCCCGGCGTCGGAGAGGAAGGTCCAGGGGGCGCCGGTGGAGGCGCGAAACTCGTTGATCTCGAAGATCGGGTCAGTGGCGATCGTGACGATCTGGGTGTAGGCGACCGCGATCTTCGGATAATTCGCCGCGAGCTCCAGGTGCTGTTGGTGATCCTTGGGGCAGAAATGCCCGCGGGCCAGGATGAGGATCATCGGGTCGATGCCCTGCAGCTCAGACAGCCGGCGCCTGACCTTGGCGTGATCGGTCAGCTCGTAGTCAGGGAAGTTTCCGCCGGGAACGATGTCGGCGCGCATCGGGTGCTCCTGTCGGTGAAGGCGGGGCTCGTGCGTAGAGGCTCGCGGGCCGTCGCGCGCGTCGCGCCCGTGGATGCCCTGGTCGGCCCCCCGGGCCGGGGCGCGGCCAGCCGGGGGCGTGGCCGCGCGGGGCCGCCGTCAGGACCGCACGGGGAGAAAATCGATGAGGAGCGCGTTCAGTGCTTCGGGCGCCTCGAGCTGCATCCAGTGGCCGGGGCCGTCCAGCCGGACGTAGCGCCAGCCGCCGGTGACTTGGGCCTCCGACGCCGTCATCTGTCGCTCGGTGAGCGCGAAGTCACCCGAGCTCCATACGCCCATCGTCGGCAGCGTGACCGGCGGGATTGTCGGCCCGGTGCGCACCCACACCCGGGGCGGCACGTTGGCCCGGTAGTAGTTCAGCGCGGGGGTCAGCGAGCCGTTGGCCTCGAGGTCGGCGATGACGCCATCGGGATCGGGGTGGCCGCTCCAGGCGCGGAAGTTGGCCCACCCGTCGGCCGACGCCCACTCCTCGGCGACCCCGGCAAACTGGAACAGCAGCATGTACCACGACTTCTCGTGCTGCTCATAACCCACCGCGCGAAACGTCGCCGGGTGCCCGACCGAGAGCGCGACGAGATGGTCGACGCGATCGCCCGCCAGGGCGGCGAGGCCCCACGCCACCGCCGCCCCCCAGTCGTGGCCCACCACGTGGGCGCGGTCCACGCCCGCGTCTCCCATGACGGCCAACACGTCGCCCGCCAGCGCCGCAAGCGCGTAGGCCTCGACGTCGGCCGGCTTGTCGGAGCCGCCGTACCCGCGCATGTCGGGCACGATCACCTGAAACCCCGCCGCGGCGAGCACGGGAACCTGGTAGCGCCACAACCGCCCCGAGTCCGGGAAGCCGTGCAGCAGCACGACCGGGCGGCCGTCGCCGACCACCCGATACGCGATGCCGACGCCGTTGTTCTCGACGCGCCTGGCCACCGCCGGATCAGTCAGCGGGTCCTTCGGCGATGGAGCGTCCTCGGGTGACATCAGCCGGCGACATCTTGACGGGATCCGTGCCGGTGCGTCGTGGCTGCGGGGCTCCCTGGGTGACCTCGCCGCCGCGCAGCGCACCGGCGTGGGCCCGGGCCCGTGGGTCGCGCCGGGCCTTGATCGCGCTGGCGATCGTGGTGACGGCAAGGACGGCGGCGATGACCGCGAGCGAGAGACCGGTGGAGATCTCGGGGACCGCGTGGCTGTGCAGGTGGGCGAAGTGCAGAACGAGCTTGAGGCCGATGAAGCCCAGGACGACGGCCAGCCCGGTCGAGAGATAGACGAGCCGGTCGAGCAGCCCGGCCACGAGGAAGAAGAGCGCGCGCAGGCCGAGCAGGGCGAACGCGTTGGCGGCGAACACGATGTAGGCGTGCGAGGTGACGCCGAACACCGCGGGGATCGAGTCCAGCGCAAACAGCACGTCGGTGCTCGCGATCGCCACCAGCGCGACCAGCAGCGGGGTGGCCACCCGGCGCCCGCCGCGACGGGTCACCAGGTGATGGCCGTCGTAGGCGTCGCTTACCGGCAGCACCCGCTGGGTGGCGGCGACGAGCGCGTTGTCGTTGAGCGACGGATCCCGGTTGCGGTGGCGAAACAGTTGGACGGCGGTGACGGCCAGGACGACGCCGAAGAGCAGCGACGTGACCGAGAACGCGTCGATCATCGCGGCGCCGAGGGCGATGAACACGCCGCGCAGGACCAGCGCGCCCACGATCCCCAGCATCAGCAGCCGCGACTGCTGCGCGGCCGGAACCGCGAAGGTGCTCATGACGATCACGAACACGAACAGGTTGTCCACCGAGAGGCTCTTCTCAACCGCGTAGCCCGCGAAGTACTGCGCCCCGAGATCCCAGCCGGCGATCAGGGCGAACGCCACCCCGAACAGCAACGCCACCCCGATGTAGAACACCGACCAGCCGGCAGCCTCGCGCACGCCCACGGCGTGGGGACGGCGCTGACCGTGCCAGAGATCGAAGGCCACCAGACCGGCGATGAGCGCGAGCGTCCCCGCCCATCCGGCGGGCGTCGCGATCACGCGCGTGGGTGGTCAGCCGTCATGACCACCCAGGGTGGCCGCTCGCCGGGCCCCTGGCCATGGGGCCGAGCCTGTATCCCGGCTCGGGCGAGGTGCGTCGATCGTCAGCGCGTCGCCGCTAGCGCAGAGCGGCGGGCAGCAGCGCGGCGGTGAAGCGCAGGGTACGGCGGTCGAGCACCTGATCGGGCTCGATGGCGCCGGCGGCGGTCACGCGATAGAAGCCCGGGCGGCAACCGTCGCGCAGGTGCTCGCAGATCAGCCCGCCGTCGCGGGTCGGGTGAGCGAGCAGCAGGCCCGGCGTTGCGCTGCGCAGCAGCCGGAAGCTGACCTCCGCGGCGTGGGTGACGGACTCGAGGACGGGCAGGGCGGGCGGGGCGAATGCGAGCATGAGGTGAGGGTGGCGTCGAGGGTGTGCGGTTCTCCTCTCTTCATCGGTCGCTGACCCCCACGGGTTGAGCGGCCCGTCCTCGCCGCCGCTCAGCGGTCCTGCAGCAGCCCGAGCACGTTGCCGTCGGCGTCGGTCACCGTGGCCACCAGGCGGCCCCCGCCCACGTCACGGGGAGCCTCGTTGACTGCGGCCCCCGCTGCAGTCACCTCGGCCAGCTTCGCCTCGATGTCGGCGACGTGCCAGTAGGCCACCGGCGACGTCATGCCCTGCGGGCCCCCGCCGGGCACGAGCCCGATGTGCTGGCCCTCGACGTCGAAGCCGACGTAATAGTCACTCTCGTGCTGCGGCGGGGCGCCGAGCAACGCGGTGTAGGTCGCTTTGGCCGCCGTCAGGTCGGTGACGGGGTGCAGCACGGTCTTGATGCCCTGCGTGGAAGAGGCGCTCATGGTCACTCCTCGATCGGGTGAACGGTGATGTCCAGCGCGGTCAATCTAGCCCCGGCCGGTGGACTGCGCTTCTCGATTCCTGCTCGGTTTCGAGCGGGCGGGCGGGCGATCAGGTCGTGGCCAGGGCGCGGCCCAACAGCGAGCCGAGCGCCTGGAAATGGCGCTCGCACGCCGCCTCGTCGAACACCGCCATGTCGGACATCGTGTAGCCGTGTGCGGCGCCCTCGTAGAGCTCGGTGGTGTGGCGCACTCCCGCGTCGTCCATGGCCCGGTCAAGCGCGGCGATGTTCTCCGGGGTCATGCCCTGATCCTGGTCGGCGTGACCCCAGTAGACCTCCGCCGTGACCGAGGGCGCGAGCAGATGCGGGCTGTCGTCGCCGTCGGTGACCATCCGGCCGGCGTGAAAGCCGCCCACCGCGGCCACCCGGTCCGGATGCGAAGCCGCGATCGTCCAGCCCAGCCGGCCGCCCATGCAGTAGCCGGTGATCCCCACCGGCCCCTCGGAGAGCTCGGCGAGGCGCTCGAGGTAGGCGCCGCTGTCCGCGGCGACCCGGTCGGGGGTCAGCTCGGCCATGAGCGGGCCGAGCGCCTGCATGAACCGTCCGCGGTCCTCGGCGTCGGCGAAGTCGGGCGTCTTCCACAGCGGGGCACGGCCCGCCCGGTAGAAGACGTTGGGGGCAAGCACGACGTAGCCGTCGCGAGCGATCCGGTCGGCCATCTCCTCGATCCGCGGGCGCAGCCCGATGGCATCGATGATGAGCAGGACCGCCGGGTGGGGCCCCTCGTCGGAGGGGCGGGTCAGGTAGCAGTCGGCGGTGCCGTCGGGGGTCTGGACGTCAATGGTCTCGCTGTTCATGCCGCCGAGCTTTGCAGATCTCCCGACGCCAGGCGCAGCGCGGCATTCTGGTGCGAAATGCTCAAATCGGGGTAGCGCGCTTGCAACCATCAGATGGACGGGGCCTTGCAGGAGGGCAACACGATGACATCACGCAATCCCACTTCGCTGCACACAGCGCTGCGGCGTCTGCTAGGCGATCGCGATCACCGAGGCCTGGGTGCCCCCGGAGCTCGTCGCCGGCGACGAACAAGCCGAAGAGCGCCGGCACGTCGGTCCTCCTCTGTCGTCCAACGCGAGCTGGACCTGTTCCGACGCGGTCAAGCGCTTCCGTACTGGCACTATGACCGACGTTCTGGCTAGGCCCGCTCCGCGGTCATCCGACCTGCGCCCCTGAGGCGGCCTTCACTCCTCCTCGCGGCGCAGCAAGGGCAGCACGAACCACAGGCCGGCGATCACCGCCGCCGCCAGCACCCCGACGACCGCCGGCGCGGCGCCACCGACGACGACATCGGAGACGAGCACGAGGATGCCGATGAACCCCAGACCCAGGCACACCATCCCGCCGATCGCCATGTAGTTGCCGACGCGGATGAGAAACGGCTTCTCGCCATGACGAAACAGCAGCCGATGATGGATCGGTGGCGCCATCAGCAGAAATGCCGATAGCGCCACCACGAGCAGGGTGATGAAGTACACGGTGCGCTCGAAGCCATCCACCTGCTTCCAGCCCGTGTTGAACGGCACGATGAGCAGGAAGGCGAACATCACCTGGATCCCGGTGCCGGCGATGCGCAGCTCGTTGAGGAGCTCGACCGTGTTGCGGTCCAGCCGCTGCGACGGACTCTCGTCGCGCTCGGACTCTGCCTCTTGGGACTTCTCGGTCATCGCAGCGGCATCTCGTCGAAGGTGTCACCCACCATCATCACATTCACGGCGCGCGACCGCCGGGTGGCGGAGACGGCGCACAGCGTTTCCCGGAGATGACGCCGGGTACTGCGTGGACACGGACGATTGGCACCGGGAGCCCATCTCGGTGGACGCACATCGAGAGGTAGGGAGGCAAGTCGATGGCTCAAGACGAACGACCCGTCGCTGAGCTCCTCCGGGAGCTGTCACAGCAGACGTCGACGCTCGTGCATCAGGAGCTGGAGCTGGCCAAGCTCGAACTGGCACAGAAGGGCAAGCGGGCGGGTATCGGCGCCGGCATGTTCGGCGGCGCGAGCGTGGTCGGCCTGTATGCAGTCGGCGCGCTCACGGCGGCGATCGTCCTGCTCCTGGCGACCGGGATGTCGGGCTGGCTGGCGGCGCTGGTCGTGGCCGCCGGATACGGCCTGCTCGCGGCGGGCCTGGCACTCGCCGGCCGCAGCCAGGTGCAGAAGGCCACCCCGCCGGTGCCACAGCAAGCCACCGAGAGTGTGAAGGAGGACGTGGAATGGGCGAGAGCCAAAGCCCAGCAGGCGAGGCAGTAGGGACCGGGCAGGACCGCACGCCCGAGCAGGTCCAGGAAGAGATCGAGCGGACGCGTCTCGAGATGGGCGAGACCGTGGCCCAACTGGCCGCGAAGACCGATATCAAGGGCCAAGCTCACCGGGCGATCGGCAATGCCAAGGCGACCGTGCGCGACAAGGCACACGACGTCAAGAGCAACGCCGAGGTCAAGAAGGATGAGCTCACCACGTCGGCGCGAGATGCCATGCCGGCATCGGCCGAGGCGGCGGGCCACCAGGTGAGGGGGCAAGCGCACCGGCATCGGCTGGCGCTCATCGCTGTCGCGGCGCTCAGTGCCGGAATCCTCATCGGCAAGAGGCGCTCGTAGTGGGCCTCGTGTTCCGGCCCGTCGGGCTCCTCATCGGCCTCCTGGCCGGCGTCGTGGGCAAGAAGATCTTTGACCTCGTCTGGAAATTGATCGATGACGAGGATGCGCCGGAGCCCAAGTACCGCGAGATCGCGTTCGGCAAGCTCGTGGTGGCCCTGCTCCTGGAAGGGGCCATCTTCCAGGTCCTGCGCGGGCTCGCCGATCACGGCGCCCGGCACGGCTTCGCTCGGCTCACCGGAGAGTGGCCGGGCGAGGAGCGGGGCTGACGCCCGGGCTCCGATGTGCCAGTGTGAGGACCATCGAGGGATTCATCGACCCCTCCGCGCTGGACGGAAGCCTCGCGGCGCTGCGCGACCAGCCACCGGTGGGTGGGCTGATGGCTTCGCTCGAGCAGGTGATGAACGCCACGCGGCAGCTGTTCGAGGCCACCGGTTGCGGCATCATGCTCGTCGACGACACCTCGGTGCTCGCGGCCGTCGCCGCCACGGATGAGCCCAGCCGGTTACTCGAGGTGGTCCAGCAGCGGGTTGGCCATGGGCCGTGTGTCGATGCCCTCACGTTCGACCAAACGGTGATCGTGACCGATTTGGCTGCCGACGAGCGCTGGCCTGAGCTCGACGAGTTGCCTCCCGCTGGGGTGCGAGCCGTCCTGGGAGTGCCGCTGCACGCCGACCGTGTGGCCGTCGGTTCCCTCAACGTCTATCGCGATCGTCCGCACGACTGGACCGAAAGCGAGGTGACCGCGCTCACGGCCTACTCCTCGCTCGTCGAAGGGGTGCTCCGGACCGCGCTTCACGCCCGTGAGCGCGAGCGGCTCGCAGAGCAGTTGCAGCATGCGCTTGACCACCGGGTAGTCATCGAGCGTGCGGTGGGAGTCGTCATGGGCCGCCAGCACATCAACGCCGTCGCCGCGTTCAATCAGCTGCGTCAGCGCGCGCGCAATGCGCAGCGGACCGTTGCCGATGTCGCCGCGGAGCTGCTGGCCGAGATCCCCGGCAATCCCGATTAGAGACCGGGCACGTTTCTCGGTCCGATCCGTCGGATCGCACCATCGCGTCGTCAGTGTCCACTACCATGGTGGATCGGTAGGGCCTGCCGTGACCCCGCGGGCCGTTCGCTTTCTACGGAGATGCCAACGGTGCCTAAAGTTCACGATCGCAGTCAGACGCTCCCTCTGGATTTGCCAGTCGCGCCTCCGTGGCTGTCGCGTGTCTCGGTGCTGCACGCCGATCGCGACCTCGCTGCCGCGGTGCCGGCGGACGATCTTCCCCGCGCACAGCGCGCGTTGTGGACCACGTCGGTCTCCTTCGAGACCGGCCGGGTCGACCTCACGCCCGAGCTCCTCTCGCCGACCGTCTTCGCGCTCTTGGTGCTCAAGGGTGCGCTCACCAGGCAGACGCGTCTACGCGACCGACCCATGATCGAGCTGCTGCTCGCCGGCGACGTCCTGTTGCCGTGGCCTCCATCCCTCAGCGCGCCTCTTGCCGAGACGCGGCTTGACGCCCTCGACGACGTGCGCCTGGCGGTCCTCGATCACCGGTTCGTCAAGGTGGCCGCCGTCTGGCCGGCGCTGATGATCACGATTCAGAGGCGTCTCAACGATCAGCAGCACCGGCTCGCCACCCACGGCGCGATCTGTCAGCTTCCGCGCGTCGAAGAGCGCGTCATGGCGGTCATGCGGCTTCTTGCCGCCCGTACCGGCAACGCGACCCCGCGCGGGACCGAGCTGGCGGAGAAGCTCACGCATGAAGCCCTCGCGCAGCTGACCGGCTCGCGCCGCCCGACTGTGAGTCTTGCCGTCAAACATCTGCGGCAGCAGGGCTATCTCAGTCGCCGCGAGAATGGCGCCTGGCTCCTGCCGCAGATTCAGGCCGACGACCCTATGTGGTCGCGCTGAGCCGGCTCGTCCGTGGCAAGCGCGCGAGGATCAGCCGATCCGGCGGCTGAGGCGCTTCGCCTGAGCGCTCAGCGTGCGTAGGTCCTCGCTGCGGGCCTCTACCTGCTCGGCAAAGTTCCCGACCTGCCGGATGATGTCCTTGACATCGACGCTCTTGGCCAACCGCTTGACGTCGACGTGACCCGTGAGTTCGTCGGGGATTGCGATGCCGAGCACCTTGGGTCGTGAACGCCGGTCCACCAGGTGAGCCACACCAATCGCCGCACCGCCCACGACGGCGCCCACCGCGCCGCCCACGATCTTGTCCCGCAGCGACCCGTTGGACGACGACCCGTTCGACGAGCCCGCCGCCGCAGCGGGGGCGCGCCGGGACGCCGCGGTGCGCCGCGACGATCCGCCGGGTCGGCCCGCGTTCTTTGCCGTCGAGCCGGCGCTCCGAGTCGATCGGGTGCCGCTCGAGGCCGTCGCAGCCTTCCGCGAGGCGCCAGTACCGCTGCTTGTCTTCTTTGCGGCCGGCTTCCGGCCTGTCTGCTTGCGAGCGTTGTTGGACGTAGCCACAAGGTCCCCCTTTCCAGGACTAATCCAGCGCTACCCGTGGTTGAGGGCCAATAACAGGGTCTCGCTGGGCTCTGCGCCATGCTGAGATCGCGACTACGGCGATCCCGCCTGCCGCTCGCCGGTCGACAGGTTGATCTCCGCCCACACGCGGTACCCATCGTCACGCTCCTCACCCCAGCGTTCGCATAGGGCGTCGATGATCTGCAGGCCCCACCCCCCCACTTCTCGGCCGTTGGGCGCCGCGGGCCCGGCACGCGATCCCGAGAGACCGGGATCACGGACGCTGAGCGTGAGCAGAGCGGCCCGTCGCGAAGCGCGCACCTCCAGATCGTGATGCGGCAGACAGCCGGAATGGATCACCGCGTTGTTGACCAACTCGCTGGCCACCAGCATGACGTCACCCAGGATCCAGCCAAGCTCATCGAGCCGGCTGAGCTCCTGCCTGACCGCCGCCGAGGCGCTCGGCGCGCACGGCAAAGTGAGCGCCATAAGCGCCTCTTCCCTTCCCACCATTAGGTGTAGATGTACCCCGCTTTGTCATCGTCACCCAGATGCTGACGCGATGTCGACGAGCGATGTAGCCCCTTTACCCGAAGGCCCGGCCGCGAGCGAAGGGACGGTCGAGGTCCGGTCAGGCCGCCGCAGCGGCCAGGGAGCCCAACGGCGGGCGCTCCTCGATGGGGACGTGCACGACCGCGCCGTCCTCCCACGGGCGGAGGTAGTGGCCGCCGGTCACGCTGCGCGGACCGTCCAGCCGCCGCTCGACCGCCGCCAACACCGCGAACGCCATCTCGCCCAGCGCGCGCAGCGGCTGATGGCGGTTCTGCCGGCTGCCGAGGTGGCATTCGGCCAGCGCCGGCAGCCCGCACATCTCCAGCGCATCGATCAGCACGGCGATCTCCACCCCGTAGCCCATCGGGAACGGGACGCGCGTCAAGAGGTCGCGCCGGGCGCCGAACTCGCCCGCCAGCGGCTGGGAGAAGCCCGCGAGCAGCGGGAAGTGCAGGTTGAGCAGCGGCCGCGCCATCACCTCGGTCACGCGCCCGCCCTCGTGGGGCAGGTTCTGGCCTCCGGAGCGAAACGGGCGGTCAAACGCGCCCTTGACCAGCGCCACCTGCGGGTCCTCGAGCAGCGGGCCCAGCAGACCCAGGAGATGGTGAGGATGGGGATCCTCGGTGTCGGCGTCCAGGAAGCAGACGACATCGCCACGGCTGTGCGCCACCGCCCGCCACATGGCGTCGCCCTTGCCCAATGCCGGCCCGTGCTCGGACAGCAGCTCATCCTGCTGCAGGACGACCGCGCCCAGCCCCCCCGCGCGGGCCGCCGTGCCGTCGCGCGACGCTGCGTCGATGACGATCACCTCGTCCACGAGCCCCGCCGCCCGTGCGGGCGCCACTGTGGTGGCGAGGACCCCCGCGACGGTGTCGGCGCACTCCTTGGCCGGCAGCACCACGGACACCGTCGTGGTCTGCTTGGCGGCGCGCAGGCCCTCCAGCGTGAAGGCCTCGGCGCGATAGCTGCGCTGCTCTCGCCACGTCGATACGGCCAGGTCCACCGACAGCCCTCGGCGCGCGCGCCCGTCGGTGCGAGCGGAGGTGCGCACCCGGACGTCGGCAGCCCTCACCACCGGGATGCCGTGGCGGGCCAACTTGGCACCAAACGCCTGGTCCTCGAGCGCAGCGCATGCGTCCAGGCCGCCCACGCGCCGGTAGGTCTGTGCGGTCACCCCTAATGACGCGCCCGCGAAGTGATGATGCTCGGCCGCGGGATCGGAGCTGGTGACATCAGCCAGCCGTCGTCGCGCGTCGCCCTCACGGCGGTCGCGCACCGCCGCCGGCAGGCGCATGACCTCCTTGGGGTCCAGCTCGATCAGCCCAGCGACCACGGTCGCGCCCCGGGCCAGATGCGCCATCTGCCGGGCCAGCCAATCCTCAGCCGGCGTCGAGTCGGCGTCGGTGGTGGCGATCAGCCCGTCGCTGCGTCCCAGCGCTTCGAGCCGAGCAGCGGCCGCGTCCATGCCCAGACGCCGGGCCGGCCCTGATCCGGCGCCCGGGCCCTGCAGGACGGTGACGGTCAGATCCAGGCGCTGGGCGGCGGCGCGGGCCACCGTCTCGGTGTCGTCGCTGCAGGCGTCGGCGACGATGATGATCTCGAACGCCGCGGGACCGACGGTCTGATGGGCGAGCGCGGTGAGGCAGGCGGCGATGGTGCGCGCCTCGTCGCGGGCCGGGATGACCACCACGGTCACGGGGGCCATGGCGCCCCCTGGGCGATGAGTTCGCGGCCGCGATCGTAGTCGTCGTCGCGTTCGTGGGTGAGGACGCCTGCAATCAGACCCTGGCGGCCGTACCAGGCGACAAAGGCGCCATCGTCGCCGCGGTGCAGCCGGGTGGCGTCAAAGCCGTCGCCCCACGCCGCGTACTTGAGTACCCGGGTTCCGATCGTCGACCAGAAGCCCGGGACCTCGTCCCAGCCCGCCTCCACCCCGGCGGCGGTCTGGCCGGCGATCGTCCCCTGACCCAGAGCGTCGCCCCAGTGCTCGACGCGTAGCGGCCGGCCGGCGGCGAGGTTGTCGGCCCGGCAGACATCACCCGCGGCCAGCAGCCCGTCGTGGGCGCTGCGCATGGCGGCGCTCACCGGAATGGCCCCGCCGTCGAGCGCCAGGCCGGCCTGGGCCGCCAACTCGGACCGCGGCGCCACGCCGGTCGCCATCACCACGACGTCACCCACCAGCCGCTCGCGAGCGGTGGTGACCGCGATCGCGCCATCGGCACGCTCGATGCTCTGCACCGGAGCGCCGAGATGCGTGCCGACGCCATCCTCGGCCAGCCAGTTCTGCAGGAGCTGGGCCTGGGGCTCGCCGAGACGGGCGCTGTTGGGCAGCGGCTCGTCGCTGACAAGGTCGACGTCATGGCCGCGAGCACGCAGCGAGCCGGCGATCTCGCAGCCGATGAACCCCGAGCCGATCACCACCGCACGGTCACCCTCGCGGAGCCGAGCGGTGAGCGCTCGCACGTGCTCGACGGTCCGTACGACGTGCACCCAGGGACGGTCGCCGCCGGGCACGGGCAGCCGGGTGGGTTCCGCCCCGGTTGCCAGCACGCACGACACGTACTCGAGCTCGCGTCCGCCCGACAGGCTCACTCGGTGCCCGTCGGTATCCAGCGCCACCGCCCGCCCGGCGATGAGGTCCACACCCTGCTCGTCGAGCCACCCCTCGTCCTCGAGTGGCAGGTCCGTCTCCGCGCTTTCCCCGCGCAGCAACTCCTTGGTCAACGGGGGGCGGCGATAGGGCATGCGTGCCTCATCGGCCACGATCGCCACTGCCCCATCGGCACCGGCGTCACGGTACGCGCGGGCGGCCTCCAGGCCCGCGGGCCCGCCGCCGATCACGAGGAGAGCGTAGGGCGTGCTCACCGGCGCTCCAGGACGTCGAGCAGGTACTCGGGCCGGCACTCGGTCGTCAGCCGGCGCACCCACGGCTGGCGCCGAACCTCGTCGTGCACGTGCGCGGCGGTCAGCGGCCGCTCGGGCCCGGGCGGTCGCCAGTGGACGCACACCAGCCGCGCCCCGGGCGCCATCCGCGCGTCCAGGACCTCCAGCGTCTGCGCCAATGCGGCGGCGTCGAGGTAGTACAGGGTCTCTGACGCCACCACCAGGTCAAAGGTGCCCTCCGGAAGATCCTCGGGGATCGCGCCCAGCACCACCCGCGCGTGGCGGTACTGCGCCAGCGCGGCACGCGCCCGGCGCACCGCGGTGGGCGAGTAGTCGATGGTGACCAGGCGCCGGCAGCGTGGCGCCAGCCGCGCGCTGAACACGCCGATGGAGCCGCCCAGCTCCAGCGCGCTGTCAAAGGGGCCGGGGCCGCAGGCCGCCAGGGTCGCGGCGTACTTGGCCTGCTCGTAGGCGCTGGAGCGATATCGCCACGGGTCCGGGTCGGCCCGATACTCGGCCTCGAAGTGCTCGACGGAGGTCACGACGGGCTCCGGTGCGATGCCAGCGCGCGGGCGCCGGCCGCGGCCAGGGCGGGATCGAGGCGGTGCTGCAACAGGAACAGCTCCAGATCGCGCCGCGCTCGGTCCAGGCGGCCGCCGGTGGCGAACGGGTGAGAGCCGCACGCGCGCTCGGCCTCGGCCAGAATCGTGCGGGCCGACTGCGCGATGGCGGCCCGGGCGTGCAGCGCGACGTCGGCCAGGTCCTCGGAGGCATCGTCCATCGCGCGCGCGGCCCGCTCGAGCCAGGTGGTGATCGTCTGCTGGGCGCTGAGCATGCGTCCTGCGGCCAGCTCCTCCAGCGGCCCACAGGCCGCCCGACCCTTCAGCGCCTCGAGGGCGCCGTCCACCGCACAATCGGCCATCCCCGCCCAGCTTGCCGCTGTACGCAGCGCATCGCGGCCGAACCACGGTTGCTGCGCCAGCGCGCCCGGTCCACCGAAGCGGGCCAGCACCGGCGCGCCGTCGAAGATCACCCGATGCGAGACCGAGGCGCGCATCCCGGCCCCGCGATACCAACGGTCATCGACAGTCACTGTCGCGGAGTCGGTGAGGTCAATCCAGACGGCCGCCGGCGCCGGTGCGTCGGGGTCGCGGGCGAGGATCAGCGCGCGGTCAAGCCCGCCGGCGCCCGAGCAGAACGTCTTCACTCCGCTGAGGACCTCGCCAGAGCCCGTCGCCTCCACCACTGCCGACGTGCCTTCGTCCGGGTGCGGGTCCCCGCCCCACACGCCGACGCGCAACCGTCCGGCGCGGACGGCGGCCAGCTCCCGGTCGCGCACCTCCGGCGGCGCCTGCACCGCCAGGCGTTCCACCCCGTTGAGGTGGCCGTCGACGATCCGGCCGATCGATCCGTCGGCCCGGGCGATGCTGCGCACCAGTCCCAGCTCGGCGGCCGCGGGCGGGCGGCCCGGTCCGGGCTGCGCGTTCCACGCCAGCGCCCCCACCGCCTCCAGATCGGCGATCGCCTCCTCGGGAAACGGCGGGACGGGAACGCGATCGCGCTCGTCCGCCCCGCCGGCAACCCGCGCGAGTGCCTCGTCGAGGATCGCCACGTTGAGCTCGGGTGGACTGGCCGTACTCACGCCAGGGCCTCCAGGGCCAGACCGTGTTCGCGGGCGTGCTCGCCGACGCATGCCACGTAGTCGAGCGTCGCCTCCATGCTGTCGCGGCGCGCGCCCGGGCCCAGCCCGTCGTGAGCCAGGACGATGGCCCCGCCGATCAGCGACTCGCGGGTCGCCTCGAACATCTCGGCGGCCCCGTCCCCGCGCCAATCGTGAGTATCGGCCGTCCACCCGATCAACCGCAGCGCGCGTGCATGCGCGACCTGCGCCGACCACGGCGCCACATCACCCCACGGCGTCCGCCAGAGGACCGGCGTCACCCGCACCCGGGCCAGGCGGCGCAGCGCTGCATCGGTGTCGCGCGCCAGCCACTCGGCATCGCGCTCGCGGTGGCGGACGTGCTCATCGCAGTGCAGGCCGATGGCGTGTCCCTCGGCCCGCATCCGCTCGATGATCGCCGGGTTGGCGGCGGCGCGCGCAGCGATCGGGAAGAAGGTCGCGCGGGCACCGAGCCGGCGCAGCAGATCGAGCAGCCTGGGGGTCCAGGCCGGGTCGGGACCATCGTCAAAGGTGAGAGCCAATGCCGGCACGGCAAGCGACTACCCACGCCGTGGGGCCGAAAACGCCGGGGCGGCGTGGACCGTCAGCTGCGCTCGTGCGCGGGAACCTCAAACCAGACGGTGGTGCCGTCCCCGCGCTCGATCCCCCACTTTGCGGCTGCTTTCTCGAGGAGGTAGAGGCCGTATCCGCCGTCAATCCTTGCCGGGTCCCGTGCCGAAGGCGTGAAGCCGGGGCCCTGGTCGGTGATCTCGACTCGCATCACGGCGCCGGCGAGACGGGCCTCCAGACTGACCTCGGCCGGCGCCGGGACCTCTGGATGGATGACGGCGTTGGTCACCAGCTCTGAGACGAGCAGCATGATCGTTGCCAGCGTGTCGGTGTCCAACCCGTGGTCCTGCGAGAGGTCAGCGATCGCCGCTCGGGCCACCGCGGGCGCTCCGGGCCCGGGCTCGAGCTCCAGGTGCATCGCCGGAACGTCGTGGCGGCCCTCGGATGCCGACATCACGGCATGCTCTCGCGCTCAAACGGCAGAGCGACGTCGGCGCCGGTGATTTGCAGGACTCGAGCCGCGGCTTCGTGCCGGGGGAAGCTGAGCTTGAGGCGCCATGGCTCCTGGCGTGCGCGGTCGTTGAGCTCGATGAGCAGCCGGAGTCCGGTTGAGTCCATGAACGCCAGATCACCCAGGTCGAGGGTGAGCAACTCGACCGGCCGCTGCAGTTGCGTCTCCACCTGGTCAACGAGAGCGTCGATCGTGCTCATGTCAAGCTCGCCCGAGAGGGCGATGACCACCTCAGACTCGCTGAGGTCGGTCTGGCTGATGCCGAGGTGCGCGCGCCGCATCGTGAGGTCAGGCTCCTCTGCGCGTGACATCGCGTAACCGGCCCTTGGGGACGCCGTCGGCGACGGCTTGGCCTGGCCCGGACGGCGTCGGGAGGCGTCGCAACACCAGGGCGGCGGTGTCATCGGCGTGACTTCCACTCTGGAACGCCTCGAGATCCTCCGTGAGCGATGTGATCACGTCAGCCGCGGACTGCCCGCGCGAGCGCAGAAGGGTGTCGTGCAATCGCGTGCCTCCATAGCGCGCGCCGTCCTTGCCGATCGCATCGGTCACCCCGTCGGTGTACATGAGGATGGCGCGGTCGGGCTCGATATCGATGATGCTGTCCTTCCAGGCGGCGTTCGGGAACCCCCCCAGCAGGGGGCCATACTCACCGAGCTCACTCACGCCGTCTGGGCCGAGAGCCACCGGGAGTGGATGTCCGCCCACGGCGAGCGTGGCGCGGTTGTGCTCGAGGCGAAGGCACAGTGCCGTGCAGACCGACCGGCTCGGCTGGGCGTGGAGCGTCTGGTCGACGCGCGCCAACAGCTTGGCGGGGCTCGATTGGAACTCGGAGGCCGTCCGCATCGTGTGACGAACCAGGGAGGTCAGCGCCGCTGCCTGCACGCCCTTCCCGGTGACGTCGCCGATGATGAGCATCCAGCCGCTCGCGACCCGCCACACGTCGTAGAAGTCGCCCCCGACCTCGGTGCTCTCGAACGCCGGGATGTAGACGCTGGCGAGCTCGTAGCCCGGCAACTGTGGCAGCTGCGCGGGCAGCAGGCTCTGCTGAAGGGTGTGAGCGATCAGCGATCGGTCGCTGTACAGGCGCGCGTTTTCGATGGCGACGGCGGCACGCGCCGCGACCTGCTCGGCCAGCTCGAGATCGAAGCGGTCAAGCGCCCGTTCTGACTCGGCGTTGACGAGCGTCAGCGCGCCCAGGCTCCGGTTCCCGGTGCGCATCGGGACGATCGCTGCCGAGCGCATGCCGACCGCCCGCAGGAGCTCCAGGTGGCGGTCATCAACCGCGGCGGTGATCAGCATCTCATCGGGAATCCGCGGATAGAGCTCTGGCTGGCCGGTGTGAAGTACCCGACCGAGGCCCCGCTCGGGGTCGAGCCGTTCGGGCTCATATCGGCGAAGCTGCTCCGCGTGGCGGATCATCTCCGGATCCTTGTGCGCCACCGCAACCGGCCGCCGGTCGCCGTCCTCGTCGACCAGGTCGACGGCACACCAGTCGGCGATGTCCGGAACCGCGAGCTCGGCAATGTTGCTCAGGGTCTGTTCGTAGTCCAGGGAGGAGGCCAGGACTTCGCTCACCTGGGCGAGGAAGACGCCCTGGCGTTCGGCGCGCTTGTGCTCGGTGACGTCCTCGATGATCATGATCGTCGCCTCGATCTCGCCGGCCTCATCGAGCAGGGGAGCGGCCTTGAGCAGGTTCCAGTATTGCTGTCCGGTCGGGCGGTGCACCGTCCTGATGAGGAGTGCCCGCGGGGACTCGCCCCGGAGGATCTGCACCGAGGGAATGTCGTCCATCGTGACCTCGTGACCGTCTTCGGTCCAGACGAGGTAGTCGGCCATGATCTCCGCCGGCGCCGTCGCCTGCAGGTCCTCCCACGTCTCGAAGCCGAGGTGGGCAAGTGCGGCGGCGTTCGCATACACGAAACGATGGTTCCGGTCCCGGATGGTCACCGCGTCGCTCAGGGCGCCGACGATCGCGTCAAAGCGGCGCTCGCTGCCGTGCAGGGCGCGCCGCAAATCGTCCAGCAGCCGGCGGTGCTCGTCCTCGCTTCGCTTGCGCTCCGAGATGTCCGCGATAAAGGCGTGAAAGGTCCACCGCTGTCCGTCGCGAAAGGCCGAGATCGTCATCTCGGTGGGGAACTCGGTCCCGTCCGGGCGCAGTCCGGCAAGCTCGATGCGCCGGTCGAGCACCGACCCCTTTCCGGTGGCCAGGAAACGTCGCAGGCCGGCGAGGTGGGCAGCGCGAAAGCGCTCGGGCACGATCAGATCGGCCACCGCGCGCCCCAAGGCGTGCTCGCGAGCGACACCGAACATCGTCTCGGCACTGGGATTCCAGTAGGTCACCACGCCGCTCTCATCCATAGAGACCACGGCGCTGTGGGCCCGGTCCAGGATTAGCTCGGTCAGGTTGGCGCTCATCCGCGGGCATTATCGAGCCTCCCGCGCAGGAGAAGCCACGCGCGACCGTCCGCGTGAAGACATGCGCGGCATCGGCGCCGGCGGCGACCGTACGAGATGGCAAAATGATGCGCGTGGGGACATCACGGGCCGCGGACAATGTCTGAGATCTCGTCGGGTCAATTCGATGTCCCCGCGCGCGACAGCGTCGCCGCACCCACGGCGATCGTGCCACCCGGGTCGGCGACCATCTGCAACTCGCTCGGTGCCGCCTACAAGCGGTTGCTTGGGCGCGGCCCGCAGGACATCCGCTTATGGCTCCTCCAACCCGACACGATCCTCATCCTGCTCGTCGGGACCCAGACCACATCTGAACGGACGCTGGTGGAGACCGGCCGCGTCGACGATGTTCTCGCCGGGCGCAACGCCCTGCACGGCCTGCTCGAACCTGACCTGCGCACCATTCTCGAGCAGGAGCTGCACCGCAGGACAAACGCCTTCATCGCCGGGATGGACGTCCAGCGCGACGTCGTCTCGCTCGTCGTGACGCTGAGCTAGGCGCGGGTCGCGGCCCGCAAGGCCGGCGATGGTCCACTGGCTCTAACCATTTTTCACGACAAGCTCGGAGATTTGGTTATGCTCTGGAAATCCTGAGTATTGTTAGATCACTTCACTGAGCGTTGGGGGCGCGGTCGCGAGCTTGCCCGGTGGGACACAGGGCTCGGGCAAGCTCGACCCTTACACCCCACCCCCAGTGCCTCCACTGATCAAGCGCTCTCGGCTGACTCACCGCGGTGTCCGGGACTAGCCGCGGGTGGACTTCGCGGCTGCGTCGAGTTCCTCGCCGCGCTTGATCAAGAACGCACCGAGCGCCCCTGCGAGCGTGGCGATTACGGTGATCGCATAGGCCTCCATCACGACGTCAAGCACCCGTCCCGGAAACGAGATCGGGTTCTGCAGACTCGAGGAGACCGTTAGTAACTGGGTCGTTGTCCAGAAGAGAGCGCTCCCGACACTCTTGATCTGGGTCTGAGTCTGATGGTGCTCGAACCAGAACGCGAGGACCGCGCAGACCACATCGAACCCGGCCGTGGCCACAGCCACGGCCACGAGTCGGTCACGCAGCCGACCGTGCGTCGGTGTGCCGGCGCGAAGGACGTCGCGCACCTCGGCGGCACCCTCGCGCCACACCCGTAGCAAGTACATCGTCCGCTATTCGCTGCTCGCGGGCGACGTCCTGTCGACCCGTGGGCTGTCCAGGACGGTGGCCAAGCAGCCCGGGCGCAAGGTTGACGGGCCTCCACGCGACGCTGCCTGGTTGACAGGAATCCCTTGGTGCGCGAGGCTCTGCCGCTGGGAGGGATGTCGGCGATGAGGCTGTCAAGGGGGAACGCACTGTGAGCGAACGGGTTGATCCGGTGCCCGGCGAGCCGTCTGACGCGCACGCGGAGATTCGGGATCTCCCTGAGGGCGAGTTCTGGATCGAGGAGCACCCCGAGGAGGCCGGGCGCATCCGGCTCGGTCTGGTCGGTGACCTCGATATCGCCGGAGCCGATCAGCTCCAGCGACACCTACAGACGGTGGCCCAGCGCGGCACGCCGCTGGTGCTGGACCTGCGCCGGCTGCAGTTCATCGACAGCAGCGGCTTGGGCGAGCTCGTCCGCGCCGTCTCAGATGCCCGCCGGGAGGGCCGGAGCCTGGAGATCGACGACACCCTGTCGCCTCAGGTGCGCCAGGTCATCGAGCTGCTCGAGCTGCAACGCGTCCTCTGGCCTCAGACCTAGCCGTCGACCGGCACCGCGACGCCGAGGCGCCGCGGTCCGCGGCGACCCGCCGGCGGGCCCGCGGCCGACGCGCGGTCAGGCGGTCGCGCCGGCCGAGGCCACCTCGTGCTTGCCCTCGGCGAACTCCTCGACGATCTTGGCGCAGAACGCCGGCAGATCATCGGGGTTACGCGAGGTGACCAGGCCCTGGTCCACCACGACCTCCTCGTCGACCCACTTGCCGCCGGCGTTGCGGATGTCGGTCTGGAGGCTGGGGAACGACGTGAGCGTCCGATCGCGTACCAGATCGGCCTCCACCAGTGCCCACGGCCCGTGGCAGATCACGCCGGCGGGCTTGCCGGACTTGAAGAACTCCTGGACAAACGAGACGACCTCGTCTTCCAGGCGCAGCCGATCGGCGTTGACCGTTCCGCCGGGCAGGATGAGCCCGTCATATTGGTCGGGCGACACATCGCGCACCGCCTTGTCCACCGCGAACGTGTCCGCCGGATTGATGTCCGAGTTCATCGCCTGGATGTCACCGGTGCCGGGCGACAGCAGCACCGTGGTCGCCCCGGCGTCCTCCACCGCCTTGCGCGGCTCGGTGAGCTCCACCTGCTCCACGCCGTCGGTGGCGATGATCGCGATCGTCTTGCCGTTCAGTTCGTCTGCCATGTCAGGCTCCAATCTCGTCGGACGGGAAGTGCGTCATGGCTACCCATGCGCTCGGCCGCTACGCAACCGCTGGTCAGTCTCGCGGGAAGCTGATCCACAGCTCCAATCCGCCGATCGGATCCGCGCCATCGCCCCCCGGCAGCCGGCTCGCCGAGCAGAGGCTGAGCACGAGCTGCACATCGCATGGCATGACGTCGGCGACGACCGCGAGGCGCATGTCCTCGCGCGGTGAGGCATGTCCGGCCGCGACGCCCAAGAGCGCGGTCAGCGTTCGAGCGATGCGGTCGCGGTCGATCGTCTCGATCCCGCACCCCTCAACGAAGGTGCCGACGCTGTCGAGAAGGCCTCGGCTGCCCTGCTTGGTCGCCGTCTCTTCAAACCGCGCGGCGGGGACATCGGTCATCGCGAGGGTCATCTGCGCCGTTTCCCGCGGCCCTAAACGATTTCTCACCGCCGGCAGCGAGCTCGGCGCCTCGCGCCGGCGTCTGTATCCACTTCAGGAGGCGATCGCGGCCATCTCACGCAGGTGAAGGCTGGCCCGCCGCAGCAGCCGCGAGACCTGCATCTGCGAGCAACCGAGCTCCGCGGCGATCTCGCTCTGCTTGAGGTCGCGCTCCAGCCGCAGCGACAGCGCTTGGCGCTCGCAGTAAGGCAGCCGCGCGATCGCGTCGGCCAGCGCCGCGGTCACCTCGGTCAGCGCATAACCGTCATCCTCGCGACCCATCGTGTCGATCAGCCGGTCTGGATCATCGGGCTCGGCCTGCGTCACCGGGGCATCGAGCGACATGGTGTAGTGAGCGGTGCCCGCGTCCAGTCCGGCAAGCACGTCCTCGGTGCTCACCTCCAGGTACTCGGCAAGCTCACCAACGCCCGGGTGACGCCCGGACCGAGCGGCGATCTCACGGACCGCCCGCTCGATGTGCAGTGCCATCTCCTGCTGGCCTCGCGGGACGTGGACGGCCCAGCCCGTATCACGGAAGTACTTCTTGAGCTCCCCGAGGATCGTCGGGATGGCAAAGCTCCCGAAGCTCGTCCCTCGGCTGGGATCGAAGCGCTCGATGGCCCCCAACAGCCCGACGGAGGCGACCTGCATCAGATCCTCGAACGGCTCGTGCGGGGTGCGGTAGCGCCTGGCCAACCTCCGCGCCAGCGGAAGGAACTGCTCGAACGCCGCGTCACGCGCGGCGCTGTCGCCCTCCTGTTGCCACGCGGCAATGAGGACCTCGGCATCGGCGTGCGAGCGGCACGGGTGCAGATGAGTTCGTGGGAGTGGACGGGTCGGCATTGCGTCTCCTGTTCGGCATTCGCCAAGTCCAGAGCAGCAGGGAGACCGCTGGGCCGTCTCCCGCTGTGCACTGGCCGATCGCTCCCTCGACGCCTACCGGCGCCTCAGGTCTCCGGTCAACCTACGTGCTCCCCTCGCCTCCTGTGGGCGATCCGGTTGGAAACCAACAGCGTCCCGACTGGCCCCCGGGCCCGCCGTCGCGGCGTCAGTCGTTGATGTCCATCACCGGAGTGATGTCCGGCAGGTTCTGCCCCGGGTCGGCGTGCTCGTTGGGAACGACGGCAGTGCCCACAGCGAAGAACTCGATCACGTGACTGCCCCAGCCATGGTTGTGCTCGTGCAGCTTGACCTCGACGATTCCGAGCACACCGTCACCGATGTCCTCCGCCTCCTTCTGCATGCGCTCCATCGCGAGCTCACGCGCGTCGTACAGCGCCTGGGTGTACTGCTCGAGCTCAACGTTTCGCCCCAGCTGGCGCATTGACTGGACCATGCCGCGATGGGCGACGTGGTACACGCAATTGCCCATGACCAGGCCGACCGGCCGCTTGCCGGTCTGCATCAGCGTCCAGAAGGCCTGACCGCTCAGGTCGGACGTGAACGGACGCCCGTTGGGCGCGCGGTGCAACTTGCCGCCCTTGTGCTTGATGGCGGTCCCGATGGCGATGAACTCGGCCATGTCCGCGCCCCAATCGTGGCGTCCAACCTCGAGCCGGACACCGACGATGCCGTCGGCGCCGAGCTGCTCGGCCTCCTCCTCCATCCGGGTCATCGCCAGGCCTCGTGCCGAGTACATCGCCTGGGTGAGGACGCCCATCTCCTGGTTCGAGCTCCAACGCGACTGCTGGTAGCCGATGTGGTAGATGCTGGAGCCCACCACCAGGCCCACTGGCTCAAACCCGGCCTTCTCCACGCACAGGTACTCGTTGACCGAGAGATCCGAGGTGAACAGCCCCTGAGCGTTCATCCTCAGCCGCTCGCCGGCGTGCTCGGGAAGACCTTCGGTGCTGCTCGGATCGTAGGCGGGCATGGGTCGTCTCCTGAAGTCAGGCGCCGAGGTTGATCGACATGACCGGCACGCCGAGCGGAGCGGGGTAGGGCTCGTGCGCGCCGAGGACGATCGCGGTCCCGAGGACGTGCATGGAGATGATGAAGACGTGTTGGCTGACGCCGCCGCTTTCGCCGAGGTGATCGATTTGATGGGTGAGCTCTGAGATGACCATCTCGTTGGCGCCGACGGCGTTGCCCTGACGGCGCACCTCGTCCATCGCCAACCGTCGGGCCATGTACACGGCCTCGGTGATCTGGGGCACCTCCTGGTTGCCCCACCAGTTCCCCATCATCTGATTGGCCCAGCCGCTGAGCGCCACGCCTACCACGGCGGTGTGACCGATGACGCCCACGGTCTCCGCCCCGATCTGTCGCAGCTTGGCCACGTCCTGGCCCGAGAGCGCGCACATGCGCGGCCCCGAGCCGGCGGTCCGTCGGAGCGCGTTGTCACGGACCGCCGTGCCGAAGACGATGTATTCGACGTTGCCCCGCCCGCTGGGGAGGGGCTGGGCGATCATCTCGATCCCGATGACCGCGTCGGCGCCCGCGAACTGAGCCTCCTGACGCAGACGGTCAAAGGCGCGCTGGCGGGAGAGATTCCACGGCTCGGCGATGGACGGCACCTCGACGATCAGCCGTTGTCGCGAGGTCCAGGTGTAGTCCTGCCACCCGCTCCGAACCACGGAGGAGCCCATGACCTGTGCGATCGGCGTCAACCCGGACGCCTGCGCCACCGCATACTCCTTCGCGCTCAGGTCGCTGGAGAACACCGCCGAGTCCGTCGTGGCGATGCGTTTCAGCCGCTGCTCGGCGCCCAACGGGATACCCCCGGCTGCGATGCGCTCCAGGTCGACCGCGGCCGCCCGGCGTTCCTCGTCCCCGGGCGGAGCTGCCCGTATTCGGAACCGTGGCAAAGCGGTTCGATGCTGGCACATTCCCACCCCCGGCACCACCAGCCGCGGCCTCGGACGCCGGGCGGTGGCCGGTGTCCGGTGGCTGTGCCGCCACCGCTGATCATTCTGATACAGTACGACCTGTACTGTTTTAGGCGCACGTCTCGTGATGAACCCCGTTCACGTACTGCTGTGGATCAAGGCGCTGCTCGGCGTATGACCCGCCGGGTGAGACCCATCCGTTCTGATCGTCTCAATCGAGGACTCATCTCATGACCGCCACCTCTCGTGCCCGCCCTCCCTGGCCGTCGGCCCTGCCCGTCCGCCAGGTCCGCGTCGCCCGCCCGACGGACCGCCTGGACGAGGTGGTGCGGTTCTATCGCGACGGGCTCGGACTGCCCGAGCTGTTCCGCTTTGATGGCCACGAGGGCTACAGCGGAGTCATGCTCGGCCTGCCCGGCACCCAATACCACCTCGAATTCACCCACCACAGCGGCGGCAGCCCTGGTGACGCCCCCACCGAGGACAACCTCCTGGTCCTGTACTTCGACAGCCGCGACCACGTCGACGCGACCGTCGCCCGCCTCGCCACGGTCGGGGGTCATCCGGTTGACGCCGAGAACCCGTTCTGGCCGGCGAACGGCGGGGTCACCGTCGAGGACCCCGACGGCTGGCGAGTGGTGCTGATGCCCGCCCCCGTCTTCTCAGAGGCGCAGTGACCGTCGGCGAGGGGGGCGCCAGCCCGCCCCGGACAGCGGGCCGCCAGCGCGATCCTGAGATCGACGCCGCGGTCATCACCGCCACCCTCGAACTGCTCGGCGAGGTCGGGTACGCCAGCCTCAGCATCGGCGCGGTGGCCACGCGAGCCGGCGTCTACCGCCCCGCCATCTACCGGCGCTGGCCCACCAAGCAGCACCTCGTCACTGACGCCATCACCTCGACGATCGGCGTGGCCCCGACCCCTGACAGCGGCGACCTGCGCGCCGACCTGGTGACCGGGATCGCCACCGTCGCCGCCGCCTTCACAGAGTCAACGCTCGGACACGTCCTGCTCCCCGTCATCGCCGACCTGCCGGCCAATCAGAGCCTCCAGACTCAATTCTTCGATCGCGTCTTTCATCCGCGCCGCGCGACCACTCGGGTCACCTTGCAGCACGCGATCGACCGCGGCGAGGTCCGGCCCGACATCGACATGGACTTCGTTCTCGATGCGCTCGCCGCCCCCATCTATTTCCGGGCCCTCTTTCAGCACGCCCCCATCGATCACGGGCTCGTCGAGAGCACCGTCGATCTCGTCCTCGCCGGCATCAGGACTCGAGAGCAGCCTCGGCGGATACGCTGAGGGCATGCCGAGCCCCAAGCGTTCCAACGTCGAGGACTTCTTCGCGCAGCTCAACGAGGTCCAGCGGCCGCATCTCGACGCTCTCAGGCAGCTGAGCCACGGCGCTGACCCCGAGGCGCGCGAGGAACTGAAGTGGAACCTGCCGGTGTACGTCCGCGGCGACAAGACGACCCTGTGGATGCTTCAGAGCTTCAAGAACCACTGCTCGCTGCGGTTCCCTCCCCCGTTCTTCGCCACCCAGAAGGCGGCGGTCGAGGCCGCCGGCTTTGAGGCCGGCGCGGGCTTCATCAAGCTCCCGTACGAGCGCGAGCTGCCGACCAAGCTCCTCAAGGCGCTGATGCACGCGCGGGTGCAGGAGTACGAAGCGACCGGCGCCGGCTGGAACGACCGCTGACCCCGCGTCGGCCGACGCGGGTGCCTGCCATAGAGTGGAGCCATCGGAGGACAAACCACGGCGCTCGCACGCCAGAGGGACCGGGATCGAATGGCATTGGGCTTTTACATCACTGGTAAGGGGTTCACGCAGGAGAGGTATGACACGACGCTCGCCCAGCTTGAAGACGCGGGCGTCGGAGCGCCCGAGGGACGCAGGTCACACGTCGCCCTGCAGTCCGACGGCGAGATACAGGTGTTCGATATCTGGGAGTCCCAGGAGGCGTTTGACGCCTTCGGGGCGACCCTGCTGCCGATCCTCAACGGGGCGGGCATCGAGCTGAACGAGCCGATGGTGGCTCAGGTTCACAACGAGATCGCCGGCTGATCCACCGTCTGGACGCGCCGGCCGAGAGACGTTCTCGGCCGAGCCGCGTTCGGGCGCAGCGCGGTCAGGGTTACCTCGGGCTCCAGTAGAAGTCGGCGCCGGCCGCGGTGGGCTGGGCGACCTTGCTCAACGCCGCGCGGGTCTGCGCCACGTCCAGTTGCGCGATGGCGGCCACCTCTGCCGTCGCGAGCGGCTCGGCAGCCCATAGGAGGATCTCGGAGACGGCCTCGGGTTTTGGCCGGCGGACGATTTCGGGCGCGAGGTTCGCGATCGCCGCCTCATAGGCCTCGACCGGGTTGAAGCCGGGGATCGCGACCGTCATTTCGTCCGCGGAACGGGTGATCTCGTAGCTCGGCGCGGTGTAGCGGCGTTGGTCAACCGGACCACCGAGCTTGTGGTCGAGGGCACGCGCGGCAGGAGACGGACGGCGGGCCGCCTCGATGTCCGCCGACAGCGCGCGATCGATCTCGTCCCCCGCGCACCACCCCAGCAGTTCGGACGGCTCGATCCCAACGTCTCGCGCCGCCGCTGCGAGCAGTTCCGGGTCGTCCAGCAACCCGCCGAGCATGGTGCGGACGCGTAGACGCCGCAGAAGTGCCTGCTCCAGGGCCGGAGCGCGCAGCCGGGTCGCAACGACGGCACGGCAGGCGGGCTCCGACGATGCGGGCCGGGGGTAGGGCGCCGGATTGATCGGCATGCCGTAGAGGCGTTGAAGCGTGGGAGCGCCCTCAGCGAGCTTCTCCGCCTCCCCCGGCTCCAACGTGAGGACGATCATCGTCGTCCTCCAGCGGAGCTGATCGCCGTAATGCCACATCAGCCGTCGCCGCACCGGCTCCGCCGAGAACGCGAACGGACACGCTGGATCGGTGAACAGCGTGATCTCGAGCGACATCACGCGAGAACATACCCACCGCCCTCACGGCTCGGCCGGGTCAGCTACCCTCCTGGGGTCGGTGCTCGCGCACTTCTCGCCAAAGATCTCGTGCGGGCATCGATTTTTGCGGCCGCCCCAGTCACTCGGGGCGGCCGTTTGCTTTGGTGATGCCCGGAGCGTCGTGAAGCTCCAGCTGAGACGACTTCGCCGTGGCCGGCGGGGCCTTGTCAGCTGGGCATCACGAGCAGCGCGATGGTCACACCGGCCGTAGCGGCCACGATCAGAGCCGCCGCCGCGATGCCGCGCCGCAGCCGCCGCGCCGCCGGAGCGAGTGCCGGCCGGATCCAGCGTTGGGGCACGACCCGTAGCGCGGGCCACCGGCGACACGCGAGCGCCACGATCAGGTCCGCAAGCCGGGTGTCGATCGCCGCATTGACGCGAGTGCGCATCGCGTGAAGATACGGTCGAGCTCGGTGCCCGGCCAGGCGTGCAAGCCGTCGCCCGGGCGGCAATGGCAGGGCGACAGCACCTCTGGGTTACTCCTCTGGGTGACGCTCCTCCCAGCGGAGCGCCGCTGCGTCGGCGCTCGCCGAAGGTCGCATCCGCCCCTCGGCTGCTCTGGCGGTCAGCCTCGTGAGCATGTCGAGAGTCCCGGAGGCCTGCCACACCTCGACGGCCTGCCCATCCTCGAAGCGCAACCAGGCGATGCCCTCGAGGTTCGTCGCATCGCCGGTGCTCGGGGCCCCGTAGAAATCGCTGGCCTGCATGCCGGACAGGCGATAGCGGGCGGCGATCTGGTTGTCTGAGCCGAGTACCTCCTCGACGGCAAGGCGCGCGTCTGGAAACGCCTCCCAGAGCTGGGAGTAGAAGCTTTTCGCCCCGTCGAGACCGGCGAGTCCCCGCGGGTAGCCGTGCAGGACGACATCATCGGAGTAGAGCCTGAGGTACCCCTCCCGGCCCTGCGGATCGTTGAAAGCGGCGACGGCGGCTCGCAACGCCGCTTGGTTGGTCTCGAACACGTTCATCCCTCCGGTCGGCGACGACGTTTCGTGTCATCCGGCAATCTAACCCTCGAGGCTGGATCCGCGGGCCCCCGCATGGCCGTTGATCGCTGCTGACCCTATGCTTGCCGGGTGCCTGAGTCCCCGTCGTCGCTGGGTGAGTTCATCCGCCGTCAGCGCGAGCTTTCGGAGATGTCGATGCGCGAGTTCGCCCGCCTGGCCGGCATCTCCAACCCCTACCTGTCGCAGATCGAGCGCGGCCTGCGCGCCCCGTCCGAGCAGGTACTGCACGCCATCGCCGAAACGCTGAAGGTCTCGGCCGACACGCTCTACGAGCGCGCCGGTGTGCCGGTCCACGAGCCCCAACCGGCGAAGGTGGTGGAGGCGATTCGTGAGGATCCACGGCTCACCGGCCGCCAGCGCCAAGCGCTGATTCAGGTCTACGAGGCGTTCATCGCAGTGGGCGCCCGGCCCCGGCGCTCCGCGACAGGATCGTGACGGGGCACGGGCGCGAGAGGCGCCTCGTGCCCGTCACGGAATACAGCTCAACCTAGAGAGCGACGAGCTCGCGGGCGGCTGAGACGGTCGCGCTCGTGACGTCTTCGGTCATCTTCGCGTGCGCGTTGAACAGGCCGGTGACGGCTTCCACCTGCGACTGGGCGCCGACCTTGCGCTCGAACTGCGTCACGCCGTTGACGTAGCGCTCGATTCCGTCGAGGTACGCGCTGGTGACCTTACGACCGGCCTCGATGAAACGCTCGTTGGCCTCGCGCACGCGCTCGCCGGCGGCCTCGAGGTCCGGGTACAGGTTGTTCTGCTGCTTGCTTGATGTGGCGGCTGCCATGTCGTACTCCTCAATGTCGTGGTATCAGATGCTCGCTTGCAGATTAGCAGGTAGTCAGCTAACGCGCAAGCAGCCCTTGAACACGGTCGCGCTTGCTGTATTAGCGCGTATCGATGCTAACAGCAAGCAGTGGTCCTCTCGCCTTGATAGGGTTTCGCACCCCCCCAGATGGGGGGCGTCGTCGTCAGCAAAGGAGTCTCATGGCCACCGGATGTGTCCCGACTTTTGAGGAGATAGCGCTCACCGACTCTCTGACCGCCTGGGCGGCGGCCGTGGAAGGCGCGTGTGGATGGTGGTCCGGCGCGATTCGCCGTCGTGCGACGCCGGTGGACCTCATGCTCGACTACGTGAGCTGGTGGGGGCAGATGACCGATCGTCGGCTGCCCAGCTGGAGCTCGCCGCATCAGATCGTTTTTGAGGCTCCAGTGGCGCGACTGCGCGATTTCTCCACGACGGGTCCGCGCAGCAAGGTCGTTCCCACGCTGGTGCTCCCTCCGCAGGCGGGTCACGACTCGTGCATCGTCGACTTCTCCACGGAGCAGAGCCAGATGCGCACGATCCTGGAGACCGGCCTGACGCGAGCGTTCACGTTGGACTGGATCGGCGCCACCGAGGCGACGAAGCACGCCACCATCGACGACTATCTGGCCGTCATCGACCGCGCGCTAGACCACATGGGGGGCCGAGCCAACCTGATCGGTGACTGCCAGGGCGGCTGGCTGGCGACCATCTACGCCGCGCTGCATCCCGAACGTGTCAACACGCTGACGATCGGCGGCGCGCCGATCGACTTCCACTGTGGCGAGCCGGTCATCCACGCGGCGCTCAAGGCGTTCGCGCCCAACGGCAACCTTGACTTCTATCGGAGCCTCGTGAGCGCCGGCGGCGGGATGCTCAGCGGCGAGCACATGCTGGCGGGCTTCATCGCGATCAAGCCGGACAACGAGATCGGCCGCCAGCTCCAGCTGCTGGCCAACCTCGATGATGCCAAGCATGTCGAGCGCTACCGGGAGTTCGAGGACTGGTTCAAGCACACCCAGGCCATCCCGGGCGGCTTCTATCTGTGGATCGTTGAGCACCTGTTCCGGGACAACGAGCTCATCGCCGGGGCCCTCGAAGTCGGTGGCGAGCGCGTCGATCTGCGTCGCATCGACTGCCCGCTGAACCTGCTGGCGGGGGCGACGGACCACATCACCCCGCCGGACCAGGTGTTCGCGTTGGCCGACTACGTCGCCACCGCCGAGCCCGACATCCTGCGCGACATCAGCCCCGGGGGGCATCTCGGCCTGTTCATGGGCCACGACGCGCTGGACAACCATTGGCCGCGACTGCTGGCGGCGGTCCTCGAGCGCTCGCGGTAACCACCCGGTGCCCGGCGGCGCCGGTTACATGTCCATGCCGCCGTTGACCGCAAAGATGGTGCCGGTGATGTAGGAGGACTGGTCGGCCGCCAGGAAGTGCACGACGCGCGCCACCTCGTCCGGTCGGCCCAGTCGGCCCAGCGGGATCTGAGATTTGATCCGGTCCAGCGCCTTCTCGGGAACCGCCTCGACCATCTCGGTGGCGATGTACCCGGGCGCGACCGTGTTCACGGTGATGCCGATCCCGTCGTCGTCGAGCTTGCCGGCCTTGTTGAGCTGGAAGGCGGCCTCGCGCGCCATGGTCTTGGTCAGCCCGAACAGACCGGACTTCGACGCGGCGTAGTTGGCTTGGCCGATGTTCCCCATCTCACCGATGATCGAGGAGATGTTGATGATGCGCCCGGATCCGCGCTCGATCATGTGCGGCAGTACCGCCTGGCTCATGAAGAACGCCCCGGAGAGGTTGACGGCCAGTACCTTGTACCAGTCCTCGTCGCTCATCTTGAGCACGGTCTTGTCGATCGTGATCCCCGCGTTGTTGACGAGGATGTCGAGGCGCCCGTGCTGCTCGATCACCTCGTTGACGGTTCGGCGACAGTCGTCGGCGGAGCCGACGTTCCCCTGGTGGATCGAGGCGTTCAGGCCCTCCTTGCCGAGGTTGTCGACGAATGACTGGGCATTCTCCTGGTCCCGGCTATAGCCCGCCGCCACCTGGGCGCCCTGCTCGGCGAGGCTGCGACCGATGGCGGCGCCGATGCCGCGGGTGCCCCCCGTGACGAATGCGACGCGTCCGTGCAGGCGGGGGCGATGGACCATCGCCTCGCCGGAGGCGGTAGTTGTGGTGGCCATGTCGTCTCTCTCCTTTGCCTCAGCGACCCGAGCGCTCGCCGAGCCAGTCGGCAAGTTCGGGCCAGATTTCGTGCTTGGCGCGCGATCCCGCCATCAGGCCGATGTGGCCGCCCGGGCGATCCAGGTGCGTCACGTCCTCGCTGGCGACGAGATCGAGCAAGGGCACGGTGCCCCCGGGCGGCGCGATGTGATCGGCTCCCGCGGTGACGACCAGCAGGTTCTGCTCGATCTCCGAGAGATCGACCCGGCGGTCACGCAGCCGCAGGCGCCCGGCCACCAGTCGGTTCTCCTTGTACATCCACGTGATCCACTCGCGGTAGGCACGTGCCGGGAAGGGTGGGTTGTCGGCCACCCACTTGGCCATCGCCTGATAGCTCTCACGCGCATCGCGCCCCTCGAGGATCCCCTGAAACAGGCGCCGATAGGTGGTGACGTAGTTGGTCACCGGCTTCATCAGCTTGTTGGCCCAATCGATCCCGGCCCCGGGAATCGCCGGATAGCTGTCGGCGATCAGGTCGACGTCGAACTGGTCGCCGCCGACCCACCGGGCGTACAGGGAGTCGCTCGGGTCGATCGGGGTCGTCAGCAGCATCGCATTGCGCACCGGGCCGCCGGGATTCAGGGCGCAGTACATCGCAGTGAGCGTGCCGCCGATGCACCACCCCAGCAGCGTCAGCTCGTCCTCGCCGGCGCAGCGCAGCGTCTCTCGCACGGCCCAGTGCAGCTCGTCACAGACGAAGTCGGCCAGCCCCATGTCGGCGTCCTCCTCGTCCGGCTCGCCCCAGTCGACGAGGAACACGTCATAGCCCTCGTCGAGCAGGAACTCGACGAACGAGTTGCCGGGGCGCAGGTCGAAGATCTCCGGGCGGTTGATCAGCGCAAACACCAGCAGGACCGGCAGTGCATGTGTCCGGCGGCTGGAGCGATAGCGATAGAGCGTCGTCTGGCGATGCGTCCAGATGACCTCGCGCGGCGTGCGGCCGATCGCCGCATCCGGCGTGGTCAGGATCACATTGGCGAACTCAACGCTGGCGCGCGGAAGCCGGCTCAACGTGTCCAGCGCGCTCATGACCCCGGGGGCTCTCCGCTCTGACCGCCACCGCCCCTGCCGGCTCGGCGGGACTGCCCGCTCCGTTTGGCGGGGGACGAACCGCCAGGCGCGCCGTTGCCGCTGGCGCCCCGCGCCTGCTCGTCGCGGTCACGCAGCTGGTCGCGAACCTCTTCGAGCTCCTGCAGGACCCGCTCCAGCTTGTCCTCGGTGCGCGCCAGCTGACGAGCCAGGCGCATCACATCGCGCCGGCCTGCGACGCGCAGGTTGCGAATGACCAGATCCATGGCGTCATTGCTGAGCTTGGTCAGCGCGGCGGCGTTCTCGGCCAACTGACCGAGCAGCGAGGCGAAGCCGCCAGAGCCGACGAGCCGCTCGCTGGCCTTGGCCGCGTTTGACTCGGCCTGCTCGTAGAGCCGGCCGACCTGCTCAGACGGCGTGGGAGATCCGCGGTCGTCAGCCATCAGGCAACCGCATCCTCCTTCGCGCTGCGCTCCGCGGGCCTCACGTGCGAACACCACGTGATACCCGCTCGCAGAACTGCGGGATCTGGCCAGAGCCTCTCCACGTCAACTCAATCTACCCGGCTTGCCGTCCCTGAGCCACTTTTTGCGCCGCTGTCTCACCGCCGGTCTGAACCGACCAGCCAGACCCGCGTCTCCGGCTCGGGTGTAGGGTCGCACCATGACGGGACCTCGCGAGGACGCCGGCGTGCGATCGAAGCCGACGTTATGGCAGCGCATGGCGGTGAGGAAGCTTCGGCGGGCAGCCGGCCGCGCGGCCGGCGAGCCGCTCGCTCCGGAGGACTGGGAGGTTGCCTGGCGCCTTCACGAGCACGGGCTCGGAGGCGCCGTGGCCGCGATCTTCCGAGCGCTTCCGAGTAGCCCGCGCTGCGGAATCTGCGGCGCGCCGTTCGCTGGGCCGGGTCGTTGGATCGTCGGGCCGCTCGGCTATCGGCCTTCGCGAAAGAACCCCACCGTATGCGCGACCTGCGTGGAGTTCTCACCACCCGGCGGTATGACGCAGTACATCGGGGTGCTGTTTGCCGACCTCCGAGGCTTCACGGCCCGGTTCGACGGCGGTAATCCCGAAGACGCGTCGCGGCTACTGCGGCGTTTCTATCGCTGTGCCGAGGACGTTCTGTTTCCCGATGCTGTGATCGACAAGCTCATCGGTGACGAAGTGATGGCTCTCTACCTGCCCGATCTCAAGCCCGACATGGCGCGCAGCGACGTCCCCGCGCTGATGCTCGAGCACGCCTGCGAGCTTCTCCGTAGCGTCGGGTATGCGTCGGATTCAACGCCCTTTGTTGAAATGGGCATCGGGATCGATGTCGGCGAGGCGTTCGTGGGCAACATCGGCCAGCGCGCACTGTTCGACTTCACGGCTGTTGGAGATGTTGTCAACACCGCCTCGCGCCTCCAGGGCGAGGCCGCGGCGGGTGAGGTTGTGCTCTCGCAGCGCGTAGCCGACGGGCTCCGGGTTCCGGTCGGGACACGCGCAGAAGTGCAGGTCAGAGGCAAGCGCGACCCGCAGACTGTTTACCGCCTCGGCGTCTGATCCCAGACTTGGCAGGCGGTTTCGGGGCGGATCAGTCGTCGCGCGGCGGGGGCTGGAACACGATTCGCTTGAGCTCGGCCAGCGCGGGGCCACCGAGACGGAGTGAGGTTTGGAAGCCCTCGCGACCGAGCTCGCCGGCATCCAGCGCCCGTCGGAGGTCGTCGAGCGCCGGTCGCTCGTCGTCGCGTACCTTGTCGCGCGGGGCCTCGAGAAGGATCAGGTGCCGGGGGCGTCGCAGGCCATGCGCGAGGCGCACGTACCGTTCGCGCTCGTCAGCGTCGAAACCCTCGAGCGGGAGAACGACCGTCTGGTCAGCCTGCAGCCGCTTGAGAACCGCGCCGGCGAGCAGTTCGCTGACACGTTCTTCGATCTCGGATTCCGCGACCCGACCGGCGAGCAGCGATCTGACCCGAGCCGGCGCGAGCGAAGCACCTCGCTCCTCTACGACTCGTTCTGCAAATCGAGCAGGGTCGGCTGCGTCGGCGCCGACGATGACGACAAGGCTCCCGGGCGAGTAGCGCAACCGATGCGAGGGAGCGAGGACGCGGCAGCGGACTGACACGTCGACCGGGCGGGGCGGGGCGCCATGTGCGCGTGGCCGCTCAGATGACCAGCCGGTCCGCTCATCGGCGGAGATCTTGACGCTACGTGCGGTGGGTTTCTCAGGCATGTCGACCCATCATCGTCGACTCGGCGGATCTGTGCTCTGCCGGTCGCGTCTGCGAGCGGCGCGTCGCCGCTTCAGCAGCCGCGGTTGAGCTTGCTCGACCCAGGCGCCAGGCAGCCGACTTGGGCCTTCGGCAGTTTGGCGTTGCGGATCGCGAACACGAACGCCTTGCCGTTGGTGTTGCGCTGGGTGACGGTGACGGTGATCCGGCTGCCGACGCTGAGCGGGTGGCCACGGAACAGGCCGGTGAGGTCGACGTTGCGGCTGCGGGCGCGGCACTTCTTGCCCTTGCACTTGGCGGGTTTGGCCGCCGCCGCCGACTGGGACTTGGAGGGGCAGCCATGGCCGGTACAGACGATCTTGAGCACGGCCTTGGTGGGGACTGACGTCACCTTCATCGAGGCGACGGTCGTCGCCGTTCCGTGCGAGACCAGCCCGAAGTTCCACGTCATTGATGGGGTCGGGCTGAGCGCGTGGGCGCGCACCGCGTAGTTGCACTTGACGCTGGCGCGGTTGCCGGCCTTGTCGGCACCGGTCAGGGTCACCGACTTGCGGCCGATCGACGATGCCCGGACCGCGGCGGCGACGGTGCCGGCGGCGGAGCCGGACACGGCGTCGGTAACCGTGGCGCGAACCGCGCCCCCGCGTGAGCCGATCAGGAATGCGGGCGCGCCGGCGCACCGCATCGCCGGCCGCGTCGTATCGATGCGGAAGCCGACGCTCACCGGCGTGCCGGTGTTGCCCTGCGAATCCTGGGCGGCGGCGTAGGCCGAGTGCGCGCCGTTGGCCGAGACGTCGGCGCCGGCGCCGGCGAGCGGACAGGCAGGCGCGATCGCGGCGAACGTGGCCGGCGGCCCCGGCGGATCGGAGACACAGCGCAGCGAGGCCACCGGGTACACGTTGTCGGCCGCGGCGGCGGCGAGGTGAACGCCGGTCGTGTACCAGCCGTTGGCGCCGTTGGGTGCGGCCGGCGAGAGCGCCAGTGTCGTCACCGGCGGGAAGGCGCCACCGTCGACGGCGATCCCGTTGGGGCCGCCGGCGCCGGCGATGAAGGCTGAGCTCGGGCCGGTCCCGTCGATGCTGGCGCGGCCGATCGCGTTGTCGGGGAAGCTGGTCCAGTACACGTGGCCGGCGTCGACGGCGACCGCGCTCGGCGAGTTGAGGCCGCCGATGAAGTCGTTGCTGACCGAGCCGCCGCCGATGAGAGCGCGGCCGATCGATCCGTGGCCGAAATCGGCCCAGTACACGTGGCCGGCATCAACGGCGACGCCGTTGGGGGTGTCCAGGCCGGCAATGAAGGTCTGGACGGCTCCGGCGCCGTCGAGGTTGGCGCGGCCGATCGTGCTGGCGCCGTTGTTGGCCCAGTAGATGTGGCCGGCGTCGACGGCGACGCCCTCGGGCGCGGTGGCGCCGGCGATGAGGCTCGGGTTGGGCGAAGAGCCGTCGAGGTTGGCGCGGCCGATCGAGTTCGGTGCCCTCGTTCGTCCAGTAGATGTGGCCCGAGTCGACGGCGACCCCGCTCGGCTCCGATGCGCCGGTGATGAAGTTCTGGTTGACGGCGGATCCGTCGAGGTTGGCGCGGCCGATCGTCCCGGCGCCGTCGTCGGCCCAGTACACGAACCGCCCGTCAACGGCAATCCCGGAGGCCTGCGGCGCGGCGACAAAGCCTTCATTCGCGCCCCCGCCGTCCAGGCCGGCCCGGCCCACGGTGCTCCCGGCGAAGTTGCTCCAGTAGACGTAGGCGTTCGCTGACGCCGCCGCCCACCCGCAGACGCACGCGACGACGAGCATCACAACACTTTTCGGCCCCACGGGTGGGAGCATACCTGGACCTGAGACGTGGGTGTGAGGCAGATGATGGTGTGGCGCCGGCTCGCCCGCTCGCCGTCCTGGGAAGATGGCTCGATGGAACGTGTGCTTGGAATCGGTGGTTACTTCTTGCGCGCAGCCGATCCGGGGGCGCTGGGCGCGTGGTATCGCGATTGCCTGGGCCTGGACGCCGATGAGCATGGCGTGTGGCGTCAGGAGAGCGGGCTGACGGTGTTCGCGACGTTCGAGTCTGAGACTGACTACTTCGGGTCCCGCGCCCAGCGGACGATGCTCAACTTCCGGGTCCGCGACCTCGATGCGATGCTCGCCCAGTTGCGGGACAAGGGAGCCGACGTGGCTGAGGAGATGCAGGAAATGGAGGGCGTCGGTCGATTCGGCTGGGTGACCGATCCTGAGGGCAATCGGGTCGAGCTCTGGCAGCCCGCCTGACCGCGTCCGTCAGCCAACGCGGGCGCTGAGCGTCCCCGCGCGGGTCCTGGTCGTCTTCGGACCGTTGCCGCTCGGGCTGAACGTCGCGGCGTAGGCACGGCGCGGCGGATGGACAGCTCGAAAGGAGTGGCGCAATGACTTTTGGTGGCGACCCAACCCAAGGAGCCCCCGGCCCCGGTGAAGACCACGGGGTCTGAGATCGGCGAGTCCCCCGACGAGGATCCGACACAGGGCCGAGAGATCGGCGAGCTGCCCGGGGAGGATCCGGCTGGCCCCTGACACCGGGCCCGGGACCTTGCGGCACCGTCCGGCGGTGTCCGCCGCTCATCGCTGCTGGATCGTGCCCTGACGCCAGTCGAAGTGCATGAGGTCCCGGCCGTCCTGCGCGTTGCGGTACATGCCGCCCCACGTCAGGCCGGCGTTGGTCAGCGCGAGGACCAGATCCAAGTCCAGCGACAGCATGCCCTTGGCCGGGTCGCCGTGCTTCCACGTGTCGGTCGGCTTGAGGTTGGTGTAGTCGTCGTCGATGAGCTTCTTCCAGGCTGCGGCATCGCCCGTGGCACGCGCCGCCGGATGAGCCCGGAGCTGTGCCTCGATCTTCGCCTCGGCGCCGTCACCGCGCAGCGCAAAGTACGCCGCGAGCGCGTCCGAGGCAGCCTTCATGTCGTCCCACTGCGCTCGGACGCTGGCCTTCGGGGAGCCGAGTGGGTCGTATTCGTGGTCGGTCATCAGCAGCGTCGCTCGTTGGACGACAGGTTCGCTGTCACCCCGCACGAACGGGTTCGCTGAGGCGTCGATGTCGATCGCGAGCCCGAAGCAGTGGTAGCTCGGCAGCGTGCCGCCGGTCGCGGGAGACGGCGGTCGCAGCCCGCCGATCGAGTGAATGGTGGGGGTCTTGCCCTGCGCTTTGAGATCGTTCTCGGCCACCTTCAGTCGCTCCACCAACTCCTTGTGGGCTCCCGGGCAGGGGGACCCCTCCGCCTCGATCGGGTGGCCCATGAAGGTGGCCTCTGGAACCATCTCGCCAAACCAGGCCGCGACCGCCTGGCTCGGGTCGTCGGCGTGGTCCGGCATCGCCGCCACCAGCGCCCTTTCCATGTCGGCCTTGGCCTGGACGCGCCGGTTGACCTTTGCGGCCGCCGCGCTGACCGCCTTGTTGGCGGTCGTCCTCTCCCCGATCAGCGGCGCCGTGGCCTTCGCCGCGTCCTCCTTGGTGATCGCGTGACTCTTGCGCTGCTTCGCGATGCCGGCGATCTTCGCGTCCACCGCTCCCAGGTTGGACTTGGCGGTGTCCTCTCCGACGACCAGCGCCCGTTCGTCGTCCGTGAGCGTGGCCTGGGTGATCGCCGCCTGGCGAAGCTCGTCGAGGCTCGGCGGTTTCGGCTTCGCTTTGGCGTGGGAATCGCGCTGGAGGGTTCGGACCGCCCCGGGGTCCGGCGTGGACACGGGTCGTCTCTGCGCCGGCGCCCGGGCGAGCTGCGGAGCAGCGGACGCTGCTGGAGCACGATCCGCGACCGATTCGAGCGCGCTCTCAAAGTGGTTGTTGACCGACAGAGCCTGCATGTGCCCGGCCACGTCGAGCGTCACCTGATAGTTGCGCCAGAGCAGGTTGAGGACGTCCGCGCTGCCCCCGGTCGCCGCGTCCAGCGCACCCTTGTGCTTGCTGAACCAGGCGAGGACCGTCTTGCGCAGTGTCGTCAGGTTGGACGTGTATCCGCCGGAGCCGGCGAACGCGGCGAAACGGAACCCGTTGTCGCGCAGGTAGGTCAGCTGCTCCGCGCTTCCGGCTGCTCGGGTCCCCAGTTCCTTCAGGTCGGCGTCGAGGTGATTGGTGATGATCTTCTGCCACGCCTCGATGTCGGCGCCGTGGAAGCTCTCGAACGCGAACACGCCGCCGAGGCGATGGGTCTTCAGGCCCCAGTTGGGGTTGCTCAGCCGGGCGGACAGCTCAAAGCCGCTGCCGCTGTGTGCCGAGAGGTAGACGGTGACCGCCTCGGCGGAGAGATTCAGCTGACCGAGCGCCGCGTCGATGTAGCCGTCCCAGTCGTTGATCCCGAACGCAGCCTTGCCGGGCACCGTCACGCCGAGCGGCATCAGCACCGCCACGCGCCCCTGGGGGTGCTTGGCCACGTACGCGTCGAGCTGCTGCTCGATCTCAAAGTCGCGGACGTCCTCGGGGCGATCTCCCGTCTCGCGCATGCCCGATGTGCCGGGTCCCGCGGCGACGTCCATGCCGTGGAGGTGGACGACCAGCGTGAGCGGGCCGTCGCCCTTCATGCCGTGTGGCACCGCCGCGATCGCCCGTCCGCGCTGGCCCCGCTTGCCCTGGCTGACACCCGCCACGTGGCTGCGATCTGCCCCGCCCCAGCTGTCGTCCATCGTCCCCGGCAGCCCATCGAGCATGACGCGGTCAACGCCTCCGACCATCCCGTCCTTGATCGTCGCCTTGTCCGCATCGGCAGTGCTGGCTCCGGCGGGCAGGGCGGACGCGTCGGCCGTCACGCCTTCCGGCACAGCGTGGAAGGAGGGGTCGTCGAACGGCTTGCGCTGGGCCGCCGTCCGGCGCATGATGGCGGCGACGGCCTGGTTGCCCGCCGTCTTCTGCAACGCGAGGACGGATGGCCCGGCGCCACGCCGTCCTCCCGTCCGCGGCGGGGAGGGCAACCGCGTCGGGTCCTCGCTGTGCTCCCGGGCTCCCATCAGTCGATCACGTCTGTCGTGACCAGCCGCCGCGCGCGCTCCTCGGCGGCGTGCGCCGCCGTGATCGTCGGCTTCGCCTTGGCGTTGGCCTACCGGACGGTCCTGCGGCGGCTACGCGTACATGGTTCGCCATCGGCCCCTGATCCGATCGTAGCCGCAACGATTGGGCGGCCGCAAGCCTGGGTCGGCGGCGATACCTGATCACCCTGCGCGGGTGAGGCGCGTTCGCCCGGTTGGCAGGGATCGTCCATCGGAACTTCGGCGAGGAAAGAGGCACCGGTGACGAAAGCGTTTGGGCGACCATCACGAATCCCACGGGCCACTCAGGATCTATATCGAGGAACAGGTTGTCGCCGAACAGGAGATCCGCACGATGACAGGCCATCTCTCACTGTGTGAGGAGGGACTGTGCATCAGCTGTGCCAGCGGCGACGCCGTCGCCGCCGCCATGGCCCGCGACTGACCGGGCTTGGCCCCGGGTTCGCGGTCGGGGAGAGCGGTGATGTGAGGTGACCTCTTGGCTCGCGATCTGGATCGCGCCGTGGCGGCGGGGCTACCAGCGAGAGTGGCTCTCCAGGGACATCGTCGCTGGACTGGCCGCCGGCGCCGTGGTGATCCCCCAGGCGATGGCGTATGCCACCGTCGCCGATCTCCCGGTGCAGGTGGGCTTGTACACGTGCATGGTCCCCATGGCCGCCTATGCGCTGCTCGGCGGGTCTCGCACCCTCTCGGTCAGCACAACCTCCACCGTCGCGGTCCTGACCGCCTCGACGCTGGTGGCGGCTGACGTGGCCGCCGGCTCTCACGATCCGGCTCGCGCGCTGGCGATGTTGACACTGCTGGTCGGCGGGATCCTTGTGCTGGCACGGCTGCTCCGTCTCGGGGTGCTGATCGACAACATCTCCGAGGCGACGCTGACCGGGATCAAGACGGGCGTCGGGCTGACCGTTGCGGCGGGACAGCTGCCGAAGCTGCTCGGCATCCCGGGTAACCCCAGCGCCGACAACTTCTTCAGCGAACTGAAAGCCGTCTTCGATCAGCTCGATCACGTCAGTTGGACGACGATCGCGTTCTCGGCCGTCACGATCGCCGTACTGATCGGACTCCGGCGGATCGCGCCGCGGATCCCGGCACCACTGGTAGCGGTCGTCGGCGGCATCGCTCTGGTCGCGGTGACATCGATCGAGAGCCACGGGCTGGCGTTGATCGCGAAGGTGCCGTCCGGGCTGCCCTCCCCCGTCACTCCGGCGTTCGCCCATTTCGGGGATCTGCTGCCCGGGCGCGTTCGCGATCGCGATCATGGTGTTCCTGGAGACCCTCGCCGTGGCCCGAAGTGTCCGCCGCGCATCCGAGCCGGCGATCGACAACAACCAGGAACTGGCCGCCAGTGGCCTGGCATGCATCTCCGGTGCGTTCTTTCGGGCGATGCCGTCGGCGGGGGGTTTCTCCCAAACCGCGATCAACCAGCGATCCGGCGCCCGTACGCAGCTCAGCGAGCTTGTCACCGTCGCACTGGCGGTCGCGTGTGCGCTGTTCCTGGGCGGCGTCCTCAGCGATCTGCCTCAGGCGACGCTGGGTTGCATGGTGACGATCGCGGTCCTTGGGCTGGTCAGCCCGGTCGAGTTCATCCAATTCTGGCGACTCAGCCGACTGGAGTTCTGGGTGGCAGCCGTCACCGCTGCCAGCGGACTGGTGTTCGGGCTGCTTCCCGCCGTCCTGGTCGGCGTCCTTCTCACCCTCTTGCTCGTCCTCGTCGAGCTCGATCGCGTCGGGGTCACCGAGTTGCAGCCCACCCCCGGCGATCGAGATCTCGAGACCGCCGGCGCTCACACCGAGCCCGTCCCCGGGCTGCTCATCCTGCGCTTCGACGGACCGCTCTACACCGCCAACGTCCGGTCGGCCAACCGCAAGCTGGTCGCCGCCGTCGAGCAGCACCCGGACACCGAGGTGGTGGCAGTCGACGCGACCGCGCTCGCCCGGGTTTCACTCACCGTCGTGCACCAGTTCGCCGAACTCGAACAGGAACTGCTTGACCGCCACGTCCAGCTGTGGATCGTTGCGCTTCCACCTGCCACCCTGCGGATGGCTCGGCAGACGCCGCGCTGGCAGGAGCTCGCCGATGCCAGCCGGCTGTTTCCGACCGCGCTGTCCGCCGTGAGCGCCTTCCGCAACCGACCTGTGGTCCGCACGCCCGGGCCGGTGACGTGAGCTCCGGCGACGCGCCGCCAACTCAAACACATGGGACGGGCGGTCAGCGGCCTGCGCGGCTCTCATGGGACTGGTCGGCGATCCTCTCCGTCATCGCGGGCGCCGCCGTCGGGGTCGGCTTCATACGAGCGGACCCCTTGGCCGGGCTCTACAGCGCAGCCGCCATCGCCGCCGTGGCCGGTGCCGCCGCCACACACCGCAGCCGCTGGTATGTGACCTCAGCCTTCACGACCTTCATCGTGTTCCTGCTCATGCTCTACTCCAACCCGCACGACGCCAGATCGCGCTTTGACGAGCGGGTCCTCGAGACACTCCTGGGCGTAGCTCTCGCCTACGCGTTCGGCCTCGGCATCCCCTTTCTCCTACAGCGACACCAACGACAGAGCTGACGCTCCACGCGACTGGCGGCGGCGCACCAGCACGCGGCCGGCAACCGGCGCGGCGACGGCCAGGGCCTCCGAAGAGACCCTGGCCATGCCGTGATTGCCGGTGGGAGCGGCTACAGCTAGCTGCCCACGGTGTAGGCGTAACCGAAATCGTGGAAGTCGGACGATGACGCCGGGAACCCGATGGGGTCACCAGCTCCCGGGTCCGTCGAGTCCACGACGCTGACGACGCCGTTCACCGCAGTGCCCGCAGCTGCCGTCGGCGACAGCGTCGCGGTCAATGTTCCCGTGGCTCCGGGCGCCAGCTCCTTCGGCGTGACGGTGTTGCCGCCAGTGATGTCGTCGCCCGAGGGTTCCAGATCGAAGAGCCCGACGTGGTTCGTCGTGTTCTTGACCGTCACCGTGATCGGGACGCTGGCGCCGGGGGCGATGGTGGTCGCCGTTGACGTCGGGAGACCGGTCTCAGTGACAGGTGCGAGCTGGTTGTACGCGACGACGCCGGTGACGGTCTGGGAGAACTCCGTCCCGTCGGTGGTGGCGTCCTGCATCACGTCGATCTCCCACAGACCCGGCTGGGGGTCGGTGGCGATCAGTGAGGCGTGCCCGGTTGGGTTGTCCGGCGTCGGCGTGGTGTCAATGGCTGTGGCATCGATGTTCCCCGACTCGGTGACGGCAGGGTCGAGGTCCGCCGGTGACAACAGGTAGTAGTGCACCTGGTCGTCAGCGCTGTGGTCCGGCGCGTTGAGCGAGATGTCCAGGTCGTTCTTACCCGCGGGCACGTTCACATAGAACGTCTTGATCTGTCCGGGACCGCGAGACACCGAGCTGGTCAGCGTAGCGGCGAAGAAGCCGCCTGCCGACGGGATCAGCGTACGCCGAGCGATCGGCACCGAGCTCTCCAGGCCATTCGACCCCGCGAACTGCACGGACTCGGGAGAATCACCGGGAGCCCGGGGCAGTGTGATCCTGAGAGGCACGTTGACCGAGCTGTGAGGCCGGATCGTGACGGGCGCCGACGCCGGGCTGGTCGTGAAGTTCTGGCCGCTGGCCTGGAACGTCACGGGTCCGTTGTAGGGCCCGGGGGTGTTGGGCGGACTCTGCACGTGGCCGCGCCCGTCGGCCCACACGATCTGCGCCGTCCAGGTTCCGGCCATCGGATGCTGGACTGTGCTGTGCTGGATATCAGGGCTCTCGTTGGGCCCGTTGGCGGCGCCGTAGTCGTACGAGAACTGGGCCAGCTTCCCGGCCGGGTCGGTCAGGATGAACGTCAGGATGTTGTCATCGCTGTTGGTTGGGTCCGGCCACCGCATGTCGGCGTCGAGCACGTCGACGCCCCGCGGCACCGTGAACTTGACGGGTGCAGCCGCGGTCGCCCCCTGGGCGGGAATCGCAGCGCCCGCCGCCGGTGCGCTCACGCGCTCCGTGACGGGCCGGCCGAAGGGCGACTCGCCTCCGAGCACGCGGTAGGTACCGAAGACCCTCTCGGTGGACGAGGAGGCGTTGTACAGGCTGACTGATTTCTGGACGGTCGATCCGCCCGGGCCCTGCACGTCGAGTTGGGTGGGGTTGTCCACCAATGCGGCGGGAGTGTTCACATGCGACCCCAACGTACTCCCCGGCATCTGGCGGGCCGCCTGAACGGCCGCGTAGATGTTCAGGAGACCAGCGCCCTGCTGGTCTGCGTCAGCCCCCATGTCGGTTGCCGTGCTGGTGAGGATCTGCTTCACCTGGGCCGGCGTCGGGGTAGTGCCGCCGTGGGTGTCGCGGTAGGCCTGAATCACGTCGGCGGCGGCGCCGGAGATGAACGGGGCCGACTGGCTGGTACCGCCAAAGGCCTCGGTCGGAAGCGGCGGATCCCCGCCGGCACCGGCGGCAGCGAGCCCCAGATAGCCGGGGGCCACCAGGTCCACGACGGCGCCGTTGGGAGCGGTCCCGCCTGACGACAAGGTCGTCATGTTGTCGTCCTCCCAGCCCTTGGTGTAGCCAAAGGCCTGGGCGGAGAGCCTGAGGTCGTTTGACCCGGCGGCATCGATGACGTTGGGGTCATCGGCGGGGGCCTCGACCGTGCCGGAGGAGCCGCTGTCGCCCGCGCTCTCGACGACGACGACGCCCGCCGCCACCATCGCGTCGTTCGCCGGCTCGAGCAGATCGTCGTTGGCACCGGGCAGAGCGCCGAAGCCGTAGGACTCCGACACGACGTTGACGCCGTTGTTCACCGCCTGTTGCAGCCCCGCGATGACCTCGGACTCAGGAGCCACGGTCTGACCCGCCGAGTTCGTGTCTGAGAAGAAGCCGGTGGTGAGGAGGGAGGCGCCGGGGGCGTCACCCTGGATGCGGAAGGTGCAGTTGGTGGGGATGTTCGAGAAGGGCAGCTGAGACGCGTACGTGTAGGTGACCGTGCCCTGAGCGGCGATCGTGGAGACATCGCCGTTGAATTCGTCGTCGAACACGTTTTCGGTCGGGTCCGGAGCGTCGATGATCACGTGCTGGCCGTTGGGCCGGATCAGGTTGGGGTTCCCGGCCAACGTGTCGGCGTTGACGTTCCCGACGACGACGCCTTGACCCGTCGCGATCGAATTCGCTTCGTCTGGCGCGTTCGGGTTGTCGGATGCGGCGTGGATGCTGGTCAGCTCTTCTGGCTCCAGCAGTGGCTTGTTGGGGGATTTACTGCACAACTGCTGCCCGTCGGACGCCGTCCCCGGCATCGTCGACTTGGCCACCCGCGAGGCGGCGACCGTCGGCGTGCTCGACGTGGCGTCGCCGATGATGATCGTCCCGTCGGGGACGACCTCCTTGACACCCGGGTTGTTGGCGAGGGCCCCTGCCTCGGCCGCCGGCATCGTCGCCGCGACAGCGTTGAGGAGCGAGAGGCTTGTCGTATGCGTGACCCCGACCTGCTTGAGCTGGGTGACCAGCGGAGCCTGGATCGAGGCGGCCGCTGCTTGTCGGGCCTGCCGGTGGGCCCGGTTCGCCGGCAGGTTGGAGAGCTGATTGTTGAACACGACCACCACGCTCTCCTGCTTCCCCGCCGAGCGAGCTTTGACCTGGCTCTGGCTCAACTTGGAAAAGCTGGGCTTCATCACGCCCGCCCCGGCGCTCGAACCGGCTGCCGACGCGGCGCCCGTCAGCACCACGGCACCGAGCGTGGCTGCGCCGACCAACGACGCAACCTTACGACTGGTCAAGGACATTCCTCTGCCTCCATTCCGGCACTCTCTGGATCCCGGGCCGGACCCTACTCCTCACCGCCAGCGCTCGTCAACGAGGGACCCGCACCGTCGACCGCCGCCCGAAGTGCCGGCGCAGACAATGGGCGCCCGGTCGCGATCGCGCCGGCGTTCAACGCAGTTGCTGCAGCGCCGCGCGAGCGTGTTCCAGCACGTCGCCATCGCCGATCTCGCACGCGCGCCGGAACGCGCTCTCGGCGCGATCCCGATCGCCCGCCTTCGCGAACAGGCGGCCCAGGCGGAATGCGCCCAGCGCGATGCCGCGCGAGGCTGCCTGCCGGTACGCCGCCTCCGCCCCCGCGACGTCACCCCTCCGCTCGCGCAGCACCCCCAACCGCAACGCCGCCCCGCCATGCCCACGTGCCGCCGCACGCTCGTACGCTGCCACAGCGCCGTCACGGTCACCCCGCATTTCGCTCAGCCCGCCGAGACCCGCCGCTCCGGCGGCCTCGCCCCGCTCCTCCGCAACCCGAAACGCTGACGCCGCCCCGACGAGATCACCCCGATCCTTGCGCAACACGCCGATCCGATAGGCCCCCTCCGCCACCCCACGGTCAGCCGCGACGCCGTACGCCGCCTCCGCCCCCGCGACGTCACCCCTCCGCTCGCGCAGCACCCCCAACCGCAACGCCGCCCCGCCATGCCCACGTGCCGCCGCACGCTCGTACGCTGCCACAGCGCCGTCACGGTCACCCCGCATTTCGCTCAGCCCGCCGAGACCCGCCGCTCCGGCGGCCTCGCCCCGCTCCTCCGCAACCCGAAACGCTGACGCCGCCCCGACGAGATCACCCCGATCCTTGCGCAACACCCCCAACCGCAACGCCGCCCCGCCATGCCCGCGCGCCGCCGCCTGACGGTATGCACTCTCCGCCCCATCCAGGTCGCCTTGCCCTTCGCGCTTCCTGCCGCGCTCGAACGCCCCCGCCGGGTCGCCGGGATCGACCGCGGGCCGGCGATCGGGCGAGGCGTGCTCGGACGCCGCGCGTTCGCCGCGCGCCGGACGCGACGTCATCGCCGTCGGCACCAGCGGCGGGGCAATGACGGTGGGGGGCGGCGGCCGTGCTCGACGGGGACGGCCAGGGGATGACCGGCCCGCAAGAACGGGCATCAGTCTCGGTGACACGAGGCCGAGCACGACGAGCAGGCACGCCACGACGAACAGAACCCACATGACTGGCAGCCCCGATCCTCGGTTGGCTCGAGCGGCTGGTGGCCGCGGGTGCGAGGGCTGGACGGTCGACGTCGTCGCCGACCTGGAGTGGGTCTGCGGGTTGAGCGGAAAGCGCTCGAGGAGCTGCTTGGGTACCTGCTCGTGATGTCCCGCGATGGCCCCGGCGGCCGGGGTGCCCGCCGCTGCCGTCAGCGCGACGACGCACACGACGACGGCGTGCCTCCAGTGCGCCATGACCCGCCCGTGGCTCCGCGGCCTCACAGGATCGTCACGGGCGTGCCCACGGGCATCAGCTTCGCCAGTCTCACGATGTCAGCGTTGCGCATTCGGACGCAGCCGTGCGAGATCGCCCCGGGGATCAGGTTCGGCTGATCGGTGCCGTGAATCCCGATGTAGCCGCCGGCCGGCCAGTCGGTCAGCGTCGCGGAGCGAGCGCTGGTCCCAAAGGCGATCGGACCGTACTCGCGACTGCGGTAGCTCGTCAGCACGTCGCGGATGTAGAAGTCCCCGGCGGGGGTGGCCCAGCGCTTTTGGCCGACGCCGGCCGGGGCGCTGAACACCTGCACTCCGTCGCGAATGAGCGAGACCCGGAAGTGAGCCCGATCGACGATGAGGCGCGTGTCCAGCACCACCGGACCGCCCAGCGCAGACCGCGGCACCCAGCCGGTCGTGCCATTGGGTAGCACCGCGAGCCGGACGCGTTGCCAAAGCCCACCTGGCTCGGGTCGCGCCCGCCCCAGTAACTCGACGATGTTGGTGGTGCCCTCCGGTGTCCTCAGCGAGACGGTGGCAACCGGCGCTGCCGCGGGGGCCGGTGCTGCCCTGGCGATCACCTGGCGCTCGATTGCCGCGTATTGAGAAGCGCCGCGAAGCCTCGGCAGCGCGCTGGGACGTGAAATACGGAACGCGGGGGCGTGGGGCGGCGGCAACGCAGCGAGTGCGGGCTGCGCTGCCGACGCCGCCGACGCCGGGCGAGACCGCGGTGCCACGGCGATCACGACGGCCACGGCGACCGTCGGCAGCGCAGCCAGGATCAGGAGATGTCGCCTGCCCGTGCCATCACCCCGTGAACCTCGGCGCTCGCTTCGCCGCCGTGTGTGACCCGGCCACGATGAAGTGCGTAGAGGCTACGAGCGCATCCACGGCGTGGGGCGCCAATCGCTCATCGAATGCCGTGGCGGCAGGCAGCACTCCAGCCAAACGCCGAATCCATGCGGCGTGTCGCGCCTCGACGGAATGGATCGCCACCGCCGCCGCAAGGTAGGCGGGAGATTGCAAACGCGGCAGCTGGTACTTGTAAGCGGCGACCGCCAGATCCTCGAATGCGACCGCGGTGCGGCGGAACGTCCGGGGGTCCTGGGTGACCCCCCGGAAGTTGAATGTCGGGCGCGGGATGGCCGCGCTTCCCAGCACGTGTCGGAATGCCGCGACGTGTGCGCGCTCGTGCGCCCCGACGACCCGGGCCTGCTCTGCAAGCGCACCATGCAGCGCGCCGAGACGCTCCGCCTCGGTATAGAACGCCGCCTGCAGGTACTCCAGACCGAGCGCGTAGTTGAGAATGCTGGTCTCCAGCCTGCGGGTGCTTCTGGCGCCCGCCGCCGTCGATCGGCCAAGCAGTCCCAACGCGGCGCCGCCGGTGGCCAGCCCGAGCAGACCTCGTCGGGTGGTCGAGATCGCGTCCGCCGTCTCCGCGATCGCGCCGTCTCGATCGACGTCGCTCGGTACGCGGTCGGTCGCCATCCCGTCAGCCAACGGTGACCCCGAGCTTGGACAAACGGCCTACCACCTGGGTCTCGTTGGCGGGAGGGTCGGTGGGGACCGGCGCTGGGATCTCACCCGCGAGGTCCCGCGCCCACGCGGCGTGGCGCGCCTCGACTGACACGATCTCGGCGACGAGGGCGAGCGTGTCGGGGGTCAGGTTTCCGGCCTGGCCGTTATAGAACGCCACGCCCGTGTCCTCGAACGCGATCGCGAGTCGCTGGAACTCCGCCAGGCTCGTCGGCGCCCGCGTGAGGCGGAGCTGAGGAGCCGGCTTGGCCGCCGCCCCGAGCTTGCCCTTCAGGAAGGTCACATGGTCACGCTCGTGGCCACCGACCACCTCAGCGAACTCGTGCCAGTCACCGTGCAGCTGCACGCGTTTGGACGCCTGGGCATAGAAATCCGACTGGAGCTCCTCGAACGCGAGGGCAAGGTTGAGGACCTCCACGTCGCGTCCGGACGGAGCTGCCGAATTCGCGAACGGCGTGAACCCTCCCACGACGATCCCGGCGGATGTCAAGCCCGCTGCGAACGCAACACCCCGCTTGAGCCAGTCTGCCCGACTAACCTCGTCAAAACGCCCCATACTTGTCCAACGTTAGTCAACTTTCCACCATCTCGCAAGGCACACCGAACGAATACCCGACATACCGATCGCCGGGACTAGACATCCCGGACGTCATCTTCCTGCCGGCGATCCACAGCCGGCGCGACCGGATCGAGCCGCCTCAGCACCACCGCCACCGCCCAAAGCGGCCAGACCGCCCACGCCGGGGCGAGCGTTCGCATCCGTCCGCGCGCACCAATCGCCTGCCCTTCAAACGCAACTCCTGTAGCGCACGCCGCTTGTTGAGCTCGAGCTGACCGAGCGCGGCGGGCATCGCGCCTGGGGCGTGAGCCTGGGCGGCGCGACAGGCGCGGCAGAATGGCGCGAGGATGGCCTGCGAGTGGTTACTGATCGATGGATCGAGCCTGGTCTTTCGCGCCTACTACGGCGCGCTGGCCAGGGCGCGCGTCTCGGGGACTGACGGGAACGCGATCGGCGGTTTCTTGGACCGACTGGCGCGGCTGATCGCCGACCGCCGACCCCGCCGGCTGGTGATCGCCGAGGACTCTGCGTGGCGGCCCCAGTGGCGAGTGGAGCTGATCGCGGACTACAAGGCTCACCGCGTCGCTGAGCCGGTTCCACCCGGACTGGTGGCCGACCTTCCGGTGATCACCCAGCTGCTTGAGCACGTCGGGATCGACGTCGTGGGTGTCGCCGATTACGAGGCCGAGGACGTGATCGCCACCTTGACCCGACTAGCCCCCGGGGCCGTCGAGATCGCCAGCGGTGACCGGGATCTGTTCGCGCTGGTGCAGGACCCGCGCGTGCGCGTCTTATATCCAGAGCGGACAGGGCTGGCGGTGATCGACGAAACCGAGATCACGCGCCGCTACGCAGTCCCCGGCCGTCGCTACGCCGACTTCGCGATCCTGCGCGGCGACCCCTCCGACGGACTTCCCGGGCTCAAGGGCGTCGGCGCCGTGACCGCGGCGGCGATGATCCGCCGCCACGGAGACATCGCGGGCGTGCTGCGCGACCGCCCGCTTCGCGACGCAGACCGCGAGTACCTCCAGGCCGCGATCACCGTCGTGCGGCCGGTCGACGATCTCCCCATCGTGCTCCCGCCCGGCCGACGAGACACCTACCCGACCAACGAACCCGCCCTGCATGCGCTCGCCGCACACCACCGCGCACAGGACTCGGTCGACCGGTTGCTCAACGCCCTCACCAGACTCGCTGCGCAGCGCCCCCACCCCAGCACCCCTTGACATCTCCGCCTCAGGTCAGCGATCCGGTGGAAACTCGGTCGGAGTCGCTACTCGGTGAATGCGCGTGCGAGGCTCGCCACGAGGCGCTCGAGCCGGTCCTCGCCGCTGGGATGGTCGCGCTGACGGGCGGCGCCCGGGGCCACGGCGAGCCCGGCGGTCCGCTCGACCTCGGCCAGGCAGCCGAGCGCCGCGGCGTGCGGCCGGGCAGAGTCGAGTAGCTCGATGAGGGTTTCTTTGATCGGCCGAAGCGATTCCACTGTCGGGTCGATCAGGCGGGCGTCGACGCCGTCGCGAGCGGCGAGGAACCGGTTCTCGGCGAGCACCTCCTCAGAGGAGCAGGCGTGCTCTGACACGTACCCTTCCTCAAGCTCGAGCCGAGCGACGGACTGGACGAGCGCGACCAGCGTCGCGGTCTCCGCGAGCCGGGACTGCGCGTCCATGATCCGGATCTCGACGGTTCCAAATCTGGGCTGGAGACGAATGTCCCACCACAGGAACGTCGCCTCGGGCAGTGCACCAACGCGAATCTGAAGGTCGACGGCCTCGACCCATTCGCCGTAGGAACCGTATCGCCGAGGCATGCCCGTCCGCGGGAAGGCCTGGAAGAGAATCGTCCGAGTAGAGGCGAATCCCGCGTCCCGGCCCCGCCAGAAGGGCGAGTTACCGGAGAGCGCGAGTAGGAGTGGGAGATGGACGCGCAACCTGTTGTAGACGTCGATCGCCCGCTCGGGATCAGGTACCCCGATGTGCACGTGCAGCGCGAATGTCGGCTCACGCGCGGTGAGGTCCCGCATCGTTTGCTGGATCAGTTGGTAACGGCTCGCGGACGTGACCTCGGTCTCTGACCAGACCGCCATGGGGTGCGTGCCAGCGCCCGCTGCGGCTAAGCCGATCCCTCCGAGCGTCTCAACCAGCTCGGTGCGCAGGACGCGTAGTTGCGCGACCGCCGGGCCCACCGAGTCGTGGGGATCGGTCCTGAGCTCGATCGCGGCCCGGTGCGTCTCCGCGCTGACATGGTCCGCCAGCACAGCGGGAAGTACGTCGAGCACATCGTCGATCCGCTGCGCCAGCGCCCACCGTCGCTGCGGGTCGACCAGCATCACCTCTTCCTCGATTCCTACGCCATACGCAGGAACGTCGGTGTTCCACTCCGCCCACTGGGCTCGCGCGGGCATGGCGCGATGCCCTAGCGACGCGCCCATGACATCCTCGCGGCACACGCCATTCGAGAGCACCGCGCCCGGCCCTCTGCACGCACAGGCTCCGTGGATCGGAGAACACCCCGGAGAGGGGGAAGAGGACAGCGCGACATGGACAGCTGGCGCCGGACCGCCGGCGCTACGCCGCCCGTCGCAGCGTTGTGATGCCGGCTGAGACGCTGGCCAGCTCTTCGAACAACGCCAGCTGCATGGGAATTTCGCGCAGTGCCTCCGCGTGCCACTGGACCGCCAGCAGGAAAGGCTGTTGAGGGTCCTCGATCGCCTCGATGGTTCCATCCGGCGCCCAAGCGCACGCGCACAAACCGGCGCCCAGGCGGTTAACAGCCTGATGATGAAATGAGTTGACGCTCAGCTCCGTCGTTCCAAGCACACCGGCCAGGGTGCTGCCGGGCGCGACGGCGACCGGGTGAGTCGGTATGCGACCGTCTGTGATCTGGCGATGGGCGATCGTGTCGCCAAAAATGTCCGGCAGGTGCTGGTGCAGCGTGCCGCCGCGCGCGACATTGAGCGTTTGAGCACCGCGACAGATACCCAAGGTCGGCAGCCGGAGCCGCACTGCCTCCCGCGCCATCGCATACTCGAAGCGATCAAGGTGAGGCTCGGTGGGGCCCAGCTCGACATGCGGCTGCGCGCCATAGGTCCCGGGCGCGAGGTCCGGACCTCCCGAGAGCACAAGCCCATCCAGACGCCGGAGCAGACGCCGAACGTCCCGATCGCTGACCGGAGGCACAACCACCGGAATCGCGCCCGCGGCCTCGACCGCCCGCACGTAGGTCATCCCGAGCGCCATCTCGGGATGCGGAGGTTCACCGTGCCGTTGAAGCGTGCTCAGCTGTCCTGGGCGTAACTCGGAGGTCGTTATCCCGATGAGAGGCTTCACCCCCGAGACGATCGCCTCAAACTGCGTAGCTGTCTACCTCCACATGGACAAAGATCGCTGGGACGGATTGACAGCTCGATCGCACGGAGCACGACCAACACCTGTCCGTCGCGTCCCGACACTTCCTCCCGCACCCAAGTAGCGCGGCAAAGCGCGGCTGGATCGGGACGCTGAGTTTCCCGCGCGAGCGGGGACCTCGCCTCGTGCTGGATACGATGGTCGCTATGTCCCGCCTCGGTGTTGCCCCGGCCCTGCTGTTTGGCTTGGGCTGGCGAGTACCTCGGATCTGACGCTTCCGAGCGTCAGATAGCCCTCTCTCCGACGGCTCTCAGCGGCCGTCAACTTGCGTCCATCTGCTGCGGCTAACGCCGCGGCTTCCCGAGGAGATCGCCCACCGTGAGCTCATCTGCTCCGCTTGACCCCATGCACGATCCGACTGCGATCGCAGTCGGGCGCGAGAGTTCCCCGAGATGGGGAGGCATGCGGTTCGGCCTGTTCGGCGGCGCCCAGGCACGACGTGGGGACGGCGATCCGGCGCGAGGCTTGCGCGACTACGTCGACACTTGCGTCGAGGCCGAGGCGCGCGGGTTCGATTCGAGCTTCCTGGTCGAGCACCACTTCAGCGAGCTCGGGCAGGTGTCGGCCTCACTCGACTTGCTTGCATGGGTGGCCGCGCGTACGACAACGATGCGGCTGGGTACAGCGGTCATCGTCCTGCCCTGGCACAACCCGGTGCTGCTCGCCGAGCGGGCCGCGACCCTCGATCTGATGTCCGGCGGCCGTTTGGAGTTCGGTGTCGGCAAGGGCTATCGCCAATCCGAGTTCGCCGGCTTCTGCATGCCCTACGAGCAGGCGCAGGCGCGCTTCGAGGAGGCGCTGCAGGTCATCGTCAAGGCCTGGACATCCAACGTGCGGTTCTCGCACAACGGCAGGTTCTGGCAGTACGAGGACATCATCGTTGAGCCTCCTCCTTCGCAAGAGCCGCACCCGCCAATTTGGATCGCCGCTGGCAAACCGGATTCGATACGCAGCGTCGCCACGCGCGGCTGCAACCTGCTGCTCGACCAGTTCGCATCAACTGAAACCGTTGGCCAGCGGCTCGCGCTGTTCAAAGCCGAGTGCGAGGCACGCGGCCGCCCGTTCGACCCTATGGACGTCGCGGTCGCACGCAATCTCCACGTTGCCCGCGACGCTGCCGATGCGCAGACGGCGCTGGTCCAGCTAGCGCAGGCGCATGCTGGCATGGTCGCTCTATCGCAACATCCGAACGGGCGCAATCAATCGCACATCACGGCCTATGCCGGCACACCTGGCGCCACTGAGGCGAGCGCGCTCTACGGCACGCCCGACCGAATCGCAGCGGAACTCGAAGCCTTGCGCGCGGTCGGCGTGCAGCACGTTCTGCTTCACGGCGGAGAGTCCACCAGGCAGAGCCTCCGACGGTTCTCCACCGAGATCATGCCGGCGTTCAGTCGCCCTCATTGAACGGTCAAGGTGACTCTCGACGGCAACCGTGCACACCCGCGGCTTGCTTCCGCGCAGCGCCACATGGCATAGCGTCATCTGCGGTCGCTTCAGGGTCAACGCTCTCGGGGCCGTGGTACAACCGTCGCTCCTCAAAGCGGAGACCATGCGAGCAGCGATCCCGACCGCCAAGGGCGACTATCCGACCAGACTCGTTCGGATGATCGAACCATTCGGCCCGGGCAGTGGGCCACAGGTGATCGCGGCCGCGGTGAGTCGCAAGCTTGCTGAGCTCTGGGGGCAGCCGGTGACGGTCGAGAACCATGCTGGTGCGGGTAGCACGGCGGCGCCAGCGATGGTGGCGAGGTCCCCGGCCGACGGTTACACGCTGCTGGTCCACACCAACGCGCACGCATATAGCGCGGCGCTTGTGACGAACCTCCCCTACGACCCTGTTGCGGACTTCGTCCCGGTCGCGGGGCTCACCACTCAGTCCTACGTGCTCGTCGCGGGCAAGACCACTGCTGTCAATACCGTCGGCGAGCTGATCGCTGTGGCGAAGACAAAGCCGGGGGAGCTGCGGTTCGCTTCCACCGGCGTGGGCACGGGTACGCACCTGGGGATCGAGAAGTTCAATCTCGCAGCCGGGATCAACGCCACCCACGTCCCGGCGCGAGGGAGCGATGCGATCGCCGACACGCTCGCGAACACGATCGCCGGGCGCACCGACTACGCGCTGTCGCCGATCCCGACCACGCTGGCGCATATCCGCGCGGGCAGACTCGTGCCGCTGGGCGTAAGCAGCGCTCATCGCTCGAGCGCGCTGCCCGACGTTCCGACGGTGGCGGAGGCAGGCGTCCACGGCTTTGATTTCCCGATCTGGTACGGGATATGGGCGCCGGGCGCCACCCCAGCCGGAGTGGTCCAGAAGCTCGCCCAGGACATCGCGCGCGCTCTGTCAGATCCTGCGGTGCGCGCCTCGCTGCTGAAACACGGTGGCGAGCCGATGAGGATGACGCAGTCTGAGTTCACGCGCTTCGTGCGCGGCGAGAGCGAAAGCGCTGCCCGGATCATCACAGCCGCCGGGATCAAACCGCAGTAGCTCACCACCGCGAACGTGGGGCAACAGTGGCCTGGCGGGCACTCGCGACGCACCACGACCCGTTGTTCGCAGAGTGTTGCGTGGGTTCGCGCGGTGATCGCAACACCCGCCGAAGGGGTTTCTGAAGCTATCCGTGCTTGGTGGTTGAGTAGCGCCGGTCGTCGCGACGTCGAGCCCGTAGGGCGAGGCAGGAGCGGCGATCGCTCGCCGGCCGGGGCGCAGCCCGCCAGAGCCGCGTCACCCACGAACGGAGTCATCCCGCGGAGACGATGGCTCGCCGAGCAGCTCCCGACTGCTCGTCTCGCAGAACCACCGCTCCCAGGCCTCTGGCGTCCAGCCGCGCTCGCCGACCAGCAGGTGCCAGACGTCGGGATGGTTCAGCGTCCAGAGGATGTCGGCGCCCTGAGCGACGTTGAGGTCAGGACGCAGCGCCCCCTGCGCCTCGAGCGACGTGACGATCGCCCGCTGGTTGTCATGGAAGTCGCTGGAGATCCGTTTCCACAGCTCACTGATGTCCGGGTCCACGAGCGCGGCGTTGCGGATAACGCCGAGCAGGGCCCCCGCCCGCTCCTTGACGGCACGGGCGTTGCGAGCGTTCAGGGTCAGCTTGACAGCCGGATCAGCTTCTTCAAGCACCTCCTGGTACCAGGTCCGCTGAGCGACTGGGGCGTCGTCTTGGTCGCCACGCAACCGCAGATGCCAGAGCGCGCGCAGCACGCCGGCCTTGGTGTCGAAGGCGAGATAGACCGTCTTGAGCGACACGTCGGCCGCGGACGCCACCTGAGCCATCGTCGTCGCGGCATAGCCCTGCTCGGCGAATAGTCGCTCGGCTGCCTGCAGGATCGCCCGACGTGTCGTCTGCGCCTGCTCACGGCGGCGCGGCGAGTCATAGCGGCGCTTGGGGTTGACAGCGTCGACCATTTCGATACTCTAGCCGAGAAATCATTACATTGTGCGTGTAGTCAATCTCCCGAAGGAGTTCTCATGAGTCTCGACATCAGCGTTTCACCGGCGAAGGCGCCGGCGTCCGCCCCCAATTCGTTGCGTTGCCGCCTACGCGAGATGTGGGATGGTGTAGCGCTGGACTGGGAGGCCAACGCCGCCTTCGTCGATGCACGAGGCGCAGAGGTCACCGCCCGGATGCTCGATCTTGCCGCGCCGAGGCCCGGCGAACGCGTGCTCGAGCTCGCGTGCGGACCGGGCGGCCCGGGGTTCGCCGCCGCTGCGCTCGTCGCCCCCCATGGCGACGTCGTCGTCTCTGACGTTTCGCCCGCGATGACGGCCATCGCCGGGCGACGGGCCAAGGCGCTCGGTCTGGAAGCTGTCAACGCCCGGGTTCTCGATCTCGAGCAGATCGACGAGCCCGACGAGGCGTTCGATGTGGTGCTGTGCCGCGAGGGTCTGATGCTCGTCGCCGGCCCGGTGCGTGCCGCGCGCGAGATCCGCCGTGTGCTGAGGCCGGGCGGACGGCTGGTCCTCAGCGTGTGGGGGCCCCGCGCCGCGAACCCGTGGCTCGGCTTGGTGTTCGACGCGGTCAGCGCTCAGCTCGGCGCGCCGATGCCCCCGCCCGGGGTTCCGCATCCGTTCTCCCTGGACGATCGCGACCGGCTCGCTGGGGTCCTATCCGCCGCCGGGCTGGTCGAGGTCGCGACCACCGAGCTGCCCACGCCCTACCGGGCCGCCACCACGAACGAGTGGTGGTCACGAACCGCCGTGCTCGCCGGTCCCCTGGCGCACCGCCTAGCCGCGCTGACGCCAGAGCAGGCCGTGCAGCTGCGCGACCGGGCGGAGCAGGCAGCCGGTCCGTACCTCACGCCGGAGGGGCTCGCCTTCCCGGGGCTCAGCCTTGTCGCTCGTGCACAACGCGAGGACGCGTGATGGGGACTGCGACGCCGACCCGAGCGGTCGTCCTCGGGGCTCGCAACCTGGGCGCGACCATCACCCGCGACCTGCTCGGCCGTGGCGCCCATGTCGCGACCGTCGCCCGTACACGCTCAGACCTGGAGCCGCTCCAGGCACTCGGAGCGGCCGTGGTTCGCGCCGACGCGGCCGATCGCACGGCGCTCGACGACGCGCTGCGCGCAGCGGCCGATCGCATCGGGCCGCCGAACCTCATCGTGAACGCCGTGGCGCCGGCCCGGCCACCGAATGACGGCACGGGATTCGGCGGCGGCGCGATGACCGAGGCGACCCCCGCCGGGTTCGACGAGTGGGTGGTAGCGGTCGCGTGGCAGACCTTCGTCTTTCTGGCGGCCGGGGCAGTCGCGCTCGCCGGCCGCGGGGGAACACTGGTGCAGATCACCGGCGCGCCTGCACGCCGCGCGGCCTCCTCACGCGGCCTCGTCGCCGCGGGGGCCGCAGCCACGCGCGCGCTCACGCACGCCGCGGCGCTGGAGCTCGCTGCGGATGGGCTGCACGTGGCCCTGCTGGTCGTGGATGGCCCGATCGCCTCGCCGAAGACCGCGCGGATGACCGCCGGCCTGGCGCCAGAAGCGATCGTCGACCCGGTCGGAGTCGCCGCCGCGGTCCACGCACTCGCATCGCAGCCCGCTCGCGCGTGGACCCATGAGCTGGTCGTGACCCCTGTGGGTGGACGCTGGGTGCCATGAGCGTCCGTGTCACAGAGCTGTGGCGGTTTCCCGTCAAGTCGCTTCAGGGGGAGCGGTTGGAGTCGGCGCGAATCGGCAGTGACGGACTTGAGGGAGATCGTCGGTTCGCGATTTACGACGTCGCGACTGGCTTTGGGCTAACGGCGCGCCGCGTGCCGGAGTTGTTATTCGCGTCGGCGCGCCTGCTCGATGACAATGGGGTTGAGATCACGTTGCCCGATGGGTCTCCGGCACACGACGATGATGCTCTGTCCCACTGGCTCGGACGGCGGGTCGAGCTGCGGTCTGCGAGCGCTGAGGCCGCCCGTCACTACGAGAACGTCATCGACTTCGAGCGGGAGTCAGCGAGCGAGTGGGCTCCGTTTCAGGGTGCCCCGGGTCCCTTCCATGATTCGGCCGGGGCGCGCGTATCGTTAGTGTCGACTGCAACGATCGGACCTTGGGATCGGCGCCGGTTCCGGTCCAATGTGCTGTTGGAGGGTGCGGGTGAGGATGCGCTGGTCGGATCGTCGATCGCGCTCGGCAACGCGATCCTCGACGTGGGCATGCGCATTCAGCGATGCGTGATCACCACGCGCCAGCAACCAGGCGGCATCGAGCGTGACCTCGGCGTGATGCGAACGATCGCCCGCGAACGCAACGCCCGTCTCGCGGTCGGGGCCCTCGTCAGCCAGCCAGGGCTCGTTCGCGTCGGCGATGCGCTGGAAGCCAGAACTGACCGCGGCTGACGAGGACGCCGATGAGATCCACCTGCGTAAAGCCTCTCGGGACTCGCAGGCGAATGTCTCCAGCGTCGAGGTCATCGAGTCCATAGTCCACCAGCCGCGCCGCAAGGGCCGCCCGAAGATGGTGTTGCGCACGTCGTCGCCCATCTGGCCAGCAATGTGTGACCCCGCGGCCGTCAATCGTCGGGTGGCTCGCCGCCGCCAGTCGTTTTAGCGCGCGAGTTTGACGGGGACCAAGCTCACAGACAGCGATCAGGTCACTGAGCCACAGACGCTCCCGGCGGACCTCCGCTCGGCTAAGCTTCGGAGCGCGGACGACGGATGTTTGTTGTCCCCGGACGAGGAGTGCGCGCCGTACCCGGCCAGCAAAGACGACGCGCTCGATTTCCGCTTGGAGGCTCGCGGTGGAACAACTCGTCCAAATCGCCGGTGCGCTGTTCGTGCTCGCCGGCTTCACGTTCGCGCAGCTCGGCCGAGTCACTCATCAGTCGCGCGGCTATCTGATCGTCAACCTCGTCGGGTCGGTCATGCTTGCAGTGGACGCCGTGATTGGTCGTCAGCTTGGCTTTCTGCTGCTCGAGGGCGTCTGGGCGCTGGTCTCCGCCTGGAGCCTGATCTGCTGACTCACGGTTCCGCAACCATCGCCGCGGACGAGACCGACCTGTCGTCATGATCGAGGTCGTCTTGCGTGCGGGTAGCCGGCGCAACGAGGACAGCACCGAAGAACCGGGAGAGCTCCTCGCGGGCATCGAGCGGCAGGACGTGCGCGATGAATTGGTCGGGCCGCACGATGGACAAGGCATCCGACGTCGCGGGCGATCCCGCGCAGATCGAAGATGTCGAATTGAAGTGGGCGCCGGGCTGCATCGACTGCGGCCCGGGGCCGCGGGATCCTTGCCTCGGTCGCCCACGTCACCGGCGGTGCGCCCGAGTCCGCTCAACCCCCACCAGTTCCAGGCCTGATACTGGTTGTTCCAGCGGGTCAGCGTGGTTCCGCTCGCGCAGGTGTATGCCGCGATGTCGCGGTACACGTAGCCAACCTCGCAGTCATCGCCGTGACACGCCGCAGTTCCCGCGAACTGCAACGTCCAGCCAGCAGGCTGGTGGTCAGCGCTTCGTCGCCTTACGGAGTGCGTCCCGACGATCCATCTCGGCCTTCGCGTCCGCCTTGTAGTCGACGACTACGTCGTCGTGATTGTCGGGGTCATACAGAACTGGAACGATGTCGCCTTTGGCCTTGATCGTGTTCAAGCGGGTGTGCACGGTTTTCTCGAACGCCGGTTCACCGGGCGGCATGATCCGGAGTTCCAGCTTGCAGACCCACCACCTCGTCGTGAGATCGTCGTCGGTCGAGGTATAGGCCTTGACCGGGTTCAGGGTGCCGGAGCTGCCTTCGGTCTTGATCGACAGGATCTCTGCTTGCCCGGCGCGCCCGTGCTCGCGCAGCTTCTTCTCGAGATGGCTGTGCTTGAACATCGTCCCCATACCTCCACCGTGGCTGTCGTTGCGGGGAGCCTACCGCCGCAGCGCGCCACAGCGCCGGGGGCGTTCGTCGGTGACGATAGGTCTCCACGAAGCCGGTGCCCACCGTACGCGCCTCCGGTTGTGAGGCAGGAGGCGAGTCTCAACTGTGCGCGCGACCATTCCATCTCTGAGCGGGCGCCGCGCGGGTTCGTCGCTGCCGGGTTGCAGCCGATCGCCGATTCCCGAAGCAAGAAGTCCAGCTTCGTGACTTTTAGCCGCGGGCCTGCTCTCGTCCGACGACGAGCATCGGCGACGGCGCGGCTCGAGCCTCGGATTGCGCGGCGAGCGAGCCTCTGCCCAAGCCGACGCGATTCCTCCCGAGCACCTCTGATCGGGTACCTGCAGCGCGCCGTAAGCGGGGCTCGGGTTAGTGGTGGCCAGATCGGACAGACGCCTATGAGTGCCCGCCGGCGAGTCTTAGGCTGCTGGCGTTCGGCCGCAAGCACGGTGGGCACTGGCGGCGAGCTAAACGGATGATCACGTAAATTCGTGTGCTCCGGGGTAAGCGTTTGGGGTCTCCGGCGGGTTAACGGGTATGAGGCGCGACGAGACAGGCTTTGCCGAGTTCTTCCAGGAGAGCTGGGCTCCATGCCTGAGGGCGGTGGGTGCTAGCACGGGTGACATGCTGCTCGCCGAGGAGCAGGTTGCCGAGGCGTTCGCCCGAGCTTGGGCGTCCTGGCGGAAGGTCAGCCGCCATCCAGCCCCGAGAGCGTGGGTGGTACGCACCGCGCTCAACGCTGGGGCATCCCGGTGGCGACGGCGCGGCCGCGAGCTGCCACTGGTCGATCATGACGTCGCGGCGCCCGGCAGCCTCGGGGCCGGCCTCGACGCCGCCGTGTTGACCGCCCTGCGCCGGCTGCCGATGCGGCAGCGCGAAGTGATCGCGCTGCGCGTGTTCCTCGATCTCGATGTCGAGACGACCGCGCGGCAGCTGGGGATCGCGCCGGGAACGGTGCGCGCCCACCTGTCCCGGGCCGTCACAGCCCTCCGCAGAGAACTTGCCCAAGCCGCCACCACGGAGACCGAACCATGTCCGACGACGACCTGATGACCGACAGCCTTGAGCTGCGCGAACTGCGAGACGCCTTGTCCGGCGTTACGGTGCCGGATCGGCCGCGCCTGGAGACGATCCTGGCCAGGGGCCGAGCGCGTCGGCGGCGTCGGCGCTCGGGTGCCGCCAGCCTGTCGGTGCTTGGCATCGTCGCTGCTACCGCACTCGCGGTCACCCTGGCCGGGGTACACACTCGGGCGACGACGCTAGGCGCGATCCGGACGGCGGCATACACCCTCACCCACAACCACAACGGCACCGACACGCTAACGCTCAACCCGGGCGAGCTGTTTGACCCGGCACAGCTGCAGAGCGACCTGGCCAAGTACAGCATCCCTGCGAAGGTCACCACCGGCAGCTACTGCACCTCAGATCCTGAGCCAGTCGGCTTCTCACGGGTCGTGTCAGGGCCTGGCCCAGGTAGCCAGCAGGAGGGATCGGGTCAGCACACGGGGATCATGATCGACCCCTCCGCCATGCCATCGGGCACGGAGTTGAGCGTTGGTGCCTTCCAGCTCACCACGGGCCGGCTTGCGGGCGAACAGCAAGCGGACATGGACCTCATCGACACCAGCTCCTACACCTGCACCAGCACCCCGCCCACACTCGGACCTGAAACCCCGGGACTAGGCGTCCTATACGGTGGCCCCCGCCCGTCCGGATCCTAACTCGCTGGGGTAGCTACTGCCCGCTTATGCTCCGGGGCGCCGAGCGTACCCCAGAGCGGACAAACCCAGCCTCGGGCCCGATGCCGACGAAGCGGACACTCCGGATCTCCGACTGTGGCGCACCCCCCTCAAAGCGCGAAAACCCCCGTAGATACGGGGGATTCGGAGTACCGCTACCGGGATTCGAACCCGGGTTTCCGCCGTGAGAGGGCGGCGTCCTAGTCCCCTAGACGATAGCGGCGGGGAGGTTCGTTCGGCCCGGAGGCGGAACGGCTCACCAGCTTAGCGTGACCGGAACGCCTCGCGGGCACCGCTTGAGGGCTCTCCGGCCGCGGGCTGCGGACCCGTGCAACGTCCCCCTTCCCTCCGGAAGACACGCGAATGCGTGTTCGCGCCAAAACTGGCCTCCCGGACCAGCCCACAGTTGCTAACTTCCACGGACCCAGCGGCTGTGGTGAAACTGGTATACACGCGGCGTTCAGGTCGCCGTGCCCTTACGGGCGTGGAGGTTCGACTCCTCTCAGCCGCACTTTCGCACAGGACCGGGCGCCCGGGCGGGCGTCTCGCGCGGCTTTTTTCTGCGATACGCATAAAGATCGCGCAATCTGCGTGCGGGCGGCGATAGCAGCAACATCCGAGACCTCGCCCGCCAGCCGCCCCGCCCCCCCCCCCCGGCCCGCGGCGCGCCGCGCCGACCTCAGATGCGCCCCGCCAACCGCTGCCGGCGCCCTACAGCCAACCCCGATCCTCGGCCACCCGTACCGCCTCGCCCCGGTTGCGCGCATCGAGCTTCTGCATCACCGAGGACAGGTGGTTGCGCACGGTCCCCGGCGACAGGAACAGCGCCGAGGCCAGGTCGGCCACGGTGGCGTAGTCGCGGCTGGCGGCCAGCACCTCGTGCTCGCGCGGGGTCAGCGGCGAATCGCCCTGGGACAGCGCCGCCGCCGCCAGTCCCGGGTCCACCACCCGCTCGCCACGCAACGCGCGGCGGATCGCCGAGGACAGCTCGCTCGCCGGCGCGTCCTTCAACACGAACCCCGAGGCGCCGCCCTCCATGGCCCGGCGCAGATAGCCCGGCCGCCCGAACGTCGTCAGGATCAACACCCGGCACGACGGCAGCTGCGCGGCGAGCTGCTCGGCCGCATCCAAACCTGTGGCGCCCGGCATCTCGATGTCCAGCAGCGCCACGTCGGGCCGAACGTCCAAAGCGGCCTCCAGCACCTCATCGCCGCGCGCCACCTGCGCCACCACCTCGATGTCGGGCTCGAGCCCGATCAGGGTGGCGAGTGCACCGCGGACCATGCCCTGGTCCTCGGCGATGAGCACGCGGATCATGATCCCGCCCCGGCGCTCATGGGGATCGACACGGCCAGGCGAAAGCCCCGGCCGTCGGGCAGCCCGCCGGCCTCGATCCGCCCGCGCAGCCGCTCGGCGCGTTCAGTCAGACCGGTGATGCCGTTGCCGTTGGGCTGCACCACGTCGCCGGCCGCTTCGCCGCGCAGACACGCCGGCCCCTCGCCGTCGTCCACCACCTCAACCGCGGCGTCACTCAGCCCCGCTCGCACCAGAACCTGACAGTGAGTGGCGCCGCTGTGGCGGATGACGTTGGTCGCGCCCTCGCGTACCGCCCAGGCCAGCACCGCTTCCACCTCGGGGTCCAGCGTGACGGGCGCGCGCACGACCTCCGCCTCGATGCCCGCCGCCGACAGCGCCACCCGCGCGCCCTCGAGCTCCTTCTCGAGGGTCGGCTGGCGGTACCCGCTCACCGCCTCGCGCACCTCACGCAGCGACTCGCGGGCTACCCCCTCCACGTCGGCGACCTCCGCCGCCGCCCGCTCGGGGTCGAGCCGCATCAGCCGCCCGGCGAGCTCGGCCTTGATGGCGATGACGGACAGGCTGTGACCGAGCAGATCGTGCAGGTCGCGGGCGAAGCGCTCGCGCTCGGCGGCCACGGCGCTCAGCGCCAGCTCGGCGCGCGCCTCCAACAGCTCCTGGTTGCGCATCCGCAGGTCGCGCATGAGCACCAGCAGCAGCCCGATGCCCACTGCGCTGGCGGCATAGCCGCCGGCGGAGCCGCTGCTGCCGCCGCCGAGCACTGTGGCGCCGAACGCGGCAGCGGCGCAGACGATGACCGCCGGCATCCCCAGGTCCGACGAGACGACCAGGCCGATGCACGCCGCGCAGTAGGTGAAGAGGAAGCCCCAGCTCGAACGGTCGGCGATGGTGAGCACACAGGCCAGCACGAACAGCACGCCCGCCAGCGACAGGGACCGCCAATAGGCCTTCTCCTCAACCCACGTCATCACCAACCAGACGTAGACGGCCGAGAAGGCCACCGCCCCCACGATGGCCAGGACGTGCTCGGACGCCGACCCGCTGTTGGTGATCGCGTCGATAACCGGGACGAGGATGAACAGCAGCCACACCATCATCCCCAGAGCACGGGCCCGCCCCAGGGGCTCCCCCGGGTCGCGGTTCCCGCCCCAGCCCGAGCGCCAAGCGGGCCCGGCCGCGGCCGCGGCCCCACAATCCTCGGACTCGGACTCGGACTCGGACTCGGACCGGTCCGGGGCGGCCAGGCGAGCGCCCAAGCCGCCCCGAAGCAGCCGGGCGCGCGCCAGCCGCTGCCGGAGCGCCGATGTCACGTGGCGTCCCCCATCGGCTTGCGGAGGAACCGCACCATCAGCCACACGCCCACCACGGTCCAGATGGCCAGGACCTCCAGGTCGCTGCCGTTGAGCCCGGCCCCGTGGTAGCGCGGGTCAAACACGTACTCCAGGCTGGAGGCCAGCGCCTTGATCGGGAAGATGCTCGCGATCGTCTTGAGCCACTGGGGCAGCGCGTCGATCGGGAACCAGATGTTGGAGATGAACGTCAGTGGCAGGACAACCAGGTTGACCACAACGGGACCCGCCTCGGCGTTGGGGATGAACTGGGTGATCCCGATCCCGATCGTGGTGAAGCACGCTGTGCCCAGTACCAGCGTGATGATCAGTCCCGGAAGCGCCTCGGCCCGGAAGTCCAGGCCGTACGCCACCGCGCCCAATCCGAGCACCACGGCGGTCATCATCAGCATGATCACCGACGCCGAACCGATGCGGGCCACGACGTAGGCCCAACGCGGCAGCGGGGTGCCCTGCATGCGCTTGAGGATGCCCTGGTCGCGAAGGATCGCCGTCCCGATGGCCAGGTTGATGAACGTGGTGGCGATGATGCCGTAGGCCAGGATGCCCGGAACGAAGAAGTCGTTGAAGGCGATGTGGCCGCGGCTGGAGATCGTCTGCCCGCTGTCCAGCGACGCGAAGATCACCAGGAACATGATCGGGAAGACGAAGGTGAAGATGCCGCGGCCACGGTTGCGCCAATACGCCCGTTGCTCGTAGCGAATCTGCCAGTAGACCAGACCGAAGTCTCGGCCCAACGTTGACTGCGGGACGGTGCTCATGCCGCGGCCTCCTCGTGAACGTGTGAACCCTGCTCGCCCGGCCCCGGCCCCGCCTCCGGCCCCCGCGGCCCCCGCGGCCCCGGCCCCGGTGAGCTCAAGATAGATGTCCTCCAGCGTGGGCTGGGTGACCGAGAAGTGCGCGAGCTCGATGCCGCCATCCAACGCCCAGGTGGTCACGATCTGCGCCGCGTGGACCGGCTGGCGCGTCTGGATGATCACGCGATCGCCCGCCAGCGAGCGGGCCGCGGACGGCACCTCGGGCACGTCGCCGAGCCCCATCCCCTCCGGCAGCTCGAAGCGGACCTCGGCGGGACGCAGGTCACGCCCACCCAGCTCGTCGGGGCGGCCCGAGGCGATGATCTCGCCGCCGCGCATGACGGCAACGCGATCGGCCAGGGCCTGGGCCTCGTCCATGTAGTGGGTGGTGAGGAAGATCGTCTTGCCCAACTGACACAGCGACCGGATCGTCGACCACGCCTGGCGCCGGGCCTGCGGGTCAAAGCCCGTGGTGGGCTCGTCGAGAAAGATGAGCTCCGGGTCGCCGACCAGCGCCAGCGCCAGGTCCAGCCGGCGCCGCTGCCCGCCGGAGAGCTTCCGGGAACGCTCGTCGCGCTTCTCGGTGAGCTCGACGAGTTCGATGACCTCGTCCACCGGTCGGTGGCGCACGTGGTAGCGGCCGAACATCTCGACCAGCTCATAGACCGTCAGGTCGGGCTGCACGCCGCACTGCTGCAGCACGATGCCGACCTGCTCGCGGAGGGCTCGGGCGCCCGTGGCCGGGTCGATGCCCAGGACGCGCGCCTCCCCCGACGAGCGCGACCGGTACCCCTCCAGGATCTCTACGGTCGTTGTCTTGCCGGCGCCGTTGGGCCCCAGCAAGCAGAAGACCTCGCCGCGCCTGACGTCGAAGCTGACCCCGCCCACGGCGACGGTGTTGCCGTAGGACTTGCGCAGGTCACGGACTTCGATCGCCAGCTCATCTGCTTGTGTGGGAATCGAATGCATGGCATGCAGCGTAGGTCCGAGCCGGTCCCCGCGTAAGTGCCGCGCCGCCGAAATCGCCTATGACATCTGTCATGCGCTCCAGCGCTCGATCACGGCGGTGTCGCGCTCGTGACCGAGGACGCCGAGCGAGCCGGCTTCCAGCTTGAACCGCGCGCCGGCCGCGACGTCCATCTCGAGCCAGCGCGCCGTGAACACCCGTAGGACGTGGCCGTGGGCGAAGACCAGCCCGTTGCCGTCAACGGCGGCGAACCGCTCCAGGACCCGGTCGACCCGGGCGCCGATCTGCGCCGGGGACTCCCCTCCGGGGCAGCCGTCGCTCCACAGCCACCAGGAGGGGTTCTCCTCACGGATCTCGGGCGTGGTGCGGCCCTCGTATTCGCCGTAGTCCCACTCGATGAGGTCCTCGGTGATCTCGGCGGCATCGCCGAAGCCGGCCAGCTCACAGGTCTCCCTCGCCCGCCGCAAGGGGCTGCACAGAACCAGCGCGAACTCGATGCCGCTGAGTTTGCTCCGCAGTCCCTGCGCCTGAACTTCGCCCTCGGGCAAGAGCGGCAGGTCGGTGCGGCTGGTGTGCTGCCCGGACTTGCTCCACTCGGTGGCGCCGTGCCGGGCGATGTAGATCTCATGTGCCATGCGCGCGGTCCCGCGCACACCATCTCAGGTTTGCGCCGCCGGCGCACCCCCGGTGCGCTCGATCTCGTCCACCTTGGCGCGTCGGCGCACGTGGCGCTCCTCGTATGACACCTGCGCCTGGAGGAAAGTGAGCACGATCTGCGCCGCCACCTCCACACCGATCACCCGGCCGCCGAGGCACAGCACGTTCACATCGTCGTGCTCGACTCCCTGGTGGGCGGTGTAGGTGTCGTGGATGGTGGCCGCCCGGACCCCGTGGATCTTGGCCGCGGCCACCGAGACACCGGCGCCCGACCCGCACACGATGATCCCGCGCTGGGCCCGGCCCGAGGCCACTGCCTGCCCGACCTCCAGTGCCTTGTCGGGGTAGTCGATCGGATCGGGCCGGTCGGTGCCGAAGTCCAGGATCTCGTGGCCGTCGGCGGCGATCACGCCGAGCAGGCGCTCGCGCAGCACATAGCCGGCGTGGTCAAAGCCGCAGGCGACGATCATGGGTCCTGAGTGATCAGATCCTGGGTGGGGGCGAGCGCCTGGGAGTCTGCCAGCTCGTGGGCAGCGAGCAGCGCCGCGCCCAGCACCCCGGCACGCACGCCGTGGCGCGCGACCCGGATCGTCGTCCGCTTGCCCAGGCCGGGGAGCACGTAGGCCGCCGCGGTGCGCTTGGCCGGCTCCAGCAGCAGATCGCCGGCCCGCGCCGCGCCCCCGCCGATCACGACCTCCTCGGGATCAAGGTGTTGATGGCATTGGCGATCCCGAGGCCCACGCGCTCACCCCACAGCTCCAGCAACCGCGCGGCCACCGCGTCACCCGCCTGCGCGGCGTCGACGGCCTCCACCCCGGTCACCTTCTGGCCCTGGGCGCGCAGGCGACCCAACGCCGAATCGGCGTGCTCGTCGGCGGCGCGCACCACCATTACGTCAAGGGCGTGCCCGGCGGCGACGGCCTCCAGCGAGCCCCGCTGCGGGAACCGCCCGGCATCCGGCACGGGCCCGCTCAGGTCCATGCCCACGATCGTATGGCCCAGCTCGCCCGCGCCTCCGGTGGCGCCCCGGTAGATCCGCCCTCCCAGCACCAGCCCGCCGCCGACGCCCGTGCCGACGGTGATCATCACGAGGTCGCGCGCGACCATCCGCAGATCCTCGTCGTGGGCCTCGGCGAGCGCGGCCACCGTCGCGTCGTTGTCAACGAACACCGGGACCCCCAGCCGCTCGCCCAGCACCTCGCGCAGGGGCACGTCGGTCAGCGGGACGTTGGCCGAGGAGACCACGCGGCCGGTCTCGAACTCCACCACGGACGGGACGCCCAGCCCGACGCCGTCGAGCTCGTCGCCGCGGCACTCGCCGATCATCGCCACCAGCTGCTCGATGAGGGCTTCCTGCCCCGAGACGTCGGTCGGCTTGATGAGGGAGTCGGAGAGCTCTGAGCCCTTCAGCCGGGCCACGGCGATCTTGGTCCCGCCGAGGTCCAGCCCGATGACGTCGGTCACTGCGGCTCCCCGGTGAAGTACAGGCGGGAGGCCGCCGACTCGTCCACCAGCACCGAGATCGCCCTCGCCTCGGGCACCAGCAGCGACGACGGCGTCGCCGGGTCGGGCTGCGCCTCGGGGCCGAACGCCCGGGCGACGGCATCGGCCTTGGACTCGCCGGTGGCCAGGAACACGATCCGCCGTGCCCCGGCGAGCAAGGGCAGAGTCATCGAGACACGGGGGACGAACGGCTCCAGACCCGCCTCGGGCACGCCCACCACGAGCCGTGTGCGCTCGCTCAGCGACGGCTGCCCGGGGAACAGTGAGGCGCAGTGGCCGTCAGACCCGATCCCCAGGAGCAGGAGGTCGAACTGCGGCGGGGTGGCCGGGGACAGTCTCGTCAGGCGCTGCTCGTAGTCCGCGGCGCCCTCCGCGGGCCCGAGCTCGCCCTTGATCCGCTCAAAGCGCGGCGCCCGGTCACCGAGTGGGTCGAGCAGGCTCTCCTTGATCATCCGGTAGTTGGAGCGCTCGTCCTCGGGGTCCACGCAGCGCTCGTCCCCGATCCAGAACGTCGTCCGCGTGAGATCGAGGTCGACGCGCTGGACCGCCTCCACGAAGTGCTGGTAGGCGGCGCGCGGGGTCAATCCGCCGGTGAGCACGATGTCCCCGCCGCCGATCGCCGCCCCCACCATCAGCGCGGCGCACCCCCTGGCAGGATCGTCGACGATCTCGAACGAGACCGTCATGCGGGGCACAGTCCCCGGGCCGCGTTGAGCGCGGGCAGGTACGTGGAGTCGCGCAGCAGCGCCTGGCGGATGCCCTCGCCGAGGATGCCGCCCTCGCCTCGGGACGCGCCGAGGATCTTCCAGTGGTGCTCGTCGCCGTCGGGGTCGCGCTCGACGGCGTCGAGGCCCCCCTGCCCCCGCTGCAGCGAGAGCGCGGTCCCGTCCGCGGTGACCACGGTGACGCCTGCCAATCCCGGCGCCTCCTGCTCGGCCGTGCGCAGCGAGACGACCACGTCGCCGTCGCCTGCGCTGCCCCGCCGGCCAGTCGGCCATCCCACAGGCGCAGATGGCTGCGGTCCCACTGCAGGCGAGAGGACAGCCAGCCGGCCAACAGCAGGGCGCTGGCCATCGAGGTCTCGCGGTGGCGGATCTCGAGCTCCTCGATCTCGCGCAGCGCCGCGAGGCGCTCGGGCAGGTCGAAGGTCGCGGCCAGCCGCTCGCGCCACGGCGTCGTGCGCAGCCAGGCCAGGTCGACGATGTAGGTGTGCTTGCGCAGGCGTTCGGCGCGGGCGAAGGCGTCAGCGGGATCGTCGATGTCGTCGGAGTCCAACAGCATCACGTCGACGAGCGGGCAGACGGCGTCGACCGCCTCGGGGTGGCCATGCGGGGACCACAGAACGGTGGGCAGCTCGCCCGCCAGCACGGGGTCACAGATCGTCTGCAGCGCCCGCA
>CAVTSK010000017.1:0-126201 GCA_963737335.1 uncultured Solirubrobacteraceae bacterium
TCGGTAGCCGTGCAGGGCGGCGGAGATCATGAGCTCCGACGCCTGGTACTGGGGCTGCTCGAGCACCACGTCGGCGGTCACCTCTGAGCGCATGGCCCGTAGGCCGCAGGCCGGGTCGGTGACCTTGTGGCGGACGAGCACGGAGATGAGGGCGCCGAACACGATCACGCCGAGGTGGCGCGTCGAGTCGGTGGTCAGCTCATTGCCCAGACGGCGGCTGCCCGAGATGAAGTCAGCCTGGTCGTCGAGGATGGGCTGGACCACGCCGGCGATCTCGTCGGCCTCGTACTGGCCGTCGGCGTCGATGGTCACGATCACCTGGGCGCCTCGGGCGCGAGCCAGCCAGTAACCCAGCCGCAGCGCGGCGCCCTGCCCCCGGTTGACGGGGACATCGCACACCAGCGCGCCGGCCTGCGCGGCAGCGGTGGCGGTGGCGTCCTTGGCACCGTCGACGACGACGATCACCTCGGTCTGAAGGCCGGCCGCCTCGGCGGGGATGGTGCCGATCACCTCGGCGACGGTCGGCTGCTCGTTGTAGGCGGGGATGACCACGGCCAGGGGCGCGCCGGCGGCCGCGGGGTGCTGCTCGAGAAAGGCCTCCGCCGCGCCGCGCTCGGCGGGGTCCAGGCGGTCGTACTCCTCGCGGCTGACGTCGATCGCGGTCATCTCTTCGCCGGTGCCTTGACCTCGGCCTTTGACCACTCGTCCCAGACCCCCACCAACCCGTCGTTGAGGTCCGGGTACTGCGGCGACCAGCCGGCGGCGTGCGCACGAGCCGGATCGACGATCACCGCGGGCATCTCGCCGGGCTTGGCCGGACCGTGCGTGAAGTCGATGTCGGCGCCCGACACGCGCTTGACAGCCTCGATGACCTCGAGTACCGACAGCGACTCCCCCGAGCCGATCACGGTCGCGCCGGCCCACTCGTCGGAGGTGAGACCGAGCCGCATGGCGGCCACGACATCGTGGGCGTGGACGTAATCGCGCACCTGCGTGCCGTCGCCGTAGACCTCGAACGTCGTGCCGAGACGGATGCAGCGCATGAGGCGGGCGACGATGCTGTCCTTGGCCTGCATGCCAGGACCGTAGACGTTGGTGAGGCGGATGCAGGCGCAGCGCAGCCCATAGGAGGCGGTGTAGGCCGACATCAGCATCTCGCCGGCGGCCTTGGTCGAGCCGTAGGGCGTCAGTGGGCGCAACTTGGCGTCCTCGGTGATCCTCGGCTGCTCCATCGGGCCCGTGACCGCGTTGGTGGAGGTGAAGGCCAGCGAGGTCACCCCGGCGGCGCGGCCGGCCTCGAGCAGGGCGTGGGTTCCCGCGACATTGGTGCGAAACGTCCTCTCGGGCTCCTCCAGGGACTTCAGCACCGAAGTCACCGCCGCCAGGTGCACGATCGAGTCAAAGCCACCCTCGAAGGCCTTGGCCAGGACCTCGGAATCGGCGATGTCACCCTGCACCAGGTCGACGGAGGGGTCGGGGTGGGGCTGCAGGTCCACCACGCGCACGTGTGCGCCGTCGTCGGTCAGCTGGGAGACGACGTGGCGGCCGATGAAGCCGGATCCGCCGGTGACCAGGACGCGGCGGCCTGTGAGGTCGGAGGTACTCATGTCCAATGCGGGTCTTCGAGGGGTGGCGCTGGCGCGGCTCGCCGCGGCGGTGCATCACTGCCGGCCTGGGGCGCGGAGGTGCCCAGCGAGCGCACGAGCATAGCCGACGGGCGTGGGAAGGGCGGTTGGCGACCGGTGGCCGGGACACCGTCGCGCCGGCTGATAGCTTCGGCCCGGCGTGTCCCACGGACCTGGTCCCTCGAGGCCGCCCGGCCCGGTCCCGGAGCGCCCGGCCGTCCCGCGCGGCGGCCGCCGGCGCCCGCGAACCATGACGACCGCCCGGCGCCGGGCGCGGTTGCTGGTCGTGCTGGCCGGGCTCGTCCTCGTGGTCGCCATCGTCGTCTCGGGCCTCGGCGGTGGGCTGCCCAACCCGCCCGCGCCCACGGTGGCCGACAGCGCCGGGCCCGGGGACCCGTTCGCCTACCGCTCCAGCCAGGCGGCCGACTTCGTCGCGCGGGCCGCCGCCGGCAACGCCCGCCCGCTGTTCGTGCTGAGCCCGGGGGGCGCGGTCGCCACCGCCAAGCGCGTCGCCGCCTTCCGCGCGGCGATCGACCGGGCCACGGCCGGCTCGGGCATCGACCCGAGCATGGTCGAGGGGCTGGTGTTCCTCGAGAGCGCGGGGCGGCCCCAGGCGATCGCCGGCTCCGATCCCGCCGACGCGGCCGGGCTGACGCAGATCCTCGCCGCCACCGGTCAGTCCCTGCTGGGCATGCACATCGACCTCGCCGCCAGCCGGCGCCTGACCCGCCAGATCGATGCCGTGGCCAGCGGCGCGCGCCGAGGTCGCCTGGGCGCGCTCCTGGCCCGCCGCGCGGCAGTCGACGACCGCTTCAACGTCACCAAGGAGCTGGCCGGCACCGTGCGCTACCTGAAGATCGCCGAGCGCCAGTTCGGCCGTCCCGACCTCGCCATCGAGAGCTACCACATGGGCATCGGGAACCTGCACCAGGTACTGGACGCCTACGACGGCGGCCGCCCCGTCCCCTACGCCCAGCTCTACTTCGACAGCGCCCCCACGCGCCACGCCGCGGCCTACCGGCGCCTGTCGAGCTTCGGTGACGACTCGTGGACCTACTACTGGCGGGTGCTGGCCGCGGTGGCCATCATGCACCTGTACCGGACCAACCGGGCTGAGCTGTCGCGTCTGAGCACGCTGCAGTCCGCCGACGACGCGGGCGGCGCCGTCCTGCATCCCACGGTCAAGCCCTTCGCCGATCCTGCCGCGCTGGCGGCCGCCTATCAGGCCCACGCGGTCGTGCCGCTGCCCTCCAACGCGGCCGCGCTGGGCCTGGTCATCGACCCGGCGATGGGCACCGGCGCCAAGGCCCTCGGCGCCCCGAGGTCCCTGTATCGCGGCCTGCGGCCGCAGGCGCTGCGACTCATGATCGAGCTCGCCGCCCAGGTGCGCCGGGTCTCGGGGCTACGCGATGCGCCGCTGCGGATCCAGAGCACGGTGACCGACGCTCGCTTCGGCGCCCAGGCGGGGGTGTCAGACCCTCCGGCGGAGACCGGGTGGGCCTTCTCGGTGGCGCGGCGCTACGTCGCCCCGGCGCAGGCAGAGGCGTTCCAGGCCATCTTGGACCGCCTGCAGTCGCTGAACCTCATCGCCTGGGCCCGGGAGCCCGACACCATCCGGATCACCGTGGCCTCCGACGCGGTGGCGTGGCTACGCCGCGGCTGACCCGCGTCCGGTAGGTTGGCGCCCCCGATCGTGACCGAGCTCATCCAGACCCCTCCCGAGGCCCTCGAAGGCCTCCCGGACTTCCCCTTCGCCTCGACGTTCACGGACTTCGACGGGGTGCGCATGGCCCACCTCGACGAGGGCGACGGCCCACCTGTGGTGTTCGTCCACGGGGAGCCGACGTGGTCGTTTCTGTGGCGCAAGGTGCTCGTGCCGGTCCGCGACGCCGGCTACCGCTGCATCGCCCCGGACCTGCCGGGGTTCGGGCGCTCGGACAAGCCCACCGATCTCGACTGGTACTCCTATGACCGCCACACCGCGGCGCTCACCTCGCTGTTGGAGGAACTGGACATCACCGGCGCGACGATCGTGGTCCACGACTGGGGCGGCCCGATCGGGCTGCGCACGGCGGTCGAGTCCCCGGAGCGCATCGACCGGCTCGTCATCCTCGACAGCGGCCTGTTCACCGGCCATCAGGAGATGAACGACGCCTGGAACGCCTTTCGCGACTTCGTGGCGCGCACCGAAGACGTGCCCATCGGTCTCCTGGTGCGCGGCGCCTGCAAGCGCGACCCGGGCGAGGAGGTGATCGCCGCCTACGAGCGGCCGTTCCCCAACGCCGCCTCCAAGGCGGGCGCGCGGGCCTTCCCGCTCATCCTGCCCACCAGCCCGGAGATGCCCGGGGCCGAGGCGGGACAGCGCACGCTGGATGCGCTGCGCGCGGATGCCCGGCCCAAGCTCATGCTGTGGGCCGACTCAGACCCGGTGTTGCCGCTCGACACCGGCCGCCGGTTCGCTGCCGCGCTGGGCGGCGAGCTGGCCCACGTCATCGCTGACGCCAGCCACTTCCTGCAAGAGGACGCAGGCCCTGAGATCGGCGCGCTGATCGCCGACTGGCTCGGCTCCGGCGTCTAGACCCTTTCCTTCTCGGGCTTGGCGGCTACCGGCACCGCCCCCGCCGGTACCGCCGGGGGCGCCTCGGCGAGCGCGGGCTTGTCGCCGGTGCGGTTCTCGTAGGCCTCGCGCAGCAGGTGATCGGGGTTGACGAGGACCTGGTCGCCCTTCAGCACCCGGGTGACGAAGTCGGCGACCCTGCGCGGCAGCACCTGACCCACTCGCATCAGGACGCCGATCTGGCGGGGCACGTAGACGTCGACCCGGCCGGTCTGGAGCGCCTCGACGATGGCGTCGGCCACGTCCTCGGGCTCGACGACCTTGATCCCGCGGCTGCGCTGCAGCCCCGAGCCGAGCTCGGTGTTGACCACCACCGGCATGACGATGCTCACCTCGATGTCGGTCTTGCGCATCTCGGCCCGCACCGCCTCGCTCAGGCCCACCACGCCGTGCTTGGTGGCGCAGTAGGTGGCGCCGCCGGGGAAGCCGCCCTTGCCCGCCACCGAGGCGATGTTGACCAGGTGGCCGCGCCCGCGCGTCATGAAGCGCTCCACCGCCAGCTTGGAGCCATGGATGACGCCATGCAGGTTGATGTCCACCATCCGCCGGGCGGTCGCGTCGGTCTCGTCGACGAACGGGCCAATGGGCATGATCCCGGCGTTGTTGATGAGCACGTCGAGCGGGCCCATCCGGCTCTCGACCTCGTTGAGGAAGGCGTCGAAGCCCGCATGGTCGGTGACGTCGAGCGCCAGGCCGAGCGTGCCGCTGCCCAACTCGGAAGCGGTCTGCTCAGCCAGCGGGGCGTCGATGTCGCCGATCGCCACCCGGGCGCCCTGTGCGATCAGCGCGGTCGCGGTGGCTCGCCCGATTCCGCGGGCGCCGCCGGTGATGACGACGACCTTGCCGGCAAGCGATCGTGGAGCCTTGGCCATGAGACGAGTCCCTCCTGAAAGTCTTGAGAAAGCGGTTCCTGGTACCAGACTGTACCGCTCTATATCCTGAGCTCCACGATGGCCGAGTTTCACCTCGACGGGCAACGGCTTGCCTACACCGTCTACGGGGAGGGCCCCCGGGCAACGCTCCTGCTCCCGGGCCTGCTGCTGTCCCAGACGATGCAAGTGCCGCTGGCGCGCAAGCTGGCGGCCCGCGGCAACCGGGTGATCACGCTGGACCCGCTTGGCCATGGCGCCTCGTCGCGGCCGCGTGACCAGTGGCGCTACTCGATGAGCGCTTTCGCCCGACAGACCGTCGCGCTCCTGGACCACCTGGAGATCGATCGCGCCGTCGTCGGCGGAACCTCGCTGGGCGCCAACATCACCCTCGAGATGGCGCTGCAGGCGCCCGAGCGACTGGCCGGCATGGTCCTCGAGATGCCAGTCCTCGACAACGCCATCGCCGCCTGCGCCGCCGCCTTCACGCCGCTGCTGTTCGCCCTGCGCTTCGGCGAGCCGGCGATGCGGGCGCTGGCCCGGGGCGCGCGGGCCGTGCCCCGGGCGCCGCTGCCGCTCCTGGCTCAGGTCGGCCTGGAGTGGCTCTCCCAGGATCCGGCGCCGAGTGCCGCGGTGCTGAGCGGGATCCTCTACGGCCGCGCCGCGCCCGGCCACCTCGAGCGCTGCCGGTTTGAGACGCCCGCACTGGTCATCGGCCACCCTCGCGACCCGGTGCACCCCTTCTCCGATGCCGGCATGCTCGCCTCCGAGCTGCCCAACGCGCGCCTCATCAACGCCCACTCGATGCTCGAGCTCCGGCTCCGGCCGGCTCGGTTGACCAACAAGATCGCAGCGTTCGTGAACCAGTGCTGGGCCGCCGGCGACGCGGGCTCGGCCTCCGCCGCCGCCGTGGCCTGACCTCGCGGCGGGCCTTCTAGCCTCTCGGCGAGAGCACGCCACCTCGTCGAAAGGACGCCAATGGATTACCGGCCGCTGGGCACCTCCGGACTGAAGATCTCGGCGCTGACACTCGGCACGATGACCTTCGGCGGCGAGGGCAACTTCGCCAAGGTGGGCAAAACCGACGTCGCCGGGGCGCGTCGCCAGGTCGACATCTGCCTCGACGCCGGGATCAACCTCATCGACACCGCCGACGTCTACTCGACGGGACGCTCGGAGGAGATCGTGGGCGAGGTGCTCAAGGACCGGCGCGACGATGTGCTCATCTCCACCAAGGTGCGCATGGAGATGGGCCCGGGACCCAACGACGAGGGCCTGTCGCGCCACCACGTGATCAGCGGCTGCGAGGCCAGCCTGCGCCGCCTGGGCACAGATCACATCGACATCTATCACGTGCACGAGTGGGACGGCCTGACCCCGTTGGAGGAGACGCTGGGCGCGCTGCAGTACCTCGTGGACACGGGGAAGGTGCGCTACGTCGCGGTCTCCAACTTCACGGGCTGGCAGCTGATGAAGGCGCTGGGGATCGCCGAGCGCAATCATCTCCCGCGTTTCATCGGCCAGCAGATCTACTACTCGCTGCAGGAGCGCTCCGCCGAGTACGAGCTCATCCCGCTGGCGGTCGACCAGGGCCTGGGCACGCTGGTGTGGAGCCCGCTGGCCGGAGGGCTGCTCTCAGGCAAGTACCGCCGCGATGAGGACATGCCCGCCGGGGCGCGCCACCTCACCGACTGGAACGAGCCGCCCGTCTACGACGAGGACCGGCTCTACGACACCGTCGACGTCCTGGTGCAGATCGCCGAGGCTCGCGGCGTCTCCGCGGCCCAGGTGGCGTTGGCGTGGCTGCTGACACGGCCCACCGTCAGCTCGGTGATCATCGGCGCGCGGACTGACGAGCAGCTCGCCGACAACCTCGCTGCCGCCGAGCTCACCCTGTCAGCGCAAGAAGCCGGGCGGCTGGAGGAGGTCAGCCGCCCGCCGCTGATCTACCCCTACTGGCACCAGCACAAAACCGCCGCGGAGCGACTCGGCCCAGCCGACCTGGCCCTGCTCGGCCCGTTCCTGGCATAGCCTCGTGGCCATGGAGCACGCCCGACAGATCGAGCAGGCGTTCACCACTCAGGCCGAGGCCTTCGAGGACCCGTCGCGCAACCAGGTCTTCACCGCCGACGCCCGGTGGGTGTTCGAGCGGCTGCCGGTGACCGCAGAGGATCTCGTCCTCGACGTGGCCGCGGGCACCGGGCACGCCGCCCGCCAGCTCGCCGGGTCGGCCCGGACGGTGGTGGCGCTGGACGCGACCGAGGCGATGCTGGCCCGGGGGCAGACGCAGGCCGCCGTTGAGGGCTACGACAACGTGCTGTTCATGCGCGGTGACGCGGGCGCCCTGCCCTTCCTGGGCGGGTCCTTCGACGTCGTCGTCTCGCGGTTTGCCGCCCACCATTTCGAGGACCCCTCGATGGTGGTGTCTGAGATGGTCCGCTGCACCCGGCCCGGCGGGCACGTGGCGCTGGTGGACCTGGTGGCCGACGAGGATCCCGAGGTGGCCGGCGAGCAGAACCGGCTCGAGCGCCTGCGCGATCCCTCCCACACACGGATGCTGACCGCAACCGAGCTGGAGGCGCTGCTCGCCGAGGCGGGGGTGGAGTCGATCGACGTGGCCACCCGGCCGTTGGAGCGCCCGCTGGCCCCGTGGCTTGACCAGGCCGAGACCGACGAGGCCGTCCGCGACGAGATCGGCGCCGCGCTGCGGTCCGACCTCGGCGGCGGAGCCGTCACCGGGTTTCAGCCGCGCACGGCCGACGATGGTGCGCTGTGGTTTGTGCAAACGTTCGCCTCGGCGATCGCGAGCAGGCCCTCATGACCGATCTGCACCGCAACGCCGCCACCATCCAGGAACGACTGCGCGACGTCGGGCTCGAGATCGAGCCGCGCCAGCTGGACACCTCGGCGCGCACCGCTGCCGAGGCGGCCGCCTCGCTGGGCACGACCGTGGGGCAGATCGTCAAGTCACTGGTCTTCTTTCGCGGTGAGGAGCCGGTGATCGTCCTGTGCGCCGGGGACCGGCGCGTCGATGCCGAACGACTGGGGCTGCGCGTCGCCAACGCCAAGGAGGCCAAGGCGGCCACCGGCTTTGCCATCGGGGGGATCCCACCACTGGGCCACGACCGGCCGCTGCCCACGATCATCGACGAGTCGCTGCGGCGCTTTGACGTGGTGTGGTGCGCGGCGGGGACGACGCACTCGGTGTTCCCGGTGGCCAGCACGGCGCTCATCGACGCCATCCCGGGCGCCGAGCTCGTGACGATGTAGCCGGCGGGCGGTCAGTAGGCGGGGAATGGAGTGGCGGTCAGCGAGCGCACGGTGACGCTGACGGTCTTGGCGCCGCGATCGGCGCTCAGCCTGAGCAGCGCGGCGTTGACCGGTGACGTGACCCGCGCGCCGGTGACCTTGACGCTGTAGCCCAGGGGGTAGGTGTAGGGCGGGATCTCGATCTCGGTGGGCGCGTGGACCTTGAGATCGGGGGTGTAGCGATAGCGATAGGTCTGGGCCGGGCGGTAGAAGGACTGGGCCCCCGGCGTCCCCGCGGTGGCCCACGCATACGGGACCGACATCGCCACCGCCTGGTTGGGGTAGGGCTGGCGGGTCGTCTGGTCCAGCAGGCCCTCGTGCGCCCCTCCGGCAGTCGGGTCATTGAGCTGCATGGCCGCCCAGTAGGACCAGGAGAGGTTGTCGCCCTCGGCGCCGCCGACCGTCCCGGCGCTGGCTGCGTCGTCGTTGTTGGCACCGAACTCGTCGAGGATCCACGCCGGGCCGCCCGGCTGGTCGGTGTGCGTGTGGGCACGCTCGGCTCCGACCAGGGCCAGCTCCTGAGGAACCTTGCCGTACGCGTGGAAGGCCAGGGCCAGCCGGGGGAAGCGCAGCGGCTCTGAGCTGCCGATCGTCTCGGGGGCGCCGAAGTTCGTATTGCCGCTGGGCTCGTAGAACACGACGTGCGTGGGATCGGCGGCCTGGATGGCGCCGATGAGACCGTGGGGCAGCGCGGCGGTGTGGTTGGCGGCGCACGACTTGGGCTCGTTGACCGGCCCGCCGTAGTCGCACTGAAGCTCGGCGTCGAGGTGCTTGACCAGGTAGTCGTTGGGCTCGTTGTAGATCTCGTAGCCGAGCACGGCCGGGTTGCCGCGGAAGTGCCCGGCCACCGCTTGCCACACCCGCGCGTACTGCCCCTGCAGGTCGGCCCGCACATCATTGGCGAAGAAGTGGTGCATCGCCACCTGGATCGGATGCAACAGCCAGAAGCTGCCCCAGCCGGGGGTCGGCTTGAAGGGCGCGCCGCCCGTGCACGTCGCCCACAGCGGCGCGCCCTCGCCGTTCCACGGCGTCAACCCCTTGGTGTTGAAGAACGCCGACCCGTAGGCGTCGGAGTGCATGTCGACGATCACGCGCAGGCCCGCGTGGGCCAGCAGGGCCACGATCCGGTCAGTCTTGGCCAGGTACGCGCGGACGGTGGCCGCGCTGTACGGGTCGGTGCCGGGGCCGAGCTTGGGGAACGGCGTGCCCGGCTTGTGCGCGGCGCAGTAGTGCGGATCGTTGATCCGGGCGTTGGCCGGACCGGGCTCGAGCCCCTCCCAGATGATCCCCAGCCGCACGACGTTGAAGCCCAGCTTGACCAGCGTGCCGGCGTCGGCGGCGGTCAAGCGCCGGCCGGGGTCATCGGCGTCGGGCGAGAGCACGTAGGCCAGACGCGGCCCCAGGGCGGGGCCAACGCACGGGGTGCCGGGCACGGGTATGTCCACCGAGCCCCCGCCGCACTTGGCCACCAGGTTGACCCCGTGGAGCTCGAGCCGGCGGCCCTGCGCGTCAGTGAGGTACGGGCCGCCGGGGGCCTTGACCGCGCCGCCCGACCAGCCACTCGCGTGGGCCACCTGCGCCATCCCGGCAAGGGCCGCGATCAGCGCGACGGCGAGGCTGATGGGGCGGCGGCGCACGGCGGCGCGACTCTATCCGAGGGGTCAGACCGGACGCCGGGTGCGCTCGGCCCCTGCGGGGCCTGCGGCTACCCGGCTACCGCGGCCACGAGGGAGGGTGAGCAGGGTGGTCGCTGCAACCGGACCCGGCTGCGGACCTGGAAAAGTCGGCAAACCTGTTCCGCCGCCGGCGGTTTGCCGCGAAAACCATCTTGGCCTCAGGCAGTCAGCGCAACATCGAGAAGTGTCTCAGGTGGGGTAAGCGTCCTTCGTTGCGTAGGTGAGCCCGGAGGGCGAGCCGGAGCAGCGATGGACGCTTTAAGTCGGGAAGGGACGGACCTCCTCTCCGAGCAGCTGGGCCATCTTCTCGGCCGGGGTCCACCAGTCCAACGTCATCCGCGGCCGGCCGTTGAGCTGCGCGGCGATCTGGTCCAGGTCAGCCTGGGAATGGACGGAGAGGTCGGTGCCCTTGGGCAGGTACTGCCTGAGCAGCCCGTTGGTGTTCTCGTTGCTGCCGCGCTGCCAGGGCGAGTGCGGGTCACAGAAGTACACCCGGATCCCGGTCTTGTCCGTAAACCGCTGGTGGGCGGCCAGTTCGCGCCCTTGATCCCAGGTCAAGCTCTTGACCAGGTGAGCCGGCAGTTGGCTGATCCGTTCGGCCAGCACGTCGGTCACATGCACCGAGGTCTGATCCTCCAGGCGCGCCAGCAGCACATAGCGGGTGTGGCGCTCCACCAACGTCACGATGGCTGAGCGCCCGCCGGCCCCGACCAGCAGATCACCCTCCCAGTGCCCAGGAAAACGCCGATCATCAACCTCCGGAGGCCGCTCAGCGATCATCACCATGTCGGTGATCCGGCCGCGCTCCTCCCGCTGGCCCTGAGGCTTGCGGTGCGTGCGCTTCGGTCCGCAGCTGAGCGGTTAGCTCCCGGCGCAGCTCCCCACGCGACTGCACATATAACGACTGATAGATCGTCTCGTGACTGACGCGCATCCCCACATCATCGGGGTACTCCCGGCGCAGCCGAACCGCGATCTGCTGCGGCGACCACCCCGCCACCAAGCCCTCCTCGACCGCCGCCAACAACCCCGGGTTGCTCACCAACCGCGTCGGCTTGGGCCGCCGCGCCAGCCGGTCAGCCCTGCGCTGCGCGGGCATCGGGCGATAGCGACTACGCGACTGACATCGAGCGAGCTCCCGCCCGATCGTCGAGCGATGACGACCCAACACCCTCGCGATCTGCGCATTGGACTCACCCCTGGCCACCCGGATCGCGATCTCGATCCGCTCCTCAAAACCCAACCGAAACCCCGAATCGCTCACCCGCCGGCGCATAAACAAGTCCGCCCGCAACCGCTGCACCGTCCGCTCATGACAGCCGAAATCAGCAGCAATCACCCGCGGTTTCTCACCCGCCCGCAAACGCCGCTCAATCACCTCCCGATCCACCGGCGTCATCCACCACGTCCGACCCCGCTTGCTCCTGGCCATGCCACCTCCGATCGATCACGCAACCCATCCTTGTTGCGATGACCGACAGAAACCGCCCATGTGGTACATGGAAATGTCGGCAAACCGCGTCTCGGCAGAGAGGTTTGCCGCGTTCTCCAGGTCGCAGCGCGGCCCGCGCCCACCCCCACGACAACCTCAGCGCCGGCCCAGCTCCAACTCATCGCGCCGCACGTCGTGCCCGTGCGAGCAGCGCAACTCTGCGGTCACGGCAGATCCACAGCCCTGGTGGCGGACCTCCACCCGCGCGCCCCCGGGCATCACCCACTTGTCGCCCCACTGCATGAGGGCAACGACGGCGGGCAGGAGGTCGGAACCCTTCTCGGTCAGCCGGTAGAGCCGGCGCGTGCGCTGCCCGGGCTCTTGGTAGGGCTCGCGCTCGAGCAGGCCGGCCTCGGTCAGCTCGCGCAGCCGCGCCGCGGTGACCGGCTCAGACAGGCCGGTGCGCGTCGCGAACTCCTCGAAGCGCGTCGCACCGTAGAAGGCCTCGCGCAGCATGAGGAAGGCGGAGCGGTTGCGCACCACGTCGAGCGCGTGGGCCATGGGACACGCGTCGGCGGTCCAACTGTCCCGCGGCTCCAGCGTCCCCGTCATCTGAATCGTGGTTTCGGTCATCACAACCGCAGTATAGCTGACTTAGCAATCTCTAAGCCAGTGTGGTACGGTGCCTGACTATGAGCTTCCTAAGTCAGACTCCCACCCGGCGCCAGGACGCGTCGCCGAAGCTGGTGCTGGTGATCGTGTGCGCCGGGGTCGTGCTGGCCAGCCTCGACCTGTTCATCGTCAACGTGGCCCTGCCCGACATCGCCCGGGACCTGCACGAGCCGAACCTGGGCGATCTGTCCTGGGTGCTCAACGCCTACGCCATCGTGTACGCCGCGCTGCTCGTGCTCTTCGGCCGCCTCTCCGAGAGCCGGCGGCGCGAGAACGGCTTCCTGCTCGGCGTCGCCATCTTCACCGTCGCCTCGGCCGCCTGCGGCGCCGCGTCCAACCTGACCATGCTGGTGGCCTTCCGCATCCTCCAGGCCGCGGGCGCCGCCCTGCTCACGCCGACGTCGCTGAGCCTGGTCCTGGCCACCACCGCCCCGGAGCGCCGACAGGGCGCGGTGCGCGCGTGGACGGCCATCGGTGGCCTCGCCGCCGCCCTGGGCCCGGTCGTGGGCGGTCTGCTGGTCACCGCCAGCTGGCGGTGGGTGTTCTACGTCAACGTGCCCATCGGCCTGGCCGCGTTGGTCATCGGCTGGCGGCGGTTGCCGCAGGTGGCGGGCCATCCGACGCCCCGCCCCGGCGCGTTCGGCGCGATCCTGGTCACCGCCGGCGTGGGGCTGCTCACCCTGGGCCTGGTCAAGGGCAACGACTGGGGCTGGGGCTCCTTCGCGACCGTCGCCACACTGGCCGCCGCAGTGATCGCGTTGCTGCTGTTCGCCGTGGACTGCGCGCGGGCCCGCAACCCGCTGATCGACGCGTCGCTGTTCCGCATCCGGGCGTTCAGCGGCTCCAGTGTGGTGGCGGTCGTGTTCTCGATCGCCTTCGGCGCCATGCTGCTCTCGATCGTGCTGTGGGACCAGCAGGTGTGGGGCTGGTCGGCCCTGCAGACCGGTCTGGCCATTGCCCCCGGCCCGCTCATGGTGCCGCTGTTCGCCTTCCTCGTGGCCGGGCGGCTCATCGCCCGCTTCGGGCCGGGGCGCGTGATCGCCGCCGGCGCCACCATCTACGCCGCCGGAGCGACCTGGTGGACGCTGCGCTCCGGGCTGACCCCGGACTACGTGACCGAGATGCTGCCCGGGATGCTCATGACCGGCATCGGCGTGGGTCTGACCCTGCCGACGTTCATGTCCACTGGCGCCTCGGCGCTACCGCCGCACGCGTTTGCCACCGGCTCGGCTGTGGTCAACATGCTGCGCCAGGTCGGCCTGGCCGTGGGCGTGGCGGTGCTGGTCGCGGTCATCGGCACGCCGCACACCGGCGCCCAGCAGCTCGCCGCGTTCCGGGACGGCTGGATCGTGATCGCCTCCGCGGCCCTGCTGGCCGCGATCTCCGGCGGGGTGTTGCTCAGGCCTCGGCGCGATCGCGCCCGTGAATCGGGCCGCTGGTCTGGCGCAACGGCGACCCCGCCCGCTCTGCCCGAGCGGCGATGATCTCGGCCAGCACCGACACCGCGGTCTCCTCCGCGGTACGGCTGCCGATGTCCAGCCCGCAGGGCGCGTGGATGCGGGCCAGGTCGGCCTCGCTCACGCCGGAGCGCTTCAGCCGCTCCTCGCGGTCAGCGGTCGTCTGACGCGACCCCAGGGCACCGATGTAGCCGGCATTGGTCCGCAGCGCCGCGATCAGCGCCGGCTCGTCGAACTTGGGGTCGTGGGTGAAGACGAGCACCGCGTCGCGCACGCCCAACTCGACCTCGGCCATGACGTCCTGGGGCCAACCGATCTTGACCGTGGCCGCCGAGGAGAACCGGCGGGAGCGGGCGAAGCGGTCACGGGCGTCGCAGATCGTGACCTCATAGCCGACCTGGTGGGCGAAGGGTGCGAGCGCCGCGGAGAAGTCGATGGCGCCGATGATCCACATCCGGGGCGGCAGCGCGTAGGCGCGGATGTGGACGCGGATGTCATCGCCCAACGTGGCCCCGTCGGCGCCGAAGCGGCGCAGCGTCGTCTTGCCCTCCTCCAGCAGGCCCTGGGCCTCGCGGGTGACGTTGCGGTCCAGCAGCTCGGTGTCGCCCAGGGAGCCGATGAGCATGTCATCGATCACCGCCAGCCTCCGGCCGGCGCTGTCGCCGTCCAGCAACGTGGCCACCGCGGCGGGCCGACCGTCGGCGTGGGCCTCGAGTACCGCCCGCTCGACCTCGGCGGCTTCGCCGCTCAGCTCGTAGATGAGGATGTGCACGATCCCGCCGCACATCAGCCCCACGGTGCCGGCCAGCTCATCGGAGATGCCGTAGCGCAGGACCTTGGCCGGGGCGGGCGACCCGGCGGCCAGCAGCTCCTCGGCCTCGGTGACGACCGCCCCCTCGACGCAGCCACCGGTGATCGAGCCCTCGATGCTGCCGTGGTCGTCAATGACCATCATCGCCCCGACGGGCAGGGGGGCGGACCCCTCCACCTCGACCAGCAGCGCCTGCACGACGCGGCGTTCCTCGGCCAGCCACGCGATCGCCGTGTCCTGAGTAGCGGCGACAACAGCGGAGTCGATCACACCAAAAGCCTATCCAGCTGACCTCTCACGCCATGAAGGTTGCCCGCCGGGACCGGGCTCGCGCAAGCACACCTAAGTGAAGACTTAGCCCACGGGCACGGCGTCCGGGCGGGCGCGGTCACCTCCGAGCGCGACCGTCGCCCGCGCGGTGACGAGGTGGTAGAGGATGAGCAGCTGGACCAGGGCCAGGGCCTCTGAGCGGCGCAGGTCGGTGGCGACGGTGAACTCGCCGAGGCGCCGCGCCCGCAGGTGGGTGGCGAAGTGCATCCGGGCCCAGATCGCCTCTTCGATCGCCGCCGCCTGGGTCAGCTCGATCTGTCCGGGGATCCTCAGAACCCGCTCGCCGTCGCGCTCGGTCAGCGTGAGGCCGTCCGGGCGGCCGTCGATGAACGGCGCCAGGTCGGGGTGGGGCAGCCCGTCGCGCAGGGTCAGCTCGGCGTCGAGGTGGTCGTCGTCGGCATCGGCCGGGGGCAGGAAGGAGACGAGCATGTCGGCGTGGTGGCGCTGAGGGCGGATGAAGGCCTCGGAGTCGGGCTCGCGGCGGTCGAGCTCGGCCAGCACCTGATCGGTCGTGTAGCCGCGGCGCGAGCAGTCGCGTGCGACCTTCCATCGCCGGCGCAGCTGCTCGGGCGGGGCCAGGAACACGCGGACGTCGTAGACCTCGCGCATGGGGGGCCGGTGGTAGCCCAGCAGGCCCTCGATGATCGTGAAGCGCTCGGGGCGCACGTGCACGGCCGGGCCGAAGGTCCCGTCCTGGTGGCGGTAGACGGGCTTGAGGATCGGGTCGCCGCGGCGTAGGTGCGCCAGATGCTGGGCGATGATGTCGAGGTGGTTGCAGTCGGGGTGCAGCGGCGTGATGCCCAGCTCGGCCCGTTGGGCGCGGTCGTAGCGGTGGTAGTCGTCGGTGCAGATGTGGGCGACGTTGTCCTCGCCCAGCACGCGCACGAGGCCCCGGCTGATCGTCGTCTTGCCGCTCGCCGAGTCGCCGACGACGCCGAGGATGACCGGGCGCGGCATCACGCGATGTCCTGCGCCTCGATGCGCATGAGCTCGACTGGGGTGGCGGCGATGCCACCGCGTGCCGCCTCATAGATCCGGTTGGCGTGGCGCAGTCGGGCGCGCTCGATGGCGTTGCGCACGCTGCGCGCGTGGGCGAACCGCGGGCTGCCGGCGGCCCGGGCGAGGTCACGACGCAGGGCGGACTCGGCATCGGCTGAGAGCTCGTAGGAGGCCTCCGAGAGCATCATCCGCCCGATCGCCAGCAGCTCATCGGTCCCGTAGTCGGGGAAGTCGATGTGGTGGGCGACGCGCGACGCCATCCCCGGGTTCAGTTCGAAGAACTCGTCCATACGGTCACGGTATCCGGCCAGGATCACCACCAGCCGCTCGCGCTCATTCTCCATGACCTGGAGCAGGATCTCGATCGCCTCGACCCCATAGTCGCGCTCGTTCTCAGGGCGATAGAGGTAGTAGGCCTCATCGATGAACAGCACGCCGCCGTAGGCCCGCTTGAGCACCTCCTTGGTCTTGGGCGCCGTGTGGCCCACGTACTGGCCAACCAGGTCGTCGCGCGTCACCGCGACCACGTGATTGCGCTTGATGTAGCCCAGCTGGTGGAGGATCTCGGCGATGCGCATCGCCACCGTCGTCTTGCCCGTCCCCGGGTTGCCGGTGAAGCACATGTGCAGCGTCGGCCGGGCGGCGCTCAGGCCCGCGCCGCGGCGCATCTCGTCGACGACGAGCAGCGCGGCGATCTCGCGCAGGCGGCTTTTGACCGGCCCCAAGGCCACCAGCTCACGATCGAGCTGGGCCAGAACCGGCTCGATATCGATGTCGATGTCCGGCAGACGCTCGTCGGCCACGGCCACCGCCTGCAAGGCGCTCATCGGGTGGGGGCCAGCCGATAGCGGACGACCCGGTCATGGGTGTCGGCGCGCTCGACCCGGAACGCCGTCTCGGTCGCGGGCCGGTTGACGATGAAGCTCAGCGCGGTGGTCTGGCGCCCCCGGCGGGCGTCGTAGGCGATGAGCTTGACGTAGTGGTCGGGGTGGGCCTCACGGCAGGCCCGGACCTCGCGTAGCACGACCTCGTAATCCTCGGGCAGCAGCTCGAAGTACGGCTGCCCCCACATGTCCCAGTAGGAGTTGCGCGGATGGGCATCGTCGGTGTACTCGACACTCATCGACCAGCCCTTGTCCAGCGCATACCGGATCTGGGCGGCGATCTGCTCGTCGGTGAAGTCCGGAAGGAACGAGAAGGCTCCCTGGGTGACGCGCATGGCTTGGCCTTTCAGGCGAGGGTGGGGGTGACGACGTAGTCCGGCGTGTCGGTGGACTGAAAGTCGAAGGTGACGTCCTTCCACACCTGCAGCGCGGCGTCGAGCTCGGGGCAACCGCGGGCGGCACGCTCGAGGATGTCGGGGCCCTCCTGGAAGTAGTCGCGGCCCTCGTTGCGCGCCTGGATGATCGCTTCGACGGCGACCCGGTTGGCGGTCGCGCCGGCGGCGATGCCCATCGGGTGCCCGATGGTCCCGCCGCCGAACTGCAGTACGACGTCCTCCCCCAGGTAGCGCAGCAGCTGGTGCATCTGGCCCGCGTGAATGCCGCCCGAGGCGACCGGCATGACCGCGGGGAGCGACGCCCAGTCCTGATCGAAGTAGATGCCGTGCTCGGGGTTCTCGGGCACGCGATCCAGGCGCAGGGTGTCGTAGTAGCCGGCGATCATCGCCGGGTCGCCCTCGAGCTTGCCCACCACCGTGCCGGCGTGCATGTGGTCCACGCCCAGCAGGCGACACCACTTGGCGATCACGCGGAACGAGACGCCGTGGCTCTTCTGCCGGGTGTAGGTCCCGTGGCCCGCGCGATGGAGGTGCAGGATCATGCCGTTGCGCCGCGCCCACTTCGACATCGACTGCATCGCGGTGTAGCCGACGGTGAGGTCCATCATGATGATGACGCTGCCCAGCTCGCGCGCGAACTCGGCGCGCTCGTACATCTCCTCCATCGTGGCCGCCGTGACGTTCATGTAGTGGCCCTTGACCTCGGCGCTGGCCGCCGAGGCGCGGCTGACGCCCTCCATGGCGTACAGGAAGCGATCGCGCCAGCGCATGAACGGCTGGGAGTTGATGTTCTCGTCGTCTTTGGTGAAGTCCAGGCCGCCGCGCAGCGCCTCGTAGACGACGCGCCCGTAGTTCTTGGCGCTGAGCCCCAGCTTCGGCTTGACGGTGGCCCCCAGCAGCGGGCGGCCGAACTTGTCCAGATACTCGCGCTCCATCACGATCCCATGCGGCGGGCCCTGGAAGGTCTTGACGTACGCGGTCGGAATGCGCAGGTCCTCGAGGCGCAGCGCCCGCAGGGCCTTGAACCCAAAGACGTTGCCGATGATCGAGGAGGTCATGTTGGCGATCGACCCCTCCTCGAACAGGTCGATGTCATAGGCGATCCTGGCGATGTACTCGCCTTCGCGTCCGGGGACCGCGCTGACGTCATAGGCCTTGGCCTGGTAGTGGCGATGGTCGGTGAGGCGGTCGGTCCAGACCACGGTCCAGGTGGCCGTGGAGGACTCCCCGGCCACCGCAGCGGCTGCCTCGATGGCGTCGATGCCCGGCTGCGGGGTGATGCGGAAGGCGGCGAGGACGTCGGTGGGCTTGGGCTCGTAATCGGGGTCGAAGTAACCCATCTCGGCATACGGGGTCACGCCCGAGGCCCAGCGGTCCTTGTGGGTGTCAGCGGTGGAGAGCATGCGAGGCAGGCTACGGGCGGCGCGGCATAGACGTCAAAGACTGATTTGCCTGAGAGTCATAGTGCTAGGGCTATATGTCACCACCGCATTTGCAGTTGTGGCACGGCGGGGCGCTCCCTACGCTCGAGGGCCACTGATGCCACGCCCGATCCTCCTCGGAATCTGCGGTGACTCCGCCGCGGGCAAGACGACGCTGACGCGCGGACTCGTGCGCATCCTCGGCGAGGCGCGGGTCACGCACATCGACTGCGACCACTACCACCGCTACACGCGGGCCCAGCGGGCCGAGGCGGGGGTCACGCCGCTGCACCCCGACGCGAACCACCTGGACATCCTCGAGCAGCACCTCGTCCACCTGCGCGCGGGCGAGCCGATCCTCAAGCCCGTCTACCGCCATCGCGACGGAGCGCTGGGCCCGGCCGAGCACATCACCCCGGCGCAGTTCACGATCGTGGAGGGGATGCTGGGCTTCCACACCCCCGCGATGCGTGACACCTATGACGTGCGGATCTTCCTGGACCCGCCCGAGGACCTGCGCCGGCGCTGGAAGGTGCAGCGCGACTGCAGCCGGCGCGGCTACACCACCGACGAGGTCCTGGCCGAGCTCGATGGGCGAGAGGCCGACGCCGAGACGTTCATCCGTCCCCAGCGCCGCTACGCGGACATCGTCATCTCGTTCATGCCGGGCGATCGCGGGGACCCGGCCCACCTCGACGCCAAGCTCGCCATGCGCCCCGGGCTCGCCCATCCCGATCTGCCCGCACTGACCGAAGGCGAGAGCACCATCCGGATGGCCCAGCGCGGCTCAGAGACCCACCTGTGGATCCCGGGCACGATCGACCCGGCCCGCAGTGCCGCCTTCGAGGAGACGATCTGGGACCGGCTGCACTTCGCCAACCACCTGCGCACCGACCGGCTGGGGGAGTTCACCGTCGGGACCGAGCTGCACCGCTCAGAGCCGCTGGCGGTGACCCAGCTGCTCGTGCTCTACCAGCTCGTGACGGCACGGGCGGCGGTGGCGCTGGGGGCCGCCGGCGCCCGCGCCGACGCCGATCAACCCACGCCCGCGCCTTCGCCCTCCCCGCAGCGCGCGAACTAGCTGCCGCGCAGGTGGGCCAGCAGCTCCTGCACGACCGGCCGCGCCGGCCCCACCGAGGAGCGCAGCACGTACCACGGCCGGCTGGGTGGCGCGTCGCGCAGCGAGATCTCGCCCAGCTGGCCGCCGGCCAGCTCGACCTCGACCGCGGCCCGCGACAGCAGCGAGATCCCCAGCCCGGCGCGAGCGGCCTGCTTGATCGCGCCGTTTGACCCCAGCTCCAACGTGCGCGGAGTCATCCCCTGGTCGGCCAGGAACTGCTCGTTGAGCACCCGTGTCCCGGACCCGGGCTCGCGCAGCAGCCACGGCCTGTCGGCGAGCTCGGCGGCAACGTGGGGCCGGCCGAGCGTCGCGGGGTCATCGGGCGCAGTGATGCAGACGATCCGGTTCTCACCCAGGGGCTCGGCGAGCAGCCGCTCGTCGCCCGGCGGCGTCCCGGAGATGGCGACGTCGGCGCTGTGGCGCAGCACGGACTCGATCACGTGCGTGCGATTGCCCACATCCAGGATGAGCTCGACGTCCGGATGGGCGTGGGCGAAATCGCGGATCATCTGGGGCACGAACGACTCCGCCGCCGTGGTCACCGCGGCGATGCGCAACCGCCGGCCGCCGGCGTCAGCCGCCTCGCGCGCCGCCCGCCGGCCCCGGTCGAGCAGGCCGATCACGTCGGCGGCATAGGGAGCGAAGGCGGTCCCGGCGTCCGTGAGGCGGATGCCCCGGCCGGCGCGCTGAAACAGCTCACACCCCACCTCGCGACCCAGCGCCGCGAGCGCCGAGGACACCGAGGGCTGGGTGACCACGAGCTCGTCAGCCGCCGCCGTCACCGAGCCGCCGCGGACGACGGCCAGGAACGCGGTCAGCTGAGTCACAGTTATAGCCACAGCACTAAGAGTACTGGTGACCGTTAGAGCGCTGCCTAAGAGTTATCGGGCCCGCCCACCCGAGCGGGGAGCGGGGGGCCGGGGGGGCTGATGAGATCGCGCCCCGTCGGCCGCAGCTCGGTGTCGAGCTCGAGTTGCCAGTAGTAGCGGGTGAAGGTGACGCCGTCGCGGAACTCCCCGATGTGGGGTTCGATCCGCTCTCCGCGCGCCATGCGAACGATGAGCTCGGGGTAGGTGCGGCCGGGCAGCGCCGCGTAGAGGTGGGCGGGACAGGCGCCCCCGAAGCGGGTGTTGACGTCGGTGATGCCCAGGCCGATCTCCTGGTCGCGGAAGGCCTGCACGGTGCAGGGGCCCCGGCACCCCAGCGCCTCCACGACGCGCCGCCCCAGGTCAATGAGCTCCTCGTCGGCGATCACGGTGCCCTTGATCGACTCCCCTCCGCGTGACTCGATCATCGTCCGCGGGATGACGTTGAGGCACCGCCCGTCGAGGTCCGAAAGGCAGTCCATCGAGAACTCCGGCCCCTGCATCGCCCGCTGGACCATCGCCGGCTCACGGATGTACCCGGCCAGGAACTCCGCCTCGCGGGCGTCCTGGGCGAGGTGGATGGAGCGGGCCCCCGAGCCCCAGCGCGGCTTGATCATGACCGGATAGCTGTCCACGGACTCCCCGGGGAGGACCGTGGGGGGCGAGGGCAGCCCGAGCCGCTGGAGCAGCAGGTGGGTCTCGAATTTGTCAAAGGTGGCCCGGGCCACGTCGCCGTCGGGGACGAACGCGGGCAGCGGGTGGGTGGGATCGTTGTGCGCGTGCCCGAGGATCTCGAGGTCGAGGTCGGTGAGCGGCACCACCGCGCCCACCTCGAACTCGGCACACAACTCCTGAAGCGCCGGGACGTAGCCGGGATCGTCGAAGCGCGGCACGGAGCGACGGTGGTGGGCGGCGTACTGGGCCGGAGCCAGCGGGTTGGGGTCGGCGGCGATCGTCACCGCGTGCTGGGCGAACACCGAGACCAGCGCATAGCGCTTGCCCACGCCGGTGAGCAGGACGGCTACGTCTGCGGGGGTGGCTGCCATCCGCCGGTGGCTCCCTTGTAGATGCCGTGGCCCCTCAGCACCTGGCCGAGCGTCCGCGAGAGGATGCGCAGGTCCAGCGCCAAGGAGCGGTGCTCGACGTACCAGAGGTCGAGCTCGATCCGCTCGGGCCATGGCAGCGAGGCCCGCCCGTTGATCTGCGCCCAGCCGGTGATGCCCGGCTTGACCGCCAGCCGGCCGCGCTGGTGCGCGGTGTACTGGTCCACCTGGCTCTTGAGCGTCGGGCGGGGGCCCACGATCGACATGTCGCCGCGCACCACGTTCCACAGGTTGGGCAGCTCGTCGAGGGAGTAGCGGCGCAGCAGCGCCCCCAGCCGCGTGATGCGCGCGTCACCCGCGGCGATGGCCAGGCCCGCGCCGGTGAACTCGGCGCCGTCGACCATGGTGCGCAGCTTGTAGATCTCGAACAGCGCGCCGTCCTTGCCCACGCGCGTCTGGCGGTAGATGGGCTCGCCGGGCGACTCGAGGCGCACGGCCACCGCCAGGAGGGCCACCGCCGGGGCGGTGAGGATCATCAGGGGCAGGGAGATCGCGATGTCGACGGCGCGCTTGATCATCGGGTGCCCTCGGCGGCCTCCCAGCCGGCGTGCGTCCCGTGGGCCAGCCAATCCCACAGCCCTGCCGCCAGCGAGGCCGTCGTCAGTACGTAGTACCGCGCCACCAGGAGCGGGCGCAGCGGCAGGACCCGAGCGGCCAGTGCCGCCGCCAGCAGCGCCGCCTGCAGCGCGGTGGCCGCCGCGTAGACCCAGCCCTGCCCGATGAGCGCGACCGCCGCGGCCAACGCCGCGAGGTGCAGGAACGGGGAGACGTAGCGCAGGACGCGGTGCGAAACGATCATCGCGGCGTAGCCGGGGTCATAGCCGCGCGGGGAGAGCATCCCGCCGCGGACCAGGATCGGCCAGCCGTGGCTCATCATCCGCCGCTTCCGGCGAAACTCACCCTCGATCGAGGGCACCATCTTCTCGCTCGCCCGCGCCCCCGGCGCGTACACGGCCCGCCAGCCGCGCTTGACCATGTTGAACGGGAACGACAGGTCGTGGCCCATGATCGGGTCCACGACGATGTAGGAGTACCGGCGGGTGGCGTAGATGGCGCCGTTGCCACCGGTGACCGAGGCCAGCCGGGACTCCAGCCCGCGCACCGCCATCTCATAGCGCCAGTACACGCCCTCTTGGTTGGTCCCGCGCTGGTTGACGAACCGCACCTGGCCGCAGACGTAGCCCACCTGTGGATCGGCGAACGGCTCCACGAGGCGGCGCAGCGCATCGGGGGCCCAGGTCACGTTCGCGTCCGAGAAGGCGGTGATCTCATGGCGAGCGCGGCGCACGGCGGCGTCCTGGGCGCGCACCTTGCCACCCCGGGGCAGCTCGAGCACCAGGTCGGCGCCGGCGTCACGGGCTCGCTGCACGGTGGCGTCGGGCGACCCGTCGCAGGCGACGATGACCTCGAGGCGGTCGGCCGGATAGTCCAGAGCGCGCAGGTTGGCGACCCGCTCGGCGATCACCGCCTCCTCGGCGTAGGCGGCGATGATGACCGACACTCCGGGCAGCTGCGCGTCAGAGACCGCCGCGGCCGAGCCGCTCGCGCCGGCCTCGCCCGGCCGGCCCCGCACGCGGTCGAGCGCGGCCAGCGCCGCCGGGTAGCCGGCGTGCGTGTAGACGAGGAGCCCCGCGGAGGCCCAGAACGCGGTCTTGAGGAGCGTCACGGCCGCCGGATTGTGCCGCAGACGCGCCTGTGGCCGTTTGACGGGTCTCTCAATGGGCAAAACATCTTCAGTGCCTGCTCCCACCCGACGCGGGTACCGGGGAATGTCGCTCGACGGCGCGCACCACGCCAACGAGCCGACGGTGTATGACGAGAGCGCGTTCGACGACTACTTCGGGACGCCGTGGCTGACCGGAGCGGTCTTCTTCGCCACCGCCGTCGGTACCTTCGTCGGCGCCTGGACGGTGATCATCCTGCTTGGGCAGCGCCACCGAGGGTTCTCGGGCTGGTGGCCGCTGATCCTCATCCTCGTCGTCGACGTCGGGATCAACGTCGCGCTCCGCGTCGAACGCGCCCGGAGGCGCCGGGCGCGGGGGATCGAGCGCCCGCAACGCGAACGCCCCTGATGGTCACCCGGCCTGCTCGCGACCTGGCCGGCGGCTCTCCTTGCGCTTGCGCGCGACCTTGGGGGACGGCACGATGACCACGGGACGGTCGGCGTGCTGGAGCAGCGCGTGCGACACGCTGCCCAACAGCAGCGAGCCCAGGCCGCCCAGGCCGCGCGACCCGACGACGATCGCACCGGCGTCGACCCGATCGGCCTCGGCGAGCAACGTGTCAGCCATGGAGTCCTGGCGAGCGACGGCGTGGCCGGCGGCGTCGACCCCGTGCGTGCGCGCCAGGGCTGCGCCCTCCTCGGCCGTGCGCTCGGCATCGGCGCGGCTGGCGTCGTCGATCTGCTCGCTGTCCTCGGCGGCGACCAGAGTGCTGGTGGCCGGGTAGCGCGTGACCAGGTGGACATAGGGCTCCCAGACGGTGACGACAACCGCGGGCTGCCCGGACACGAGCTCGGAGATGTGCTCGACGGCGGCCTTGGCGTCATCGGAGCCGTCGTAGGCGATGAGGAACATGGCGTGGGGTCTCCTGTTGAGGGTCAACGATGAGTATCGGACACGCGGGGACGGCGAGTGATCGTTGCGTGGGCGGCAGGGGTCGCGAGGTCATGCCGGGCCAGCGCGGGCTGAACGGCAGGCTTGGGAGGGAGGCGGTCAGGCGTGAATAGTGCGGCTTTGCAGGGGGTTGTGGGATATAAGTATCGCCAGAGCGTAGTTATCTCCCAGAACCCCGCCGAGGGACCGCCGAGGCGGCCCCGTGCCGCCTTCTCAGGCAGCCACCGCGGCGACGCTCTCGTCGAGAGCGTCGAGGTCCAGCGCCAGCAGCGCCTCGACGACGGCCGGGTCGAACTGCCGCCCGGCCTGGGAAGCGATCTCCTCCAGGGCCCGGTCGCGCTCCCACGCCTTCTTGTAGGGCCGCTCGTGGGTGAGAGCGTCAAAGACATCGGCCACCGAGGTGATACGACCCGACAGGGGGATGTCCTCGCCGGCGAGGCCGGCCAGGTAGCCGTGGCCGTCCCAGCGTTCGTGATGGCTGACCGCGACCTCGGCAGCGAGGCGGAGGATCGGCGAGCGGGCGGTGGCGAGCATCTTGGCGCCGAACTGGACGTGGCGCGTCATCACGGCGCGCTCCTCGTCGGTGAGGGGCCCGGGCTTGAGGAGGATCTGCTGGGGAATGGCGACCTTGCCCAGGTCGTGTAGCGGGGCGGCGCGGCGGAGCTCGGAGACGAACGCGCGGGGCTGGCCCAGCACCTCGGCGAGCCGGGCGGTCATGACCCCGACACGCTGGGTGTGCTGGTGGGTGTCGTCGTCGTGGTATTCCGAGACCGCGGCCAGGATGGTGAGGCTCTCCACCCGCGCCTCCTCGAGCTCGACAGTGCGAGCGCGGACGGCCTCGTCGAGATCGTCGGCCCGGCGCTCGGCGGCGAGTTGCAGGTGGCGTGTGAGCAGGTGGGTGCGGACCCGGAGCAGCAGCTCGACCTGGTCGACGGGCTTGGTGAGGAAGTCGCGGGCGCCGGCGGCCAGGCAGTCATAGCGTCGCTGGGCGGTCGGGTCAGAGGTGACGACGAGTACCGGGAGGCTCTGGGGCCCGTGGACGAGGCCCGCGATCGAGCCGAGCACGTCGAGACCGGTCATCCCGGGCATGTGGAAATCCAGGAGGACCAGGTCGGGGCACTCGACGCCACACACCTCGGGCACACTGCGCGGGTCGCGGGTGCTGACGATGTCCTGGTAGCCCGCCTCGCGGAGCATGCCGCTGATCACGGCGATGTTGAACGCCTGATCGTCGACGATGAGGATGCGCATCGCTGTGAGCACCGCCTCGCCGGTGGTGGCGGCGGACGCCAGGTGCCACGGGGCGCTCAGGCCAGGGGTGAGCTCGAGATCCGTTGCTCCCATGTCCTAATGGGTCGACCGCTCACAAACAAAGTTGAGCCCCCAACTTAGGAGCGGACGAAGAAGAGATAGTTGTCCGCGCAACTATCTTGCTATGCTGTTGGGCATGATCGAACTCGGCCTCGCCACCTTCGCCGATCTCAGCTCCGGCGTCAGCCCCGAACAGCGCATGCGCGACCTCATGGAGGAGGCCGAGCTGGCCGAGCAGGTGGGCCTCGACGTGTTCGCCATCGGCGAGCACCACCGGCCCGACTTCCTCATCTCCGCGCCCGTGGTGGCACTGGCGGCGATCGCCGCACGGACCGAGCGCATCCGCCTCTCCAGCGCCGTGACCGTGCTCAGCTCCGACGACCCGGTCCGCGTCTTTCAGCAGTTCGCCGAGCTCGATCTGCTGTCCGGGGGGAGGGCCGAGATCATGGCCGGGCGCGGCTCGTTCATCGAATCCTTCCCGCTGTTCGGCTACGACCTCGACGACTACGACGAGCTCTACGCCGAGAAGCTGGACCTCCTGCTGGCCATCCGAGCGAATGAGCGCGTGACCTGGTCGGGCCGGCTGCGCGCGCCGCTCACCGACGCGGGCATCTACCCGCGCCCGCTACAGGACCCGCTGCCCGTGTGGGTGGCGGTGGGCGGGTCGCCCCAGTCGGTGGTCCGCGCCGGCGTTCTGGGACTGCCGCTGACGCTGGCGATCATCGGCGGCCAGCCGGAGCGCTTCGCGCCGCTCGTGGCCCTGTACCGCCAGGCGGCGACCGAGGCCGGACACGACGCCGCGGCGCTGCCCGTGGCCATCAACACCCACGCCTTCGTCGGAGAGACCTCACGAGCCGCCGACAGCGCCTTTGCCACACCGTACCTGGCGATGATGAACCGGATCGGCCGCGAGCGGGGCTGGCCGCCCTCAGGACGCGAGGAGTACGAGGCGCTGCGGTCCCCCCGCGGTGCGGTGGCTGCAGGCTCGCCCGAGCAGGTGGCGGAGAAGATCCTGTTCGAGCACGAGCTGTTCGCCAACAGCCGCTACATCGGCCAGATGAGCGTCGGCGCCGTCACGCACGCCGAGGTGATGCGCTCGATCGAGCTGTTCGGGACCAAGGTCGCGCCGGTCGTGCGCGAAGAGGTCGCCCGGCGCCAGCCCGTCAGCGTGTGACGCGCCCATAGAGCGCCAGCGTCGCCTGCGCCGCCGCGTCCCAGGAGAACGCCCCGCCCGGTCGGGCCGCGGCCCATGCCGCCGCTCCCAACCGCTCCCGCTGCGCCGGATCGCTGACCAGCTCCGACAGCGCCGCCCCCAGCGCCTGGGGGTCATCGGGCGCCACCAGCCGGGCCGCGCCGGCGGCGGCGACCTCCGAGAAGCCGCCGACGTCGGTGACCACGAGCGCCTTGCCGAAGGCCAGCGCCGTGGCCAGCACCCCCGACTGGTCAAAGCGCTGGGTGCGCGCGTAGGGCAGCACCACCACATCGGCGCGCTCCAGCAGCGCGGCCAGCTCGCCGTCTGAGACAAACCGCGGCACCCAGCGCACGCCGTCGCCGCCCAGGGCCCGCAGCGGCGCCACATCCATCATCGGACGCCCGGCGATCCACAGCTCGGCGCCGGTCACCCAGCGCCACGCCGCCAGCAGGGTGTCCAGGCCCTTATACGGGCGCAGCAGGCCCGCGAACAGCACCACGGGCCGGCCGGTCGCGCCCACGTCTGACGACACCTCCCCCGGCAGCGGGGCGCGCGGGCCGTCCACGGCGTGGGTGAAGGCGCCGTGATGGATGACGTGCACCCGGTCGCCGTCGAGGCCGAGGCCGTTGACGAGCTGGCCGCGGCCGTACTGCGAGTGGACGATGACGGCGTCGACGCGCTCGAGCAGCCGCCGCTGGGCGGCGAGCTGACCCCGGCGAGGCTCGCGGGGCAGCAGGTCGTGGGCGGTCAGCACGAGCGGGCGGCGCGGCAGCAGGGCCACGTCGAGGACGGGAGCGGTCAGCCACTGGAAGTGGACGACGTCGGCGTCCGCCGCGGTGCCGCGGTAGCGCAACATGTCCGGAACGTGGGCGGCGAGCTTGCTCAGCCTCCGCGTGCGCGAGCCCGCCGCCCCCACCGCCCGGCGGTAGAACAGCTCGCGGCGCACGTAGCCGTCGGGCTCGGGCACCGCGCCGTACGCGAAGCGGCTGGTGATCAACTCAACCTCAGCTCCGGCGTGGGCCAGCGCGGAGGCCAGCGCGTGGTCATAGGGCGGGGTGAACGCCGGGGGATCGACGAGCTGGACGCGCATCACAGCTCCAGCCGACGCCCGGCCAGACGCGCCAGGCGCACGGCCACGGCGCGCGCGTCCTCACTGCCCAGCGGGTGGACCCGGGCGTCGCCGTCGCGTGCCAGCCGGACCACCGCCGGAGCCAGGTCCGCCAGGGAGGGCGCGCCGGCTCGGCGCCCGAACAGGTCGCGCCCGCAGCGCAGCGGGTGGCGCACGATCAGTCGCGCCGCGGCCACCAGCCGGGCGCCGGCGCCGTCGTCCTCGCGGTAGTCGATGGTCAGTCCCAGCGCCGCTCGTCGACCGAGAGCCTCCGGACGCGACGCGGCCTCGACCCGTGCGCCGGCCAGCGTGAGCGCGAAATCGGCCAGCGGATCGTCGCGAGCGGGGAAGCGGTCGGCGACGAGGACCACGCGGGCCGGACCCCGGGCCTCGCGGCGGGGGCGGTTGGACAGCGCGAAGCCGGCCAGCTCCTCGACGCCGAGCAGGGCATCGAGGGCGAGGAAGCGGCCACGGTCCAGTCCGCCGGGCGCGGGGCTGGCCCCGGGCGCGGAGGCAGCCGGCGCACCGCGCGCGACGGCCACGGGCGCGGCTCGGCGGCGGCGCAGGACCCGCCCCGCCGCCCGGGTCAGTGCCGGCTCAGGGGCGAAGCCGTCATAGCGGCGGCCCAGCCACGCGCGCCCGGCGGCGTAGCCGCGCCACTGGCGGCGCAGGCTGCGCATCGTGGTGCGGTAGCGGTGCTCCACGGCCGCCTCCCGCCGTCCCTCCAGGCGCCATCCGGCCCGCTGCAGGCGCCAGGAGAAGTCCGTGTCCTCGGCGGCGCGGACGCCCTCGTAGAAGCCGCCGACCGTCTCGAAGGCCTCCCGGCGCACGAGCAGGTTGGCGGCCACCGCGCGTGGCATGAACGGGTGGGCCAGGTGCGCGTCCTGGTCCAGGAAGCTCTTGGCGGCCCCGTAGCGCGCGGCCAGCCCGGGCGGGTGGGATCCTGGTCCCGAGGCGACGACCGCGCCGGCCAGCGCCCCCACGTCGTCGTCCACGGGCTGCGCGAAGAAGCGCGCCAGCAAGTCCGCGGGCGCGACGCAGTCGGCGTCGAGGAACAGGATCCAGGGCCGGGTGGCGCACGCAGCGCCGGCGTTGCGCGCGTGCGACGGCGACTGCTCGCCGGTGGCCGGGACGACGGTGACGCGCTCACTCGCCGGGGCGACCCCTGCGTTGTCGGCGAGGATGAGCTCATCCTCGGGACCGGCGTCCAGAATGTGCAGGGTGGCGAGCGCCCCTTCAGCCTCAGCCCGGCTACCGGCGAACGGCATCACGACGCTGACGGCGGGCCGGGTCACGACTCGCTCCCGGCCGGAGGGGGATAGGACCTGCGCACGCGGGCCACCAATGCGCGGGCCTGCGAGAGCTCGGCGCCATGGGCAAACCCGGTGGCCCGCAGCGCCACCGGGATCAGCGCCCACACCGCCGCCCGGCTGATGAAGCCGACGGCCCCTGAGGTGGGCAGCGCCAGCTCACCGACGGCGGCCAGGCCGCCCACGATCACGACCAGCTGGACCAGCCGCCGCCATTCGAAGGCCACCGGAAAGGCCCGGCGAGTGAGCAGGTGCATGATGCCCAGCATCACCACGTAGGCGCCGCACAGCGCCAGGCCCGCGCCGGCCAGCCCGAGCGGCGGGACGAGCACGAGCAGGAGGATCACGTTGGCGGCCAGGCCGGCGATCGCCGCCGGGAAGTTGCGCTCGGTGACCTTCGCGCGGCCGGCCACGGCCAGGAAGACCACCCACAGCCCGTACATCGCCCAGCCCAGGGCCACCCAGGGCAGCGCCTTGTAGGCGTCAAAGAACGCCGGCGCCGCCAGTAGGCGCAGCACCCAGCGGCCCTCCAGGGCCAGCCCGGCCACCACCCACCCGCTCACCAGCAGGTAGTAGGTGGTGACCAGCCCGTAGAGCCGCGCCGCCTCGCGGTCGTCGGTGACCGAGTAGGCCAGCGGCGGCCACGCGTACTGGAAGGCACGCACGATGAAGGCCACCGCGCCGGCCAGCTTGACCGCGATCGAGTACAGACCGGCCATCGCCGGGCCGCGATGGTGAAAGAGGTAGTAGCGATCAACGATGCTCAGCGCGTACACGGACGCCTCCGCCGGAACGGTGGGGAGCCCGAAGCGCAGCAGCACCCCCATCTCCTCCACATGACCCCGTCCCCGTCCGCCGGCCCACAGCTGGTGGCGCAGCTTGAACCACAACGCGAACAGGACCAGTGTCGAGGCGCCGTAGTTGCCCAGCAGCAGCCCGCGCGCACCCTTGCCGAGCACCACCACCAGGATCACCGAGGCGACCACCGTCATCAGCACGTTGATCACCGACGCCGTCGCGTAGAGGCGCAGGCGCTCGTCGACGCGCAGCAGTCCATAGGCCAGCTCCAGGTTGGTGAAGGTCCACAGCCCGAGCACCGCGATGCGCATCGTGGTCACGTCCCGGTAGCCCAGCACGACCTGGCTGATCGGCCCCGCCTCCACCGCCAGGATCACCGACACGATCGTGGTGGCCACCAGCAGGAAGAGCACCGCCCGGCGCGCCAGCGCGTCGCGGCGCTCCCGATCTGAATCGGTGAAGTAGAAGCGCAGGAAGGCCTCGATCATCCCGAAGCGCGCGAGGATGCTGATGAGGATCACACCGTTGGCCAGCAGCTCCACCACGCCGTAGCCCTGCGGTGTGATGTACCGGGTGTAGACCGGCAGCAGGATCACGGCGATGAACTTGGAGACGATGTCGGCGACCTGATAGGCCGCCAGCGACGACACCAGACGCTTGAGGTACGCGGTCACGCCGGCTAACGGTAGGGATCGCGGCGGGTGCTGCCCGCCGCGCGGCTACTGAACCGTGATGACCGCGGCCGGGGAGGACGGCGAGCGGGCGGTGGTGCAGGCCCTGTCGGTGAACAGCACGCCGGCCATGTAGGTTCCCGGCGGCGCGGGCCGCCCGCCGGCGACAGTGCCGTCCCAGGTGCTCGAACCCGCCTTGGTGGTGGCAGCGAAGCTCTTGACCAGCTGAGGGCGACCGCCGGTCACGCGGTAGATGAGAATGCGCGGGCGGAGCGTGCCCGTGCCGGTGTAGTGGATCGTGGCCCGGGCGTCCGCGCCCGACGTGATCGACGCCGGGGTCACGCGGGTCACCCTCACCTGGGGGCGGGTCGTCTCCACGGTCACGGGCAGAGCGGCGGTACCACTGGAGATGATGAGCGTCCGCGCCTCGTGAAACAGCGAGACCTTGACGTAGTAGGCGCCCGCGGGGGCCACCGAGCCATCAGCCAGGCGACCGTTCCAGGTGAAGTAGTGGCGCTTGGGCGGGTGCGCGCGCATGAACACGTTGCTGGCGAGCTGCCGGACCTGGTCGCGGTCGCGATCGACGATGTAGACGCTGACGTCGTCGGAGCGGTTCTGGAGGTAGAACGAGATCTGCATGCGGCGGTAATTCACCCGGCGCAGCTTGCCCTTGCCGTTGCGCCGTTTGCACACGCCGCCATAGATCGGGTTGATGGTGTTGGGCACCGGCGCCGGCCTTCCCTGGATGAGCGGCGTGCCCACCTTGAGGTGCTGAGTGACGAAGAACGCCGCCACCGAGGCGATGACGAGCACGACGAAGGCCGCCACCGGCGCTCTGCTCACAGCGGGACCACCGCCACGTTCGGCACCTCGAAGGTATGGAAGGCATCGAGCCCGCGCGGGTCCGCGGCACACAGCATGACCCGGATGCTGCCGCCGTGGCAGACGACGAGCGCCGGCAGCGGACCGGTGGCATGGATCTCGGCCAGGGCCTCGGTGACGCGCTGCTGGTGCTCGAGCAGCGATTCGCCGCCCGGGAAGCGAAAATCGGCCCCGCCGCGGCGCCAGTGAGCGTAGAGCTCCGGCTCCTCGCGCTCGATGTCGATCATCAGGTGCCCCTCCCACCGGCCGCGCGCGCCCTCGCGCAGGCGGGCGTCGAGCACCGGGGCCATCCCGATGCGCTCGCCCACGATCTCGGCCGTCTCACGGGCCCGGCTGAGGTCAGAGGCCCACAGCGAGGCGATCCCGGTGCCGGCGACCCGTTCGGCCAGCTCGCGCGCCTGCCGGCGCCCGGTGTCGTTGAGCGGCGTGTCGGTCCAGCCCTGGAAGCGCAGCGGTTCGACGTTGTCGTCGGTCTCGCCGTGGCGCGCCAGCCGGATTCCGCCGAGGCCCAGGCCGAGGTCCATCGCTACGCGGCAGCGCACTCCCGGCGCGCGCGCCGAGGGTCAGTCATTGAGCTCGGCGACCGCGGTATCCGAGCGCAGCCCCACCCGGATGGTCTCGAGCGAGAGAACGTCCTCGGGAGTGATGTTGCCGAGGTTGACGTCGGGGCCGAGCCGGCGCACGAACCACACCTGCTGGTCCTTGCGCGGAGCGTCGAACATGATCTTGTCGCCGGGGATCGCGTGCAGGATCTCGTCCACGAGCCCTTGGCGCACCTCGCCGTCGTGGCGGAAGATGCCCACCGCGCCGCTCTCGCGCCCTTCGGCGATCACCTTCCAGGCGCCGGCTTCCAGCTCGGCCGTCATCTGCTCGACCCAGCGGTAGGGGGCCATGATGTGGGTGTCGTCCTTGGAGCCGACCTCGGACAGGACGGTGAAGTCCTCGGCCAGCCGCGAGATCAGCTCGAGCTTGCGGTCGAACTCGATCTTGAGCGTGCCGTCGGAGAGCTCGATGTGATCCAGCCCCAGCTCCTTGAGCCACGCCACCATGCGGTCGAGCCGGTTCTGGGCGATGGCCAGCTCGGTGAGCGTGCCGCCGAACATCGCGGTGATCCCGTGCTCCCGGTAGCGGGCCAGCTTGGCCTCGAGGTTGCCGGTGGCCACCGCAGTGCCCCAGCCGAGCTTGACGATGTCGATGTAATCGCCCGCGATCTCGACCAGACCGTCGATGTCGGCCACTGAGAGGCCGCGGTCCAGCACGTGGGTCAGCCCCTCTGCGCGGGGCTTCTCAGTGCGTGGGGGGAGGTCGAGGAGATCCTTCATCGGCGACATGGGAACGGAAGAGAGTAGCGGCGGGGCGAGTGAGGCGATCCGCCGGTGAGCTGGACCCGCCCGCCCGGGCCGGGTCCCGGCGTCAGCCGGTCTGGGCGAGGTCGGCGCCCGCGGTGACGACGACCTGCGTCGTACACGCGGTGGTGCTGCCGCACACCTTGGCGCGATCGCCCTGGCTGACGCCCTGAACCGACGCCGGGCCGAGGTCGAGCGACTTGGCCACGGCGAGAGCGTCGGAGCGATAGTTCGACGCGGTGTAGCCGACGATCGTGGAGCTCACGCCGCTCTCGGCGGCGTTCTGCTTGAGCCCGCCCTTGTACCCGACGGCGGTCAGCTTGCCCAGGACGTCGGCGGCGAGGTTGTCAGTCGTGGTGCCGTTGAGCACGGCGACCGTGACCGCGCTGGGCGTGACCGTCGTCACGGCGGCCTTGTGCTGCTTGGCGCCCTTGCCCGTCTTGGCCGCGGTGGTGCTCGACGCCGACGCCGCCGGCGAGGATGAGGAGCTCGCCGACGGGGTGTTGTTGTTCGAGCCGGTCACGAACACCAGGACGACGACGACCACCGCGGCGGCGAGGATGGCGGCCAGCACGAAGAAGATGGGGCTGACGCGGCGGCCGGGCTGCCGTCCATCGCGGCGGCCCGTCGGGGGCCCGGCGGGCGGACGCTGCTGGCGGGGCAGGGCCACCCGCGGGGGCGGGGCAGGCTCGAGCATGTTGGGCATGGGGACCGGCACGGGCGGGTGTGCGACGCCGTTGCCGCCACCGGCAGCCGTGGACGGCGCGGGACCGACCGGCGGTGCGGGCGGCGGGGTGGCGACGGTGGCGTCAGACACGTGACCCTCGCCATCGCCGTTGGTGGAGGGCCGCAGCGCCCGGATCGAGATCTCGTCGGGCTCGGCGAGCGGGATGAGGCGCGTCGCGGAGCTGAGCGCCGGGGCGCCGACACCCGCGGGCGCGGCCGGGATGAGCGTGGCCACGCCACCACCCTCGGCAACCTGCTCCCCGGGGATCGTCCGCGTGGCGCCGGCCCGGGCCAGGCGGGCGGCGGCCGGAGGGGCGGCGACGGGAGCGCCGGTGGTCTGCGCCGTAGCGGTGGCGCGCTGGCGCGACAGGTGGTCGACGTGGAGCTGGAGCTGGTAGACCTGCTGCTCGGCCTCGTCGGCGCGGCGGCGCAGGTTGGCGGTCTCTCGCGACTGGGTGAAGAACAGCAGGACGAGCAGCGCCAGGCCGATGATGGAGGCGAAACCAGCCTTGGCACCCACCGAGTTGACGAAGTGCTGGATCGAGAGGGCGTACGCGATCGAGGCCATGGTTTACGGGCGCAGTCTAAGGGTGGAGGTCGAGCCGTCGCCGGAGGGGAGCGTGGCGCGTGCACCGGACAGCTCGGACACGGTTTTCGCCAACGCGGCGGCGTCACCTTCGAGAACGAGCAGGTTTATGTCCGCGAACGTCCGGTCCACCCACTCGGGGTCCAAGCGGTCGTGGCTGGCGCGCTGGATGCGCTGCACCGGCGTGGGCTGAGGATGCTCATGGGTGTCGAAGAGCTCCTCGTGGAATTTCTCCCCGGGCCGCGCGCCGACGATGTCGATGGCGATGTCGCGCTCGGGCTCCAGCCCCGAGAGGCGGATCATGGTCTTGGCGAGCTCGATGATGCTGACCGGCTCGCCCATCTCCAGCACGAAGATCTCCCCGCTGGCCTCGTCACGCAGCGACCCGGCGCGGATGATGAGCTGCACCGCCTCGGGGATGGTCATGAAGTAGCGGGTCATGCGCTCGTCGGTGACCGTCACCGGCCCCCCGGCGGCGATCTGGCGACGGAAGATCGGGACCACCGAGCCCGACGAGCCGAGCACGTTGCCAAAGCGCACGGTGGCGTAGCGCGTGCCCGGGTGCTTGGTGGCCTCTGCCTCGAGGGCCCATTCGGCCAGCGCCTTGGAGGCGCCCATCACCGTGGCCGGCTTGACCGCCTTGTCAGTGGAGACCAGCACGAAGGTGCCGACGCCGAGCTCGCCGGCGATCCGCGCCACCAGGCGGGTGGCCAGAGCGTTGTTGCGGATCGCCTCGACGGGGTTGCTCTCCATCATCGCGACGTGCTTGTAGGCGGCGGCATGAAACACCACCGTGGGGCGGTGCTCGGCGAGCACCTCGCGCATGCGCTCCTCCTCCTTGCAGTCGGCCAGGACCGGCACGGAGGTGCGGATGTGGCGGTCCTCCTCGAGCTCGCGGCGAATCTCGAACAGGTTGTCCTCCGCGTGGTCGACGAGCACCAGGCGGCGCGGGCCCACCCGGGCGATCTGGCGGCAGAGCTCGGAGCCGATCGAGCCCCCGGCGCCGGTCACCATCACGATCTCGCCGGCCAGGTAGGCGCCGACGCGCTGGAGCTCCTCGCGGACGGGCTCGCGGCCCAGCATGTCCTCGACGCGGACCTCGCGCAACTGGCGGGTGACGCGCAACTGGCCCGACCCGTCGCGCAGCAGCTCGAACATCGTCGGCATGGTGCGCACAGGGATCCCGCGCTTGCGACAGGCGGCGACCACCCGCCCACGCAGCTCGCCAGGGGCCGACGGGATGGCGATGACCACCTCGTCGGGCTCGACCTCGTCGAGCACGCGCGCCAGGTCAGAGTCCGTATTGCCCAGCACCTTGAGCCCGTGCTCGTCCTTGATGCCCCGCTTGCGCGGGTCGTCGTCCAGGAAGCCCACGGGCGTCAGGCTCAGCTCGGGGTTGCGCGCCAGCTCGCGGACGACGAGACGGCCGCCCTCACCGCCGCCGACGATGAGGACCTCGCGCGCGCCCTTGCCCGCGCGCAGGGTGCGGATGCGGCCCTCCACGATCAGCTGCACGGCGAAGCGGGCGCCGATGAGGAGCGCCAGCGTGAGCAGGAAGAACGTCGCGATGACGCTGGCCGGCAGCGCCACGGGCTGAATGGGACCGGGCCTGGACGACGCGGGATGGACGTGTTGGATGCCGGGGACCCTGATCGTCGTCGGCCACTGCACGGGATGCAGAAGCGCGAAGGCGCCGACGATGACCACCGTCGCGACGAACACGGCCTTGAGCACCGCCTCGTAGTCGCGTTGGCCGATGAACCGCCACAGCCGCTGGTACTGCCCAAATGCCCCCATCACCACCAGGGTCACGACGACCACCCAGCCGATCGTGTCGCTCAGGAGATGCCCGTAGCGATCAGGGAACTCCCCCTCGAAGCGAAGCCAGAAAGCCAGGAAGTATGCGAGCGCGACCAACAGACCATCGACCACCAGCTGGGGAAGGGCGTGACGATGGACGGGGAAGGCCGCGGATCTGATCCGTCGGCGCATGCGGCGCGGATTCTAGTGGCGGCTGTGTGAAGAACTGCTAAGGCGCGGCTTCACCGCGCCGCGGTCACTTCGGGACCAGCACGCCCTGCGGGTGGCGGGCCGTCGGCACGTAGAGCGACTTCAGCTTGTTGCAGGAGCTGCCCGCGGGCTCATGGTTCGGGGTCACGGCCCAGCCGTTGGGCAGCGACGTGAACAGCACGTCCGGGCGCTTCTTGGCCAGCTCGATCTTGGGCCGGTAGCCGATGACGCCGGTGTTGCGGTGCAGATACCAGCCCATGATGCTCACGTACTCGACGTTGAGCACCGGCCAACCGCAGGCCTGGATGCGCTCGGGGCCCAGCGCGGCGACCAGGGCGCCGAGCTTGTTGATCTCCTTGGTGCGGTCGCGCTCGTGGTTGATGTCCTTGTGCTCGGCGCGGGCGTTGGTGATGCCCTTGGGCACCATCACCGCGAGCAGGACCACCGCCAGCGGGATCCCGGCCCAGCTCGGCAGCACGCGCCAGTAGCGCTTGGCGTCGAGCAGCAGCCAGCCGAAGCAGATCCCGGCCAGCACCGCGGTCAGCCCGGCGGGCTCGAACAGGTAGCGCGGCACGCCGGGGAAGCCGTGCAGCACGAAGGCGATCTCCACCACCACCCAGCCGGCGGCCATGCCGGCCAGCGTCACCACGGTCCAGTTGCGCCGCAGCAGGGCGAGTCCCAGCACCAGCAGCGCGGCCAGCTCCAGCGCGATGTAGTCCAGCGCGGCGAAGCGGCTGATCGTGCACGTGATCTTGCCGGTGGTGCACTCACGCGGCGAGCGCAGGGCGAGCTGTCCAGCGATGTTGGGACGCCCGTTGGTGATCGTCGGGACCCCGAACCAGAAGAACAGGGTGAGCACGGCGCCCCCGATCACGTCCTTGCGCATGTTGGGGTGCCGGCGGATGAGGTAGATGCCGTAGATGGCGAGGAACGGCCACACCTCGGGGCGGCCCCAGCCGGCGAGCACACCGATCCAGAAGGCCCAGCGCAGGCGGCCGCACAGATACATGTCGATGGCGGCGAGGCAGACGCTGACGAGCATCGAGTCCGACTGGGCGCTCATCAGGTAGTGGAAGTACTCCTGGATCCCCAGCACCGCGGCGCCGCCGAAGGCGCCGGCGGCGAAGGCCACCCACGCCGGGCCGCCTTCGGTGGCGGTCAGCCGGTAGGCGATGCGCCCGCCGAACACCGCCCCCGACAGCGAGATCGAGACGGCCGTGAGCATCCACAGGTACAGCGCCCAGTGCCCGAACAGCGAGTAGACGACGGTGAAGACGAAGGTGAACGGCTTCCACGACGGTGCGCCGCCGAGGTTGAGAGTGCCGTGCAGCGTGTGGTAGCCCCAGTCCAGCCAGCCGTAGGGGTCATAGCCCGGGCGGGTGTTGGCCCAGTGCAGGACGATGGCCGACACCAGCACCACGCCCAGCCCGACCAGCCACCAGGTGGAACGGCTGAGCAGCGAGCCGCCGCCGGCACCAGTGCGGCTCCGCGGCGAGGAATCGTGTCCCCCGGGACCGAGGGAGTGCGGCGTCTCTAGCGTGGTGTCAGACACGAGGAGCTTCGCAACGGTACCAGCGCGCCGTGTGAGAACGCGCTCATCGGGTCCGGACCGGGCGCGAGAGCAGCTCCACCAGCAACTCCGGGTCCCGCCGGACCCGCTCGGTCAAGCGATCGGGGGCGGCGGCGCGCTTGAGCAGCTGCACCTGCTCGGGGCGCTCGAGGCGCGCCAGCCGGCCCTCGGCGATGAGGCGCTCGTCCACCGCGCCGAGCCGGCCCTCGAACACGGTGAACACCGGCGTGCCCAGCGCCACCGCCTCGCGGTTCATGGTGCCCCCGGCGGAGACGACCAGGTCGGCGTAGGCGATCAGCGACTGGGCGTCGATGGCCTGCTCGGGGACGATGAACCCGCCGGCCCGCGCCAGCTCGGCGCGCTGCTCTGCGGTCCGCGGCAGGACCACCGTCTGGGCGCCGCGCAGGCGGTCGAGCACCTCGCCGAAGAGATCGTTCTCAAAGCGGTGATACAGCGAGACGGCGGGTGGGGTACGGACCACGGCGATCGGCTCGGCGGGATTGAGGCCGAGCGCGGCCAGGATGACCTCGTCGGGCTCGAAGTCCGCCAGGTAGTACTCCTCCTTGAGCCCCGGGTACTGGGCGAGCTTGCCGCGCGCGCCGTAGCGGTCCATGCGCGCGGGCGGGATCGCCTCGGGGATGACCACGGCCTGGGCCAGCCGGCAGTTGACGTTGTGCTGCACCGTGGCCCACTCGTAGTCGAAGGTGGTCGAGCACGGGATGCGCAGCAGCGCCGCGGCCACCGTGATGTCGTTGGAGCCGTGCCCGACGGCCAGCGCGAACGGGCCGTTTTGCCGCGCCCAGCGGGTGAGCTGCGCCGAGCGGGCCGCCAGGCCGCGCGCCTTGTCGAGCAGGCCGGCGCCCCGGTGGTGGCCGATCGCGGTGTACTCGATGCCGAAGCGATCGCACAGCGCCAGCGTCTGGGCGAAGTCGCGCGCGGTGACGCGGACCTCGTGGCCCTGCGCGCGCAGCCGCTCGATCACCGGGCGCAGGACCAGGACGTGCGGGGAGTTGGTGAAGTCGACCCAGACGCGCACGGTCAGGGCAAGCTGGTGAGGGCGGCGGCCGCTACGCGGCGGGGGCGCCGGCGGCGGCAGCGAGGGCGGTGACCACGTCGCGAGCCTGCTCTGGCCCCAGCACCGGGCTGATCGGCAGGGCGATGTTCGTCGCGGCGATCTCCTCGCTGACCGGCAGCGGCCCGACGCCGTCAACGTATGGAGCCATCGACGGCTGGCGGTGCAGCGGGACGCGGTAGTAGCCGCGCGCCTGCACTCCTGCGTCGTTGAGGGCGGCCATCACCTCGTCGGCACGGGGATGAGTGACAGCGAACAGATGCCAGGCGGGATCGACCCCGTTCGGGACCACCGGCAGCCCGACATGCTCGCCTACGCCCGCCGCCATGTACGCAGCGGCGCCGGCCCGGCGGCCGTCACACCAGCTGTCGAGGTGGGGAAGCAGGACGCGCAGGACGGCCGCCTGGATCTCGTCCAACCGCGAGTTGTAGCCCACGTACTGGAAGGTCTCCTTGTCGCGCGAGCCGTGGAAGCGCAGCGAACGCGTCACCTCTGCGATCTCGTCGTCATCAGTCACGACGGCGCCACCGTCCCCAAAGGCGCCGAGGTTCTTGGAGGGGTAGAAGGAGAAGGTGGCAACGTTGGCGAGGGTCCCGGCCATGCGGCCATCGCGACGGGCGCCGGCTGCCTGCGCGGCATCCTCGAGCACGGGCAGCCCCAGTGCGCTCAGGTCAGGAGCGGGAAGGCCGAAGAGGTCCACCGAGACGATCGCCGTCGTACGCGGCGTCAGCGCGGCGCGTACGGTGTCCACGGTGACGTTGCGCGTGTCGAAGTCGACGTCGCAGAACACCGGCCGGGCACCGGCGTTGACCACCGCCTCGGCGCTGGCATAGAACGTCAGCGCAGGAACGACCACGTCGTCGCCGGGCTGGACGCCGAGGGCACGGAGGGCGACGGTGATCGCGTCCGTGCCGTTGGCGACACCGATGGCGTGACGCGCCCCGAGATACTCCGCGAACTCCTCCTCGAACGCCGTCACGTTCGGACCGAGAATGAACTGCCCGTTGGCCACGACCTCCGCGATGCGCTCCAGGATGGTCTCGCGCAGAGGGTTGACGGGGGTGGCGTTGTCAAACAGGGGGATCGGCATCGGGCTGAGGGTAGTAGCTGGGCAAGATGAGAGCCCGCTCACAGAGGCCGCTCCAGGCCCCGCAGGCTTGGTGGCGGCCGCTAGGCTAGGCCGTGGTGCCGTTCCTCCTGGCCTCCCTGACCGCGCCGCTGGTCAACTTCGCCACGCATCTCATCGACAGCATCGGGCTGGCGGGTGTCGCGTTGCTCACGCTCAGCTCGGGCGTGATCGGCGTGCCCGGGACCGAGCCGACGATGCTCTTCGCCGGCTTCGACGTCTTCCAGGGCAACCTCACCCTGCCCGGGATCATCGTCGCGGGCGTCGTGGGCGATGTGGCCGGAGCCTCGATCGCCTACTCCATCGGCTTCTTCGGCCAGCGCGAGCTGCTGGAGTCCCACGGCTCCAAGCTGCACGTGAGCGCGAGCGGCCTGGAGCGCGCCCATCGCTGGTTCGATCGCTACGGCTCGCCGGTCATCTTCGTCTCGCGCTTCTTGCCGTTCATCCGTGCGGCCTTCCCCTACGCCGCCGGCGTGGCGCGCATGCCCTATCTGCGCTTCGTCACCATGGCCACGCTCGGCTCGATCCTGTGGATCGGCGGACTCGGCGTCCTGGGGCGCGCGGTGGGCTCGCAGTGGCAGACCTGGCGCCATCACCTGGAGTACGTCGACTACGTCGGCGCGGTGATCCTGGTGGCGGCCGTCGTCTATCTGATCGTGCGCTGGAGGCGCGCGCGCGGCGCAGCCGCCAGCGCGCACAAGCCGGAGCCGGCGGCAGATGTCGTCGCCGACTGACTCGGGTCAGGGGCGGGGCGGCCAGGAGATAGCAGTCAGAGAGGCGCTGGTGCTGGGCGCGCTGCACGGCCCGGCAGAGCTGTTGCCGATCTCCTCCTCCGGCCACATCGCCATCCTCCCATGGCTGCTGGACTGGGACTACTGCAACGCGGACCCGGAGCTGCGCAAGGCCTTTGAGGTGGCGCTGCACGCCGGGACGGCGGCCGCGCTGCTGATCACCCTGCGCGGCGAGGTCTCCGACGCGGTGCGCGACTTGAGCCTGCGCCTCGCCCAGCTCATCACCCTGTCGTTCGTGCCGCCGGCGATCGTCGGCTACACCCTGGAGCGCCCCATCGAGCGCCGGCTCGGGACCCCGGGGACGATCGCGCTGGGCCTGGTGGTGGGATCGGTGGCGATGGCCCGGGCCGACCGGTCGCCGCAGACGCGGACCTCACGCGACGCCGGGCTGACCGATGCCCTGGCCCTGGGAGTCGCCCAGGCCTGCGCCCTGCTCCCCGGCGTCTCGCGCAACGGCGCCACCCTGGCGGCGGCACGACGGCGCGGATTCACCCGCGAGGACGCCAACAAGCTCTCGCGCCACGTCGCCCTGCCGGTCATCGCCGGCGCGACCGTGCTCAAGACCGTCCGCCTCGCCCGCCGTGGGCTGCCGCCGCGCAGCGCCCTGCCGATCGGCCTGGGGGCCGCCGCCTCGTTTGGCTCGACACTGGGCTCGACCTGGCTCATCCGCCAGGTGGAGCGCGACCGGTCGCTGCTCCCCTACGCCGTGTACCGCCTGGGCCTGGCCGGGGTGGTGCTCGGCCGCCTGGCCCAGCGCCGGCGCGCGGCGGCCGCGGCGCGGTCACCCGACGGGCGGGGGACCGGAGGGGCAGCAGCGGGCTCAGACCAGCAGCCGGAGTCCGGCCGATATACGACAATGGCCACGTGACCGACGCCTACGCAGCCGCCGGAGTGGACACGCGGCAGGCCGACCGTGGCGTGGCCGCTCTGGTCTCGGTGCTCAGCTCGATCGAGACCGGGCGCGAACGGCTCTCGGTACCCCTTCCCGGGCACTACGCCAGCGTCATCCGGATCGCCCCCAACCTCGGCATCGCCCTGGCCACCGACAGCGTCGGCTCCAAGGTCATCGTCGCCGAGCAGGCGCAGCGCTTCTCCACCATCGGGATCGACTGCGTGGCCATGAACGTCAACGACCTCATCTGCGTCGGGGCCGAGCCGCTGGCGCTGCTGGACTACCTCGCGGTCGAGTCGGCCGACCCCGGCCTGCTCGCCGAGCTGGCCGAGGGACTGCGTAGCGGCGCGCAGGACGCCGGCGTCGAGATCCCCGGCGGTGAGGTGTGCCAGCTCCCCGAGGTCATCCGAGGTCACCCGTCGCCCTACGGCTTCGATCTGGTCGGCTCCGCCTTCGGCACCGTCGCACTGGACGCCATCGTCGACGGCAAGGCCTGCGCCCCGGGCGACGCAGTGATCGGCCTGCCCGCATCGGGCGTGCACTCCAACGGCCTCACGCTGGCGCGGCGCGTGCTGCTCGATGACGGCGGCCTGGTCCTGGATGCGCGCCCCGAGGAACTGGCGGGCGCCAGCGTGGCCGACGTGCTGCTCGAGCCCACGGTCATCTACGTGCGCGCGGTGCTGGAGCTGCTGCGCTCAGACATTCCGGTGCACGGGCTGGCCCACATCACCGGCGGCGGGCTGCTCAATCTGCTGCGACTGGGAAACGATCGCACCCGACCGATCGGGTTCGAGATCACCCAGCCGCTGCCTGTGCTCCCCGTGTTCTCGTTCATCGCCGAGCTCGGCGATGTCGGAGCGGCGGAGATGTGGGAGGTCTTCAACATGGGCTGCGGCTTCTGCGCCGTCGTGCCGGCCGCGGATGCCGAGCGCGCCGTCGCGCTGCTGGCGGACCGGCATCCGGGGACCGCGGTCATCGGCCGCGTCACCGACAGCGGCGGGCGCGTGAGCGTGCCCGGCGTGGGCATCGAAGGCGAGGGCGGGCGGATCCGGTCGGTCTGACGTCCCGTGGCCGACGCTCGTAAGGACACTCTCACACAGTCTGGCGTGCACGTGCGCGCCCCATGCGCCCGCCAGACCGCCGCGTGCCGCACAATACGGACGGACGCATGAGCACCCTGGTGGGCACCAGTCTCAACGGCCGCTACCGCCTGGAGGCGAGGATCGCCGCCGGGGGGATGTCGACGGTCTACCGCGCCCTGGACGAGACGCTGGAGCGCCAGGTGGCGGTCAAGCTGATGAACCGCGAGGTCGCCACGGACTCCGATCAGCTCGAGCGCTTCCGCCGCGAGGCCCGAGCGGTGGCTCAGCTGTCGCATCCTCACATCGTCGGGGTGATCGACGCCGGGGAGGACGACAGCCGCCCCTACATCGTCTTCGAGTACGTCGAGGGCGAGACCCTCAAGGACCGGATCCGCCGGATGGGCCGGCTGCCCATCACCGAGTCCGTCGCCTACGCCATCGAGATCGCCCGCGCCCTGGGCGCCGCTCACGCCCGCCACATCGTCCACCGCGACGTCAAGCCCCAGAACGTCCTCATCGACCACGAGGGCTCGGCCAAGGTCACGGACTTCGGCATCGCCCGGACGCTCGAGGAGGACGGGCTGACCGCCGACGGCCGCGTGCTGGGCACCACGGACTACGTCTCGCCCGAGCAGGCCCTGGGCCAGGACGTCACCGGACAGTCCGACTTCTACTCGCTGGGCGTGGTCCTGTACGAGATGCTCACCGGCGAGGTGCCCTTCACCGGGGAGAGCCAGGTCGCCGTGGCGATGAAGCACGTGCGGGAGACCATGCCCGACGTGCAGCTCAAGCGCCCGGAGATCTCGGCGGCGCTGGCCTCGGTGGTCGATACCGCCACCGCCAAACGCCTGGACGAGCGCTACGCCGACGACGCCGAGGTCATCGCCGACCTCGAGGACGTGCTCGCGATCGAGACGGCGCGCTCGGGGAACGTCACCGGTGAGGTCACCACCGTGCTGCGGACCCTGCCCTCGCGCAAGCGCCGCCAGCTCCCGCTGCGCCGGCGCCAGCCGCTGCTGGTGGCCGCGCTCGGGCTGATCGTGGCCGCCGCGGTCGTGGCCATCCTGGTCTTCGCGGCCAACCACACCCACCATGGCACCGGCACGCTGGCGCAGCCTCCGCCCAAGCAGACGCCGCGCCAGGTCTCCCTGTGCGACTCCTGCGCGCACGACTACAACCCCGACGCGCTCAGCGGACCCAAGAACCAGCATCCCGAGCAGACCGGTTTCGCCATCGACGGCGACCGCAACACCGCGTGGTCGACCGAGAGCTACCTCGGCGACACCCTGGGCAAGCCCGGCGTCGGGATCTACGTCGACGCCAAGCCCGGCGTCGCCGCGGGCTCGATGGTCGTCGACACCGACACGCCGGGGTACGCGGTCACCGTCTACGCCAGCAGCTCGCGGCCCGATCCCAACATGTTCAACGCCGGGTCGGGAGGCTGGGCCAAGGTCGGCGCGGCCCCGAAGGTGAAAGGCATCCAGACGATCAAGCTGAACACCGGGAAGACGAAGTACCGCTACTACCTGGTTTGGATCACCAGCCTCGGCGCGCACAGTCACGTCGACGTCAACGAGATCGCGCTCTACACGTAACGCGCTCGGCTACCACGTCCGGTCGGGGAGCGGAGGCGCCGTGCCCGCGGCCACCGCCGCCGCAGCGGCCAGCATCGGCCGGGCGTGGTCGGGGAAGGCCAGCTGCGCCGGCAGCTCAGAGAAGGCAAACCAGCCGAACGCGGTCGCCTCGTCGGCATCCGGGCGGGGCTCGGCCTCCGGGTCCTCGAGCTCCATCAGGTAGGCGCTGGTGATGCAGTGCACCTGGATGCCGTCGGGCGCGGGCGGCCCATAGACATCGAGCCACGCCCCGATGTAGGCACTCGCCCGGGCCCGCAGGCCCAGCTCCTCGGCGAGCTCGCGCTCGGCGGCGTGCATGGGGTGCTCCGCGCCGTCACAGAACCCGCCGGGCACGTCCCACCAGCCCTGGTAGGGATCCATCGCCCGGCGCAGGAGCAGGACCTCGCCGCCGCGCACGACCACAGCCTCGCCGCACGGGGCGGGATTGAGGTAGTGGGCCTGCCCGCAGGCGCCACACGTCGTGGGGGGCGGCGCGTCGAGTCGGGCGCCGCAGCGCCAGCAGTACCGTCCCGGCCCGCCGACCCCCGCGCCGGGCCCCCGCCCATCCTGCATCAGTAGCGGAGCTTGCCCTCGGCGGCGTGGCGCTCGAGCGCCAGCGCGACGAGGCGGTCGAGCAGCTCGGGGTACTCGATCCCGCTGGCGGCAAACAGCGAGCCGAACACGCTGGTGGGGGTGAAGCCCGGCATGGTGTTGAGCTCGTTGACCAGCACGTCGGAGCCGACGACGAAGAAGTCGACGCGCGCCAGGCCCTGGCAGCCCGACGCCGTGAACGCCTGCACCGCCAGCTTGCGGATCCGGTCGCGGACCTCGGGCTCCAACCGTGCCGGCACCACGAGGCGCATCCCCCCCTCGGTGTACTTGGCCTCGTAGTCGTACCAGCCGCCCTCACCGGCGGCGAGAAGGATCTCCCCGGGCTCGGAGGCGATCGGGTCGCCGTTGCCCAGCACCGAGCACTCGACCTCACGCCCGGCGGCGAAGGTCTCGACGATGGCCAGCGAGTCGTGCGCGAACGCGGTCTGCAGCGCGGCCGGCAGCTCGCCGGGGTCGTTCACCTTGGCGATGCCCACCGATGAGCCCAGCCGGGCCGGCTTGACGAACGCCGGATAGCCCAACTCGGCCACCGCGTGCGCGGTCGCCTGGGGATCGGCCGCGTGTGCGAGCTCGTCCACCGCGCGGTAGGGCACCTGGGGGATGCCCTGCTCGGCCATGAGCTGCTTGAACACCACCTTGTTCATGCACAGCGCCGAGGCCAGCACGCCGGCGCCGACGTAGGGAACGTCAAGGCACTCGAGCAGGCCCTGGACCGTCCCGTCCTCCCCGAAGGGCCCGTGGAGGACCGGGAACACGACGTCGACGTCAGGCAGGGCCGAGCCCAGCGCCACCGTCACCGGCTCGCCTTCGCGCCGCCACACGCCGTCGCGCCCGATCTCGATCTCGGTGACCGTATGACCGACAGTGCGCAGGCCCTCGGCGACCGAGGCGCCCGAGGCGAGCGAGACCTCGTGCTCGGAGGAGCGTCCTCCGGCGAGCACCGCCACCCGCTGCGCACTCATTGGCCGTGGGTGGTCGTGGTCGACGTGGTCGAGGTCGTCGGTGAGCTCGTGGTCTTCGTCGTCGACGTGGTCGTGGTGGTGGAGGACGAACTGGTCGACTCAAACTGACCGACGGTGATGGTGACGGTGCTTCCCTTCTTGACGGTCGAGTTCCCGCCCGGGCTCTGGGCCACGACCGTTCCGTTCTTGGCCGGGTTGGTGACGGCGCGGATGATCTGGCTCACCTTAAAGCCCGAGGCGTGCAGAGCGCTGACCGCGCCGGCGGAGGGGTCGCCGATGACCGTCGGGACCGTGGTGGTCGCGGGCGCGGTCCCGACGGTGATGGTGACCTGCGACCCGGGCGGGGCGGTGGCGCTGCCGCTCGGGCTCTGACTGATCACGTTGCCCACGTCGGGTTGCGAGGATGCGGGCTGGCTGTTCGGGCGGACGTTGAACCCCGCCCGGGTCAGATCCTCGGTGGCCTGGGTCTGGCTCTCGCCGACGACGTTGGGGACCTTCTTCTGCGCCTGCCCGCTCGAGACGAACAGGGTGACGCCGGCGCCGTGAGGCACCGAGCGTGCCGTCCCGGGATTGGTGCCCGTCACCTGGCCGGCGGCGAAGCGGCCGGAGCTCTGCTCCACGACGTTCGACACCTTGAGCCCGGCTCTCTTGAGGGCCTTGGTGGCCTGGGCCACCGTCAGACCCTGCACCGTGGGCACCGACACGTTGCCCGGACCGCTCGAGACGCTCAGCGTCACCGTGGAGCCCTTGTCGGCCTTCGTGCCGGCCGCCGGCGACTCGGAGACGACGATGCCCGAGGGCTTGCGGTTGACCACCGGCACCGTGGACACCTGGAACTTGGCCTGCTCCACCGTCAGCCGGGCCGCGCTGACCTGCTCGCCGGTGACCTTGGGCACCAGCACCTGCTTGGGCCGCGTCAGGAAGTAGGCGGCAGCGGCCGCCCCGGCGATCAACAACACGACGAGCAGCACCCACCCCCACACCACCCAGTTGCTGCGCTCGCGCTCCTCGATCGGGTGCACCGCCGACATCTCGCCCGAGCCGTTGGTGGTCTGAGCCTGTGCCTGCTGGTAGGCAGCCAGCCCGGAGCCCGCGATCGCCGCCCCGGCGCCCGCCGCCGCGCCCGCGGCGGCCACGGCGGCCATGCTGGCGGTGTGCTGGCCGGCGCCCGCCGAGGTGATCGCCTCGCGGCAGTGCTCGAGCACCGTGATGAGCTGATCAGCGTCGGCCGGGCGGTCGGAGGCGTTCTTGTTCAGCACCCAGAGGACCGTCTGCTCGAGCTCTGGCGGGATGTTGGGGTTGATCTGGGTGGGCGGTACCGGCGCCTCGGAGACGTGCTTGAGGGCGATGCTCACCGCCGAGTCGGCTTCGAAGGGGACCCGCCCGGTGAGCATCTCGTAGAGCACCACGCCGATCGAATACAGGTCAGAGCCGGCGTTGACGACGCGGCCCTGGGCCTGCTCGGGCGACAGGTACTGCGCGGTGCCCATGATCGAGCCCGTCTCGGTCATGTCCGAGGCGCCCGCGCGGGCGATGCCGAAGTCGGTGACCTTGGCGTGACCGGAATCGTCGACGATCACGTTGTGGGGCTTGAGATCGCGGTGGATCACCCCGCGGCGGTGCGCGAACCGGGCCGCCTTGAGGATCTGGATGGTGATGTCGATGGCCCGGAGCGGGTCCAGGGGCGCCTCCTCGCGGATGAGCTGCTTGAGCGAGCGTCCCGGCAGGTACTCCATGGCGATGTAGTAGGTGTCGTCGAAGGTCCCGCGGTCATACACGCTGACGACGTTGGGGTGCTGGAGGCCGGCCGCCGCCTGGGCCTCGCGGCGGAAGCGCTCGACGAAATCGGGGTCCTGCGCGAAGCGGTGGTACAGGAGCTTGAGCGCCACCTTGCGCCCGAGCTGCTGGTCCTCGGCCAGGAACACATCGGCCATCCCTCCCGACCCCAGCCGCGACACCACGCGGTAGCGGTCGTCGACCAGGGTGTTCGGGAGGGGGTCGGCCATCACTTGCCGTCCGCCAGCAGCGTCTGCACGATGTCGCGCGCGATCGGGGCGGCGACCTGGCCACCGAACTCCCCCTGCGTCTTCTCGATGGTCACCGCCACGGCCACCTTGGGGTTGTCGGCCGGCGCGAAGCCGATGAACCACGGCTGCGTCAGGCCCGAACCGGTGGCCCCGATCGACGCCGTCCCGGTCTTGCCGGCAAAGGGGATACCGGAGCCCAGTTGGGCCGGGGTGCCGGTGCCCTCGTCGACCACGGTCCGCATCATCTGGTTGACCTCGGAGGCCGACTTGGCGCTCATCACCTGGTGATAGACCGTCGGCGCAAAGGTCTTGACCGTCCTGCCGTCCTGGTCGACCACCTTCTCTGAGAGCAGCGGCGCCATGAGCTTGCCGCCGTTGGCCACCGCCGCCGCCACCATCGCCATCTGCAGCGGCGTCACCAGCAGGCCGCCCTGGCCGATGGCGATGCGCCCGATGTCCTCGTTGGGGCTGCCGGGCCGGAAGGGCCGGCCCTTGAAATCAAACGGGCGGCTGGAGCGCAGCTCGTCGATGGGGAGATCGATCGGGGGCCGCGCATAGAACCCGAAACGCTTCATGTACTTGGTCATCGTCGGGCGCCCGACGTTCTCGGCCACCTGGGCGAAGACGGTGTTGACGCTGTAGGTCAGGGCCTTGGTCAGGGTGATGTCGCCAAAGCTCTGGTTGCTGTCGTTGGCGAGCGGCACCCCCGAGACGATCTTGGGGGAGTCGCCGTTGATGACCGAATCGGGGGTGTACTTCCCGCTGTCGATCCCGGCGGTGGCGGTCACCACTTTGAACGTGGAGCCGGGCGGGTACTGGCCCTGTGTGGCCCGATTGAGCTGGCAGGCGTCGGCGCAGGGGGCGTTGTAGTGGTTGTTGTCGTAGCTCGGATTGGAGTACATGGTCAGCACCGCGCCGGTCCGTGGATCCAACGCGACGACCGAGCCGGGACGTCCGGCCAACTCCTGGCGGGCCTGCCGCTGGGCCTTGGGATCGAGGTAGGTGTAGACGTCGTCGCCCACGTTGGTGTTGCCGCCCAGTGGCCCGAACACGGAGTTCAGCGTCGTCTGCGGGCCCTTGAGATAGTCGAGCCGGTACTTCTCCAGGCCCGCCTCCTGACGGCTGATGAGGTTGGCGTAGCCGACCGGCTGGGCGAAGAGCGGCCCCTGCGGGTACGTGCGCAGCCAGTAGCCGGTCCGGCGCTGCCTGACCGAGCGCGCCAGCGTCTCGCCGTCGGCGGCGAGGATGCGGCCACGCTTGATCTTCAGCGTGGTGATCAGGGTGCGGCTGTTGAGGGGATTGTTGTTCAGCGCCGTGGCGTCGAGCACCGTCCAGCGCGTGGTCCACACGATCAGCAGCGCGAACAGGACCACGATCACCCCGAACAGCTTCATGATCTGCGAGCTCACGTCGTCGGCCTGCGCGATCGGTCAGAGACGAGCAGGAGCAGGGCCAGCAGCACGAAGTTGGCCACGATCGAGGCGCCGCCGTAGGAGATGAACGGCAGCGTGACGCCGGTGAGCGGGATCACACGGGTGACCCCGCCGACGATCACGAACACCTGCAGTGCAAACACGGTGGACAGTCCCACGGCCAACAGCGTCGAGAACGAGTCCCGCGCCAGTACGGCGGTCTTGAAGCCGCGGTAGATGAACAGCAGATAGGCGACGAGGATCGCCGTGGCGCCGAACAGCCCCAGCTCATTGGTGATGACGGCGTAGATCATGTCCGTCTGCGGGAACGGGATCAGTGAGAGGATCGACTGGCCCCAGCCCTGCCCGAACAGTCCGCCGCCGGCCTGGGCGAAGATCCCGTTGGCGACCTGGAAGCTGCCTCCCTGCGCGTGGTAGAGCCGGCTGTTGAACGGGTGCTGCCAGTCCTCGAAGCGCGCGTTGACGTGCGGGATGTGCGTGCCCAGATACCAGGCGCCGATGGCGAAGGCGAGCAGCCCGATGACCACGAACGACAGCCGCCCGGTGGCGACGTAGAGCATCGCCAGCAGCGCCCCGTAGAACATCAGGGAGGAGCCGATGTCCGAGAGCAGCAACAGCGCGACCATGGCCAGTCCCCAGATGATCAGCACCGGGCCGAAGTGCTTGAGCGGCGGCAGCGTCACGCCCAGCACCCGTCGCGCGCCCAGCACCATGACCTGGCGGGTGTCACGCAGGTAGCTGGCCAGGAAGATGACCAGGCCGATCTTGGAGAACTCGGTGGGTTGGAAGCTCAGGCCACCCGGGACCTTGATCTCGAGATAGGCGCCGTTGACCTGCTCGCCGATTCCGGGCAGGCGGGGGAGCACGAGCAGCACCAGCGACACCGCCACGATCACGTACCGGTATTGCTCGAGCTTGCGGTAGTCGCGGAAGGCGACGATGGTCACCGCGAACAGGATCAGGCCCAGCACGAACCACTGCGCCTGCTGACGGGCGTCGGTGGCGCTGATCCGGTAGACCATCACGATCCCGAAGCTGGCCAGCAGCGCCACCAGCGGGAACATGTAGGGGTCGGCGTTGGGCAGCGTGATGCGGATGAGGATGTGCGTGGCCAGGCACAGGCCCAGGAAGATCGCCCCGTAGGTGAGCGACACGTTGGACAGCACCTGCTCGCGCTGGATGAACACGCCGGCGAATCCGGCGGTCACGAGCAGGGCGGCCGGGATCAGGCCGAACAGCTCACGGTTGCGCGCGCTCATCGCGCCAACTGGCCGAGCTCGGCGGCATGCACGAGGCCGATCGCGTTCCCCTGCGAGCGCAGCTGATGGTTGAGCAGCCCGGAGCGGCGGTCGACCGGGACGGCGCTGACCGGCACCCCGGAGACGTAGAACTGCTCGTACATCTTGATCCCCAGCGGCAGGTCGTAGGGGAAGCCGCGGAAGATGGTCACGATGCCGTCGGAGTTGGTCCCGATGAAGAAGTACTCGCGGCTGGCCAGATAGGCGCCGCCGCCGACCACGAAGACGACGATCAGCGTGGCGATGAGCGCCGCGATGGGCTTCATGAAGCGCGGAGGCCGGCGCCGCCCCGGCGCGGTCTGCGGCCGGCCCTGGGTACGCGCGAGCCTCGGGGTCGCGCGCTCGCGCTCGAGCTGAGGTGGGGGCGCGGTCATGACCGACCCGCTGTCGCCGCGGGGTGGGCGGGCTCCCGCTCCGGTGGGGTGGGTGGATTCCGTCTCGGGGGGCTCGTCGGGGGCGCGGACGGGCTCCATCCCGACCACCGTGGGCTCGTTGGCGTCCTGAGAGGCGGCGCCCTCGACCTCCTCCAGGCGGAAGAGGACCACGGTGATGTTGTCGCGCCCGCCGGCCTCGTTGGCGGCGCCGATGAGCCCGTCGGCGGCCCGGTCGAGGCTGGTCTCGCCCCTGAGGATCTGCCCGATCTGCTCCTCGCCGATCATCGAGGTGAGGCCGTCCGAGCACAGCAGCACCACGTCGCCCGCGCGCATCGGATAGGACCAGGTGTCAACCTCGACGTCGCCCTCGATACCGAGCGCGCGGGTGATGATCGAGCGCTGGGGGTGCTCGGCGGCCTGCTCCTGAGTGAGCTTGCCCTGGCGGACGAGCTCCTCGACGAGCGAGTGGTCCTGGGTCAGGCGCGTGAGCTCGCCGTCACGGAAGATGTAGGCCCGGCTGTCGCCGACGTGCGCCACCGCCAGGTGATCGTCGTCGAGGTAGGCGGCGGTGAGCGTCGTCCCCATCCCGGCGTGCTCGTGCTGGGTGCGCGAGAGGTCGTAGATCCGCCGGTTGGCGGCACGGATGCGGTTGATCAGCCGCTCCTCGGCGCTGCCCTCGTCCGGCAGCGCCTCGTGGAACTCCTCCACAGCGAGCTGGGAGGCCACCTCTCCGGCCTGCGCGCCACCCATCCCGTCGGCCACGACGAACAGCGGCGCCCGCACGAACGCGTTGTCCTCGTTGTCCCGGCGCTGGCGCCCGGTGTCGGTCTTCCAGATGGTGTCGGCTGCGCGGAGCATGCTTGAGGGTTTCTAGCGCCCCTGGCGGGAGGGCGGGGCGTCGCGGTGGGTGATGGAACGTGGGGTGGTAGTCATTGCAGATAGGAGAACTCGCTGTCGCCGATCCGGATGCGATCACCGTCATAGAGGGGCTGGGGTCCCGACAGCGGCTCCTCGTTGAGGTAGGTGCCGTTGGTCGAGCCCAGATCCTCTATCACCAGCACGCGTCCTTCACGGGAAATCCTCGCGTGACGCGACGACGCGAAGGGATCGTCGAGTCGGATCTCGACGTCGCCGCGGCCCAGCACGGCCCCCTCCATGAGGTCGTAGGCCACACCGCTCTCATGCCCGGCGGCACGCTCGACGAGCAGCCGCGGCTCGAAGCCGTCGCCCTCGCTGAGACCGTCAGCCGCCGCGTCGTACATTCCGGTCTCGCCCGGCGACGGACTGTGCTCGGGCGTGGCCGGGGCGCCGCGCCCGCGTCGCAGGTCGCGGATCGCGCTCCAGGCGACCCAGATGAGAAACAGGTAGAGCACCGCGAGAAAGCCGAACTTCAGGCCCACGGAGACGGGCTGCAGCACCGTTGAGCCCATGACCTACTCCAGCTCGAAGCGCAGCACGGTGGTGCCGAGCTCGATCTCGTCGCCCGGCTTGAGCACCTCGGAGCCTTCGACGCGCCGCCCGTTGAGACGGGAGCCGTTGGTGGAACCCAGGTCGGTCAGCACCCAGGAGCCGCCGCGGGGGCGAACCTCGGCGTGGTTGCGCGAGACGTTGGGGTCATCGACGGTCACGTCGCATTGACGGCTGCGGCCCATCGTTGCGCCCCCAGGTCCGACGACGAGCCGCTTGCCGCCCATCAGCAACAGCGCAGTCTCCTGGCGCGAGCGGGCACGCTCCTCCAACGGCTCGGCGACGCGCCCGGCGGTGCTGTAGATCATCGTCCGCCCCGAGGACTCCTGCTCGGGCGGGAGGTCCTCCTCGGCCTCGGGCTCCGGGTTGACCACCCGAGTCTGGATCCCGAACTCCCCCAGGCCGAGGCGGTCGTCGGTCTCGAACTCCACGACCGGGCGCGACATCAGCACGAGCCGCTCTCGGCGCGCGTGCTCGAGCAGGTAACCGGTGAGCTCAGAGACCAGCGCATCCTCATAGTCGGTAAAGCGCTCCCGATCCCGGGGCGAGAGGTAGACCCGGTACTCGTTGGGCACGTAGGTGCGAGACAGCGAGAAGGTGCGGTGCTCCTCCATCTCACGGGCCAGTTTCCGGGCAATTTCGACGGGACGCACCTCCGAGCGAAAGGCACGGCTAAAGGTGCCTTCGACGAGGCCGGCGATCTTGCTCTCGATGCTTCTGAGCACACTCATCAGGTCGCCCCTCCGGGCGGATCCATGCTACGGAACTCTCGCGGCGGAGCCATCTGCGCGCACTGCGACGCGCCACGTCCCGAGCAGCGACGGTGCCAGCGCGACAGCGGCGCAGGCTACCGCCCCGGCCAACGCGCTGGGGGCAGCGTCCACCCCGGACCCGTGAACGGCCGCCATCGCCGCCCCTGTGGCCGAGACCACCACGGCGGCCCAGATGACGACGCGGACGACGTCGAGGACGAGCGACCCGCCGCGCACCAGCCACGGCAGGACGGCGGCGGCGAGGGCCCATACCAGCGCGGGCGCCAGCACCCCAGCCGAGATCTCCGGGCGCAGCAGATGGTCGACGGTGGCAGACAGTGAGCTCATCCAGGCGTGTGGGGGTGGCACCCCGGGCACCAGCGGCAGGTAGAGAGACTTCCCGGCAATCGCGGAGGCCAAAAGCAGCCAGACCCAGCCGATCGCCCCCAGCGTCGCCCGCCGCCACGGCGTGCCCGCACGGCCGGCCACCGCGGGCCATGCCCCAGCCAGGCCGATGAGGCCGAGGGCGGGCGCCCCGGCACTGAGCGGCCACGTCGCCGGCGCGGCTGGGCTGAGCACGATTGGGAGCAGGAACGCGATCGCGATCACCCCGGCGGCGCCCGGAAGGTGCTGGGATGCAGCGAGAATCGCCAGGGCGATGGCGAGCGCGCACCACCCCAGGCGAGGCAGGAGCAGGACGGCGGCCCCGGCGACCAGGCCGGCCGCCGCCGGGGGCACGGGAGCGGGCGCCAGGGCGGTCAGCGTCAGCCACACGGTGAGGGCGGCGGCGCCAAGGGCGCCCAAGGCCCGCGGAGGCCAGGCGAGGCCGCCGGCGGCGTGATCGGTGTCGCCGGCGGGATCGAGGACGCGGACGGGTCCGCGGGCGGGTGCCTCCGCCGCGACGTCGTCGCGCCAGACGCGCTCGCGTTCGGCCGCTCGCTCGGGGTCATCGGGGGTGATGCGCGGGCCCATCGTCGTCCAGGCGCCGGTGACCACGCCCGGCTCGTCGCCGACCTCGTCCTGGGCGAAGGCGAGCGCGAGACGCAACTGCGCGAGCGTGCCCCGCTCCCGGGGCCTCGGGCGCAGGGCCACGTCGATGCTCGCCGCCAGGGCGCGTGGGAGATCACGCCGCTGGCGGCGCAGCGGGGGCAGGTGCATCCCGAGCCGCCGCGAGCCGCGCCCGGGGCGAGTGTGGGCGACCGGATTGACCCCGCTGAGCGCCTCGTAGATGACCAGCGCCAGGGAGTACAGGTCCGCGGGCTCAGACGCCTCGAGCCCCTCGGCCTGCTCGGGGGCCATGTAGGCCAGCGTGCCCAGCACGTCGCCGGTGAGGGTGAGCGCGTCCCCGCCGATGACGCGCGCCACGCCGAAGTCGGTCAGCTTGGCCACCTGGGTGGCACTGGGCGGCGCCTCGGGCACCAGTACGTTGGAGGGCTTGACGTCGCGATGAACGACGCCGTGATCGTGGGCGTGCTGGAGGGCGTCGCAGAGCGCCAGCGCGATGCCGACGATGTCGCGGTCAGAGAGTTGGCCGTGCTCGAGCAGGGTGTCCAGCGTCGCACCACGGACGAGCTCGGAGACCAGGTAGGCGCCGTCGTCGTCGACCGCAGCCTCGTACAGGGTGACGATCGCCGGGTGCGAAAGCCTCGCCGCGGCCCGGGCCTCGCGTTCGAAACGCCCGGGCGGGGACGTTGTCCGCTCGCGCGGCAGGATCTTGACCGCGACGTCGCGCTCCAGGCGCTCGTCGCGGGCCAGCCAGACGGTTCCGAACGCGCCGGCGCCGAGGCGGCGCTGCAGGCGGTAGCGATCGAGCACGACGGGTGCGGGCGGCGCCGCGGATGAGAGCGTGGACGATGCCGCGGGCGCTCGGGACGCGAGATGACGGGTCGCGAGCGTGCGGGTACGGGCCGTCGACGGCTCGCCGGAGCGCATGGAGCGCTTTTCGCTGTCGGAGGGGCGGTCCCTGCGCGCACGAGGGCACGCACGCGGACGCCCGGACGCCCGATTTCCCGCGCGCACGGTCGCGCGCGCGTGGTTGGAATTTTGTGAATCCAGCCGAGACGGGGGTCATACTGCGGACTTCCACCGGCACAGCAAGGAGCGGTACCGCTTGTCGTTCTTCGACGAGGTCGACGAACCACCTCGCCCAGAGCCTCGTACCCGCGCAACGTCCCGCGTTGGACCGCGCGCCCGTCGTCCCTCAGGCCCCGGAGGCGGGGGTCGCCGGCCACCCGGCGATCAGCAGAGCATCCAGGCGCGCCGGGGCGTGGCCATCGTCATCGTCATCATCGTCATCGTGCTGGTGGCGGTGGGCGTCCACAGCTGCCAGGTGAGTGCCACCAACTCGGCGCTGCAGGACTACACCAACAGCGTCTCCTCGCTCAACCAGCAGTCCGCGGCCAACGGCAAGCAGCTCTTCACGGAGCTGGCCCAGGCGTCCGGGGCCACCAGCATCACCAACGTCCAGAACGAGATCAACCAGGTCCTCACCAACGAGCAGAAGGTCTACGACAAGGCCAAGCAGGCGAGCGTGCCCGACCAGGTCAAGAGCGGCAACGCCGACTTCCTCAAGGCCCTGCAGATGCGCGTCGACGGCATCAAGGGCGTCGCCCACGCGATCCAGCCCGCGCTCTCGAGCAACGCCACGCAGGCCTCCGTCGACGCCGTCGCCGCCGAGATCGCGAAGTTCTACGCCTCAGACGTCCTGTACAAGGACTACGCGCTGCCCCAGATCTACGCCGCGCTGCATGCCGCCGGCACCCGCTTCAGCCCCATCAACGGCGACCAGTTCCTGCCCAACGTCGAGTGGGTCCTGCCCAGCTTCGTGGCCAGCGAGCTGCACGTCAGCGTTCCGGGTACCCAGCCCACCAAGGCGGCGCCGGGCCTGCACGGCCACTCGCTCACGTCGGTGAGCGTCGCCGGGACGACGCTGCAGACCGGCGCCACGAACACGGTCCCGGCCAGTCCGATCCCCACCTTCACGCTGAGCTTCGCCAACGGTGGCACCAACAACGAGCAGAACGTCAAGTGCAAGGTCACCGTCAACGGCACCAACCCAGCCGTGACCGGGGCGGCCACGGTGCCCGAGACGTTCGCCGGCAAGAGCGCCACCTGCTCGGTGAAGCTCAACGCCGCCCCGCCCAAGGGCACCCAGACCGTCGTGGCCACGATCGAGCCGGTGCTGGGCGAGAAGAACAAGGACAACAACACCATCACCTACACGATCACGTTCCAGTAGCGCTCCGCTCCTGGGCCTATCCTTTCTGCGGTGCACGATCTGACGAGCACCGTCGGCATCGTGGCGATCGCGGCGGGCGCGGTCGCCGTGGTGAGCCTGCTCACGAGCTTGTTCCTGGCCTTCCGGCTCTCGCGCGTGCGCTCCGAGCAGCGGGCGGTGCTCGGCGATCGCCGCGAGGACCTGGTGACCCATGCCGCCTCCCTGCGCAGCCAATTCGAGGCGCTGCATCAGTACGTGGAGGACATCTCCGGGCGCCTCGATCAGCGGATGACCACCGCCGAGCAGCGCCTCGACGGGGCCATCGCCTACACCTCGCTGGTGCGCTACGACGCCTACGGCGAGATGTCGGGTCATCAGTCAATGTCGATCGCGCTGCTGGACTCAACCCGCTCCGGCGTGGTGCTGTCAGCCATCCTGCACCGCGACCAGGCGCGTCTGTACGCCAAGCAGGTCCACGCCGGCCGCGGCGAGCTGGAGCTCTCGCCCGAGGAGGACGAGGCGATCAAGCTCGCCCTCCAGGGTGGCGGCGGGGCGCAGCAGCCGCCCGGCGGCGTCGCGTCCAACAGCGCACGCTGAGTGGCCCCGATGCGGGCCGGCTACTTCGGTCCCGAGGGGACCCACACTCAGGAGGCGCTGCTGGCCGACACCGTGGGCCTCGAGCTGGACACCGTCCCGCTGGCCACGATCTACGACACGGTGATGGCCGTCCACGAGGGCGCCGTCGACACCGCGCTGGTCCCGATCGAGAACTCCCTGGAGGGCTCGGTCAACGCGACCCTCGACGCGCTGGCCATGGAGACCGACGACGTGATGATCGTCGGCGAGGTCGTCCAGCCGATCCGCCACTGCCTGATCGCGCGGACCTCGCTCGAGCTCTCGGAGATCGAGACCGTGGTGTCGCATCCCCAGGCCAACGCCCAGTGTGCGCGCTTCATCCGCACCCGGCTGCCGCAGGCCCGCGTCCTGGCAGGCACCTCGACGGCCGATGCTGTGCGGGTCGTCGCCGGGCACGACGGCCCGTGGGCGGCGCTCGGCAACCGCCTGGCCGCCGAGCGCTACGGCTGCCTGGTCCTGCGCGCTGGGGTCGAGGACGTCGCCGAGAACGAGACGCGGTTCGTGTGGCTGGCGCGGGCCGGCGTTGCCCCCGGCGGGCCGCGCGTGCTGGCCTCGGGCGCGGCGCCGCTGGGACCGTGGAAGACGGCGATCGTGTTCTGGGGCGTGGGCTCTGAGGCGCCCGGTTGGCTGGTCGCCTGCCTGTCGGAGTTCGCGCAGCGCGGTGTCAACCTCACCCGGATCGAGTCGCGCCCACGCAAGCAGGGCCTGGGCCGCTACATGTTCTTCACCGATATGGAGGGCCATGAGCGGGACGCGGCGATCGCCGCCGCCCTGGACGGGCTACGCGGTCGCGTCGAGCGGCTGAAGGTCCTGGGCTGCTTCCCCGCCGCCTGAGACGCCGCGGTCCGGCCCTGGCAGTATCGCCACGCTCATCGGTAGACTGGGCGCCAACTCGCGTCCTATGGCCACATTCGTAACACCAGAGCCATTGGGGTCCGCGCCGCATTCTGAGCACCAGCGGCGCGGGCGGGAGGGCGGACGGGTGCTCGTATTGAACGCGACGTACGAACCGATCAACGTCTGCACCGTTCGGCGCGCGGTGGTCCTGCTGCTCAAGGACAAGGCCGAGATGATCGAGCGAGCGGAATGGGAGCTGCACTCGGCCAACTCGACGATGGCCCGCCCGATGGTCATCCGGCTGGTCAGCTACGTGCGGATCCCGCGGGACACGCATCGGCGCAAGATCACCCGCCGGGCGGTCTTCGCCCGCGACGATTGGACCTGCCAGTACTGCGGCAGCCGCTCCAATCTCACCGTCGATCACGTCGTGCCGCGGTCCAAGGGAGGCCCCTCGAGCTGGGAGAACATCGTGGCCTCGTGCGCGCCGTGTAACCGTCGCAAGGGCAACTCGCTGCCCCGGCAGGTGGGCATGCACCTCAACCGCGAGCCGCGGACGCCCAACCCCAACGTCTTCATCCAGGTCGCCAGCCCGACGATCCCGGCGGCCTGGCGGGCCTACCTGGCGGCCTGAGACGGCAGCTCGAACCCGTCGGGCCCCTCTGGCAACGGCAGCACCTCCACGACGGCCTCGGCGGCAAGCGGGCCATACAGGTGGGGGAACAGCTCCGCACTTCCGCGATCACCGACCTCGTAGCGCAACGGCGCCGTCAACCGCTCGACGGCTACGGACAAGAGCACCAGGTCGCGTGCCCCCGCGAAGCGCGCGTTGGCCACCCGCACCACCTGCTCGCGCGTGGACAGGTGGATGAATCCGTCGGCCTGGTAGCCGGCGGCGACGTAGCGGCCGGCCGCGGCCGCGGCCTCCCACTCACCCCGAGTGGTGATGTGGAAGATGATCGTGGGCGGGCTCAGGCCGCGTAGCGCTCGGCGGCGCGAGCCCTTGCCTTCGCCGCCTCGACCTCGCGGTTCTTGGCCGGCGCATTGGTGGTGAGCGTCGCCAGCAGGCGCGCCGAGATCTCGGCGACCTCGTGCACGGCGGCGTTAAACGCCGTCCTCGTTGGCCTGGGAGGGCTTGGTCGACCCGCTGATCTTGCGGACGTACTGGAGCGCCGCGGCCTCGATCTCCTCGTGGCTCGCCGGGGGCTCGAAATTGTGGAGAGTTCTGATGTTTCGGCACATCTGCCGATCGTAACGGGCCGACGGCGCCGGTCCGCGAGACGGCCTCTTAACGGGTGAAGGGCGCCGCTCGAGAGCGGCGCCCTTCACCAATCTGGCTGCTGACCACCCACAAGCCTTCACTGCCGGAGGGACAAGTCCCGGGCACTCGGGGTGGCGGTGTCGCGGGTTGGACTCCGCTAAGCGGGGTCAGCCTCCGACCTAGCGGCCGGACACCTCCAGGGTCCCGCAAAAACTGTCAGACAAGTTCGGACCACCTCCTTTCTCTGGTACTCAGGAGATTATCGAATCCGCCCGGCGGAATCTCCTGAGCCGCGGCTACTCGTCGTCAGACGGCAGAGCGTCGTCGATCTCGGCGTCGTCTGCCCCAGCGTCACGGGCGTCCAAATCCGCCGCAGCCGCGTCGGCGACGACGTCGTCGTCGGCCACCGAGACGGGGCCGTCGCCGGCGACCTTGGCCGCCGTGTCAGCCTCTGACTCCACCACCAGCGCCACGGCGCTCACCTGGTCGTCGTCGCGGATGTTCATCACGCGCACGCCCTGTGAGGCGCGGCCGTAGCGGTTGATGCCGCGCACCGAGGTGCGCTGGACCATGCCGCCCTGGGAGATGAACACCAGCTCCTGGTGCTCGCGGACGACGAGCGCGCCGGCGAGCTGGCCCTTGTTCTCGGTGAGGGTGATGGTCTTGACCCCCATCGTGCCGCGGCCCTTGACCGGGTAGTCGGAGATCGGGGTCCGCTTGCCGTAGCCGTTCTCGGTCACGACGAGCAGCTCCTGGTCGTCGCGGGCGACGTCCATCGCAAGGACGGCGTTGCCCTTCTGCGACACGTTCATGCCGCGCACGCCGCTGGTGTCGCGACCCATGGAGCGCACCGCGTCCTCAGAGAAGCGGGCCGCCTGGCCGGACCGCGAGACCATGATGATGTCGTCGTGGCCGCTGGTGCGCCGCACGGCCATCAGCTCGTCGTCGTCGCGGATGTTGATGGCGATGATCCCGTCGGCCTTGATCGGGGTGTTGTAGGCCAGGAACTCGGTCTTCTTGATCTGGCCCTCCCGCGTGGCGAACACGAGGTACTTGCCCTCGGTGAAGTCGCGGGTGGACAGCACCGACTGCACGCGCTCACCCTCGCGCAGCGGCAGCAGGTTGACCAGGGCGCGGCCCTTGGCCGTGCGTGACGCCTCGGGCAGCTCGTAGACCTTGAGCCGGTACACCTTGCCGCGATTGGTGAAGAACAGCAGGTAGTCATGGGTGGAGGTGACGAACAGGTGCTCGATGTAGTCGTCGTCCTTCATGTCCATGCCGGTGACACCGACGCCGCCGCGGCGCTGCTGGCGATAGGTCGAGAGCGGCAGTGACTTGATGTAGCCCGAGTGGGTGATCGAGATGACCATCTGCTGGTCGGCGATCAGGTCCTCGATGTCGATCTCACCGTCGGCGTGGGTGATCTCAGTGCGGCGCTCATCGCCGTAGGCGTCGGAGATCTCCTGCAGCTCTTCCTTGATGATGTCGTTGACCCGCTGCTCGTCGCCGAGGATGTCGCGCAGTTCCTTGATGCGCTCCATCAGGTCAGCGTGCTCCGTCTTGATCTTGTCGGCCTCGAGCGCCGTGAGGCGGCTCAGCGTCAGCTGCAGGATCGCCTGCGCCTGGATCACCGTGAGCTCGAAGCGCTCCACCAGACCGGCGCGCGCCTGCTCTGAGTCCCGGGATCCGCGGATGAGCGCGATCACCTCGTCCAGGTTGGCCAGCGCGATGAGCAGACCCTCCAACACGTGGGCACGATCCTCGGCGCGGCGCAGCTGATACTTGGTCCGCCTGACGATGACCTCGCGCTGGTGATCGACGTAGTGGCCGATGACCTCGCGCAGCGACAGCGTCTTCGGGACGTTGTCGACGAGCGCCACCATGTTGACCCCGAACGTCGTCTGCATCGGGGTGTGCTTGTGCAGCTTGTTGAGGACGACCTTGGGGATCGCGTCGCGCTTGAGCTCGATGACCATCCGCATCCCGTGGCGGTCAGATTCGTCGCGCAGGTCTGAGATCTCGGGGATCTTCTTGTCCAGCACGAGGTCGCGGATCTTGAGCATCAGCCCGCCGTCGCCGCCCTTACGCACCTGGAAGGGCAGCTCGGTGACGATGATCGCCTCCTTGCCCTGGCCGATCGGCTCGATGTGCGCCTTTGCCTGCACGCGCACGCGCCCGCGACCCGTGGCGTAGGCGTCACGGATTCCCTCGCGGCCCAGGATGGTGCCGGCCGTCGGGAAGTCCGGGCCCTTGATGTACTTCATCAACCCCTCGACATCGATCTGCGGATCGTCGATGTAGGCGATGGTGGCGGCCACGACCTCGCGCAGGTTGTGCGGCGGGATGTTGGTGGCCATACCGACGGCGATGCCCGAGCCGCCGTTGACGAGCAGGTTGGGGAAGCGCGCCGGCAGGACCAACGGCTCCTGACGGGTGCCGTCGTAGGTGGGCGCGTAGTCGACGGTCTCCTCGTCGATGTCGCGCAGCATCTCGGTGGCCAGGCGCTCCAGGCGCGCCTCGGTGTAGCGCATCGCCGCCGCGGCGTCGCCGTCGATGCTGCCGAAGTTCCCGTGGCCGTCGACGAGCGGGTAGCGCATCGAGAAGTCCTGGGCCAGGCGCGCGAGCGTGTCGTAGATGGCGCTGTCGCCGTGCGGGTGGTACTTGCCCATGACCTCGCCGACGATCTGCGCGCACTTGACGTGCTTGCGGTTGGGCTGCAGGCCCAACTCGTTCATCACGTACAGGACCCGACGGTGAACGGGCTTCAGGCCGTCGCGGACATCGGGCAGGGCCCGCCCGACGATGACCGACATGGCGTAGTCGAGATACGCCGAGCGCATCTCCTCTTCGAGGCCGCGGGGCTCGATGTTGCCGCCGCCGATGGTGTCAATAGCTGACATCTCAGTCCTTCCTTACACGTCCAGGTTCGCCGCCAGGGCGTTCTCCTCGATGAAGGCGCGGCGCGGCTCCACCTGGTCCCCCATCAGCATCGAGAACACGAGGTCCGCCGAAGCGGCGTCCTCCATCGTGACCTGGACGAGCGTCCGGCTGGCCGGGTCCATCGTCGTCTCGCGCAGCTCTTCGGCGTCCATCTCGCCCAGGCCCTTGAAGCGGTAGTAGTCGATGCCCTTCTGGGCCAGCGTCAGCACCTCGTCGTGCAGTTCAGCGAACCCGCCGGCGTCGGTGGTGCTGTCACCGAGGCCAACCACGAACGGGGGCGTGCCGGTGAGCGACTCGAGGTCGCGGTGCACGTCGGCCAGCCGTCGGTACTCGTTGGCCTCCAGTGCGGAGCGGCGCAGGTGGTGCGTCGTGGCCAGGCCGGTCTTCGCCTCCACGGTGCGCACCACCAGTTCCTCGGGGCGCTCCTCGATCAGCTTGAGCTGGTAGGCGTGCCCGTCTCCGTTGCCCTCTTGGGCGGCGACATGACGCAGCACGCCGTCGACGTCGGTCACCTGCTCCTCGAGCAGACGCGCCTGCTGCATGAAGTTGACCACGCCGTGACCGTGGGCCGCCCGCAGCGCCGTTGCCCAGCCCTCGTACTGCTTGAGCAGGCGGGTGAAGCGCTTCCAGCGCGTCTCGGTGAGCTTGAAGGTGTTGCCCTTGGCATCGCGGATCTCGAGCTTCTCGAACTTGTCGCCCAGCAGGATGTCCTCCAGCTCGGTCTCGCGCTCGATGTAGCGGTGCTTCTGGCCGCGCGTGAGCCGGTACAGCGGCGGCTTGGCGATGTAGACGTAGCCGGCCTCGATGAGCGGCTGCATCTCGCGGAACAGGAGCGTGAGCGCGAGCGTGCGGATGTGGGCGCCGTCGACGTCGGCGTCGGTGAGCAGCACGATCTTGTGGTAGCGCGCCCTCTCGATATCGAACTCGTCGCGCACCCCGGTGCCGATCGCGGTGATGAGCGCCTGGATCTCGGCATTGGCCAATACCTTGTCGATGCGGCTCTTCTCGACGTTGAGGATCTTCCCACGCAACGGCAGGATCGCCTGGGTGCTGCGGTCACGGGCGCCCTTGGCGGAGCCGCCGGCGGAGTCGCCCTCGACGACGAACAGCTCAGCCAACGACGGGTCCTTGATCGAGCAGTCGGCCAGCTTGCCCGGCAGGGTGGAGTTCTCCAGTGCCGACTTGCGGCGGGTGAGATCGCGGGCCTTGCGCGCGGCGTTGCGCGCGTGTGCAGCCGAGACCGCCTTGCGGATGACGGCGCGCGCGTCCTGGGGGTTCTCCTCCAGGTACTCGGCGAGCCTGGCGTTGACCACCGACTGCACGAATCCGGCCATGCCCGGGTTGCCGAGCTTGGTCTTGGTCTGACCCTCGAACTGGGGGTCGGTGAGCTTGGCCGAGATGACCGCGGTCAGGCCCTCGCGCACGTCCTCTCCGCTGAGGTTGTCGTCCTTCTCGCGCAACTCGCCGTGCTCGCGCGCGTAGCGGTTGAGCACACCGGTGAGCGCCGAGCGGAAGCCCGACATGTGCGTGCCGCCCTCGCGGGTGTTGATGTTGTTGGCGAAGGAGAAGATCGACTCCTGATAGGAGGCGTTCCACTGCATGGCGACCTCGACGGAGCCCTCGTCACTCTCGCCCTCGAACGAGATGACCTTGCGGTGGATGGGCTCCTTGTTCTCATTGAGGAAGGCGACGAAGTCCACGATCCCGCCGTCGTACTGGAACTCCACGCGACGGCCCTCACCACGCTCGTCGATCAGTTCGATCTTGAGCCCGCGGGTGAGGAACGCGGTGTCGCGCATCCGCTCCTCGATCACCTTGAAGTCGTACTCCAGGCTCTCGAACACCTCGGAGTCGGCGAAAAACGTGGTCGTGGTGCCGGTCTCCCTGGTGGCCTCGCCGCGCGCGAGGTCCGCGAGTGGCTTTCCGCGCTCGTAGGACTGGCGCCAGACGTAGCCGTCGCGCCGGATCTCGACGTCCACGCGCTCAGAGAGCGCGTTGACCACCGACACGCCGACGCCGTGCAGACCGCCGGAGACCTTGTAGCCGCCGCCCTGGCCGAACTTGCCGCCGGCGTGCAGGACGGTCATGACCACCTCGACGGCGGGGCGCCCCTCCTTCTCCATCACCGCCACGGGGATCCCGCGCCCGTTGTCGACGACCGTCACCGAGTCGTCCGGGTGGATCGTGACGGTGATCTCGGAGCAGTATCCGGCGAGGGCCTCGTCGACCGAGTTGTCGACGACCTCGTAGACCAGGTGGTGCAGACCGTGGACACCCGTCGAGCCGATGTACATGCCGGGGCGCTTGCGGACCGCCTCGAGTCCTTCGAGAACGGTGATGTCTGCTGCGTCGTAACTGGAAGTGCCGGCGCCCGGGCGGGCACCCTCGTCGTTCGCCACGATCCTCCGATGACGTTGAGACGCCCCGGTCCCGCGCCAGGCCAGGCGCGCCGGGGCGTGAGGAATGGTGTACAGAAGGATAGCACAGCGGTCGGGTGAAACGGCCCTGCGGGCGACCGCGTTTTGCCTGCAAAACCCCCCAAAACGCCCTGTCTGGACAAGGCCCCTCAGCGGCCCCCGGCGACACACCTCAGCCGTGAGATCGTTCCCGACGCCAGCGCCGCGTTGAGGCGCTCGAGTATGGCCACGGACATCAGGTCGAGCTCCTGGGCCCAGACCGACGCCGAACAGGAGACCGTGAGCACTCCGCCGCGCTCCGCGGTCGGCTGGGCCTGAGCCGCGATCGACGGTCCCACGACCTCGGACCAGACCCGCTGGACATCGGCCAGAACCGTCTGGGGAGCGAGGTCGTCAGCGAGCAGGGTCAGAGCCGTCTGCATCGAGCGGGGGGACCGGCGGTGGTGCATCATCCCGCGCCCGCCATGGCCTCGGCGCGCACCTCGCCGTCGGCCACCTCCAGGCGCAGGACCCCCTCCTCCTCGGCGCCCGGGACCTGATCGAGGTCGGTGGCGGTGATCACCGCCTGACCGTCCCCGGCGCGCAGCAGGTCGATGAGGGCGCGACGGCGTTGGCGATCGAGCTCGCTCATCACATCGTCGAGCAGGAGCAGAGGCGGGCTCCGGCGGTGGACGGCCAGCGCGTCGCGCTCGGCCAGCAGCAACGCCAGCAGAGCCAGCCGCTGCTGTCCCTGGGAGCCATAGGCGCGCAGCTCCCGTCCCTCCCGCGTGACCACGAGGTCGTCGCGGTGGGGCCCATGGCCGGTGAAGCCCCGCTCGATGTCGCCGTCGATGCGCTCGCGGAGCTCGGCGGCGAGCTCATCAGGCGTCGAGGCCTTGGACCGCGGGCGGTAGCGCAGGGCGGGCTCGCCGCTGAGCCCGAGATCCGCGCACCAGCGACCAAACGAGCCGGCGATGGCGTCGACGGCGGCCCGGCGGTCGGCCATGAGGGCCAGGCCGTGGCGCGCCAGTTGCGCGTCCCAGCTGTGCAGCGAGTTGCGGCTGCCCGCCCCGGAGCGGATGCGGGCGATGAGGGCGTTGCGCTGCGCCAGGGATTGGTGGTAGGTCCGGCGGGTGGCGACGCGGGCCGGCCACAACCCGGCGACGAGCTGATCCAGATGCCCCCGTCGCAGCGACGGAGCGCCTTTGATGAGCTCGAGCCGATCGGGCAGGAACACGCTCACCAGCGGTCGTTCGGACACCTCCACGAGGCGTTCGACAGCGGCTCCGTCGACCCGCATGCGCTTGGGCTCGCCGGGGGCGAAGCCGACCGAGAGCTCGTGGGCGCCGTCCTCGGCCTCGGCGGCGACGACGACCCGGGTGGCGTGCTCGCCGAAGCGGACGACCTCGCGCTCGTTGGTGGTGCGGCACGAGCGTCCGGTACACCCGAAGTACAGCGCCTCGAGGAGGTTCGTCTTGCCGGCGCCGTTGGGACCGGTGATGACGGTCAGCCCCTCGCCCAGGTCCACGCTCGCGTCGTGGTAGCCGCGGAAGTCGCGGACGCTGAGGCGCACCACCCTCACGCGGACCCCGCCTCCTCCTGGCTAGACGTTGAGCCTGATCGGCATGATCAGGTAGCGGAAGCGGCTCTCATCCGCGGCCTCGATGAGCCCGGGGCGCAGTGGGCTGATGAGCTTGAGCAGGACGTCGCCCTCGTCGATCGCCTCCAGGCCGGCACGGAGGAACTCCGGGTTGAAGCCGATCTCCAGCGGCTCGCCCTGAAAGGCGACCGGGAGCGACTCCGAGGCCTCGCCGACATCCGGCGTCTGGGCCGACACGGTGAGCTCGCCAGGCGCGAAGGCCAGCCGCAGCGGTGCGTTCTTCTGCGCCAGCAGACTGACGCGGCGCACGACATCGGTGAACTCACCTCCGGCCAGGCGCAGCTCGTGCTCGAAGCTCTCGGGCAGCAGTTGGCGGTAGTTGGGGAACTGGCCGTCGATGAGGCGGCTGGAGAGGATCACGCGGCCCAGGGTGAACAGGACCTGGTTCTGCCGGACGCTGATGCTCAGCGCCTCGTCCTCGCCATGGCCGACAAGGCGACCCAGCTCCTGGAGAGCCCGCGCCGGCACATTGACCTCGAAGCCGGATGACAGCGGCGACTCGAGCGTCGTCTCCTTCACGCTCAGCCGGTAGGAGTCGGTGGCGACCATCCGCAGCTCGCGCTCGGAAGCGGAGACCAGGATGCCGGTGAGCACGGGGCGCGTCTCGTCGCGAGACGCCGAGCCGGCCACCTTCTGCGCCGTGGACACGAACGCGTCGGCGGGCACCTCGACCGCGGTGTCGGGCTCGGGCTCCGGGAAGGGAGGGAAGTCGTCGCCGCGGAGCGTGCGGATGTGGAAGCGGGCGTTACCGGAGACCAGCTCGACGTCCTGCTCGGCGGAGCGCAGCTCGAGCGAGACGGCGGCGGCGGGCAGCGAGCGCACCACGTCGAGCATGAGGCGAGCGGGGAGGACGACGGTGCCCTCGCGGGAGACCTCAGCCTCCAGGGGGACACGGAGGCCGACGTCCATATCGGTGGCGCGCAGCTCGCATCCGTCCTGTGCTGCGGTCAGCTGCACGCCCGACAGCGCCTGGATCGCACTGCGGGTCGAGGCCACTCTGCTGACGGTCTGCAGCTGCGAGAGCAGAACATCGCGCTCGAGTGAGATCTTCACGATGAATACCTCTGAAAGGAGTTAGAAGTCATAGAGGGAACAGAAGCTGTGGAGAACTGCGCGATCTCCGGCAAATAGCGGAGGAATGGCTGTTGAAGGCGGACAGGCAAGTCTGTCAACAGTCGCGGTCGACTTGACGGGTGGAGACCATGGTCGACAGCCCGGCGATCTCATCAACAACATGTTGATCGTTCTTGAGGCGCTCGGAGACGCGCTTGCAGGCGTGGATGACGGTGGCGTGGTTGCGTCCGCCGAATGCCCGCCCGATCGCCGGCAGGGAGGCGCCGGTGAGATCGCGGGCCAGGTGGATCGCCACCTGCCGGGGCCAGGACACCGCGCTGATACGACTGGCCGAGGTGAGCTCCTCGACCGAGAGCCTGAAGTGGGCGGCGACGATCGCCTGGACCTCGGCGATGGACGGCGGTCCGGTGCCCCGGCGCGAGGGATACATGGCGTCCATGACCTCCAGCGTGAGCGCTCGGTCGATCGGGCGCTGCGTGAGGGAGTGGAAGGCGACGACGCGGATGAGCGCGCCCTCGAGTGAGCGGATGTTGTCAGCGACGCGATCGGCGATGAGGTCAAGAACGGTGGGATCGGCCAGGGCGATGTTGTCGACGGCCGCGCGTTTGCGCAGGATGGTCACGCGCGTGGCGTGATCGGGGGGTGCGATGTCGGCAACCAGGCCGGCCTCGAAGCGCTCACGGAGACGCTGCTCGATGGCGACGAGCGCGCGGGGAAGGCGGTCGCAGGTGAGCACGAGCTGCCGGCCGTTCTCATAGAGCGCGTTGAAGGTGTGGAAGAACTCCTCCTCGGTCCTGGCCTTGCTGGCCAGGAACTGGACGTCGTCGATGAGCAGCACGTCAGCGTCACGGTAGGCGTGCTTGAAGGTGTTCAGCGACTTGGTGCTCAGGGCGGTGATGAAGTGGTTGGTGAAGGCCTCCGCTGTCGTGTAGCGCACCGTGCTACCGCCCCCGTAGGCCGCCACGTAGTTGCCGATCGCGTGCAGGAGGTGGGTCTTGCCCAGGCCCGGCGGGGCATGCAGGAAGAGCGGGTTGTAGGCCTGGCCGGGGAGCTCGGCCACGGCCAGGGCGGCGGCGTGGGCCAGGCGGTTGCCCTCGCCGATGACGAACTGCTCGAAGCGGTAGCGGGGATTGAGCGCGGTGCGCTCGTCGTCAGACGGGGAACGGCGGGCGGGCGCCGCGTACGCGGAGGGCTCGGATCCGGCGAAGACGACGCGCGTGTCGGGCCCCATGCTCTGGCGCACGCAGCGGTCCAGCACGGGGCCGAAGCGCTCGGCGAGCCACTTCTGGGTGGCCTGCGGAGCCCGCAGGAGGAGGACGTCGCCGTCGAAGGACTCGAGCTGGATCGGGGCCAACCAGATCTCGTAGGCGGACGTTCCGACGTGGCGCTGGAGCTCCGCTCTGATCGTGCGCCATGCAGACACAGCGTCAGGTTGAGCGGGCAGCGACACGCAGCTCCTCCCGGGAGCGTTTGAGGACAATCGGTGAGGGCCCGGGCGAAATGCCCCGGGGGTCGGCGAATATACCAACGGCCCTCGAGCCACTCGCGGGCTTTCACAGGGCGTTGACGCAAAGCGCGGGAAAAAGCTCCGGGGCCCGCGGTCACGGCTCCGGCGGCGTGCAATCGCAGTGGCCGAGGCAAGCCCCAAGCCTGCGTATACTCCGACGTTCGTTCCCTCACTGTGGGACTACTTTGAGATGAAACGCACCTACCAGCCCAAGAAGCGCAAGCGCGCTCGTACCCATGGCTTTCGCGCTCGTATGCAGACGCGCGCGGGGCGCCTGACGCTCAAGCGACGGCGCGCAAAGGGACGCAAGCGCCTCACGGTGTGATGCCCCGCGGGTGGGCGGGATCTGTGTCCGCACATCGGTCAGGGCGAGGAAGGCTGTCGCGCAGCGCAGAGTTCGACCGGGTGTTCCGGCAGGGCCGGTCGCACGCCGGTCGTGACCTCGTGCTCTACGTGTTCCCTCGCGGCGACGAGGATGCTGCCCCCCGGTTGGGGCTGTCGGTGTCGCGCAAGGTGGGCGGAGCGGTGGAACGCAACCGCGTCAAGCGCCTTCTGCGCGAGGCCTTTGCGCGCGAGTGTGGCCGGCTGCCGGCCGGCACCGACGCCGTGGTGATCGCCCGGCATGGGGCAAAGGACCTGGCGCAGCGCGACGGGCTCGCGGGGATCCAGCGCGCACTCAGCGAACTGCTGGACAAGGTTCCGGGCGTCATTGACTCCGGCGAGGCGCCGGACGTCGCCGCCGAGGCCGCCGACGGCGCGGAGGCGACGGCGCGATGATGATGCTCCGCCGCATCGCGGTCCTGCCCATCCGCGCCTACCAACTCCTGTTCTCGCCGATGGTGGGGCAGCGCTGCAAGTACTACCCGTCGTGCTCTGAGTACGCCGTACAGGCGGTCCAGCGATACGGCATACTGCGCGGACTCGTCCTGGCCGGCTGGAGGCTCCTGCGGTGCAACCCGTGGAGCCGTGGGGGCTTTGACCCCGTCGAGGAGCAACGGCTGTTCAAGCCCCGAGCCGCCGCCCCGAGCGCCTCCTGACCATGCTGCTCGTCACCGCCAACATCTTCCAGCCGCTCATCGACGTCTTCGAGTCGGTGCTGAAGTTCTTCCACAACAGCATCGGCATCCCCTGGGGCTGGGCGATCGTGCTGCTGACCATCTGCGTGCGCGCGATCCTGGTGCCGCTGACCGTGAGACAGATTCGCTCGATGGCGCGGATGCAGCAACTGGCGCCTGAGATGAAGGCCATTCAGGCCAAGTACAAGGAGGACAAGCAGCGCCAGCAGCAGGAGATGATGAAGTTCTACAAGGAGAACAACGTCAACCCGTTGGCCTCCTGCCTCCCGCTCGCGGCGCAGCTGCCGGTCTTCATCTCGCTGTATTACATGCTGCGCCAGAGCCTGCGCGTCGATATCTGTCCGGCGTGGCAGGCGGCCAACAACCACGGGGTCCTGAGCACCGCGCACACGGTGCCCTGCGGTGTCCATGGCGAGTCGAGCTTCCTCTTCATCGGTGACATCACCGACAAGGCGACCGGCGCGACCCTGGTGGTGCTGATCATTCTCTACGTCGGCACGCAGCTCGGCTCCAGCCTGATGATGTCCGGAGCGATGACGGACCGCACGCAGCGGCAGATCATGCTGTTCATGCCGCTGCTGTTCGTGATCTTCGTCATCCGCTTCCCGGCGGGCGTGCTGGTGTACTGGATCACCACGAACCTGTGGACGATCGGCCAGCAGTACGTGGTCAAGCGCCGGATCGGGCCGTTGCGACCCGCTACGGCGGGAGGGACCTCTCCGCCCACAGGCGGCGGCGGTCCCCGCTCGGACGGCGGTGGACCCCCGAAGTCGGGCCCCAACGGCTCCGGAGGCTCGGGCGGAGGCCTGGGTGCGCTGATCCGCAAGCCCAAGGCGCCCGAGGCTGAGAAGCAGCCGGTGGCCGCCGGCCCGCGTGCCGCGCCCCCGAAGTCGCCGCGCAAGAAGAAGAAACGTTCGGGTCGACGGAGGTAGACGATGTCCGCCACCTCAGAGGCCGCCGCGGGGCGGGTGCGTGAGTTGCTGGAGCGGATCGCATCGGCGGCCGGCGTGGACGCGACCGTCGAGATCCACGACGCCGACGACGGACTGCAGGCCGAGTTTGTCGGCGACGATCTCGGGCTCCTCATCGGCCACCACGGCGAGACGATCGATGCGATTCAGCACCTCGCCTACCGCATCGCAGGTCGAGACCCGGATTCCGGCCATCCGCGCATCTCGGTCCTCGTCGACGCCGGCGGATACCGTGAGCGCCGTGCCGTCGCCCTGCGCGCGACCGCCGACCAGGCGGCTCAGCAGGCGATGAGCGGAAAGCGCGCGGTGGCGCTGGACTCGATGAGCGCGCTCGAGCGCAAGGTGATCCACGAGCACCTCAAGGATCGCCACGACGTCGAGACCTACAGCGAGGGCCAGGAGCCCTCGCGGTACCTCGTCGTCGCTCCGCTGGTCGACTGAGGGTCCGCACGACGCGGGCAGCCGCCGACCCGTTTCACGTGAAACATTTGGGACGCTCGGTTGGACCTCGATGCCCTCCGCGATCGCTATGGCTTGTCCGATGGGCAGGCACGTGAACTCGACGTCCTCGTCGAGTGCGTCGCCGCCGACCCTGACGCGCCGACCACCGTCACCGATCCCAGCGCGATCCTCCGCGACCACCTCGCGGACTCGCTGGTGGCGCTCGAGTTGCCCGAGGTCCAGGGCGCGACGGCGATCGCCGACCTGGGCGCCGGCGCCGGCTTCCCGGGCCTGGCGCTGGCGATCGGGCTGGCCGGTGCACGGGTGAGCCTGGTCGAGAGCAACGGGCGCAAGTGCGCGTTCATCACGCGCGCCATCGAGGCCTGTGGGCTGTCCAACGCCACGGCGGTGCACGCCCGCGCCGAGTCCTGGCCGGAGGGCCTCGGGTCCTGCGACCTCGTCACCGCTCGCGCGCTGGCTCCGCTGGCGGTGGTGGCCGAGTACGCGGCACCGCTGCTCGACATCGGCGGATGGCTGGTCGCCTGGCGGGGACGCCGTGACCCCGAGGATGAGGCCGCGGGCGCCCGCGCCGCCGGCGAGCTCGGGCTCCAGGTCGGACCGGTGATGCGGGTCGCCCCCTACCCGGGCGCGCTGCACCGCCACCTGCACCTCATGCACAAGGTGACGCCTACGCCGGACCGGTTTCCCCGGCGGCCGGGCATGGCGCGCAAACGCCCGTTGGGCGGGGCGTCTGACCGCGCCCGGCGCTAGCTTCACCTGCCATGGGGACCGTCTACGCGATCGCTAACCAGAAGGGCGGGGTCGGCAAGACCACGACCGCCGTCAATCTCGCCGCCTGCATCGCGGAGGCCGGCTACGCGTCGCTGCTCATCGACATGGATCCCCAGTCCAACGCAACGCTTGGCCTCGGCATCGATAAGCACATCACTCCGACCGTGTACGACGCTCTGCTCGATGGGGTGCCACTCGCCGATGCGGTGGTCGCGTCCCAGATCCCCAACCTGGGCGTGATCCCCGCGGGCCCGGACCTCGCCGGCGCCAATGTCGAGCTGCCGCGGCTGGCCGGATCCGAGCGCCGCCTGCGCGAGGTCCTGGCACCGATCCGGGACCAGTACGCCTTCATCCTGCTGGATTGCCCGCCTTCCCTCGGTCCCCTGACGGTCAATGCGCTGGTGGCCGCCGACCGCGTCATCGTCCCGGTCCAGTCGGAGTATTTCGCGCTCGAGGGCCTGGCGGGGCTGCTGGACACCTTGTCGCTGGTGCAACGTGAGCTCAACCCGAGGCTGACGGTTGCCGGGATGCTCCTCACCATGCACGACAACCGCACCCGGCTGGCCCAGGACGTCGAGTCAGAGGTCCGCCGGCACTTCCCGGAGCTCGTGTTCGAGACCGTCATCCCCCGCAACGTCCGCGTGGGTGAGGCCCCGAGCTTCGGCAAGCCGGTCATCCACTACGACCCTCACTGCGCCGGCGCGGACGCCTACTTCGAATTGGCCAAGGAGGTCGCGGCCCGTGGCTGAGCGTCAGCGCGGAATGGGCCGCGGCCTGGCGGCGATCCTCTCGGTCGCGCCGCGCGAGGAGACCGAGGAGCTGCGCCAGCTTCCACTCGAGCTGATCTCCGCCAACCCCCATCAGCCCCGCGACAACTTCGACGAGGCGGCCCTGGTCGCCCTGGCGGAGTCGATCAGGGTCCGAGGCGTCCTGCAACCGGTCCTGGTGCGCCCACTTCCGGGCGGCACCTACGAGCTGATCGCCGGCGAGCGCCGCTGGCGCGCGGCTCAACTGGCGGAGCTCGAGACGGTCCCGGCGATCGTCCGCCACCACGACGATGCCGCCTCGCTCGAGCTTGCCCTCGTCGAGAACATGGCTCGCGAGGACCTCAATCCCGTCGAGGAGGCCCGGGCCTGCGCAGCACTGACTGAGGAGCTCGGCCTTTCGCGCGAGGAGGTCGGCCGCCGGGTCGGACGCAGCCGCGTTGCGGTGTCCAACCTCATCCGCGTGCTCGACCTGCCCGACGAGACGCTCGAGGCCATCCAGGCCGGCGATCTCAGCGAGGGCCACGGCCGCGCCCTCCTCCTCGCCCCCGACCACGGCGACCGCCGGAACCTGGGCCGCGAGGCCGTCCAGAGCGGCTGGTCGGTCCGTGAGACCGAGCAGCGCGCTCGCGCAACGCGCGGCGAGGCCGACGACGATTCCACCACGGTGCGCGCCCATCGCCGGCGAGCGCCGGGCCTGCACCCCGATCAGGAGGCCGCGATCGCCGAGATCGGCGACACGTTCGAGGCCGCCCTGGGCCGCGAGGTGCGGGTCTCAGCCTCAGGTGCAGGCTTCCGCGCACAGCTCACCTTCGAGAGCGCTGAAGAGGCTTTGGAGCTCGCCCGCAGGCTGAAGCTCCGTGCACCTGCCTCAACCAAGCCTTGAGCCTGGTTGATAGTTGATCAACGTAGGGTGTTGGTGCAAGTCGGCACCCCATGGGACTGCGCGTGTCACCGGGCCCCGACGCCGTTAGAATCGCCTCCGGACGGGCGATTAGCTCAGTCGGTTAGAGCGCTTCTCTGATAAGGAAGAGGTCCCAGGTTCGAGTCCTGGATCGCCCACTCCTCGAAAGCCCCGCCTATGCGGCGGGGGTCCGCTCGTGACCCCCGCTGGCCAGCTGACCGGTGATCCGGTCATCGGCGAGCGCGTGGATCTCGATATGGGGATGGTCGGCGGCGCCGCCAGGCGGAGCCGTGGGGCGCGCGGCCGCAAAACACTTGGGGGGACGTTAGGGGGTGTCCACGATGCGCGGGCAGCAGAACCGCTCGAAGCTTGGCGCACGCGGCCACCGCGTGTCCATTCACTCGCCACAAGGAGAATCTGCGATGTCTACGGGCAATCCTGCGACCACAGGAAACGTCGACGAGGCGCAAGAGCGATTGTGCGGTGGGAACGGTCCAGGTGCCCGTTCCGCAGAACGACAAGCGCTGCCCAAAGGGATGCTGGGGGTGGTAGTGCCGGCTCGGTTGGTGGTGGCCGCGGTGTCTGTCCTGGTGGCGCTGTTGGCAGCGTGCAGTTCGGCGCTGGCGGCGGGACGCCTGCCGGTGGGGTCGATCAATGCGTTCCCGGTCCCGACCGCGAACAGCCAAGTGTTCGGGATTGCGGCGGGAACGGATGGGAACGAGTGGTTCGCCGAGTTCAACGCCGACAAGATCGGGCGGATCACACCCGCCGGGCAGATCACCGAGTTCCCGATCCCGACCGCGAACAGCGGCCCGTCGGGGATCGCGGCAGGGCCGGACGGCAACATGTGGTTCACGGAGGGCATCGGCGCGATAGGGCGGATCACACCCGCCGGGCAGATCACCGAATTCCCGGTCCCGACCGTGCTCAGTGTGCCCGGACGGGATCGCAGCAGGGGCGGACGGGAACATGTGGTTCGCCGAGTCGAATGGGCAACAGAATCGGGCGGATCACACCCGCCGGGCAGATCACCGAGTTCCTGACCACGAACAGCCAACGCGTCTGGGAACATTGCCCCGGGCCGGACGGGAACGTGTGGTTCACCGAAGTTCACCGCCAACCGGATCGGTCAGGATAGGTCACCGGCGCGATCCCGCGTCCCGTCCGGCGCGGCGGCGATCCAAGGGTGACTGGGTCGGGGCCTGACGGCAACAGTGGTTCACCCAGCAGGTCTGCCTGGGGACAAGATCGTGCGGGTCGCAGTCGGGGGGCCGGCCAGACTCCGGCCTACGACGCGTCCCCGTCCGACGGGTACCAGTGGCTGCGGGATGGCGGCGCGATCGCGGGCGGGACCAGCCAGACCTACACACCTGTCCCCGGGGATGTCGGCCACCTGCTGTCGTGCGAGATCACGGTCACCTATCCGCTGCTGGATGTCACAACGACGGCGACCAGCGCCGGGCTGATGGTCGGCGCGCAGTCGTCTGGACCACAAGGACCAGCCGGCGCTGCCGGCGCTGCCGGCTCTGCCGGCCCCGCGGGCCCGGCCGGCGCCAAGGGTCCGGCGGGCCAGATCGAACTGGTCACCTGCAAGCAGGTCACGGTCACCGTCAAGCACAAGCGGGTGAAACGCGAGAAGTGCACCACACGGCTCGTGGCAAAGACGATCAAGTTCACGACCGCCACCGCCTCCGCGGCGTCGGCATCGATCACCCGCGGCCACGTGGTCTACGCGCGAGGCCGGCTGATGAGCACCCGCCACGGCGCCACCAAGCTGATGCTCACACCAGCACGGGCGCTAAAACCGGGCAGCTACACGCTCATCACCCGCGCCGGCGGGCACACCCACCGCACGCGGATCCGGATCGGCTGACCTGAGACAACCGGGCCGGACGTGCGAGGGATCGACGCCGATACGTCCCTCGACAGCGCGTCCGGCCCCTACGGCACGGTCGCACGCGGTCCGGCCCCAGCTATGCCATTGGGTCCGCGACGCCACCGCCACCGTCAAACTCGGCTGAGCATCTGCGTCTGCGGGTCCGCTTGCTGATAAGGAAGAGGTCCCAGGTCCGAGTCCTGGATCGCCCACTGGGGTGGGGGCCGCAGGCCGCATGCAATCATCAGCACATGGCGCGGGTCCGACCGGGCGCACCGTTGGTGCTGCTCCTCGTGGGGGTGTCGCTGGCCGTGGCCGGCTGCGGTTCCACGTCGCACTCCAGCGCCACGCATAGCTCGACGACGGCCTCACGGACCACCGCGCGGCATCAGCCGAAGGCGGCCTCCCCGGCGAATCCGGTTCCGGCGCACGCTCCCCGCTCGGCCGACGCCCGCACGGTGCGGGTGATCAAGGGGTGGGCCGACGCACTGCGCCGCGGCGACGTGCGCGGCGCCGCCCAGTACTTCCAGCTCCCCAGCGTCTTCGCCCCCGGGCCGGATCAGGAACTCACCCTCCGCAGTCTCGCTCAGGCCGAGCACGCCAACGCGGCGCTGCCCTGCGGCGCCAAGCTCATCTCGGTCATCAAGGTGGGCGGGCCGTTCGTGCAGGCGCTGTTCCGGCTCACCGGCCGTCCCGGCCAGGGCGGGAGCGCGTGCAGCCCCGGTGCCGGCGAGACGGCGCGGACGAACTTCGTGATCAGGTCCGGGCGCATCCGCGTGTGGATCCGCGCTCCCGACGCGCCCGGCGAGAACGCCGAGCCCCCGTCCGGCCAGTCGCAGGCCACCGGGCCGGTGGTCTGAGTCCGTCCGTCGCGGGCGGCAGACGCCGGCCGCTGACCAGCCCCGGGACGCCTACGCCACGGTGTCGATGCCCTGCCAGAGGTCGCTTTCGCCGGCCAGGTTGGCCAGCGTCGCCGAGCTGTCCTGCGCGGACGACGGGTCGGTGAGGGCCGACAGCAGCGAGCTCGTGGAAGTGGCGGCGCTGAGCTGGTCGGAGAACGGGACGGCGGAGTCATCGGTGGTGGGCGTCGCCGCCGACGGGCCCGCCGCGTCGGTCGAGTCCGTCGAGGAGGCGTCCGTGGAGAGCACGCTCTCCACCCCCCCGCCGCCGCCACCGCCGTGATGGTGATGGTGGCCGGCGTGGCCGGCCCCCGGGGTCCGGTTGGCGATGTTGGTGGCCACCTGCTGGAGCTGCGGACCCGACGCGGACGAGCCGTTCGAGGTCAGCGCGTTCTGGATCGAACCGATGAGGGTCTGCTGCGAGACGCCCTGTGACTGAGCGATCGAGCTCAGGCTCTGGCCCGACTGCAGCTGCTGCTGGAGCGCCGAGCTGCTCAGGCCCAGGGTGCCGGAGACGGAGCTCACCACGTTCTGCCAGGAGCTCTCGGCGGATGAGGACTGCTGCGACGGCCAAGCGTTGTTCACGCTGCCGATCGAACCAATGGACATGGGGTCTCCAAGGTGAGGGGGCGGGTCGCTCTTGACCATCGACCCGGGTCGATTGGCGATTGAGGACGATCGCCTGAGAGTTTCCTGAGCCACGAGTGCCGGCGGTCCGCGCCTCGCCGGCGCAGACCGCCGGCAGGAGCAGCAGGCCCCTGGTGGGTCTTGGCAATCTCTCTCTACGTGACCGCCCCGGCAGGCAGCCACCGCTCGATATCCCGCCACCGCTCGATATCCCCCGAGCGGACGTCCATGGTCCCCGTCTCGAGCAGCGACGTGCGGACGGCCGGCGGAATTGCATCGGTCACGGCACCGAAGCTTCAGCGATGCCCCACGCGGGGTGGGTCGACGGGCGCGGAGGCGCTCAGCCGACGGGCGCAGCCGCCGACTTGACCAGCGTCGTTGACGGGGAGATGTAGGTGCCGCGGTTTTCGCCCTGGCAGATGGCGGAAATTGCGTCGCGCTCGTCGAAGTCGAACACGTGCAGCGGCAGCTCATGGTCCCGGGCAAGCACGATCGCCTGCTGGTCCATGACCCGCAGGTCGCGCTCGAGCACGTCGCTGTAGCCCAGTGAGTCGTAGCGGTGGGCGCCGGGATCCTTGCGCGGGTCGCGGTCGTAGATGCCGTCGGTGCCGTGCTTGGCCAGGAGGATCGCGTCAGCGCGCAGCTCGATGGCGCGCTGTACCGCCGGATAGTCCGTGGTCACGTAGGGCTGGCCGATGCCACAGGCCAGCAGCACCAGCTGATCGCGCTCCAGGTGCGAGAGGGCCTTCAGCCGGATGAACGGCTCGGCCATGGACTGCATCGGCAGCGCGGTCATCAGCCGGACGTCCTCCAGTCCGCGATGTTTCAGCACACCGCGCAGCAGGATGCCGTTCATGACCGTGCCCAGCATGCCGATGTTGTCGGCCTCGGCGCGCTCGATGCCCCAGTCCTCGGCGACGTTGCCGCGGAAGAAGTTGCCACCCCCCACGACGACCGCCTCTTCCACGCCCAGGTTGCGCGCCGCGATCAGCTGGTCGGCGACGTATTCGATCGCCTGGGAGTCGAGCCCGAAGCTTGCGGATCCCGCAAATGCCCGCCCGCTGAGCTTGACGATCACGCGCCGGTAGCGGAGCGAAGACACGCGGCAAGCGTAGCGTACGGGCTCCTGACTCCGGCCAAACCTGGCACGCTTGCGGGCGTGGAACAAGGCCCGACCAGGACGTCGGCGCCGCACCCGCCCGACACTCGCCGTGCTCGGGCCCGCAACTGGTTCTCGCCTCAAGCCAACGTCACCGGCCGGGGGATCGTGGCCAGCTACAGCCTCCGCTTCTGGGGCATCGTCATCGTGCTCGGCGTCGTGACGGGGATCGGCGCGTCGGCCCTTGTCGGCCTGCTGCACCTCGTCGAGCACCTCGCCTTCGGCTACCGCCGCGGCCCGTTCCTCGATGGCGTTGCCGCGGCCGCCGCGTGGCGTCGGATCGTGGCCCTCGTGGTGGCCGCCGTCGTCGTCGTGGTCGGTGTCTTCGTGTTGGGGCGGCTGCCGGTGTCGGGCGGCACCGAGGTTTCAGAGACCGTCTGGCTGCGTGGCGCGCACATGGCGGTGGTGCCGAGCGTCGCCCGTGCCGTGATCTCGATCATCACGGTCGGGCTCGGCGTCTCGCTGGGGCGGGAGGGCGCTCCGCAACTCGTGGGCGGAGCTGCGGGGAGCTGGTTATCAGACTGGGGCGGCCTGCCGACCTGGCAGCGCCGGCTGCTGGTGGCCTCGGGTGCGGGTGCCGGGTTCGCCGCGGTCTACAACGTCCCACTGGGCGGGGCCCTGTTCGCGCTCGAGGTCCTCCTGGGCACCCTGGCCTTGCCCCTGGTACTGCCCGCGCTGGCGACCTCGGTGATTGCCACCTGCGTCGCCTGGATCGCGCTGGGAACAGGCCCCATCTACCGGTTGCCGCTCTACGGGGTCCATCCCCAGCAACTCGCCTGGGGGGCGATCGTGGGACCGATCATCGGTGTCGTGGCGATCATCTGGGTGCGGATCATCGCCTGGGCCGGGTCCCACCGACCGACGGGACGGGGCCGCTACATCGCGCCCTTCGTCGTGTTCCCGATTCTGGGCCTGGTCGCCGTCCGGTACCCGGAGCTGCTGGGCAACGGCAAGGGCGTCGTGCAGCTCGCCGCGGTCGGCAGCATCTCGTTCGGGCTGCTGTGGGTCCTGTTCCTGCTCAAGCCGCTGGCCACCGCGGCGTGCCTGTGGACGGGTTCCCCCGGCGGCCTCTTCACGCCCACGCTCACCATCGGTGCGTTGCTGGCCGGGATTCTCGGCTACGGGTGGCTGCACCTGTTCCCGGGCGCCCAGATCGGCAGCTACGCGATCATCGGCGGCGGGGCGTTTCTGGCGGCATCGATGCAGGGGCCGCTGTCCGGCGTGGTCCTGGTCCTCGAGCTCACGCGCAACTTCGACTCCCTGATGGCGCCCACGCTGCTTGCGGTGGTGGAGGCGACGGTCATCGCCCGCCGTCTCGGCGCGCCCTCGATCTACTCGGCGCGGCTGCGTCCTGATCCGGACGCACTGACGTCACGCTCACCCGGCGCCGCCGCCGTCGACACACTGGAGAGGGTGGGCGCGCTGCCGACCGACGCCGACGCGGACCCCCGCCCCGGGGACGCCCCTTAAACGACAAGAGCCCCGGTCGCCGTGAGGCAACCGGGGCTCGTGACGTCAATCTGTCTAGGCGGCTCGGCGCAGCTCCTCGAGCTGGTTGCTCATCGCCAGGCGGCTGAGGCCCTGGGCCTCCAGCTCACGGGCCTTGCTGAGCGGAATGCCCAGCTCGATCCCGGTCTGGCGGAGGTTGAGCGGCTCCGTGCCGGCCAGGCCGAACCGCAGCCTGATGACGTTGCGCTCGCCCTCGGGCAAGTGGGCCACCGCGCCGCTGATCAGCTCCACGCGCTCGGCCGATTCCACCTCTTCAGTGGGCTCGGGCCGATCGGAGGCCAGCAGATCGCCAAAGGCGGTCTCGCCGTCCTCGCCCACGGGCTGGTCCAGGCTGGTCAGGCCGCGCGTCAGCTCGCGCAACTCGGCGACCTCTTCGACGTCGAGCTTGGCCTCGGCCGCAATCTCCTCGTCGGTGGGCTCACGGCCCAGCTTGGTGCTGAGCTCGGACTCCACCTTGCGCACCTTCGTCTGGCGCTGCGCGACGTGCACAGGCAGCCGGATGGTGCGCCCGTGGTTCTGCAGGCCGCGCTGGAGCGCCTGGCGGATCCACAGGGTGCCGTACGTTGAGAACTTGAAGCCGCGGCGCCAGTCGAACTTCTCGACGGCGCGGATCAGGCCAAGCATCCCCTCCTGCACCAGGTCTTCCATGGGCAGGCCATGGCCCTGGTACCGGCGGGCCTGAGAGACGACCAGCCGCAGGTTGGAGTTGATCATCTTCTCCTTGGCGGCCAGGTCTCCGCGCTCGATGCGCTTGGCCAACTCGATCTCCTCCTCGGCTGTCAGCAGCGGGTGCTGCCGCGCCGAACGCAGGAAGAGGTCAAGCGAGTTCTCCGTCATGGCGCCTGTGCCGACGCCCGCGGTTAGACGCGCGTCAGCGGTCAGGCGGCGCTCCGCAGGCCGCGCCGCGCGACGCCGGGGCTGGCGGCGAGGCGACTGGGCAGCCGCAGCAGAGCCGTGCTCGCCACGACCGCGGGCACGCGGGCGCTGGTTAGTATCGTGATGCTCGCTGCGACCCTGTGTCGGGGTCTCAGGGGCATCGGTATCAACGCTGTTCAGAACGATCTCCGTGTTTCGCATGGGTTTTCTCCACCGCTAATAATACCATCTTGTTCGACGATTGTCGAACTAAGGCGGACTACCGGCTGAGCAGAAAGAAGGGCCTGGGGCGCTATTCGCCCACAGACCCATCATTCCCGCTTGCGTTGCAATTACGCAGGCACTATCTCAATTGGACGTATTGACGGGCTAAGAATGTCGACAACTTGTGCGTTACCGCACTATCCGGACCCCCAGGTGGGGGGTCCGATTGTCGCTATGTCACCTTAGACCCGGCGATCGGCCGTTCGATTCAGGCTCCGCTGACCAGCTTCGCGATGTCGGGGGTGCCCAGTCCGGTCACGAGATCGTAACCAGGCCCGGCGGTGTACGCACCGTTGGCGCCGATCGTGATGTCGTGGAAAGCGCTCGACGGCTCGGTCGAGTACAGGACCGGACCGGCGAAGCCCAACCCGGCGTGTGAGCCATTGACGCGGGCCCAGATGCCCTGCCACGACGGAGCGCTGGCGCTGGTGCCGCCGATGCCCTCGACCGCGCCGTCGACGACCACGTCGTAGCCGCTCTCAGGGTCGGCGTCGAGGCTCACGTCCGGCACGCCGCGCGTCGGCGGGGCCGCGACGCCCAACACCTTCGCGTTGGCCTGGAAGGACGCCGCCGGCTCGATCGGGCTCAGTCCGCCGCCGCCGGCGTACCAGCCGATCTCGGACAACGGGTTGTTGTTGAGCACGCTGGTGCCGCCCACGCCGATGCCGAACGGGCTGGAGGCGGGGTAGTTGGTGTCCGGGATGCCGGCGGGGACGCCGTTGACGCCGGTGATGGCCGGGCACTGCGAGCCGGTGTCGCCCGAGGAGAAGAACATCGTCTGACCCTGGGCGTCGGCCTGCTCCAGGACCGCGTCCAGCCCGGCGGTGAAGCCGGAGGCGTCAGCGAGCAGGTCGCATTCCCCGGCGGAGAAGCTGCCCTGTTTGGCGATGTCGTCGGTGACCCACTTGTTGATCGTGGTGAGGATGTCGTCGTCGTTGAGCGACGGCCCGACGTACACGTTGAGGGTGGTCACGCCCGGGGCGAAGGCGGTGGAGTACTGGCTGTCCAGATCCCACTCGTCAGCGCCGGAGGTGTCTGTGGAGGGGGTGCCGACGTTGATCTGGTTCCAGGTCACCGTGGGCAGTCCGTAGGTCTTCTCGAACGTCGCCAGGTCCGCCTTGGGCTGGCTGACGTCGCCCTCGGTCATGATCGCCAGCTGCTGGCCGCTGCCCGTCGCGGTGGACGGGGAGTCGTACATCGCGTTGAGCTGCTGCGGGGTGTAGGTGGCGGGGTAGTTCAGCCCGCTGGGCAGGCCGGGCAAGCCGGTGGCCGAGAGCGCGGCCCTGCCGGCGCTCAGCGCGGAGGCGGACCGGACCGACGGCTCCGGGATGGCGACCTTCGCCAGGCTCGAGAGCCCCACGACGGCGCTGACGTCCGAGGCGAACGAGGCGGGCAGCTGAGCCGCCCTGGAGGCAGCGAAGAAGGTGCCGTTGGCCGACGAGTGGAAGCGCTCGAAGCCGGTCTGCAGCGCGTTCGAGAGCTGGCTGGAGGTGCCGCTCAGCGTGACCAGCAGGCGGTTGGAGGACACTGAGGAGACGGCGAGCTGATTGGCCGAGGCCCAGCTGCGGATGGCGTCGACGGTGGCCGACGAGGGCGCGAACTGCGCGTCGAACTGCGCCGGCGTCAGCGCCGCGTGCGGCTTGGCGACGAGAGCATTGAGCGCGCTCTGGTTGCGCTCCGCGAGCGCCAGTGTCACGGACATGCGCGACGCGCTGTAGGCGCCGGCGTCGCTGGCATTGCGCACACGCCATGCTGCTGTGCCCGCGGTCCCGGCCATGGCTGACGGTGCGAACGCCATCGCGGCGGTCACGGTTGCGGCTGCGATCGACAGCCACGCACGGCTACTCAAGCCGTTCCTCATCGGTACTCCCTCCTGGAAGGTCGCTCGGACCGGCGCCCGACCTGGAAAAACGGACACCGAATGGCGCGTTTGGTCTACCGCGACAGACCGGATTTCAAACCTTAAGAAATGAGGAGCGTTGGCTGTCTGTAAGGCTTTAGAAGTAAAGGCGCTCGATGGCGCTGTCCTGGTCGTCGGTCGGATCGGCGAACGTCTCTCGCGCCAGGTCCAGGAACGCCGCGGCGGCCGGGGCAAGGCGGCGCCCCTCCCGCCAGGCCAGCGTGATGTCGCGTCGCAGCGATGGCTTGACCAGGCGCGCCACGGCCACCTCGGCACCGGGCCGCTCGGCGTCGGAACGAGGGAGGATCGACACGCCGAGGCCGCGGGCGACGAGCCGGCGGATGCGCTGGCTCTCGTTTGACTCGAGCGTCACCCGGGGCTCGAACCCGGCCTCGCGGCCGGCGGCGAAGAGCAGCTCGCGCAGCCGGGCCCCCGCACGGAAGCTGATGAACTGCTCGTTGGCCAGCTCCGCCATGCGCACCTCCTCGCGGCCGCTGAGGGGGTGGTCGAGCGGCAGTAGGACCACCAGTTCCTCGGAAACGAGCTGGTGCAGTCCCAGCCCGTGGGACTCGACGCGCTCGGTGACCGATAGGAAGGCGAGATCCAGCTCGTCGACGCGGAGCATCTCAGCCATCTCCTCGCTGGATTGCTCGCGCACGGTGAGGCCGACGCCGGGATGCAGGTCGTGGAACAGGGCCAGGGGAAGAGACAGATCGATCGGCCCCATGGTGTGCATCGCGCCGATGGTGACGTGGCCCGTGTCCATCCCGCGCAGCGCCTGCAGCTCGGTGCCGGCGGCCTCGAGCTCGGCCAGCACCCGCCGCGCCCGGACGACGAGCACCTCGCCGGCGTCGGTCAGTGACACGTGCCGGGTGGTCCGCTCCACCAGCGCCAGACCCACCTCGTCCTCCAGCCGGCGGATCTGCTGCGACAGCGCGGGCTGGGCCACGTGCTCGCGCTCGGCGGCGCGCGTGAAGTTCAGCTCCTCGGCGAGCGCCACCAGGTAGCGGAGCTGGCGCAGTTCCATAACGTCAGATTATAAATCACCGCGACTACACGTCTTGGACTTCTAGAGCGCGATCGCTCATCATCATTGGCGCAGTACCTCTCCTCCCTCGAGCGCGCCCCGAGTCCGGCCTCATATCCCGCCGGTTCCGGGGCGCTCTCACTTTAAGGCCCCGGTTGCGGCCAGCCTCGACCTGGATATCGCGGCAAACCGCCGCGGGAGTCGCAGGTTTCGCGCGAAATCCATGTGGGACATGGAAAACGCGCCAATCCTCGCTGCAGACTCGAGGTTTGGCGCATTCTCCAGGTTGCTGGACCGCCCAAGCGAACCTCTCGCCAGCCCGTCGTTGACGTGCGCCGATTCCGAGCCCGGACGCACCGGGTGCGCACCCAATCAGCCGAGTCCGAACAACCTGATCGCGTTGTCCTTCAGCACCAGCGGCCGGACCTCGTCCTTGATGGGGAGCTTCTCGAAGTCAGACAGCCACCGGTCGGGCGTGATGAGGGGGAAGTCAGACCCGAAGAGCATCTTGTCCCGCAGCCGGGTGTTGATGTACTGGATCAGGATCTCCGGGAAGTACTTGGGCGACCACCCGCTCAGATCGATGTAGACGTTGGGCTTGTGCACGGAGACGGCCAGCGCCTCCTCCTGCCACGGGAACGAGGGATGGGCGAGGATGATGTCGAGCCCGGGGAACTCCGCCGCCACGTCGTCGACCGCCATCGGGTTGGAGTACTTCAGGCGCACCCCGCCGCCCCCGGGCATCCCGGCGCCGATCCCCGTCGTCCCGGAATGGAACAGGGCAATGAGCCCGGCCGACGCGATGACGTCATACAGCGGAAACCACGCTGGGTCATTGGGCCAGAACGCCTGGGTGTTGGGGTGGAACTTGAACCCGCGCACCCCGGCCTCGATGAGCTCCCGGGCCTCGCGGACGGCCAGCTTGCCCTTGTGGGGGTCCACCGAGCCGAACGGGATCAGCACGTCCGGGTTGGCCCGCGCTGCCTCCAGGACCTCGGAATTGCCCAGACGCCGGCGGCCCATGCCGGCTTCGTCGTCGACGTTGAAGATGACCGCCGCCAGGTTGCGCTCGCGGTAGTACTCGGCTACCTCCTGCGCGGTCGGCTGGGGCGGATGCCCGCCGAAGTACTTCCCGGCCGCGTCGAGGATCTCCAGCGTGACCGGATCCTGGGGCTCGTCGTGGTTGCGCTCGGCGTGTACGTGCACGTCGATGGCGGCGACCTTCGCGAGGTCGATCGCGGCGGTGGCCATGCCAGTCAGCCGTAGATGCGGACCAGGGACTCCGCCACCATCGCCGGCTTCTCCGAGCCCTTGACCTCGACGGTGACCTTGAGCTTCATCTGCTTGCCGCCGGGAACGTCAGCGACCTCCAGAACCTCGGCCCCGCCGCGCCACTCGGCGCCGACCGGCAGCGGCGCGGGGAAGCGGACGCGATCCAGGCCATAGTTGAGCCCGGTCTTGGCATCGCTGACCGTGACCAGCTCCCCCGTGATGGGGGCCAGCAGCGAGAGGGTCAGGAACCCGTGTGCGATGGTCCCGCCGAAGGGGGTCTCCTTTGCGCGCTCGGGGTCGACGTGGATGTACTGGTGATCGTCGGTGGCGTCGGCGAACTGGTTGACGCGATCCTGCTCCATCACATGCCAGTCGGTGTAGCCGGCGTGCTTGCCGGCGAGATCCTGGAGGCCGGCCAGATCGGTGACCAGGCCGGAAGTCTCTGAAGTGCTCACGATCGTCCTTTGCGCAGTGGTGGCGCGTCCAGAAGCCCTGGACGCGGGCCCGGCGGCCCGTGCCGATCGCTGAACGCTACCAGTGCCCTGAGGCCCCACTCGGCGGGGCTGCGACAGGCCGGTCAGTAGCCCTCCCGGCCAGCAGCCGGGCAAGTACTGAAGCGTTGCGCTCGTGCGTTCCGATAACCGGAGGTATGTCCGTTGCCGCGCACTCCGAAGCTCAGTCCCTGAGCGCTGAGGGCAAGCACTTCTCGTGCTCGATGAGCGCGGTGCTCATCGCCCGCGTGCGCGAGTACGGCGGCACCGCCGCCGTAGCCGAGCTCTTGCGCGTCGCCGACTCGCACCGCTCCGTGTCGTACCTGACCGACATCGCCAACTGGATCTCCTTCGACGAGGCCGTCGCCCTGTGGCGCGCCGGCGGCCAGGTCACCCACCACCCCGAGTTCTCCCGCGCGGTGGGTGAGGACGCGGTGCGTTACCTCAACGCATCCCCGGTGGCCACCGTGCTGCGCCAGCTCGGGTCGCTGGAGGCGGTCTACGGGCACGTCGCCACGACCGCGAGCAAGTACAGCACCGCGACCGTCATGGAAGCGGTCGACTGCGGACCCGGCTTCGCCGAGATCCACGCCACGGCGATCGCCGGCTTGCGCCGCGACGCCCACCATTGCGCGTGGACGCGCGGGATGCTGACCCAACCGCCGATTCTGTTCGGCCTCCCGCCCGCGGTGGTGCACCACGAGCGCTGCGCCGCCTTTGGCGCGCCCCGATGCGAGTATCGCGTCACCTGGCCCGTGGGCGACGAGGTGGTCGAGAGCGACGCCGCCCAGCAGATCGCGGGCCTGCACACCCAGCTCGACGCCATGAAGGTCCGGCTGAACAGCATGTTCCAGACGGCGTCTGACCTGATCTCCTCGGGCGAGGTCGACGAGGTCCTGGCCCGCATCGCTGAGCGCGCTGCGGTCGAGGTCCGCGCTCCCCGCCACCTCCTGGCCGTGCGGATGACCCCCGACGGGCCGCTGCACTGCCACCACAAGGGCTTTGACGACGGCGAGGTGGCCGAGCACGCCGAGCGCCTGCTGGGCGAGGCCGCCGAGGACCTGCCCGCTTCGTGGCTGGTCGTCCCGGTGCGCTCCAACCGCCGCGATTACGGCCGGCTGATGGCCACCTGCGAGGGCGGCCGCTTCTTCGAACTCGAGCGCGAGCTGCTCGAGGTGTATGCCCGCTATGCCGCCAGCGCGCTGGACAGCGGCGCCGCGCTGGTGGAGGCCGAGCGGCGCTACGAGCAGTCAAGCGCCCTGCTGGACCTGGCCCGGGCGCTGGCCCAGGCCGGCACCAGCGCCGAGATCGCGCGGCGCCTGGCCGACGCCGTCCCGACGGTGGTCGACTGTGACCGCGTGGCCGTGTACCTGTGGGACGACGAGGGCCGGCAGCTGGTCCGCTCCGCACACCACCCGCTGGAGACGGCCGCCGGCCCGGTGGTCTCCGACCGCTCGAGCTGGACCCCCCAGCCCGGAGGGACGCTGGAGAGCTTCCTGGGCGATCCCAACCGTGCACCCCAGTTCGTCGGTCCTGATGACGGCGCCATCGGCGCGATGTTCTCGGCGATCGGCATGGGCGGGACGATCCTGGTGCCGCTGGCCGTCCCGGGCGAGCTGCTCGGGCTGCTGTCGGTCTCCGTGCGCGAGCGGCCCGAGCGCCTGGGTCTGTCAGCGGACCTGACTGACCGCCTGTCCGGCGTTGCCGCTCAGGCCACCACCGCGCTTCAGAGCGGGCGCCTGGTCGACCTCATCACTCATCAGGCGACTCATGACCAGCTCACCGGGCTGGCCAACCGCGTCCGCCTGACCACCGAACTGCGCGCGGCGGTCACCCGGGCGCACGCGAGCGCCGAGAGCGGCGCCCTGCTCTACGTCGACCTCGATCGGTTCAAGCCGGTCAACGACGAATTCGGCCACGAGACCGGCGACGCCCTGCTGGTGGCTGTGGCCGAGCGGTTGCAGAGCTTCACCCGGGCCTCCGACGTCGTCGCCCGGTTGGGCGGCGACGAGTTCGCGGTGCTGCTCGTCGCCGCCGGCCCCGAGGAGATCGAGAGGGTCTCCGAGCGCATCGTCGCCGGCTTCGCCGAGCCGTTCGTGGTCGGGGATCTGTGCCTGCGCCTGGGCGTCAGCATCGGACGCTCCGTCTATCCGGTGGACGCCACCGACCCCGACGGGCTGCTGCGCCGCGCCGACACCGCGATGTTCGCCCAGAAACGCGCCCACCACGCCGAGCGCCTGACCCGGCGCCAGTCCCAGGCCGCCGCCTGACGGCGACGGCGGCCGCGGGGGCGAGTCAGATCGGGTACTGGCGCGGCAGCTCCTGGACCGTGATCCAGCGCAGCTCGGTGAACTCCTCCAGTGCCGCGCGGCCGCCGAAGCGGCCCCAGCCCGAGGCCTTGACGCCGCCGAACGGCATCTGGGGCTCGTCCTGAACCGTGGTGTCATTGATGTGGCAGATGCCCGACTCGATCCGCTGCGCCAGCTCCAGCGCCGCGGGCACGTTCTGGCTCCACACCGCCGCCGACAGGCCGTACTCGGTGTCGTTGGCGGTGGCCACCGCCTCGTCGACGCCGTCGACCTCGATCACGCTGACCAACGGCCCGAACGACTCCTCGCCGTAGATGCGCATCTCCGGGGTCACGCCGGTGATCACCGTGGGCGGGTAGCAGGCGCCGTCGGCCTCGCCGCCGCTCAGGGTCGTCGCGCCCTTGTCCACGGCGTCCTTGACCAGGCTGGTGACCCGTTCCATCGCCGCGGCGTTGATGAGCGGCCCGATCTGGGTCTGGGGGTCGCGTGGGTCGCCCACCGTGGCCGCCCGGGCGCGCTGCGCGATCCGCTCGGCGAGGTCCTGGGCGATCGCGCGGTCAGCGACGATCCGCTCGGTCGACATGCAGATCTGACCCTGGTGGAAGAAGGCTCCGAAGTGGGCCGCGGCCGCCGCGCTGTCCAGGTCGGCGTCGGGCAGGACGACCATCGGCGCCTTCCCGCCCAGCTCGAGCAGCACCCGCTTGAGGTGGCGGCCGGCGTTCTCGGCGATGATCCGCCCCACCTTGGTCGAGCCGGTGAAGTTGATCCGGCGGGTCGCCGGGTGGGCGATGAGCTCGTCGACGACGTCGGCCGCGTCGGCGGGGTCATTGGTGATGAGGTTGATGGCGCCCTCGGGCAGCCCGGCGTCCTGGAGGGCGTGGACGACCGCTGCGTGGGTGCGCGGGCACAGCTCGGAGGCCTTGAGCACGACGGTGTTGCCGAAGGCCAGCGGGGTGGCCACCGACCGGGTTGAGAGGATCACCGGGGCATTCCAGGGGGCGATGGCCACCACGACGCCCGCGGGCTGGCGCACGCCCATGGCCAGCTTGCCGGGGACGTCGGAGGGGATCACCTCGCCGATCAGCCCGTAGGTCTGCGCCGCGGCCTCCCGGAGCATGTTGGAGGCCAGGGCGACGTTGAACATGCCCCACCCGAACACGCCGCCCGTTTCCTCGGTGACGATCTGCGCGATCTGCTCGGCGCGCTCGGAGAGCAGGTCGGCGGCCTTGGTCAGGATGGTGCGGCGCTCGCCGGGCGTGGAACGTCCCCATGTCGCAAATGCCGCCTGCGCGGCGTCGACGGCGGCGTGGGCGTCAGCCCGTCCGGCCGCGGCCGCGGTGCCGACCGCCTCGCCCGTGAAGGGGAAGGTCTGCTCGAAGGTCCGGCCGCCGTCGGCATCGGTCCACCGTCCCCCGATCAACAACTGCTCGCGTGCCAGCTCCACCGTCGCCATCTCACTCTCCCTCTCCGAAGTTGGTCGGTGCAATCGGCCGCTCTGTGCGGTGAGCGGCCGTATGTTCACGACGCGAACACTAGTCCGTTTGTGCCTTCCGATGGGCGGTCCAGCGCAGGGAAGTACCGCCACAGCGGCGAAGGGGGAGCGGCAGGAGGCGATTGGGGGGACGCCTATACTGAGCCGACCCGACGAGGAGCGACGCTTTGCAGGAAATGGTGATCTACGGCGTGAGCTTCGACATGGTCGGCAAGCAACCGATCGTGCTGCTCAAGACCGTCGAGAGCAACAAGTTCCTGCCGATCTGGATCGGTCATCCAGAGGCGGCGGCCATCCTGATGAAGCTTCAGGGCGCCTCGACGCCGCGGCCGATGACCCATGACCTCCTCTCCGACATGCTGGGGGAGCTGGAGGTCGAATGCACGCGCGTGGCGGTCACCGAACTGCGCGAGAACACCTTCTACGCCTCGATCTCGCTGCGCGCCAACGGCCGCGAGCTGGAGATCGACTCGCGCCCCTCGGACGCGCTGGCTCTGGCCGTCCGCTCGGGCGCTCCGATCTTCGCCGCCGACGAGGTCATCACCGAGTCCGCCATCGAGTTCGAGCACGAGGTCGAGGACACCGAAGAGGTCGTCGAGAAGTTCAAGGACTTCCTCGACAAGGTGACCCCGGAGGACTTCGCCTCCGACGAGTAGCCGGCGCGCGGCCATGAGGTGGCTGGTGCTGTGGGCTGGGGCGATCGGGGCGCTGGTCATGAGCGCGCCGGCCGTGGCCAAGGCTCCCGATCACCAGGACGTCACCGCAGCTCGGCGCCTCATCGCGGCTGAGACCCGTTTCGATCGGGCGTTCCTCGCTCATCGGGCCGCCATCACCAGGGCGGGGAAGGGTTATGCGGCCATGGTCAGGGCGCGCTGCGCCGGCGCCCTGCCCGAGCAGGTGGCGCTGCACGGCACGCGACAGCAGCGGCGCGTCGTCAAGGATCTCTTCGAGGAGGCGGCTCTCGGCCTCTACGCCGCCGACACCCGCTCTATCCGGGGCGCCCAGCACCGGTTCGTCCGCGCGCTGAACCACGTCAACTTCACCCAGCTGAGCCTGACCATCGCGGTGGGCTCGATCGCCGAGGGCAGCGCGCCGCTGACGCGGATGATCGACCTGTGCGCCGACGTCAAGTCCGCCGCCGCCAGCGACTTCGCCGCGGATCCCCCTGGAACGGCTCGCGCGGTGCGCCTGGGGCGCGAGATGTCCGCCGGACAGGAGCCCTACGTGCCCCGGAGGATCACCCCCTACCTCATCACCCCCGCCGATCGGACTGCCGCCAAGACGGCGCGGACCTTGAACACGCGCTCCGACGACTTCACCGACGACCTCATCCTCAATGAGACGCCGCCGGTGCTCGACGCCCTTGTCGGATCCAACGCGTTGGCGGGGATCCCGCTCGACAGGCCGAGCCCCGGTCTGGACAGATGACCCGTTGCGCCCGATTCCGGCCTGGCCTACAGTCCCGTTTTGGTGGACCGGGTTTGACCGGTCGGGATCGAGCGAAAGGGCGCGGTGCGGGGAATGGGTAAGAGGTCGATGCCGCTGAGCGGCGTGGTGGCGGGCGCGATCGTCCTCGGTCTCCTCGGCGGGTCCGCGATGGCGGCCCCGGCCACAGCGCCCAAGCCACAGGACGTGAAGGCAGCGCGCACCGTCGTCCGCGCGATCACGCGCTTTGACCAGGTGGCGGTGCGCCGCGAGGGCGCCACCACCGCGGCGGTGAAGGCGATGGTCGCCCAGACCAAGGCCGGCTGCGCCGGTCAGATCCCCGCCTCCATCGCCAACGGCACCGCCCAGCAGCAGGCGGTGGTCTTCGATCTCATCTTCGAGGGCGCGTTTGACCTTTCGCTCGACGCCCTGCACCCGGTGGTCCATCCCGGGCGCGCGCTCTCACGGAGCCTGGCGCACGTGCACTTCTCCAAGCATGCGTTCACGCATGCCATCCACGTCATCGCCAACACCCAGAGCACGCTCCTGGCCCTGAAGCCGAGCGATCTGTGCGCGGACGTCACGGCGGCGGCGGCCAACGGATTCGCCGCCGACCCGCCGGGGACGACCGCTGCTCTGAAGGGTTTCGCGAAGGTGGTGGCTCCTCCAGCCAAAGGGATCACGGGCGTCCTCAAAGGACTCAAGTCCGACCTGACCAGCGACCGCGATCGGGCCGCGCTCAAGCACCTGCAGACCGTGGACGCGCGCTACCAGAAGTTCTCCACCAACCTGGGCCTCAAGTGGGGGGCCAAGCTGGGCAATGTCCTGAGCCCGCCGCCATCCGGGACTGGCCCGGGAGGGTTTCCCACCAACCCGCCACCTTCGCCTCCTTCACCACCACCGGCCGGCTCGGCCCGGCACGCGCAGATGACGTCGGCGTTCGCCGCTCTCGGCTGACGGTCAGGCGGGGACGACGACCGCGGCCAGCACCCGGTCCACGAGCTCGTCGAACGAGATCCCGGCGGCCTCGGCGGCCAATGGCAGCAGGCTGGTCTCGGTGAGCCCGGGGATGGGGTTGAGCTCGAGCACGTAGAGCTCGTCGGTGCTGGATTCCAGCATCAGATCGACGCGCGCGAAGCCGGCGCAGCCGAGCAGCCCGTAGGTCTCCAGCGCGATCTCCGAGGCGCGCGCCGTGACGGCGTCGTCGAGCTCGGCGGGGCATACGAACCGGGTGCGCCCGATCTCGTAGCGCGCCTCGAAGTCGTAGAAGTCCTCCTGCTCGGGCAACGCCTCGACGATCGGCAGGGCGACCGGAGGGCGCGCCGGGTCGGCGTCCTCGAGGATCGAGATCGCCAGCTCGCGGCCCGCGACGTAGCGTTCGAGCAGCACCTTGCGGTCATAGGAGAAAGCCGCCACCAGAGCCGTCGGCACATCGGCGGCGCTGCGCGCGAACTTGATCCCCAGGGCCGATCCCTGGCGCGCGGGCTTGACCACGATGGGGAACTCGAGGCGGTCCTCGATCGCCGGCAGCGCCTGGGCCGCTCCCAGAGCGCCGAGGGCGGTCTCGTTGAAGGCGTAGAAGTCCGGCGTCGGAATCCCCTTGTCGCGCATCGCGTGCTTGGCCAGCACCTTGTCCGAGGCACGGATACAGGCGGAGATCCCAGAGCCGGTGTGCGGGATGCCCACCACCTCCAACAGCTCCTGGACGGTCCCGTCCTCGCCATCTGATCCGTGCAGGGCGATGAAGGCGACGTCCGGCTGGTGCGTCGTCAGCTGCGTCACGAGATCCGAGCCCACGTCGATCGCGATGACCTCGTGGCCGAGGCGCTCCAGCGCGTCCTGGACCCGCGCCCCTGAGCGGAGCGAGACCTGGCGCTCCAGCGAGCGCCCACCCTTGAGAACGGCGACGCGCACTACCCCGCGCGCTTGCGCGTAACGGGCATCTGGAGCACCTTGCCCAGCTCCTCGTCCGTCCGCAGGTCCCGGTCGGCGACGTCGCCCCGCGGCTCGCTCGGCTCACGCGGTGGCTGGGCCGCCCGCGCGGGCTGGGCGCCGGTGAGGGTGCCGTACATCGCCACCTGCTCACGCACGACCTCGCCGATGCGCCGGATCCCCTCGCGGATGGCATCCTCGTCGACGCCGGAGAAGTTCAGGCGCATCGCCGAGCCGCCACGACCGTCGACGAACGCGGCCCGGCCCGGCACGAAGGCCACGTGCTCGCGCAGCGCGCGGGCCAGCAGGTCGGTGGTGTCGATGTAGTCGGGCATCGTGGCCCAGATGAACAGCCCGCCGCGCGGGTGCGTCCAGTCGGCCTCGCGCGGGAAGTGCTCGGCCAGCGCGTCGAGCATCACGTCGCGCCGACGTCGGTAGATCTCCAACAGTGAGCGCACATAGTCGTCCCACGGGCCGGCCTCGAAATAGGCGGCGACGAAGTACTGCGAGATCGACGAGGAGCACAGGTCAGAGCCCTGCTTGCCGATCTGCATCTTGGCCAGGATGGGCGCGGGCGCCGCGGCCCAGCCCAGACGGACCCCGGGCGAGAGGATCTTGGAGAAGGTGCTGGCATAGATGACGAACTCGTCGTCGAGCGAGTGCAGCGACGGCAGCGACTCGCCCTCGTAGCGCAGCAGCCCGTACGGGTTGTCCTCCAGCACGATGAGCTCGCGCTCGCCCGCGATCCGCACCAGCTCGCGCCGGCGCTCAAGCGACATGGTCACGCCCGCCGGGTTGTGGAAGTTGGGGACGGTGTAGATGAACTTGGGCCGCCGGCCGGTGCGCTCGAGCTCGTCGAGGGTCTGCTCGAGCTCGTCGACGCGCATGCCGTCGCGATCCATCCGCACCTGCACGACCTCCGCCTGGTAGGAGGAGAAGGTGGGGATCGCGCCCGGGTAGGTCGGCGCCTCGGCGACGACGACGTCGCCGGGATCGAGCAGCGTCTTGCAGACCAGGTCGATGACCTGCTGGCCGCCGCTGGTCACCAGCAGCTCATCGGTGTCGACCTCCATGCCCTCGGCCGCCATCACCTGGGCGATGCAGTGCTTGACGCGGGCAAAGCCCTCCGTGGGCCCGTACTGGAGCGCGCGGGCGCAGGAGTCGGCTGCGATCGTGCTCATCAGCGCGGCGTACGAATCGGCCGGGAAGGTCGAGGTGTCGGGCAGGCCGCCCGCCAGCGAGATGACGTCCTCGCGCTCGGTGAGCGCCATCAGGTCGCGCATCGCCGAGGAGCGCATGACCTTCGTCCGTTGCGCGAACAGCGCCGCGTAGCGCTGGATGTCCCGGGCGGACGACCGCCGGCGCGGCGCGGTGTGGTCTGTCTCCCGTCCCTCGTGGCCGGGGTGAACGGCGTCCGGGCCGCGCTCGAGCCCTCCCGGGCTCACGCTGCCGTCTCGTCTATCGTCACCACGGTCACGGTACAGCACGGTGCACCTCGTCTTCTACATCTTCCAGGGGCTTGGCATCGCCGCGGCGGTGGGCATTCGGCCGTTCCTGCCCGCGCTCGCCGTGGGCGCGCTCGGTGCCGCCAACGTGCAGATCAACTTCTCGCACACCTCCTACTCTTTCCTGGAACAGGCGCCATTCCTGCTGGTCATGGTCATGGGCGTGGTGCTGCTCGGGGCCACTGAGCGCCGGGCTACGCGCGAGCTGCTCACGGGGCGACTGGTCGCGTTGACGCTGGCCGCGATCAGCCTCATCCTCGGCGCGCTGCTGTTCGCCGGGGCGCTGGCCCAGGATCGCCACGCGGTGTGGCCCGGCTTCATCGCCGGGGTCCTCTGCGCGGGGGTGGGCCTGATGGCCACGCGGCCATTGCTGGAGCGGGTGCGGGCGCGGCTGGATGAGCAGACGAGCGCGATGCTGCCGCTGTTCTCGGAGTCGAGTGCGCTGGCCGCCGCCGTGTTGACGGTGCTTGTGCCCCCGGTGGGCGTGATCGTGCTTGCTTTGCTGCTGTGGCTGCTCTTCGCCGGGCGGGGCCGGGCCGAGCAGAAGTACGCGGGCCTGCGAATCCTCCGATAGCTGAAGCGTGGCCACCGCGCCCAAGAAGCTCGTGCTCGTCGTCGTTGACGCGATGAAACCCGCGATGCTCGAGCGGGTCATCGCCTCGGGCCGCGCGCCGGCCATGGCGCGCATCCAGGAGGAGGGGGTCTACGTCGGCGATTGCGTGGCCGCCTTCCCGTCGGTCACCCCGGTGTGCGCGGCCACCATCACCACCGGCGTCGGCCCCGACCGCCACGAGATTCCCAGCATGAACTGGTATCACCGCGAGGAGAGCCGTTACGTGGAGTACGGCTCGAGCTTCTCGGCCTCGCGGCAGTTCGGCGTCCTGCGCTCGCTCACCGACACCGTCTACCGAATGAATGCCGAGCACCTGTCTCACGACGTGGAGACGGTGTTCGAGTCCCTCGACGACGTGCAGGTGCGCACGGCCGGCACCACCTACCTGATCTACCGCGGGCGCCACGAGCACGAGGTGGCCAACGAGTCGGCCCTGGCGCGGATCGCGACCTCCACCTTCTTCCGGCGCACCATCGAGGGGCCCCAGGAGCTGTTCTACGCCGACCTGTACGCCTCGCGGCGCACCGGCTGCCGCAGCCAGCTGGGGTTGCCCGGCGCGCGCGACCAGCACACGGGGTGCGTCGGCTCCTACCTGGTGGAGAACGACCTGTTCGACTTCCTGCTCTATTCGCTGCCCGACAACGACGCCTACTCGCACCGCAACGGCCCGCACGCGCAGGTGACCTCGCTGGCGGCGGCGGATCGCCAGATCGAGCGGCTCATGCACGCCGCCGGCGGTGCGGACCAGTTCCTGGAGCAGTACGCGGTGATCGTCTGCTCTGACCACTCGCAGGCCCCGGTGGAGGAGCGCATCCGCCTCGACCTCGCCTACGAGGAGTTCGACGTGGCACGGCCCAGCGCCCGTGCCAGCGGAGGCGAGATCGCGCTCAGCCCGGCGCAACGCTCGGCGATGATCTACGCGCTCGATCCCGAGCAGGCACCTGACACCTGCGCCCGCGCGCGCGAGGTGGCGGCGGGCCTGGAGGGCGTCGACCTCGTGATGTGGCGCCAGGACGGTGAGGCCATCATCCGCAGCCGCCGCGGCGAGCTTCGCTTCGTCGCCGGGGGAGAGCTGACGGACTGGCGCGGCGAGGCGTGGAGCGTCGAGGGGGAGCTCGGGGTCCTGCGCGCTGAGATCCAGGACGGCCGCTTCCTCTCCACGGAGTATCCCGACGCCCTGGCCCGCGTCTGGTCGGCGCTGAACTGCCCAACGGCGGGGGACATCCTGCTCTCGGCGGCGCCGGGCTATGAGTTCGTGGATTGGGGAGGATCGGATCACGTGGGCGGGGGTTCGCATGGTTCCCTCCATCGCTCGGACTCGCTCGGGGTGATGCTGTGGTGCGGGACCGGTCCGGGGTCCCGGTCGGCTCGCGATCAGTGGTCGTTGCGCGACATCGCACCGATGATCCGGGCACACTTCGGGCTTGGTAGTTGATCTAGGATCCGAGCCCGGCGTCCTGTGGTACTTACGGACTCTCAACATTTGATGGCTACATTGACCCGATGCCCGAAGAGCTGACCTCGCTCGTTGAGCTGCCCTTCCGCCACCGTGTGCGGCATGGGGTAAGCAAGCCGCATAACTGGCTGCAGCTGGTCCGCTTCGCCGCGGTCGGCGCCAGCGGCTACGTCGTGAACCTGATCGTGTTCGCGGTGTGCGTCCATGTCCTCAAGATCGACTACAAGCTCGCCGCGGTCGCCGCGTTCGCGGTGTCGGTGCTCAACAACTTCTGGTGGAACCGCCACTGGACGTTCCGCTCCCAGCGCGAGGCCCACCCGGTGGAACAGGCGATCAAGTTCTTCGCCATCTCGCTGGTCGCCTTCGGCTTCAGCTACGTGGTGCTGGTCTCGCTGGTCGACGGCGCCGGGTTCCCCAAGGTCGTCGCTCAGGCGATCTCGATCGTCGCCGCGACCCCGCTGTCCTTCGTGGGACAGAAGCTGTGGAGCTTCAAGGCGTAGACCGCTGGTAGGCCGGCCCCGCCCGTCCGCCGTGTCGCACCGCCAGCCCACCGTGACGCGGGGTCCTGGGATCAACCGCCTGAGCCGGCTGGTCGTCCTCCCGGCCCTGCTGACGCTCCTGGCGCTGATCGCGCCCGCGGCCTCGATGGCCGCCACCACCAGCGGCAGCGGCGTCACCGGCCTGCCCGGGGTCGGTGGGGCCAGTCTCAGCTCGGGCGCCAAGAGCGTCGCCATCACCACGGTGACCAAGACCGTCACCAAGACCGTCGCTGCCTCCGGATCGCCGGTGCTGGTGACCGACCCCAACACTCCGCCCAGCGGCTACCGGCTCACCGCCAACAAGGTGCTGGCCCGCGCCTCAGCCGATCCCCGCGTCAAGGCCGAGCTGCGCCGCCACCCGAAGGCCATCGCCTACGAGTACACCAAGGGGTTTCCGACCTGGCAGGTGAGCTGGTTCTCTGACACCAAGCCCCAGCGCGAGCTCCTCCAGGTCTACGTCGACGACAACACCGGCGCGGTGACCCAGGCGTGGACCGGCTTCCAGGTGGCGTGGACGATGGCCCGCGGCTATGCGGGCGCGTTTGGGCGCCGCGTCAACGCCTGGTACATCTGGCTCCCACTCTGCATCCTGTTCGTCGCCCCGTTCATCCCCTGGCGCCGCCGGCCGTCGCTGTGGCACCTGGACCTGCTGGTGCTGTCGAGCTTCTCGATCTCGCTGGCCTTCTTCAACCACGCGAGGATCGGGATCTCGGTCCCGCTCATCTACCCGCCGCTCATCTACCTGATGATCCGGCTGCTGCTGCTGGCCGGTGGTCGCGGCATCCCGCGGCAGCCGCTGCGCACCGTGGTGCCGACATCGTGGCTGGCCATCGGGACGGTGTTCCTCATGGCCTTCCGCATCGGGCTGAACATCCTCAACTCCAACGTCATCGACGTCGGGTACTCGGGGGTGATCGGCGCCGACAAGCTGATCCACAACGTCGCGTTGTATGGCCACTGGCCCCACGACAACATGTACGGCGACACCTACGGCCCGGTCAGCTACTTCCTCTACGTCCCCTTCCGGCTGATCTTCGGCTGGAGCGGCACGTGGGACTCACTGCCCGCCGCCCACGGCGCGGCCATCTTCTTCGACGTGCTGTGCATGGCAGGGCTCTACCTGCTCGGGCGCCGGCTGCGCGGCAACACGCTGGGAGTGGTGCTCGCCTACCTGTGGGCCGCCTACCCCTTCACTCTCTACGCGCTGAACTCCAACACCAACGACGCTCTCGTCGCGGCCGCGCTGGTGTTCGCGCTGCTGGCGATCCGCACCGCGCCGGGGCGCGGGCTGATGGCCGGTCTGGCCGGGATGACCAAGTTCGCCCCCTTTGCGCTGGCGCCGCTGCTGCTGCGCGGCACCGAGGAGCGGCTGCGCAAGCGCCATATCGTCGGTTTTGGGATCGCCTTCGTGGCCGCCTGCGTGCTGACCATGCTCCCGGTCCTGCTCAAGGGTGACCTCTCGGCCTTCTGGCACGACTCGATCCTCTACCAGTCCGACCGCACGACGCCTTTCTCGGTGTGGGGGCTGTGGGGCGGGTTGGGTTGGCTGCAGAGCCTGCTGCAGGGCGCGGTGATCGCGCTGGCCCTCGGCGTGGCCTTCCTGCCGTCACGACGGACGCTGGTCGACGTCGCCGCCCTGGGCGCCGGCGTGCTCATCGCGCTCCAACTGACCCTCAACTACTGGCTGTACCCCTACATCGTCTGGTTTCTGCCGATGGCCCTGGTCGCCCTGGTGGCCAGCCACCCGGAGCATGAGCAGCCCGCCGCGCCGGTCTACGACGGCGCCGCCGAGCCCGAGCCCGCGCAGGAGCCGGTGGGGATTCACATCGCGCCCTCGTAGGCGCGGCCGGTCGAGCCAGACCTGGAGATCGCGACAAACCTGGGACTGCCCGCCGGCTTTCCCGCGTTTTCCATCTCCCACATGGTTTTCGCGCGAAACCGGAGGGCGTGCCCGAGGTTTCCCGCCTTTTCCAGGTCGCTGACCCGCCCGCGTGCCGCCCCCGCTTGCCGCCCCCGCCGCTAGCTGATGCCCTCCGCGGGCTCCAGCAGTTGCCGGATCGCCACCGCTCGCCGCGGCTCCTCGCCGGTGGTGATCAGCACTGCGTTCAGCCACGGGTCCTCGGTCGAGGTCTCGAAGCGCACGGGCATCTTGGTGGCCATCGCCTCGATGGCCTGCTCGCGCTTGACCCCGATGACGCCACCGCGCGGCCCCGTCATGCCGACGTCGGTCACGTAGGCGGTGCCGCCGGGCAGGATCCGCGCGTCGGCGGTGGGCACGTGAGTGTGGGTGCCCACGACCGCGGTGACGCGCCCGTCCAGGTACCAGCCCATCCCGATCTTCTCGCTCGTCGCCTCGGCGTGCATGTCGACGAGGACATGGTCGGCCTGGTCGCGCAGGGCGTGTATGGCGGCGTCGGCCTCGGCGAACGCCGGGCGGCCGGCGTCCATGAACAGGTTGCCCGACAGCGACACCACCCCCAGTGAGACCCCGTCGCGCTGCACCACGCACCAGCCGTGGCCGGGCTGGCTGCGCAGGAAGTTCGCCGGGCGCAGGATCTCGCGCCGGGCGTCCAGGTAGCCGTAGATCTCGCGCTGGCGGTAGGTGTGGTTGCCCAGCGTGATGACATCGACGCCGGCGGCGAACAGCTGATCGGCGATCTTGGGGGTGATGCCGAGGCCCCCGGCGGCGTTCTCGCCGTTGACGACGACGAAGTCGGGCTCCAGCCGCTCGCGCAGCGCCGGGAGCATGCCCAGGAGCGTACGTTTGCCCAGCCCTCCCACGAGGTCACCGGCGAACAGGATGTTGATCGCGCGTGTCATTGAGAGATTGACGCCACCCACCCTCATAATCACAGGTATGCGTCGATGGGCCCGACTGCGCACGGCGGACCCGCCGGAGCCCGAGGGCGAGCCCGATTCCGCGGCGGTCCAGGCGGGCGGCCCGGTGGATGATGAGGACCGCGCCGACGAGCCGCTGCGGACCGTCCCGCCGGTGATCGTCCCTCGCTGGGTCCAGCTCGTGCTCCTCCCGCTGGCCCTGCTCGGCCTGTGGGCACTGGCCCGGGCGTCCGGCTCGGTGCTGATCGTCCTGGTCGTCGCCGCGGTGGTCGCGCTCATCCTGGCCCCGATCATCCGTCTGCTCGAGGGCGTGCTCCCCCGCGGCGTGGCCATCTTCATCGTCTACCTCGCCGGGTTTGGTGTCATCGCCGGCATCGGCGTGCTCCTGGCCAGCCCCGTCACCTCGCAGATCACTCACTTCGAGCAGAACGTGCCCAGCATCGTCCGCCATGCCAACCGCCAGCTCGACAACCTCCAGAACTTCCTCAACGACCACGGGCTCCACGTCCACATCAAGCAGCAGGGGTCCAGCGCCCTGGACACGCTGCAGAAGGACGTCCTCAAGCGCTCGGGCGACATCGTGTCCTTCTCCCGCGACCTGCTGTCGCAGCTCGTGACGATCGGGTTCGACCTTGTCCTCATCCTGGTCCTGTCGATCTACCTGCTCGTCTACGGCCACCAGATCGGGGCTCTGGTGCGGCGGATCATGCCCCCGGGCGACGGCACGCCCGAGGACGATTACCCGCTCCTGGTCCAGGGCGCGGTCTCCGGCTACGTGCGCGGTCAGCTCCTGTTCAGCCTGGTCATGGGGGGCAGCGCCGCGATCTGCCTGGAGATCCTCGGCCTCATCGGGGTCTTCCCGGCGGGCCGGGACTACGCGGTGTTCTTCGGGGCCTTCTACGGGCTGATGGAGTTCATCCCGTACATCGGGCCCATCGTCGGCCCGATCCCCGCGGTCCTCGTCGCCCTCTTCCAGGACCCGATCACCGCCGTCTGGCTGGTCATCCTGTTCGTCGCCCTCCAGCAGCTGGAGGGCCATGTGGTGGCGCCCCAGGTGTTCCGGATCTCGCTGCGGATCAACCCGATCATCATCATCCTGGCCCTGTTGATCGGCTTCAAGCTCTACGGGATCGTGGGGTCGCTGGTGGCGCTGCCGGTGCTCGCGGTCATCCGGCAGACCGTCGTCTACCTCCAGCGCCACCTCGTGCTCGAACCGTGGGCGACACGAGGGGTCGGGCTGGGGTTGATGTCCGACGGCGATCCCGACCGATGTCCGGACTGCGGCGCGCCCGCCGCGGGCGGGGACGCCTACTGCCGCTCCTGCGGGGCGTCGCTCGAGCCGCGCGTGAGCACGCCTCGATGACCGTCGGCACCCCCGCGGGCCCGCTCGCCGTCCGCGGCGTGACCAAGCGCTTCGGCGCGCGCGCGGCGCTGCAGTCGGTGAGCTTCGAGCTCTCGCCGGGCGAGCTGGTGGGCGTCGTCGGGCCCAACGGCGCCGGCAAGACCACGCTGCTGTCGATCCTCGCCGGCGCGCTGACCCCCGACGAGGGTGAGCTCACCATCACAGGGCGCGACGCCGGCTGGGTGCCCCAGCAACCGGCCCTGTATTCCAAGCTGTCGGTGGCCGAGAACCTGCGGCTGTTCGCCCGGCTGGAGAAGCTGCCCGATCCCGAGGCGGCGGTGACGCGCATGCTGGCCCAGACGGACCTGGCCGACCGCGCGGGCGAGGAGGTGGGCAAGCTCTCGGGGGGCAACCAGCAGCGGGTCAACATCGCCATCGGCCTGCTCGCCGAGCCCGCGCTGTTGCTCCTCGACGAGCCCTCCGCGGCGCTTGACCCGCGCCAGCGCGAGCGCCTGTGGGAGTTCATCTCGGCCCTGGGGACAACCGTGGTCTTCTCCACCCACGATGTCGGCGAGGTCGAGCGCTACGCCACCCGAGTGCTGCTGCTGGCCGACGGGGAGCTGCTGTTCACCGGCACGCCCGGCGAGCTCGAGCAGGCGGTGGGCGGGGATCCGCGCGACCTCGAGGCCGCGCTGGTGAGCTTCCTGCACCAGCGGGGCCACTGAACGCCCCCATGCGCTGGCTGCTCATCAAGGATCTCCAGATCCTCCGCCGCTCGCCGCTGCTCGTGGGCCTGCTCATCGTCTATCCGATCGCCATCGCGCTGATGATCGGCTTCGCCCTGTCGAGTCCGCCCAGCAAACCCACCGTCGCCTTCTACAACGAGGTCCCCAAGAACCAGGCGACGATCAGCCTCGGCAGCCAGAAGCTCAACGTCGCCAGCTATGCCTCGGAGCTGCTGCGCTCGGTGCAACCCATCAAGGTCCACTCCCGGGCCGAGGCGGTGGCCGCGGTGCGCGACGGCCGGGCGCTGGCGGCGGTGGTCATCCCGGCTGACCTGCCCCAGCAGATCCAGAGCCTCATCACCCAGGGCGTGGGCAGCCCGAAAGTCCAGCTCTACCTCAATGGCAGAGATCCGATCGAGCGCGAGTTCGTCAATCAAGCGATCACGTCGCGTATCAACCAGGTCGAGCAGGCCGTCTCCAAGCAGGTCCTGCGCGTGGCCATCACCGATCTCCAGCAGGTGCTCAACGGCGGCAGTGTCCAGATCCTGGGCCAGACCGTCCGGCTGCTGGGGCTGCGCGACGCGCGGACCATCGTCCAGGGCACGCTGGCCTCACTGCCGGCCAACTCGTCCCTGCGCCCGGCCCTGGCCCAGGTGATCAGCTTCGCCGATCTCGCCATCCAGGGGCTGGCCTTCGCCAAGCCCGTGCTGGGCACGATCGGGACGCCGCTGACCGTGAACGAGACCCAGATCGACGGCCGCACCACCCCCTCTGACGCCTACGCCGCGGCGATTGCGGTGATCGTCTCGCTGATGTTCGTGACGATCCTCCTGGCGGCGGGCCTGCTCGCCCTCGAGCGCTCCGAGAACGCGTATCCGCGGCTCGTCCGCGGCCTGGTCACCCCCGGCCGGCTGCTGTCGGAGAAGGTGATCCTCGCGGCGGGCTGCGCGACCCTGGTAACGCTGGCCATGGCCGCGTTCGTCTCGCTGTTCGTGCACCTGGACTGGTCCCGATTTGAGCTGTGGGTGTTGGCCCTGGCCCTGGGCAGCGTGGCCTTCGGGGCGCTGGGAGTGGCCATCGGCGCCATCGCCCGGGAGGTGAGCGCGGCGTCGTTGATGGCCTTCCTGGTCTCGCTGCCGGTCGCCTTTGTCGCCCTGATCCCGGCCAATGCCGTCTCGGGGACGCTGAAGTCCGTCCTCGACGCGATCTCCTTCGTGTTCCCGTTCAAGGCGGCGCTCGAGGCGATCTCCAACGCCTTCAGCGGCGCCTCGCCTCAGATTGGCCTGCCGTTGGTACACCTCGCCGTGCTCGCGGTGGTCTTCGGCGGGCTGGCCACGCTGGGCATGCGCCGCTTCGCCGGCCGCTAGTCACGCCCCGGCGACCCTCTGAATCCCGGTGACTTGACACCGCCAATAGTGTTTTCGCCGCACGGCGGCCTACGGGGGGCGCCGGCAACCACCGGGGGTGACTGGTGAGCGTTTCGTGGCGTCGTGTTGTCTGGGGTGTCCTGCTCGCGGGGCTGACCGTGGCCATGACCGGCGGTGTCGCCGCCGCCAAGGGGCATCCGTTCTCGACGCCCGGATACCACTGGAACCACAAGCTGCCCAAGGTCGCGCCGGTGATCCCCGGCAAGCTCATCAAGCTCGGCGACGGCGCCGATCCCCGCCTCCTCGTCGACGCCGCCGGCACCGGCCAGGTCGCCTACACCGTCACCCCGACCGACGTCAGCGCTCCCTCGGTCCTGCACGACTGCGTGCTCATGCGCGGCCAGACCGGGTGCGCCTCCAACGATGGCCTGGTCCCGTCCGAGGCCGGTGACCCGAAGTACAACATCGACGAGGACGGCCCGGTGCCGCTCGCGGTCGGCAACGAGCTGCTCATGGTCGACCACCGGTTCCCCAACCCGGAGACCCTCCCCGACGGCACCACGGGCTACCCGACGTTCCTGTGGACCTCCGAGGACGCCGGCAAGTCGTTCACCGGCCCAGGCACGATCGGCAACCTCGACCCCAGCGGCAATGCCATCGTGTTCGGTGGCGCTCAGCCGCAGATCGGCGTCATCAGCGACACGATGACCGGCGGCACGATCTTCCAGGCCACTCCGCCCGGCGCCTTCTCCAGTACGCGCCTGAACCTCGGCGATCAGGGGCCCGACGAGGCCTACAACGGCCGGCTGGCGCTGGACGGAACGCGCCCGGTGGCCGAATTCTCGGACCTCACAAACCACATCTTCATCCGCGAATACAACGGCACCGGAGACATCAACAGCTCGTCGAGCTGGTCGGTGGCCAAGATCGACGGCCAGGGCTACTCCCGGATCGTCGGCGGTCCCAGCGGCGTCTGGCTGATGTACCAGAAGACGTTCTCGGGCCCGCTGTTCCTCCAGCGCGTCGTCAATGGCCAGCCGTCGGGCGCCGCCCAGCGGATCACTCCCAACAGCAATTTCGAGCATGCCAACTACGCCATCACCGAGGCCGCCTCAGGCCTTCTCACGGTGGGGTTCTTCAACGAGAACGCGCTGTATGTGACCAGCTCCAGTAACGGCCGTCAGTGGTCGGCTCCGCAGGTGATCGCCCGCGGCCTCGACGAGCCCAGCGCCCTCGCGCTCGGTGCCGCCGGCGACGGGGGCGGCTTCGCCGCGTTCCAGGAGCCCGAGCATGGCGGGGTGACCGGATCACAGATCGACGTGGCCGCGTTCGGCTCCTTCGCCGCCACCCATCTCAAGGGACTGGGGAACCTGGACGGCGACGGGCTGGGCGGCCTGGGCGGCGACCCGCTGGCCTCGGTGTCATGCACCGACGTCCACTTCGGGGACATCGACGCCATCGCGGAGGCGGGCTGCTTCCTGCGCGACCCGTCCAACCCGACGAGTGGCGCGGCGATCATCTCCAGCGAGATCCGCCTCAACGGCCTGGAGATCATCCCCGACGCTGGGGTCCAGATCGTTATCGACCCGCGCCAGCACACCATCAACACCACCGGCGAGGTGCGCATCGTGCTGCGCGCCCCCGGGATCGGCGACATCACCCTGTATCACCAGGCACTGCACGTCAGTCTCTCTGGGTCACTGGACACCGATGGCCACACGCTGTTCAACTTCGACACCGCGACGGCGTCGACGCTCAAGGGCTTCCCCTTTGACACCAGCATCGACGTGCAGATCCAGCACGACGCCGTGGTCATCCCCGTGTCGCTCAAACTCCCGGCCTACATGGGCGGGGTCACCGGCTCGGCCACCCTCCAGGCCGACAACGCCAACGGGCTCAAGCTCTCCTCGCTGCACATCGGCGTGCCGGACCTGCTTCTCGGCGCACTCGAGATCAAGGACCTCAACATCGACTACGCCGCCACCGGCAACGTCTGGAATGGCTCGGCCACGCTGAACATCCCCGCGGGCACGCCGTACTTCGGCATCGCCGTCGCCGTCCGGTTTGACGACGGCGACTTCACCATGGGCTCGTTCAACGTCAGCGTGCCCTTCCCCGGGGTGCCGATCTTCACCGACAGCTACCTCGACGGCTTCGGCGGGGGTTTTGACATCCATCCCGACAGACGCAGCTTCCACGGTTCGGTGTCGGTTGGGGCCATTCCGCTCGATCCCCCCAACTACACCATCGGGGTCACCGGTTCGGTCACGATCACCTTCATCAACGGCGGGCCGGTGGTGCTCGAGGCCGACGGCTCGGGCTCGGTCCACGGCTTTGACATCGCCAATGCCAAGCTGATCTTCCAGAGCAACGGTTACTTCGAGGTCAACGGCAACGTCGACATCGACCTGGACGTCGCCGAGCTCACGGCGGACATGGATGCCTTCGTCGACCTCCCGGCCAAGGAGTTCTCGGCCAACGTCAACGGTCAGTTGCAGATCGCCGGCTACTCGGCGATCTCGGTGCAGGCCGTCGTCTCATCGCTGGGCGTGGCCGCCTGTGGCTCGGATTTCGGGCTGCACGCCGGGCTCTCGTATCCATGGGGCGGCACGCCCGACGCGTCGGTGGGCACTGGCAGCTGTGACCTGTCCCCGTTCGTCGTCAAGCCCGTGTCCGTCGCCTCGGTCGCCGGGCGGGCGGGGCGGACCCGCGTCGTCGAGATCGCAACCGCCGGCGGTGCCCCGTTCGAGGACATCGCCGTGACCGGCACGGGCGCTGCACCCTCCGTGGTCCTCACCAGTCCGAGAGGCAGGACGGTGGTCCCGGTGGCCTTCGGGCCCGGTGCGGCCAGCGCCCCCGCCGTCGCGCTTCCGGTGGCCAAGACCGCTACCACCTATGTGATGGTGCGCAACCCCGGCGCCGGCGTGTGGAAGGTGTCAGCGGCGCCCGGCTCGAGCGCGATCACCCGGGTCCGGCAGGCTCGTGGCTACGCGGCGCCCAAGCTGCATGCTCACGTCTCGGGCCACGGCGCCAGTCGGCGCCTCACCTACTCCGTGAGCACACATCCGGGGATGTCGGTCGCGTTCGCCGAGCGCGCGCACCGGGTCTACCGCATCCTGGGCAGAGCCGAGGGCGCGCACGGGACGCTGCGCTTCATCCCCGCCGCGGGGACCGCCGGCAAGCGCACGATCTACGCCATCGTCTCGGAGGGTGGCGTGGCCCGCGAGAGCGTGCCGGTCACCAGCTACAAGGCCCCGGCGCCCGCCACCCCGGCGCGCGTGCGCGGACTGCACGTGCGCCGGCATCGCCGCACGTTCGCGGTCTCGTTCGGCAGCGCGCGGGGGGCGGCGTACTACCTGCTCAGCGTGCGCGGCAGCGACGGGCGCCATCTGCTGCGACTCATCCGCGGCCACCGCCACTCGCTCAAACTGCCCTACCTCGGCTACACCGACCACGTCACCGTCACGGTCACCGGCGTGTCCGCGCTCGGCCGCCACGGGCGCTCGGTCAGCGCCCGCGCCTAGGCCAGGATCTGCTCCAACGCGCCGATGCCACCGCTGAGTACCGGCTCCCCGTGGGAGACGAGCACGCGCTGCACGGGTAGGTCCAGCAGCGGGCGCAGGAGGGTACGCAGGCCCGCCTGGTCCAGCGGCTCGGTGAGGTAGGCGAGCCACGAGTCCGGGCACAGCCGGACGCCGCCCACGTCGTCGCCGATGAGGCGGTCGCCCGGGACCAGCGCGCCGTGGGTCGGCAGCCAGAACATCGTTTCGTCGGCCACCCTGAACTGGAAGGCCTCCACGCCGGCCGGAAGACTGCGCAGGCTCGTGACCACGTCGCCGCCGTAACGGCCGGCCACCGCCTCGCGGCTGCGGCCATGAAAGCGGATGGTGGTGAGCACGTGCACGGAGCGCGAGCCGACTACGCCGTCGCACCAGCGCCAGAACCCGTCGGTGTCGGCGGGCAGCAACGGGTCGAGGAAGAGCACGGACCGCGCATCCACGCACAACACGCAGCCCACGTTCGGGTCCCAGTCACCCGGGCTGCCGGGCTCGGCCCCGGGCCGCCACGCGGGATGCCGCGCAGTCCATCGCCACAGCCCCGCGGTGATCTCCTCGGCGGCGCGCTCGCCGGCCACCGGCGCGACGGTCAGCGCTGGCCGGTGGCGCGCAGGAACCCGAAGGCGCAGAGCGCGGCGACGATGAAGGCGATGATCGGGAGCGTGGCTCCGATCACCCCGGCGATGGCCAGCACCAGGGTGATCACGCCCACGCCGCCTGCAACGCTGCCGCCGACGACCAGCCGGTAGGCGCGCTGCTCACGCGCGCGGCGCGGCGTGTAGCCGCTTCGTCGATCCAGGTTGCTCACGTTGTCACGAAGCCTAGCGCCCGGGGTCGTCGTCGCGCGGCGCGGCGCGATAGGTTGTCCTCCACCATGACTGATGCGGACACCTACCTGCTGCTCTACACCTACGTGGACGACATAGTCGAGCGCCGCGGCCCGCACCGCGAGGGCCACCTGGCGGCGATCCGCGGCGAACGCGACGCCGGCCACATCACCATGGCGGGCGCGCTGGGCACGCCTCCCACCGGGGGCGCGATCGTGTGGACCGGGGTGACCCCGGAGGACATCGAGCGCTTCACCGCCGCCGACCCGTACGTGGTCAACGGGCTGGTCACCACCCAGCGCATCGAGCGCTGGAACCTCGTCTGAGCCTCACAGGTCCGCGAGCCCGCGGCGGACCGTCGAGTCACGGTGTGCACAGTCTGCCGCGGGCCGCCCCTGCGCGCCAGTATTCTCGATGGACAGCTATGTCGTTCCCGCAGACCCGCCTGCGCAGGCTCAGAGCCAACCGCGCACTGCGCGGCCTGGTGCGCGAGACGCGCCTCGAGGCCGCGGACTTCGTCTATCCGATGTTCGTGGCCCATGGCATCGACCGCCGCGAGCCGATCGCCGAGATGCCCGGGGTGGACCATCTCTCGATCGCCCATGCCGTCGAGGAGGCCGGCGAGGCGGCCGCGCTGGGCATCCCCGCGGTGCTGCTCTTCGGTCTGCCGGCCTCCAAGGACGAGGACGGCTCGGGCGCCTGGGACGAGGAGGGGATTGTCCAGTTGGCCACGCGGGCCATCAAGGACGCCCATCCGGACCTGCTGGTCATCTGCGATCTCTGCCTTTGTGAGTACACCAGCCACGGACACTGCGGCGTGCTGCGCGAGAGCGCCGGTGGGCTGGTCGTCGACAACGACGCCACGCTGGATCTGCTGTCGCGCACCGCCGTGTCCCAGGCTCGAGCCGGCGCCGACATCATCGCCCCGTCGGACATGATGGACGGCCGCGTGGGGACGATCCGCACCGCGCTCGACGACGACGGCTTCACCGACACCCCGATCATGTCCTACTCGGCCAAGTTCGCCTCGGCGTTCTACGGGCCGTTTCGGATCGCGGCGGACTCTGCCCCCGCCTTCGGGGACCGGCGCGGGTACCAGATGGATCCCGCCAACGGCGACGAGGCGGTGCGCGAGGCGCGTCTGGACGTCGAGGAGGGAGCCGACATCCTCATGGTCAAACCGGCCCTGCCCTACCTGGACCTGATCCGCCGCATCAAGGACGACACGTCGCTGCCGGTGGCCGCCTACAACGTCAGCGGTGAGTACTCGATGCTCAAGGCCGCGGCGGCGGCCGGGTACCTTGATGAGCGTGCCGCGGTGCTCGAGGCATTGACCTCCATCCGCCGCGCGGGGGCCGACATCATCATCACCTACCACGCCAAGGACGCTGCTCTATGGCTGCAATGAGACCCACCGATACCGCCGACGGAATCCAGGAGGGCCCCGCCGCCGGACGGCACGGCCCCAAGCTGCGCAGTCGCAAGGAGGGAGCCGCGATCGCGCTCACCGACCTGGACAAGCGCCTGCTCAACCTCATGCAGGGCCAGTTCCCGATCGCCCCTCGCCCCTACCAGCACGTCGCCGCGGAGGCCGGGATCACCGAGGAGGAGGCGATGGCCACCGTGTCGCACCTGCTCGAGGAGCGGATCATCCGCCAGGTCACGCCGATCTTCGACACCCGCGCGCTGGGCTACTCCTCGATGCTGGTGGCCGCCAAGGTCGATCCCGAGAATCCGTGGCGCGCCGCCACGGTCATCAACGCCCACCCGGGCGTCTCACACAACTACCTGCGCAACCACGAGTTCAACATCTGGTTCACGATCGCCACCGAGCCCGACTCCGAACTGGGTCTGGCGGGCACGCTCGACTGCCTGGCGCGTGAGGCCGGCGCCGAGTCCATCCGCGAACTGCCGACGCTCAAGCTGTTCAAGATCCGTATGGATCTCGAGATGGAGGCGGGCACCGACGCGCTCTCGACCGCAGTGGAGGCCGCCCCGCCCGCCGAGACCGAGGCCCAGCCCTACGACGAGTTCGACCGGTCCGTGATCAGAGCGCTCCAGGGCGACATGCCGGTGATCCCCGAGCCCTACGCCCCCGCCGCGGCACAGCTCGGTGTCGCCCAGGACGAGCTCCTGGAGCACCTGCGCGGGATGCAGGAGCGCCGGTTGCTGCGGCGCGTAGCGGCGATCCTGTTCCATCGCCGGGCCGGCTTCAGCGCCAACGGCATGGGCGTGTGGAAGGTCCCCGACGAGCGCATCATGGACCTGGGCATGCGGATGGCGTCGTTCCGGGGCATCTCGCACTGCTACCAGCGCCCGACGTACGCGGACTGGCCGTACTCGGTGTTCACCATGGCCCACGGCCGCTCCAAGGACGAATGTGACGCGATCCTGGACTCGATTGCCGCCGACACCGGCATCTCGGATCGGGCCACCCTCTACTCCTCCACCGAGTTCAAGAAGATCCGCCTGCTCTACTTCACCGAGGATCACCGGGATTGGGAACGTCAGCACGCGGGCGTGTGAGCGGCACCGCGATCGACAGCACCCGTTCGGCTCAGCTGTACCGGCGCGCCGCGCTGCTCATGCCCGGCGGGGTCAACTCGCCGGTGCGCGCGATGCGCTCGATCGGTCGCGACCCGATCTTCATCGATTCGGGCTCGGGGCCGATCATCCGCGACGTCGACGGCAACGAGTACATCGACTGGGTGAGCTCCTGGGGCCCGCTCATCCTCGGCCACGCCCATCCCGATGTGGTCGGGGCGGTCACCGAGGCGGCGTCGCGGGGGACGAGCTTCGGCGCGCCCACTCCCGGCGAGGTCGAGCTGGCGGAGCGGCTCGCGGACCGCATCCCGTCGGTGCAGATGGTGCGTATGACCTCCTCGGGCACCGAGGCGACGATGAGCGCGCTGCGCCTGGCCCGCGCCGCGACCGGCCGCGAGATCGTGGTCAAGTTCTCCGGCGCCTACCACGGTCATGTCGACGGCCTCCTGGCCGAGGCGGGGTCGGGGCTGGCCACGCAGGGGATCCCGGCGAGCCCGGGCGTCCCGGCGGCGGCCGCCGCGGCCACCGTGATCGTGCCCTGGAACGATCCCGAGGCGCTGCGCGAGGCGGTGGCGCGCCACCGCCCGGCCGCGATCCTGGCCGAGCCGGTGCCGGCCAACATGGGCGTCGTGCCGCCCCAGCCCGGCTTCCTGGAGGAGCTGCGCCACGCCGCCGACGCCTCGGGGGCGCTGCTCATCTTCGACGAGGTGATCACCGGCTTGCGCGTGGCGCGCGGGGGTGCCCAGGAGCGCTTCGGCGTGATCCCGGACCTCACCATCATGGGCAAGATCATCGGCGGCGGGCTCCCGGCCGCTGCCTACGGAGGCCCGCGCGCGCTGATGGAGCGGATCGCGCCCGCCGGTGACGTCTACCAGGCGGGCACGCTGTCGGGTAACCCGCTCGCGGTCGCGGCGGCGCTGGCCACCCTCGAGCACCTCGACGCCGCCGCCTACGAGCGCCTCGCCGAGACCACGGAGGCGCTCGCCGACGGCATGCGCGAGGCGGCGCGCGGCAACGGCGTCGCCGTCCAGGTGCAGGCGCTGCCCGGCCTGCTGACGGTCTTCTTCTCCGAGCGCCCGGTGACCAACTACGCGGCCGCAGCCGCCTGCGACACCGACGCCTTCGCCCGCTGGTGCCGGGCGCTGCTGACCCGCGGCGTCTACCCGCCGCCGTCGCAGTTCGAGGCCTGGTTCCCGTCGCTGGTCCACGGACGCGATCACGTGATCCGCACGGTGACGGCGGCCGCCGAGGCCTTCGCGGAGTTGGGCGCATGAGTCTCGCGGCGCTGCGCGAGGCGCTGCTGGACCACGGCGGGACGCTCGCCGATTCGCTGGGCGCGCATCCAGCGGCCGCGCCGGCCCCACCGGCTCCGGCCGCGGGGCCGGGCGCTGGGGCGCCACAGCTGGCCGCGGGCGGCCCGCGCGCCTCCGGGCGCGAGCGCGACTACGAGCTGCTGCTGGAGATGATCCTGGAGGGGTCGCTGTTGCACTACGGGGCGCCCCGGCTCGTGCAGGGGGCCGATCCCGACCTGGCGCTGTTGCTGGGCGACCAGCTCTACGCTCTCGGCCTGGCCCGGCTGGCCGAGCTCGGCGATCTGGACGCGGTGGCCGAGCTGGCCGACCTCATCTCCCTGCTGGCCCAGGCGCAGGCGGCGTCTGACCCTCGCCTGGCCGATGCGGTGTGGCAGGCCGGGGCCGCGTCGATCGGCTGGGGCACCACCTCGGCACACGTTGCAGCGAAGGCGTTGACGCGCGCGGGGGGCGGCGGTGCGGTCGAGGCGCTGACCGGGGCTCGCGACGCCATGATGGCAGGCGGCGCGGGGGCACCCTCGTGACGCTCGCCTCTTTGTTGACGGTACGCTTACCGGCGCGTTCAATTTGGTTTAGTTGCGGTTGAGCGAAGGCACAAGTGGCAGATCGACACAAAGAGGGCTCCAAGTCCAAATACACCGAGGATCGGCTGATGCCGGGCGCCTTCGAGGGCGAGACGGTAACCCGCCGACGGTTCATGAACGTCGTGACGCAGGGCAGCGGCGCCGTGGCCGCGGCAGCGTTCACGCTCCCGGCGCTGGGCTTCGCCCTCGGCCCTCTGTTCAGCCGCGTGCCGTTCAAGTGGCAGGCGATCGGTCCGCCGGCCGACTTCACCAAAACGACGTACGCCACCAAGGTCCTCACCATCGTCCAGGGCATCGGCGAGGCGGGGTACTCGATCGCCTACGTCCGCACCCGGGACCCCAGCATCGACACAGAGCCCGTCGACCAGTACAACCACTGGGTCGCGCTGTCTTCGCGCTGCATGCACCTCGGCTGCCCGGTCCGTTTCGTCTCCGCCGCTCAGCGGTTCATCTGCCCGTGCCACGGCGGGGTCTACGACTTTCGCGGGATGGTGGCCGGCGGTCCTCCGGTGCGCCCGCTCGACCGCTTCTACACCCGCCTGAACAAAGCCACGGGTCTGGTCGAGATCGGCCCGCGCTACTCGGTCAACTCCGAGCTGGAGCGGTTCTCCCCGCGTGACCCGGGGCAGCCGCTGGACGGCATCGGGCAATATCTGTATCCAGCGCGCTTCGACACCTCGTCAGGTCCCCCAGGCCACCCGTAAACGATGCCCAAGCTTCCCGCACCGCCACTCCCCAAGCTGCTCAAGCCGATCCCCCCGCGCCCCGGCGAGGAGACACCGGAGATGACGCCCGTGGAGATCGCCGCCGAGGGCGGGATCCACGTCGTCGACTGGCTCGACGAGCGCACCTCGATGACGGGCGGCGTCCGCTGGCTGCTCTTCCGCAAGGTCCCCAAGGGGATCAACTGGTTCTACACGCTGGGGTCGGCGACGATGTTCGCCTTCCTCAACCAGGCCGTCACCGGGGTCTTCCTGGCGATGTTCTACCAACCGAACGTCAACGGCGGCGCCTACGAGTCGATCCGCTACATCACCGACGACGCCTTCCTGGGCCAGCTCGTGCGCGCCATGCACAAGTGGGGCGCCTCGGTGATGATCATCCTCATCTTCCTGCACATGGCGCGCGTGTTCTTCTTCGGCGCCTACAAGTACCCGCGCGAGCTGACGTGGATCATCGGCGTGGTGCTGCTCATCCTGACGCTGGCCATGGGCTTCACCGGCTACCTGCTGCCGTTTGACCAGCGGTCCTACTGGGCGACCATCGTCGGCGTGAACATCAACGGCACCGGGCCCTTCCTGGGGCCATACCTGTCGGACTTCCTGCGTGCCGGCCCCGAGTTCGGGGCGACCACGCTGTCGCGGTTCTACGCCATCCACATGATGCTCATCCCAGGGTTGATCGCTGCGCTCATCGGCGCGCACCTGTACCTGATCACCAAGCTCGGCATCTCGGCCCCGCCGTGGCTGAAGGCCGAGGAGGAGCCCGCGTTGCGCGAGGCGGAGATCTGAGGATGGCGCCGTGAACCAAGCCGAGAAAGAGGGCTACCTCCGCGAATACGGGATCCTGAAGAACAAGGGAAAGCCGTTCTTCCCTTACGCGGTGGCCAAGGACTCGATGATGGCGGTCGTCGTGATGATCGTGATCATCTTCCTCGCCGCCATGTTCGGCGCGGAGATGGGTCCCAAGGCCGACCCGACCACCACCACCTACGTCCCGCGCCCGGACTGGTACTTCTTCTTCCTCTTCGAGGTCCTCAGGGTGATGAAGAACATCCCCAAGTTCACCGACCTCGCGACGATCGGCGTCCCGACGATCTGCATGATCCTGCTGTTCCTGCTGCCGTTCTATGACCGCAGCCCCGAGCGCCGCATCGAGCGCCGCCCGATCGCCCTCGCCGCCGGCCTGACCACGATCTTCGCCATGGCCTTCCTCACCTACTCCGGCGCCAGCACCGGCTCGCCCAACTCGGTCGACCTGGCTCCGCCGGCGTCGCTCAGCGCCGCCCAGAAGGCGTCGTTCCGTGCCGGCGAGGACGTTGTCGGGGAGTCAGGCTGTCTGGCCTGCCACGTGATCGGTGACAACGGCAACAACGGCCCGGGCCCGCCGCTGACCCACATCGGAGCGATCCGCCGCCCGCAGGCGATCGCGTCGACGCTGCGCAACCCCACGGCGCCGATGCCGTCGTTCTCGGACCTGGCCAAGAACAATCCGGTGAAGTTCCAGAACCTGGTCAACTTCCTATCGATGCTCCAGTAGGCCGGTCGGGTTAGCGACCATGACGGCGAGTCCATCTTCGCCGCCGGGCCACTCCGACACGGAGCTCTTCGAGCCGGTCGCGGAGTCCACACCCGGCACGCTGCCCGAGCCCCAGGTCCGGGCGATGTTCGACCGCATCGCCGGCGTGTATGACCGCATGAACTCGGTCATGACCGCCGGACTGCACCACCATTGGCGCCGCCGGGCCGCTGACCTGGCGGCCCTGGGGCCGGGGCAGCGGGCGCTCGACGTCGCCACCGGCACCGGCGACCTGGCCCTGGAGCTCGCGCGGCGGGTCGCGCCCGGTGGAGCGGTGGTGGGCGCGGACTTCTCTGAGCGGATGCTCGAGTTGGCGCGCGAGAAGGCGGCCGGGGAGCAGACCGCCGGACGGTTCCCGGCCGGGGCATCGGTCCGGTTTGAGACCGCGAACGCGCTCGAGCTGCCTTACGGCGACGACGAGTTCGATGCGGCGACGGTGGGCTTCGGCGCTCGCAACTTCTCAGACCTCGGGCGTGGACTGGCCGAGATGGCGCGTGTCGTTCGGCCCGGCGGGCGCGTCGTCGTGCTCGAGATCACGACGCCGACGGGACCGCCGCTCTCGACCTTTCTGGACCTGTGGTTCGATCACCTGATCCCCGTACTGGGGCGCGTCGCGGGCGACGCCGACGCCTACAGCTACCTGCCCAGCTCGGTCCGGCGCTTTCCGCCGCCCGAGGCGCTGGCGGCGGCGATGTGGGAGCACGGGCTGCGCTCGGTGCGCTACGTGATCACCGCCGGGGGCATCATCGCCCTGCACGTGGGGGAGGTGGCGCGATGAACGCCGTCCAGGGGGCGGTGCAGGCGGTCGTGGCGGCCGGCGGCGAGTCCGCGGCGCGGCTCATGGAGCGCCTGGAGCGCCGTCTGCTCGACGTCGCTGACGGCCACGGCGACGTGCTGGCGCGCCACGCCGGGGACACGATCGCCGCCGGCGGCAAGCGCCTGCGACCGCTGCTGCTGTTTCTGACCGCCGGCGCACCGCCGCCCGAGTCAGAGGCGCTGCTGCGCTCGGCGGTGGCCGTGGAGCTGGTGCACTCGGCCACCCTGGTCCACGACGACGTGCTCGACGGGTCGCCGCTGCGCCGCGGACGGCCCACGGTGATGGCCGCAGGCGGCCGACTGGCGGCAACGGCCACAGGCGACCTGCTGTTCTCGCGGGCCTTCGCCGAGCTGGCTCAGACCCGGTCGGTGGCGGCCGTGCAGGTACTGTCGCGGGCCAGCTCGGAGCTGGCTGCCGGCGAGCTCATGCAGCGCGCCGACGCCTGGCGCGCCGTGGCCACCGAGCGCTACCTCGAGCGCTGTCGCCTGAAGACCGGCGTGCTGTTTCGCGCCGCCTGTGAGCTGGGTGCCCTGGAGGGCGACGACGACGAGCGGCTCCCCGGCCTGGCCCTGTTCGGCGAGCGGATCGGGCTGGCCTTCCAGCTGCTCGACGACGTCCTCGACGTGTCGGGCCCCCCCGAGCGGACCGGCAAGCCGCGGGGCGCTGACCTGCTCGACGGAACGGTCACGCTGCCGCTCATCCTGGCGCGGGAGCGCGATCCGGAGCTGGGGGCGCTTGACCTGCGTTCGGTCGGCACGCCCGAGCGCGCCGCTGAGGTCTGCGCCCGTATCGCCGACACTGGCGCCCTCGATGACACGCGGGCCCGCGCGCTGGAGCTGGTGGCCAGCGCCAAGGCGGAACTGCCCGAGATGCCCGCCCGTCAGCGCGGCGCCCTCGAGCTCATCGCCGACGGCGTGGTCGAACGCTATTCGTAGGGCGGCGAACCGGGACCGGAATCCCGACCGCTCCGCACGCCCTACGGGCGCGACGTTTTAGAAATCCTCGGGGAGGATGAGGTCAGCGTTGAGCGCCGCCGCGAACCGCTCGATTTCCTCGGTCATGTTCGCCTGGGTGAGGCGACGCAGGTCCGAGAGCATGTCGGTCAGTCCGTCGTCAAGGTGCTCCTCGAGCGCATCGACCTGATCCTGGTCAAAGACGCCCTCGTCCATCCAGTAGCAGTTCGGGCACTGGAGGATGAGCTCCCAGAAGCCCTGGGGGGCCTCGGACCAGTCGATCGGCTGGACGAGGTGCGACCCGCAGTCGGGGCACACGTGAAGACCCGGATGGGTCGTCTCCTCGGCGTAGAACCGGACGACTTCGATCGTCCGTCCACTGGGGAGGACGATGCGACGAATGGAATGGCGTTCAGGGTGGTTGCTCATGGCTGCTCGCACGGTTTATCGGCTCACTCACGCCCCAGCTTGAGTAAGAGCTTCTGTTCTATCCGCGTTAAACACGTCCGCGGCCCTCTCCGACCGCTACGCTTGTCGTCCCCCCACATCTGGAGAGGCGCAAGAAGCAATGTTCCGTAACCCAGGCATCGACGCCATCGTCGTCCTCATCATCGTTCTGCTGATTCTTGGCCCCAAGCGGCTCCCAGGGATCGGCAAGGGCCTGGGGTCGGGGATGCGCGAGTTCAAGGAAGGCATCACCGGCGAGTCCAAGGACGAGGAGAAGCCCGCGCTGTCAGAGGCGAGGGCCACGCCGGAGGCTAAGCCGACCGTCAGCGAGCCGGCGGCCACCCCCGGATCCGGGACCGCCGGGTCCGAGCGCTCCTAGCAGCGCATCGGGGCCCATACGATGGCGAAGGTTCTCCGGCCCATCGGGCATGAGGATCGCCTGAGTATCGTCGACCACCTCGACGAGCTCCGCACCCGCCTGTTCGTCTGCCTTGCCGTTCTGGCGGTCGCGTTCGCGGTGTGTTACTGGCAGAACAGCCACCTGCTGGACCTCCTGAACAAGCCGCTGCCGCCGGCCACCAAGACGGCGTCTAACAAGATCGGCGGGCTCACCCGAGCCAACGTCGGCGCGTCAAAGGCGATCGGTGACGCCGCCAAGCAGTTCAAAGTCCTGTCGGGCTCCCCGGAGCTGTCTGCCGGGGACCGCGCGGTGATCGGCCAGGCGGCGACCGACCTGGAGCAGGCGTCCAAGGCGCTGCCCCAGAAGACGCCCCCGAACGTTCCGGTGACGCTGGGCGTGGGGGAGGGTTTCACCACGACGCTGACCGTCACCTTCTGGGCGGCGATCCTGCTGACGCTGCCGGTACTGCTCTACGAGGTCTTCGCCTTCGTCGTACCGGCGCTCAGCCCAAATGAGCGCAAGATAGCGACGCCGGTGATCGTCGCCGCGCCGGCGCTGTTCGTGGGCGGGGTGGTATTCACGTACCTGATCGTGCTGCCGGCCGCGGTCAAGTTCCTTCAGGGCTACAACTCCGCCCAGTTCGACAACCTGGTCCAGGCCAAACCCCTGTACTCGTTCGAGGTCGTGACCATGGGGGCGATCGGCCTGGCCTTCCAGCTGCCGCTGGTGATGTTGGGGTTGCGACAGCTCGGCGTGATCAATGGCAGCACCCTGACCCGCCACTGGCGCTACGCTACGGTGATCATCGCCGTCGTTGCGGCGGCAATGCCAGGGGCGGATCCGGTCACGACTGGACTGGAGACCGCCCCACTCGTCATCCTCTTCTTAGCCAGCATCGTGTTGCTCAAGCTTGCAGACCGCCGTGACGCCAAGCGCGCCGCCGCCGAGCTGATCACGGTCGGCCCCCCCGACGCGGGCGAGTCTGACTGATGCTCTTCGATCTCCGCGGCCGCGGCCGCCGGCGCACGGTCCAGGTCATCTACCTCGGGCTCGCCCTCATCCTCGGCGGCGGTCTGGTGCTGTTCGGCGTCGGCACCGGTAGCGGCAACGGCGGCCTGCTCAACGCCTTCGGCGGGGGCTCCAACAACCAGAGCTCGCTCATCAATACGGCGGAGAAGACCGCGCTCAAGCAGACCCAGAAGAACCCCACGGACCCTGCGGCCTGGGCCGCCCTGGAGACCGCTCGCTACCAGAACGCCTCCAGCAGTGGCTTCAGCAGCGCCACCGGCACCTACACGACCGCCGGTAAGAAGGAGCTGGCCAAGGCCACCGACGCCTGGCAGAAGTACCTCGCGCTGACCAAGAGCCCCAGCAACAACCTGGCCATCTTCGCCGGCAACGCCTACGGGGCCCTCGGTCAGTACGCCGCCGCCGCCTCGGCCTGGGAGACCGCCACCGAGTCGGATGCCAGCTCGGTCAAGAGTTTCGAGTGCCTGGCCATGACGGCCTACGCGGCCCAGCAGACCCGCAAGGGTGACCTCGCCGCCGCCAAGGCCGTCAGCATGGTCCCCAAGGCGAGCCGCAAGGCGATCACCTCCCAGATCAACCTGGCCAAGACCCAGCCCACCGCCGCGCAAGAGGCCTGCTGACCGCCCGCCCCGGGGCGGGGGGCCTACTGACCGCCTGCCCCGACGCCGGGGTAACATCGCCAGACCTCAGGGCCGTTAGCTCAGCTGGTAGAGCAGGGGACTCTTAATCCCAAGGTCGTAGGTTCGATCCCTACACGGCCCACTTGAGAAGGCCCCGGTGACTCGGGGCTTTCGTGCGGTTGGGGCGTGTCTCGCCGCACCGCGCCGTCCCAGCTACGGGAGGTCCTGGCAGGCGGTCCCGTCGTGGTTGCCGTCCAGGCCCGCCACGTCGTTGGCGGCGGATCCGCCGTGCGCTGTGAACCACTGCTGTGCGGCGGCATGCGTGGCGAAGTCCGAGCAGTTGACCTCTGACACCGGCTTGTTGGGGGCACCCGCGCTGGACGGCGCCGGCTGGGCGGGCGTGGTGGCGCTGGTCGTGGGGGTGCTGGTGGCGGTAACGTGGACGGGCGCGCCGGGCGCCGGGAGCTTCTGGCCCGGGCAGGTGGCCAGCACGCGGTCGATCGCGTCCTTCTCAGCCTGGGTGACCCACAGGCGGTACTTGGTCTTGATCGCGACTTGGCGGGCGACGTAGGAGCAGCGGAAGGGCTTGTTGGCGGGCAGCCAGGTGGCAGCGTCGCCATCACCCTTGGCGCGGTTCGCGCTCGCGTCGACGGCGAGCAGTTCCAGTGGATCGTTGGCGAACGCCTCCCGTGTCACCGGGCTCCACTGCTGCGCGCCCTTCTGCCAGGCGTCAGACAGCGCGACGACATGATCGATGTCGACCTCTGAGTGGCCGCGGACATAGTGGATGGGCTGCGCGGTGTAGGGGTCCACGAGCATCCCGGAGCCCACACGGCAGGAGTCCAGGTAGGTGCGGGCGGTCAGGTCCCGGGTCAGGATCCGGTCGCGGGTGTCACAGCCGCCGGTGTCCGCCCAGCCGTCGCCAAACTGCGCCCGGCTGTAGCCGGTCTTGGGCGCGCGGCCCTTGACCGGCAGCTTCGCTAACGCGGCCGCGGTGCTGCCGGTGACGGCGTGCGACGGTGCCGGCGCGGTCGTCCGCTTGCGGGGGTGGCGCGGGGCCTTGGTCTGATGGTGCGCGCCGGTCGCGCTGGCCGGCGCCGGAGCGCTGGTCGTGGTCGTCGTGGTGGCAGCTCCGCACCCGGCCAGGCCGAGTGCGACGAGGAGCAGGATGAGAGAGCTACGGGGGATGGCGCAAGAGTAGGAGGCGCAGCTGCCGCGCATCGCAGACGACGCGCACCGGGTGCGGCTCGAGCCCGAGGAGATCGTGCAGCGCGTGCGTCGTCACGCGCTCGAACTCGTGGGCGAGGATGGCGTGCAGCCGGTCGTACTGGCACGACTCGAGCACGAGCGGCAGCTCCGCCAGGCGCGGCCACACCGATTCCACGTGCGCCAAGGCCGCAGCCGGCCGTGCCGTCGGCCGTGGCCGTTCGTTGCGTGTTGCGGGTGCCCGCCGTTCCCTGCATCACTCCATCGACGGAGACTTGCGTCGTGCTCGTTATGACCGCACGGGGGGCGGATCTCATCGGTCGAGCGCGGCGCGGGACGGGCAACGATCAGACCTGTGGATGCTGTTGGGCACCGGTCGGCATGTCGGTCGGAACCTCCGCTTCAGGTCAGCTGCTTGACGGGCGGGGAGGCATGGACGGACTCAGACATGCAGGGTGGGCCGGTAGATGAGCTCTTGGATGTGGCGGTCGAGCGTCCGGCTCTCGATCAGCTCGAGGTCAAAGTCGGCCGCACCCTGCAAGATCGGGTCCACTCCGGTCTGACCGGTGATCGCCGGGAAGAGCGTCACCTGGACGCGGTCGACCAGACCCGCGGCCATCAGCGCCCGGTTGAGCGACAGGCTGCCGTTCGAGCGCAACGGCACCTCGGACTCCTTCTTGAGCCGAGCGACGACGTCGGCGGCGTCACCGCTCACGACGGTCGCGTTGGGCCAGTCGAGAGGTCCTTGCAGCGTCGTCGACACCACCGTCGCCGGCAGGCTCCTCATTCGAGTATTCACGGGGTCACTCACCTCCGACTCCTCGGTGCTCGGGCCCAGCAGCCGCACGAGCTGCCGATAGGTGTTGGCCCCGAAGACCATCCGCTGCTCCTCGCCGTACAAGGCGAGGCGGCGATCGAGAAACTCGGGGCCTTGCTTGCCCCAGTAGCCACCCCAGTCGCCGCCGTCGTAAGCGCCGAATCCATCGAGGCTGGAAAAGACGTCGAAGGTGTAGGTAGCGGCCATGGTGCTCTCCTCTCGTGGTCTGTGGCCCGGGCTTAGATCGCCCGCCGACCGGGTCGGTAACCTACCACCATATGGTTGTAGGTGAGCTGACCGACGATGCGGTTGACGAGCTATTCCACGCCCTGGCCGACCGGACCCGTCGCGACATCCTTCGTCGCTGCGCCGCCGACGAGCCCTCGGTTTCGGGACTCGCGCGGGGTTACGCGATGAGCTTCGCGGCCGTGCAGAAGCACGTCGCAGTGCTCGAGCGGGCCGGGCTGGTCGTCAAGGAGCGTCACGGGCGCGAGCAACTCGTGCACACCGACGGCGGGGCGGTCGCCCGCGCTCGGCACGCCCTCGACGACCTCGAAGCGACGTGGCGAGGGCGCGTGGACCGGATGTCAGCCCTGCTCGCCCAGGACACGGAGCCATAGGTCGGGAACCCAGCGATCGGAGGACGGGTTGGGCATCACCAGCGTCGATACGGACTACGAGAACCTGACGATCACCCTGATCGCCGAGTTCGACGCCCCGATCGAACAAGTGTGGGACCTGTGGTCAGATCCACGCAAGCTCGAACGCTGGTGGGGCCCGCCGACCCACCCCGCGACCTTCGAGAAGCACGACCTCACTCCGGGCGGCGAGACCACGTATTACATGACCGGTCCGGAGGGGGCCATGTGGGGCGTATGGCGCGTCAGAGCCGTCGATCCACCAACATCGCTGGAGTTCATCAACGCCTACGCCGACCCGGACGGGACGCCCGTCGCGGGAATGCCGCTCTTCACGGTCACAGTCCGGCTCATCGAGCGCGACGGCGGCACACGGATGGAGATGCACGAGAGGTTCGAATCCCACGAGGACATGGAGAGGATGGTGAACATGGGCACCGTCGATGGCCTGCAACAGGCCGTCGACCAAATCGACGGACTGCTCGCGTAGCACCGCCATACTCGGCGCCGGTCCCCGCGGGACGCTGGGTTGCGAGACAAGCGACTTCGCGCACCGCCGGTTGGGGAGTAGGCCAAGAGACGAGACCGGCGCTCACCAGGACTCGACCAATTGCAAGCGACGGCTCGTCGACGTCGGCGACCTGGCCCCAGCCGAGATAGACCGGATCGAAGCACCTACCCCTGAGCCCGCTGCGGCCTGACACCGATCGGAGACCACTATGTCATCACCATCGCGGATGCGGGCGCTCATCTACGAGGCGCCCGCCCCTGACGCCAGCACCACGCGCGTCGCGGAGCTCGATGTTCCGGCGCCTGATCCTGGTGAGGTGACGATCCGTGTCAGTCACGCCGGTGTCAACTTCAAGGACATCATGGCCCGGCGCGGTGACCCGGGGTACGTCTCGGCGTGGCCGTTCGTGCCCGGGCTGGAGGTAGCTGGCGTCGTCCACGCGGTGGGCGCGGGCGTGCAAGAGCTGAGCACCGGCCAGCGGGTGACCGCGTTCACTGGCGACGGCGGCCTGGCTGAATTCGTCACCGCGGACGCGCGCCACACGATCCTGACTCCCGAGGGCCTCGGCGACGAGGTGGCCGCCGCCGCCACCGGTGTGCTGGTCAGTGCGGCAGTGCTCGTCGATGATCTCGGCCGCCTGCGCGCGGGCGAGACGGTGCTGGTTCACGGTGCCGCCGGCGGGATGGGACACGCCGTCGCTCAGTACGCGCGGCTCCGCGGGGCCGGCCGGCTACTCGGCACGGTCGGCGGCAGCGCGCGAGCGCAGGCGGCACGGCGTGCCGGCTACGACGCGGTCGCCACCCGGGGACCGGACCTCGTCGCCGACCTCCGCGCCGCCGCCGGCGACCGTGGCGTCGATCTCATCTTCGACCCGCAGGGCACGACGCTGCTTGACGTCGACCTCGCCGTTGCCGCGCCCGGCGCGCGAATCGTCCTGTTCGGCAATGCCGCTGGCACGGCGCTCGACGCGCTCCCGCCGCTCGGATTGCTGATGGGCGGGCTGCTCTCGGTGACAGGGTTCAGCCTGGCCGCGCTGGCGGCTGGGGATCCTGCCTGGCTTCGCGCGACGCTGGGCCGCGTGCTCGCGGATCTGGCCAGCGGCGCGGTGACGCTCGACGTCACCCTCGTCGATGGTCTCGTCGGGGCCGCCGGCGCCCAGCAGGCATTGGCCGAGGGACGCGGCGCCTCCAAGTTTGTGGTCGCGGTCGGCTGAGACGGCCGGGCCGATACGCGCCCACGGTAGGCCCGGCCCGTCCGCTCCCAGGCCTCGCCTGAGCCACGCGAGACCTCGCGCCCGATCCGAGCGGCTCCAATTCGTCGCCAAAAGAGGACTCAGGCCAGCACTCCAAGCTGGCCTGCTCTCACGAAATCTCGGCCGCCTGGCGTCAGCGTGAGGCCGCGGCCGAGACCGCCGCTCTACATTCGCGGATGCTCGCTTCCGCTTCTCAGCATCGGCATCCGCGGACGCCTCGACTGTGACGAATGCGCACTTCAGCGGCGAGATAGCGGCGCGCCCTTTCGCGTGGATCTGGGCGTCGCGAAAGCCCCCCGGAGTGCTGTGCTGGATGGAGGGCAAGGAGGCGCAGGTGCCGGCAGTCGCGAAAGCAGGCCGACCCTGGTCACCTCGCTCGTCTCGAAAACGGACGTTTCCGGATCTCGATCGGGAGTGTCCGGCCGGGTTGCTTTTCCGCCGCGCATGGAAGAGGGTGGTCCTCGAAGTTAACGGCCGGAGTCGACTGAGGAGGGATGCCGTGAGACCGCTCGGGGGAAGGTTTGTGATGGGAGTGGCGGTGTGCTGTGCGTGTGCGCTGGCTGGAGGTGTCGCTTTGGCGGCGATCCCGGGGGGTGATGGCACGATCAGCGGCTGCTACCTCAAGATCACGGGCACCCTGCGCGTGATCGACCCGGCCAAGGGCCAGCACTGTGTCGCGAACCTCGAGACGGCGATCAGCTGGAACCAGCACGGTGCGCCCGGACTTCCGGGCCCCAAGGGGGACGCGGGCCCCGCCGGACCAAAGGGCGATACCGGCGCCACCGGCGCGACGGGCGACGCCGGGTCTCAGGGACCGGCCGGGCCCCCCGGGCCTCAGGGATCTGCCGGGCCTGCCGGCCCAGCCGGCGCCGGCGCGTTGTGGGCGCTCGTGCGGTCCGACGGCCAAGTGCAAGCGGGCAGCACTGGCGTCACGGCGACCCAGATCAAGACCGGCGAGTATCGGATCACGTTCCCGCAGGACGTGTCGCACTGCGGGCTGAGCCTCTCCGCGTCCCAGTACGCCGGCGCTGGGCTTGTCGGTGCCAACCCCAACGCCGTAGACGTGCCCGACGTGTCGCACGCGTTCTTCACCGTCCTGAACGACATCGTGACCGCGAACTCCATGGCCGTGGGTGAGTACGACGCGACCAGCCAGGCGCTCACGGACGGCCCGTTCACCATCGAGATGCTCTGCAGCTGACTCGGCGGCCGGCTGGGGTCAACGCACCACCAGCCGGCCCAAGAGCCGCTCGCGCCCAGCCCAAAGGCGGCCACTCGCCGCAGCAACCGACATTGCGCGCCGGTCGGCCAATGGGATGGCCGTCAAAGGGCGCGAAACCGAGCTGGCTCCGCCCGGGACAACGCAGCGAGAGCGGAAGCCGACCCGCCAAGAGGAGCTGCGCACGCGCCGCAGCGACCGTACGATCGCTTTCCTCTTTCGGCCTGTCTGCAGCCGGCGAGCGCTTCGCGACGAAGCAATCCTCCCACTCCGGCGGAACGGCCGTGGCTGACGATCGCGTTCGTCCCACACGCGTGGGCCCGTGACCTAACGTCGCCGCACTCCTGTTTGACCAGGTCTGGCCGACCGGTCCGCCCGCGACCCATCGTTGGGTCGCTAGTGGGCCGACCAGCCACCGTCAGCAAAGCCGTCTCGTAAACGGACGGTGGACGAACCTCGGCGTTTGCCTATGCGGATCCCCCAGCCGACCCTGTCGTCCCAGCCCACGCTTGTGGCGAGGAGCGGTACCAACCAGCGCTTGGATTCTGCGCCCTGGTTTGATGTCGGCACGGGCATCGGGGCTCGAGGCCTCCTTTGGCAGTTGGCGGATCGGAAGCGGTCGTTCTTGATGAGCTCCGCAGCGGCGGCGATGCGGCTGTCTTGGCAGCGAGCGCGGGGGACTGACCGGTAGCGGTTTCGGCGCCTCGTCCGGGCGCGGGTGGCGGCAGCGCCGTGCGGGTGCCAGTGGTGCGCAGTGTGGGCGTCGTCCGCGAGCGTGTGGGCGCCGTTAGGGCGAGGCGTCGCCGGCGCGGCGTCGTCGCCAGGCTGCCTAGGTGGGTAGTACTTGAGAGGGATCCCGGGGTCTGGCCTTGTGGGAGGCGGTCCGCGAGCTGGTGGAGTACGTTCGATGCGTGAGCCGAGGCGAACATCTCGCCCGCACGTACTGGTTCGATCTGCTGATCGCGCTGCTGGCGATCGTGGCGATGCTTGACGTGGTGCTCGGACGCGGCTCGTCCGGAGCTCCGACGACGACGCTGTGGTTCTGCCTTCCCGCGCTCGCGATCCTGGTGCTACCCGTGTTCGCGCGGCGATGGTTTCCGTTTGCCGGACCGGCGGCGTACTGGCTTTTGGCCGTGGGAATCTCGTTCGTCGACCCGCTGCTGATCCCGTACCCCGAGTCCCTCTTCCTGATGCAGCTGGCGGTCGCATTCCTGCTCGGGAACCTTCGGGACGTCCGGCGGGCTGGCCTGGGACTGGCGATCGTGGTCGGCGCTACGGCGACCGTCGTCTACTCATCCCCGGGCACTCGCTCGCCCAGCTCGTCTTCATTCCCGTCGACTTCGCCGTCGCCTGGGTTGCAGGCTTTGCCGTCCGCGCGCGGGCCGAGCGGGCCGAGGTGGCGGAGTCACGTCCGACACGGGCCGAGCACGCCGTGTTTGAGGAGCGCGTGCGGATCGCGCGGGAGCTGCATGACGTCGTCGCTCACCACGTGAGCATGATGGGCGTCCAGGCCGGCGCCGCCCGGGTCGTGATCGACCGTGACCGTGTCAAGGCCAAGGAGTCGTTGACCGCGATCGAGGTCTCGAGCCGACAGGCGGTGGGGGAGTTGCACCGCCTGCTCGGATTCCTGCGGCAGGCCGGCGACGAGGACGATCTGCTGGCTCCGCGCCCTGGCCTGAGTCAGCTTCCGCGGCTGGCGGCAAGCATGAGTGAGTCCGAGCTCGCTGTCGCGGTCAGCGTCGAAGGGGAGGAACGCTCGTTGCCGCCGATGATCGGCGTGTCGGCGTACCGCATCGTGCAGGAAGCGCTGACTAATACCCTCAAGCACGCGGCGGCGTCGCGCGCCGACGTGTGCGTGCGGTACTGGCCCGACGAGCTCGAGGTCGAGATCGTCGACGACGGCCGTGGCGCGACGGCGCTATCGGGGACGAGCCCGGGGGGCCTGGGGTTGATCGGCATGCGTGAGCGTGCCGCCCTGCACGGCGGCCAACTGACGGCGGGGCCGGCATCCGGCGGCGGGTTCGCCGTGCGCGTCAAACTG
>CAVTSK010000018.1:0-52037 GCA_963737335.1 uncultured Solirubrobacteraceae bacterium
GTAAAGGACCCCTGCGATGCCAGCGCCCCGCACAGGGTCCGGTAGTCGAAGGTCGAGAAGCTCCACGGCAGGTCGTAGCGGACCGTGGCGTGCGGCGTGTGGATGACGAGCTCCGGGAAGGTCTGGCGCAGGGCGTCCTCCAGGTGCAGCGCGGTCAGCCACGTCGTGGGAATGCCGCACGCCGAGGTCTGGCGTTCGCCGATCTCGTAGCGGTCGATCACCATCACGTCGGCGCCGGTGCCGGCCAGCTCTCGGGCCACCGCCAGACCGGCGAAGCTGGCGCCGCAGATGAGGACGTCGCAGTCGCCGTCCAGGGGCGTACGCTGGAGGCCGCGTTTGGTGGCGCGCGTGGGCATGGCCGCGCCGATGATAGATACGCCCCGCCCCTCTAGAGGCCGCAAATGCGCTACGAGGCGGCTATCCTCCGAGAATCCATGTCTTCAACTTCAACCTTGACGCTCCCCACCGATCCTGATTCACCTCTCGCCAACGCGAAGGTGGTCGAAGGCTCCGACGGCCTTCTGCTCGAGATCGATGGCCAGATCGTCCCGAACTATGACGCCACCCTGCACCCGTTCGCGGAGGGTGATGTCGTCACCGGCCACGTCGTCCGGATCGACAACGACGAGGTCCTGGTCGATATCGGCTACAAGTCCGAGGGGGTCATCCCCGTCGGCGAGCTGTCGATCCGCAAGTCCGTCGACCCGTCCGACGAGGTTTCGCTCGGCGAGGAGGTCGACGCGCTGGTCCTCACCAAGGAGGACCAGGACGGCCGCCTCATCCTTTCCAAGAAGCGAGCGCGCTTCGAAAAGGCCTGGCGGCGCATCGAAGCTGCCGCCGAGTCCGGCGAGCCCGTCGAGGGCGGCGTCATCGAGGTGGTCAAGGGCGGCCTGATCATCGACCTGGGCGTGCGCGGCTTCCTGCCGGCGTCGCTGGTCGACATCCGGCGCGTGCCCAACCTCGACGAGTACATGGGCCAGACCATCGAGTGCAAGGTCATCGAGCTCAACCGCTCGCGCAACAACGTCGTGCTGTCACGCCGCGCGGTGCTCGAGGAGCAGCGCAAGGAGGACCGCGAGCGCATCCTGGACCGGCTGCAGCCCGGCCAGATCGTGGAGGGGACGATCTCCAACATCGTCGACTTCGGCGCCTTCGTCGACCTCGACGGCATCGACGGCCTCATCCACATCTCCGAGCTGTCCTGGTCGCACGTCAACCATCCGTCGGAGATCCTCAGCATTGGGGACACCGTCAGCGTCAAGGTCCTGGACATCGATCGCCAGCGCCAGCGGATCTCGCTGGGTCTCAAGCAGACCCAGGAGGACCCGTGGCAGCGGGTGGTCGACACCTACAACATCGGCGACGAACTGGAGGGCAACGTCACCAAGGTGGTCACGTTCGGCGCCTTCGTCGAGATCCTCGACGGCGTCGAGGGCCTCGTGCACATCTCCGAGTTGGCCCAGCATCACGTCGACAACCCGCGGGAGATCATCCAGCCCGGTGACCCGGTGCGCGTCAAGATCCTGGAGATCGACTCCGAACGGCGCCGCCTTTCGCTGTCGATCAAGCGCGTCGAGGGGCAAGTGCTACCGGTGCGGCCGATCGAGCCGCCCGCCTCGGGAGACAGCTTCGACGACGTGCCCGAGCTGGGACTGTCAGAGGACGTGTTCGCCTCCAGCGATGACCAGGGCTTCACGGCGGCTACCGAGGTGCTCGATCCGACCGAGATCGCCGAGGCCGAGGCCGAGGTCGATCCTGACGCCGACGTGCCCGACGTGCCCGACGCGCCGGCCGAAGAGGCTGAGGCCGAGCCCGAGGTTGCGGCCGAAGCCGAGGTTGCGCCCGAGCCCGAGGCCGAGGTTGCGGCCGAGCCCGAGGCCGAGGTTGCGCCCGAGCCCGAGGCCGAGGTTGCGCCCGAGCCCGAGGCCGAGGTTGCGGCCGAGCCCGAGGCTGTGGCGGAGGCCGAGGTTGCGGCCGAGCCCGAGGCTGCAGCAGAGCCCGAGTCCGAGCCGGAGGCTCCCATCGAGGAGCCTGCGGCCGACGCTGACGCTGACGCGGACACCGACGCACCCAGCAGCTAGCCCGGCGGGCGCGACACCTGTAGTCGTGGTCCCCTGGATCGGGCTCACGGGCGGGATCGGCGCCGGCAAGTCCACAGCGCTCGGAGCGCTCGAGCGGCTGGGCGCGGTCTGCCTGTCCACCGACAAGGTCGTGCACGAGCTCTACGGGTCCCCGGAGGTCCGCGACGCCGTCGCGGACCGCTTCGGACCGGACGTGATCGCCGACGGGCAGGTGGACCGCCCCGCCCTGGCGCGGGCCGCCTTCGCGTCGGAGGAGGGCCGGGGCTGGCTGGAGCAACTGCTGTGGCCGCGCGTGGGGGAGCGCGTGGCCGCCTTCCGCGTGCAGGCCGACGCCGCCGATCCGCCGCCGCGGGCCGCCGTGGTGGAGATCCCGCTGCTCTTCGAGTCGGGCTCCGACCACGGTTTTGACGCCACCATCGCGGTGATCGCCGACGAGGCGATCCGCCACGAGCGCGCCGTCGCCCGCGGCCATGAGGCGCTGTCCGAGCGCGCCGCCCGGCAACTCACCCAGCAGGAAAAGTCGCAGCGTGCGACGTACACGGTGGTCAACGACGGCAGCGAGGGTGATTTGCAGGACCGGCTGTCGGCGATCCTTGACATGCTGCCCCCGGCTGCCTCGTCAACTCCGTGACCGTGACCGCACACGCACACCGAAGGACCCCCCGGCGCACTGGTACCGCCGCTCGCCGGCGCGCGGCCGTGAGGCGCCGGAGGCGGGTGTTCGGCGTCGCCCTGGTCGGCGCCGTCGTGGTCGCCCTCCTGCTGGCGCTGCCGCTGGCCAAGCGCGCGGTCAACTCGCTCGGCCTGCCCCTCCAGTACCCCTCGGTCATCCGCAATCAGGCGGCGGCCAAGCACCTGGACCCGGCGCTGGTGGCCGCGGTCATCTACGCCGAGACGAAGTTCGACCCGCGCACCTCCCCCGCCGGAGCGGTGGGGCTGATGCAGCTCATGCCCGAGACGGCCACCTTCCTGGCCAAGCGCTCGGGCGCCACCACGTTCACCACCGGTGACCTCGGGACGCCGGAGGTCAACATCGCCTACGGCAGCTACTACCTGCGCTACCTGCTCAACGAGTACCACGGGGACACCGTCCTGGCCCTGGCGGCCTACAACGGCGGGGAGACCAACGTCGACAACTGGGTCCGGTCGGCGCACGCGGACGGGCAGCGCTTCCGCGTCGGCGACATCCCCTTCCCCGAGACCCGCGCCTACGTCCAGCGCGTGCTCACCGCGCGCGGCGAGTACCGCAGGACCTACGCCTCCGCACTCGGCCTGTCCTAGCCGGCGGCGCCGCGCAGGTCCGCCACGGGTCCGCCGCGGCCGCGCGGATCCCCTTCGAAAGCCCGACGTCGACGTTCGCCGAGACCTCGCTGCAGCGCAGACAGAGCCCGCCCCCAAATGCGGACAGCTCCTGGCCGCAGAGGCCGCGGGGCGATCCTGCCCGGCCGCTAGATTCATAGAGGTACACCATGCCGAAATTTGAACTCGACAGCGCCTTCTCACCGACCGCCGACCAGCCCGCCGCGGTCGCGTCGCTGGCGGAGGGGATCGAGGGCGGCGAGCGCTTCCAGACGCTGCTCGGGGCCACCGGCACCGGCAAGACGATGACGATGGCGGCCACCATGGCGGCCGTCCAGCGCCCGTCGCTGGTGATCGCCCACAACAAGACCCTCGCCGCTCAGCTGTGCAACGAGTTCCGGACCTACTTCCCCAACAACTCGGTGGAGTACTTCGTCTCCTACTACGACTACTACCAGCCCGAGGCCTACGTCCCCTCCAAGGACCTCTACATCGAGAAGGACTCGGCGATCAACCAGGAGATCGACCGGTTGCGCCACGCCGCCACCGCGGGCCTGTTCGCACGGCGCGACGTGGTCATCGTGGCCAGCGTCTCGTGCATCTTCGGCCTGGGCTCCCCCCAGACCTACGAGATGAACCTCCAGACGCTCAACAAGGGCGAGATGATCGACCGCGAGAAGCTCCTGCGCAAGCTCGTCTCGATCCAGTACAACCGCAATGACACCGCGCTCTCGCGGGGGACGTTCCGCGTCCGGGGCGAGACGCTCGAGATCTTCCCCGCGTACGCGGAGACCGCATACCGGATCGTGCTCTTCGGCGACGAGGTCGAGCACCTGCAGCACTTCGATCCGGTCACCGGCGAGCTCATCGAGGATGACATGGAGCACGTGGCCATCTGGCCCGCCTCCCACTACAACGTCCGCGAGGGGATGATCGACGACGCGGTGGCCGAGATCGGGCGCGAGCTCAACGCACGCTGCGCCGAGCTCGAGCAGGAGGGCAAGCTCCTGGAGTCCCACCGCCTGCGCCAGCGCACCCAGTACGACATGGAGATGCTGCGCGAGCTGGGCTTCTGCTCGGGCATCGAGAACTACTCGCGCATCCTCGATGGCCGCAACTCCGGGGACCGCCCGTACTGCCTGCTGGACTACTTCCCCAACGACTTCGTCTGCTTCCTCGACGAGTCCCACCAGACCGTGCCGCAAATCGGCGGCATGTATGAGGGTGACCGCTCGCGCAAACAGACCCTCGTGGACTACGGCTTCCGTCTCCCCAGCGCCCTGGACAACCGGCCGCAGACCTTCGCCGAGTTCCTCTCCATCACGCCCCAGATGGTGTTCGTATCGGCGACCCCGGGTCAGTACGAGCGCTCGCACTCACCCCGCATCGTCGAGCAGATCGTGCGGCCGACCGGGATCATCGACCCCGAGGTGGAGGTGCGCGAGACGCGCAACCAGATCGACGACCTCATGAATGAGATCCGCGTCCGCGTGGACCGCGACGAGCGCACCCTGGTGACCACGCTCACCAAGAAGATGTCCGAGGACCTCACCGACTATCTCCTGGAGATGGGCTTCAAGGTGCGCTACCTGCACTCGGAGATCGACACCCTGGAGCGGATCCAGATCATCCGCGAGCTGCGCCTGGGCGAGTACGACGTGCTCGTCGGGGTCAACCTGCTGCGCGAAGGCCTCGACCTGCCCGAGGTGTCGCTGGTGGCGATCCTCGACGCCGACAAGGAGGGGTTCCTGCGCGGCGCGACCTCGCTCATCCAGACCATCGGGCGCGCCGCCCGCAACGTGGAGGGCAAGGTGCTGATGTACGCCGACAAGGAAACGGCGGCGATGCGGACATCCCTGGACGAGACCGACCGCCGGCGCACGATCCAGCGCGCCTACAACGAGGAGCACGGGATCACGCCGGAGACGATCGTCAAGGGCATCTCCGATATCGCCGAGTTCCTCATGTCCGACTCAAAGGTGCCCAAGTCGCGCCGGCGCCGACAGCGGGCAGCGTCGTCGATGCCGCCCGCTGAAATCGAGCGTGCAATCGTCGAGTTGGAGGAGGAGATGCTCGCTGCTGCAGAGGATCTCCGCTTCGAATATGCAGCGAAGCTGCGCGACGAGATCAGAGACCTCAAGCGCGAGTTAGATCAGGCCGTAGCAGCTGGATGACCCGCACCATGCGACGCGGCGCGACTGGATGCCGAGGCGGATGGACAACGCGGTAAAAATGCTCCGGTTTCCTGAGCTTTAACCATTGCAAGGGCCCGTGCGTGCGGCGGACGTTCGCTACGCTCGCGGTGCTCCTTCATCGTTCGTGATCCCTCGGAGGTACAGGCGTGGCCCTGGACAGGCACAACATCGAGAAGAAGGACTTCCCGCTCGGGACGCGGGGATATGACCCGGACGCCGTCGACGCCCACCTCTCCGCTCTTGCCGACGAGGTCTCAGCGTTCAAGGATGAGGCCCGCCGTCGCACCGACACGGTCGCCTCTTCGGCGTCGGACCGCGTGCGCACGATCGTCGAGGCGGCCGAGCAGTCCGCGTCGGAGATCCAGCGCGCCGCCGAGGATGACGCGCGCGAGATCCGCGACGAGGCCACCAGCGAGTCGAACGCCACACGCGAGAACGCCCACCGTGAGGCGCGGGAGTACCTGGACAAGGTCTCGGCGTCGACGAGCGCGATGATGGACCGTCTCAGCGCGATGGAGCAGGAGATGAGCGCGATGATCGAGTCGGTCCGCACCGGCTCCAGTCGTCTCAGCGCCGACCTCCAGCAGCTCGAGAGCGGCCTGACCGACGTCTCGGGCGCGATCGCGCCGCGGCCCGCGTTCGTCCCTGACGAGCCCGCGGCCACGACCTTCCCCGCGCCCGCCACCGGCCTGCACGAGGCGGGACCGGGGGACGAGGAGGGGCATGACCCGCAGCCGGCCACCGATGAGCTGACCGAGCCGCAGTTCGCCGAGGGCTTCCAGCCCGTCGGCACGGAGCCGGTCGTGGAGAGCGCGCCGGCGCCCGAGGCCGCCGAGCTTCAGAGTGTGGCCGGAGAGGACGGCGGTCACACCAACGGCTTTGACCAGCAGCCCCAGCCCGTCCAGCAGGGCGGGGACGCGGAGGGGGCGAGGCTCATCGCCCTCAACATGGCGCTGAATGGCACTCCCCGCGAGGAGACCGCCCGCTACCTGAGCGAGAACTTCCACCTCGCCGACGCGGGTGGGCTGCTCGACGAGGTCTACGCCAGCGTCGAGAGCTGACGCCGGCGGGCTATCTGGCGCCGCGCCGGCGGTGGTTGCGACGCGCGCGCTGCGCGTCACGGGACTGGCGGTGCTCGCGCCGCGCGTCGAGCTGCGCCTCCACGGCGTCGAGGTCCGGCGCCGGCCCGTACAACGCCCACCCGTTGCGTACGACGCTGAGCAGGAACACCACCAGCACCCACACGGGCCAGAACTGGCCCTGGGCCCCTGACGCCGCCCAGATCACGGTGCAGACGGCGAACGCCCCGAGCGACCCGCCGCTCTCCTGGACCATCCGCCGCGTCAGCTGACGGCGGCGGGCGGCGTGTTGGAGAGCGACCTGTTGGCTCGGCACGGGCAGATCGCTGCGCAGCGCGTCGAGCTCCCCGGTCGTTCTGGCCTCATAGGCCGCGCTCACGCGGCGCTCGAGCTCGTCGGTGTCCAGGCGGCCGGCCACGGAGTGCTCGCGGAGCTCGGCGATGAGCTGTTCGCGGTCCTCGTCGGACGCCCGCACGCCCCGGGAGGGTCTCCCACCCGGTCCGGGAGAGATTTCTTCCTCGCTCATAGCGTCAACTGTAGGCCAGATGCGCGTCTGGAGGCCCGATCTCGCATGCGAACGTCTGTTCGGTCAATTAGACTCAGATGGGAATGGACAAACTAGTCGTCTCAGGCGCGCGCGAGCACAATCTCAAGGACGTCACGGTGGAGATCCCACGGGACTCGTTCACCGTCATCACCGGGCTGTCGGGCTCCGGTAAGTCGTCGCTGGCGTTCGACACGATCTACGCCGAGGGCCAGCGGCGCTACGTGGAATCGTTGTCGGCCTACGCCCGGCAGTTCCTCGGCCAGATGGACAAGCCGGACGTCGACTCGATCGAGGGCCTGTCCCCGGCGATCTCGATCGACCAGAAGACGACGTCGCGCAACCCGCGGTCCACCGTCGGCACGGTCACCGAGATCTACGACTACCTCCGCCTGCTGTGGGCGCGCATCGGCCATCCCCACTGCCACGTGTGCGGGCGCCCCATCACCGGTCAGTCCGCCGAGCAGATCATCGACCAGGTCATGGAGCTGGCCGACGGAACGCGCTTCATGGTGATGGCGCCGATCGTGCGCGGGCGCAAGGGCGAGTACGGCAAGCAGTTCGAGGAGCTGCGCGCCGAGGGCTTCGGCCGGGTCAAGGTCAACGGAGAGCTGCGCCGCCTCGACGAGGAGATCGTGCTCGACAAGAAGTACAAGCACGACATCGCCGTCGTCGTCGACCGGCTGGTGATGAAGACCGACCTGCGCAAGCGGCTGGCGGACTCGATCGAGACCGCGGTGGCGCTGGCCGACGGCCTGGTGGAGATCGAACTCGTCGACGAAGACTCAAAGGTGCTGACGTTCTCGGAGAAGTTCGCCTGCCCGGTGCACGGCCCCAGCCTGGTCGAGCTCGAGCCCCGCATCTTCTCCTTCAATGCTCCTCACGGCGCCTGTCCGCGCTGCACCGGCCTCGGGTCGCAGATGGAGATCGACCCCGAGCTCGTGGTGCCCGACCCGACCCTGTCGATCGGCGAGGGCGCGATCGCGCCCTGGGCAGCGAGCGCCTCCAACTATTACGACCAGCTGACCCAGGCGATCGCCGAGCGGTATGACGTCGATCTCGACACGCCGTGGGAGGACTTGCCGGCCGGCTCGCAGGAGTTCTTCCTCTACGGCACCAACGGCGAGCACATCCAGATCTCCTACCGCAACCGTTTCGGCCGCCGGCGGTCCTACGCGACCCAATTCGAAGGCATCGTCCCCAGCCTGGAGCGCCGCTACCGCGAGACCGATTCTGACTACTCGCGCGAGAAGATCGAGGAGTACATGACCCTCCGTCCCTGCCCGGACTGCAAGGGGGCGCGGCTCAAGCCGGAGTCCCGCGCGGTGCTGGTGGGGGGGACCGCGATCCATGAGTTCACCGCCCTGCCGGCCCGGCGCGCGCTGGAGTGGATCAAGAGCCAGGAGTTCTCCGAGCACGATCGGCGGATCGCGCGCCTGGTGCTGCGCGAGATCGAGGAGCGGCTGCAGTTCCTGGAGAACGTCGGCATCGGCTATCTGTCGATGGACCGGGCGTCGGCCACTCTGTCGGGCGGTGAGGCCCAGCGCATCCGGCTGGCCACGCAGATCGGGTCGTCGCTGGTCGGGGTGCTCTACATCCTCGACGAGCCGTCGATCGGGCTGCATCAGCGCGACAACGACAAGCTCATCGCCACCCTGGAACGCCTGCGCAACCTCGGCAACACCGTGCTGGTGGTCGAGCACGACGAGGGGACGATGCGCGCCGCGGACCACATCGTCGACATGGGTCCGGCCGCTGGGGAGCACGGCGGGCACGTGGTGGCCGAAGGGACCGCCGAAGAGATCGGCAAGGTCAGCGATTCGCTCACCGGGCAGTTCCTGGCCGGTACGCGGCGCATCGAGGTACCGGCCAAGCGGCGCACGCCGTCGGGGTACGTCGGGGTGCAGGGCGCGGCGGAGAACAACCTGCAGAAGATCGATGTCCAGTTCCCGCTGGGGGTGCTGTGCAGCGTGACCGGCGTGTCGGGGTCCGGCAAGTCGACGCTCGTCAACGAGGTGCTGCTCAAGGCGGTCTCCAACCACCTGCACCGCAGCCGCCAGCGCGCCGGCACGCACAAGCGGATCACCGGCCTGGACCAGTTGGACAAGATCATCTCCGTCGACCAGTCGCCGATCGGGCGCACGCCGCGGTCCAACCCGGCGACGTACATCGGTCTGTTTGACCAGATCCGCGACCTGTTCTCCAAGACGCAGGAGGCACGGGCGCGCGGGTACAAGCCGGGCCGGTTCTCCTTCAACGTCAAGGGCGGACGGTGCGAGGTGTGTCGCGGCGACGGTCAGATCAAGATCGAGATGCACTTCCTGCCCGACGTGTACGTGCCGTGCGAGCAGTGTCACGGCAAGCGCTACAACCGCGAGACCCTCGAGGTCCGCTTCAAGGGCAAGACGATCGCCGACGTGCTGGAGATGCCGATCGAGGAGGCACTCGCGTTCTTCGCCCACATTCCCAAGATCCGCCGCCGGGTCGAGGCGCTGGTCGACGTCGGGCTCGGGTACATGCGGCTGGGGCAGCCCGCGACGACGCTGTCGGGCGGCGAGGCGCAGCGGGTCAAGCTGGCCGCCGAGCTGAGCAAGGTGGCGACCGGACGCACGATGTACATCCTGGACGAGCCGACCACGGGCCTGCATTTCGCCGACATCCAGCGGTTGCTCGAAGTGCTCGACCGGCTGGTTCAGGCGGGCAACTCCGTGGTCGTGATCGAGCACAACCTCGACGTGATCAAGGTCTCTGACTGGTTGGTCGACCTGGGGCCGGAGGGCGGTGACGAAGGAGGACGGGTCATCGCCATCGGCACCCCTGAGGACGTCGCGGCGGAGCCGGCCTCCTACACCGGGCGGTTCCTGGCGGGGCTGCTCGAGGTCAAGGCCAAGCGCGCGCGCAAGCCTGCGGCGCGGAGGACGGCACGGGCCACCGGGTCTAAGACCGCCGAGGCGTCCGCGAATGGATCGAAGAATGGCACCACGTCGGCGAACGGCTCGAAGAACGGCTCGAAGAACGGCTCCAAGAACGGGTCGCAGGCAAGTCGGCGGGCTCGCAGCAGCGCTCGTTGAGCGTGGGAGAATCCCGCGCGTGGCTGATCACTGCACGTTGTCACTGCCCCGGTGGGAGCGGTCCTGACGGCGCCTGATGGCCCGCCCTCGTGGGCCGAGCTGAAGCTGTGGGCGCAGAAGTGGCGCTGGTATGAGGGCAACACGCTGCCGTGGAACCGCGCCAGGATCCACTGGGAGTTGATGCGCCGGGGCGCGTTCGCCCGCTGGCCGGTGCACGGCAACGTCCTCGAGGCCCTGCGCGAGGGCCGGCTGGAGATCGGGGCCAACACGCTGCTCGAACCCGGAGTGTGGATCACTGCGCCCGCACCGGCGCGGATCCGTATCGGCGCCGGGACGTTCCTCAACCTCGGGGTCATGGTCGCGGCGCTGGACCTGGTGGAGATCGGCGATCACTGCATGTTCGCCAACGGCTGCTTCGTCACCGACGCCGACCACCGGGTCGGCGACCCGGATCGGCCGATCACGTGGCAGGGCTTTCAGAGCAAGGGCCCGACGCGGGTCGGCGACAACGTGTGGTGCGGCGCCAACGTCGTGATCACCAGCGGCGTGACCGTCGGGGATCGGTGCGTGATCGGGGCCAACTCGGTCGTCAACCGCGACCTGCCATCCCATTCGATCGCGGTGGGCGCGCCCGCCCGCGTGATCAAGCAGGTCACCTACGCGCCCGGCTGACCGGCGCGCAGCCAGTTACGGGGCCGGCCCCGCTAGCGCTTGGGCAGGTGCAGGCTACGGATCGTCACGGGCACCTTCGTCCGCTTACCCCGGGAGTCCTTGACGAGCACGGTCAGCTTCAGGCTCTTGAGCTTGTGGCGCCGAGCCTGTGACCTCAGGTTGCCGGACTCGGCCAGCGCACGGCTGGAAAGACTGACGATCAGGTTGCTCACGGCGCTGCGCAGCGTGATGACGAGGTGTCCGCCCTTAAGCGCGGCGGACCTGATCCGCGCGCCGGCCACCGACACGCCCCGGAGCTTCAGCGCGCCGTGGACCCGACGGCGTATGAAGCGCAGGCCGCGGGGCAGCTCGATCGTGAGCACGCTCAGCTTGCCCGCGTGCTTTCCGGCCACGACCTGAAAGACGAGCGACGGCTTGCCGGTCGTCAAGCCCGAGGCCGATGCGCCGTCGACCCGGGGCCGCTTGCCAGCACCCTTCGTGCTGCCGTTGGACGGCTGCGAGCGGGTGCTCACCACGCACGGTGAGATCGTGAACGGGGCGACGACGTGCTTGGTCTGGTCGCCGTTCTGCGCGGTCAGGGTCGCCGTGGCCGACCCGGACGGGGGCTTGCAGGTGGCGTCGAACACCGATTTCGGGCCGCCGTCGAGCTGGACCTTGAGGTCGGTGAGCGGGAAGTCGGGAAGGCCGGTGAACGTGGTCGAGTTCGTGGCCAGGTTCACCTGGCCCACCAGCGTCTGGGTGAATGGCGCGCCGAACACCAGCGTGAGCGACGGCGCCGTCAGCGAGCCGGTCAGGTAGGCGTTGGCGAACAGCGGCGTCGGATACAGCGGCGTCACCGCCGCGGCCGCGCCCACCGGGGTGCACGTCCCGGAGGCCGGGTCGGCGCACAGGGCTCCCGCGACGCCCAGGTTGGGCAGGAGCGCGTTGCCGGGGAAGGCCAGCGACACCGACCGGCTGGGGGCCTGATCGGCGGTCTGGGTGACATCGGTGGTGACGGTGGCGCCGCTGTCGTGGGCGTCCTCGGTCACCGAAACCGTGAATCCGGGCGCGTAGGGCTCAGAGCCGCAGCCCGTGACCGTCAGCGGCGCAGTGCCGCTCGTCGGGGCCGCGGTGCCGTAGGAGTCCGCGGTCACCGTCACGCTCGCGGGCGTCGCCGGGCAGGTATCCGGGAAGCGCAGGCCGTTGAACGTGCTGTTGATCTCGTGCAGCTGGAGCGGGAGGCCCTCGAACGTGTTGGGGATGCTGGCGAAGGCGATGTTCAGGCCGACGCCGTCAGGGTCGCTGGCCGGGCGAATCGTGACGTTGGCCGGCGTCCCGAGCTGGGTCGGCTGGCTCAGCGGGGTCGGCTGGATGAGCACGGCAAGGCCCGCGAGGTCGGCCTGGCCGGCGGGCGCCACCAGATCGAACGTGGCCGGCAGCGCGACCGGAACCAGGCCCCCGAGGATGTTGGCCGTCACCGTCCCGCTGCCTACCTCGCATGCGGCCGTCGGCGTGGCGCTCTTCAGGCACGCGCCGTCGTCGATGGCGGCGTTGGCCAGCAGGCCCGGCGGCAACTGCAGCGTCAGGTCCTTGGTGCTGTCGCCGCTGGACGGCGTGAACGTGATGTCGGTCCCCAGGTTGCCCGTCGAGCCCGCCGCGGCCGAACTCGGGCTGAGCGTGACCGCCACGGGGTTGATCGTGGCGCCCGCCGCGGGGGCGAGCGCCGCCATCGCGCCCACGACAGCAAGACACAGAGCGATCCGTCGCTTCATCGCCCGCACAGCATTCCCTATAAGTCAGAAATTCAATCCACCGGGGCGCCCGCGCCGGTCAGGAGTTCTTGATGACGATGCCCTCGATGATGTTGGCGGCCCGTTCGGTGGCGTCGATCGCCGCCTCGAGGCGCTCGAAGATGTCCTTCCAGCGAATGACCACCATGGGGTCGATCCCGCCGTCGAACAGCGAGGCCACCGCCTCCCGCGTGATGCGGTCGCCCTCGTTCTCCAGTCGGTTGACCTCGACCGTGTACCGGCTGATGTCGCGGAAGCCGCGCAGGTGGGGGATAGCCTCAGCGAGCTGGCTGGAGGCCTCCTTGAGCACGCGGGCCAGCCAGATCGCCTGGTCCATCGGCGCCTCGATCTTGTACAGGCCGAGGTAGTCGGCGACCTCCTCGGTGTAGTCCACGATGTCGTCGAGGGCCGAGGCGAGCGCGAGGATGTCCTCGCGGTCGATCGGGGTGACGAAGGTGTGGTTGAGCCGATCGACGATGTCATGGGTGATCCGGTCGCCCTCGTGTTCGAGGTCGAGGATCTCGCCGGCGAGTTGCTTGTTGTCCGGATACTCGGTGAGCAGGTCGTAGAGCAGCGTCGAGGAGCGGAGCATGTTCTGCCCCGCCTCCTCGAACAGTTCGAAGTAGACGCGATCCCGCGGGGCGAACACCTGGGCGAACCGTGCCATTCGCCCTGATCCTACGGGATTGCCGGGCCGGTTCTAGGTCAGGCCGGCGCGGAACCTTGCAAGCTGGTCATCATCGATCGAGTAGCAGTGCTCGGGCGCCGGAAATGCCCGGCTGCGCACCTCGCTCGCGTACTCGGCGACGCCCGCCACCATGTGAGCGCGGACGTCGGCGAAACGCTTGGCAAAGCGCGCCACGTGCCCGTCGTAGATGCCCAGCAGATCGTGGAAGACCAGAACCTGGCCGTCGGTGGCCGGCCCGGCGCCGATTCCGATCACCGGAATGTCGACTCGCTCCATGATCTCCTGCGCAACGGCGGCCGGGATCGCCTCCAGCACGATGGAGAAGCAGCCGGCCTCCTCCAGGGCGATGGCGTCGCGCGCGACGGCGATGGCCTGGTCGGCGGTCCTACCCTGGGCGCGGTAACCGCCCAGCGCGGTCGCGGTCTGGGGCGTGAGGCCAACATGGCCCATGACCGGGATGCCCGCGCCGACGATCGCCCGTGCGCGCTGCACGCTGGTGCCGCCCCGCTCCAGTTTGACGGCGTCACAGCCGGCTTCCTTGACGAAGCGCTGGGCGGTGGTGATGGCCTGCTCGTCCGAGGCCTCGTAGGACCCGAAGGGCAGATCGCCGACCAGCAGGGGCGTGCGCAGCCCACGGCGCACGGCGGCGGCCAGCATCAGCATCTCCTCGGTGGACACCGGGATCGTCGACGGGTAGCCGAGCACCGTCATCGCGCCGGAGTCGCCGACGAGCACGACATCGACGCCGGCCTCCTGGGCCACCTGCGCCGACGGGTAGTCGTAGGCCGTCACCATCACGATCGGCTCGCCGAGCCGCTTCTTCTCCACGAGGCGCGGGAGCGTCATCGGCATCGGGCCGTTCAGGCTCCCGGGGACCGTGGTGTGGGGGGTCGCAGACATGGCTTTCGCCTCCTTTTCAGGTGGTTGGCGCCCCGTGAGGGGTCGCCACCGTGGTGTCGGTGCTGCTCGGGTTCCGTCGCTTGACGGTTATCGGCACGTTGTCGATCAGGCGGATAGGGCCCACGCGCGCGGCCACGGCGACGAGCACGTCGCCCTCGATACGGGACGCCGGTTCCATCGTGTCCGCCGCCACGATGGCCAGGTACTCCGGGTCGATGCGGGCGCAGGCGAGTTCGGCCCAGCCGGGCCCCGCCGCCGTCTGCGGGTCGCGCTCGCCGGCCGCGATGGCGGCCTGTACCGCCCGGAGCGCGCGGTACAGCGCAGTGGCCTGCTGGCGCTCGGCTCCAGTCAGGAGCACGTTGCGGCTCGACAGCGCGAGACCGTCGTCCGCGCGCACGGTGGGGCAGACCTCGATCCGCACCGGGAAGTTGAGGTCGCCGACGAGGCGCCGCACCACCGCCGCCTGCTGGGCGTCCTTCTGACCGAAGTAGGCGACGTCCGGTCCCACCATGTTGAGCAGCTTGCTCACCACCGTCGTCACGCCGTCGAAGTGCCCGTGGCCCCGGTGCGCGCCCTCCAGGGTGTCGGTGAGACCGCGCACGGCGACCGAGGTGGCAAACCCGTCGGGGTAGACCTCGTTCACCTCGGGCACGAACAGGTAGTCCACGCCCTGGTCGGCGGCCAGGCCGCCGTCGCCCTCCTCGTCGCGGGGATACACGTCGAGATCGGCCGCGTCGTTGAACTGCGCCGGGTTGACGAACAGCGAGACGACGACGACGTCGCAGGCCTCGCGGGCGCGGCGCATCAGGGACAGATGGCCCTCGTGAAAGGCGCCCATCGTCGGGACGAGCCCGATCGAGCGCCCGGCGCGACGGGAGTCCACGAGATGGCGCCGCAGCTCTGAAACGGAGCGGACCGTCCTCATCTGATCAGCGCCTCCGCAGTGGCGAGGGCGCGGGTGGCGTCCACCATGGTGTCGAACAGCGCGAGCAGATCCGGGGCGCGCTCGGCGATCGCCTGACGCTGGGCCGCCACGGTCCGCTCGTCGCCACGGGCGACCGGGCCCGTCAGCGCGCCCTCGCCGCCCAGGCGTGCCCAGTTCTCGACGGTCGCGCGGATCAGCGGCAGCAGGTCATCGCGTGTGATCCCCACCGTAGCCGCCAGCCGCTCGGCGGCGGCCTCCAGCGTGACCAGGAAGTTGGACGCGATCGAGGCGGCCGCGTGGTAGGCGGCGCGGTCACCGGGGGCGATCTCGATCGGGCGCATACCCAGCCGCTGCGCCAGCGCTCGCCCCAGCTCGAGCATCGCGGGAGTGCTCCCGGCCACCGCGGCGCCCGCGCCGGCGAACGTCGTCGGGGCGGCGTCGGCGGTGACGGTCATGAGCGGGTGCAGGGAGAACGCGTCGCGCCCGTCGAGGACCTCGAGCCCGGTCGCCCCCGAGCAGTGACCCACGGCGAGCCCGGCAGGCACGGCGCCAGCGGCGGCGCGGATCTCGGCGTCGGGCACGCACAGGAGCACGGGATCGGTCGCGGAGGCGGCCTCGTCGCGGCCCAGTGGACCGCTCACTTCGACGCCGGCGGCGCGCAGAGCACCGGCCAGGGCGTTGCCCAGGCGACCGTTGCCGACGATGGCCACCCGGTCAAGGGTGGTCGGAACAGGCGCGGACGAGGATTGAGGAAGCCGGTCCAGTTCCCGCATGTGAGATACCGGTCGGAGATTGGGAGAAAAACGTCGCTGTCATCGGGCCCGGCCCTTGCCGGTGCCGGCCACGAGTTTCAGGATACCCCGTCTGATGGCCCCTCTAGCATCGAGATCCGTGACGAGCCCCACAGAGCGGCGGGAGCAGCTCAAGGCGGTCTACGAGCAGGCGAAGGGCTGCACGCGCTGCCCGTTGCACCAGACCCGGACGACGGTGGTCTTCGGCTCGGGTAACGCCGACGCCGACCTCATGTTCGTGGGGGAGGCCCCCGGCGCCAACGAGGACAAGCAGGGCCTGCCCTTCGTCGGCCAGGCGGGCAAGCTGCTGACCAAGCTCCTCGGCGAGATCGGGCTGGACCGCGACGAGGTCTTCATCTGCAACACCGTCAAATGCCGTCCCCCCAACAACCGCGACCCGCATCCCAACGAGATCGAGTCCTGCAACGAGTACCTGCGCCGGCAGGTCGAGCTCATCCAGCCCTCGGTGATCTGCACCCTGGGCAACTTCTCCACCAAGCTCCTGCGCGGCGACAACACGGGCATCTCCCGCCTGCACGGCCAACCGGAGGTGAGCACCATCGGCGCCCGCGCCATCCGGCTCTATCCGCTCTACCACCCCGCGGCGGCCCTCTACACCCCCTCGACGCTCGAGGTCCTGCGGGCGGACTTCAGCCGGATCCCGGACCTTCTGGCTCAGGGGGCGCCGGAGCAGCCCGCCGTCCCGGAGGAGGACGTGCCCGAGCCCGCCGCCGAGCCCGCCGCCGACGCCCCGCCGCAACCCGCCGACGAACCTGGGGATCCTGACACACCGGAATCAGGTGGTCCGTTTGGCACGTCGCCGGAGACCGTCCAGCTCGGGCTGTTCTAGGTACCGATCGGTCGGCTTTCGCCGTAGCGGACGGGCGCGCGTCCACAGAACCTGGACGCACGGTCCAAAGCCCGATTAAGGCTCAAGAACGCAGGATTCAGGGTCGATACCACGGCGATGAACCTTCGCCGTCACCCCAATCTCGTCGTCGCCGTCGTCTTCGCGGCGGCCACGCTGGCCTCGATCGGCCCGCATCTGATGATCCTGGGGTACTCCGTGGCCGGAGCCAGGCCACCGGCCGCGTTGCTGTTCATCTGCCCGCTGCACCGCCTCGACCAGCCCCATGCGCACGGATTCGTGCTGAAAGCCAAGCCGCTGACATGAGCGCACGGGCGAAGCGGGCAGAGCAGGCGGCACGGGCGCCGCTCGGACTCGTGGGGCGCCTGCGCGCCCTGCTGCCCCACGGCGGCTCGCTGCCCGAGGATGAGTGGCACAGCCGACACCGCCTGATCGGCGTCCTGCTGGGACTGATGATCGTCGTCGTCGCGGTCTACGCGGTGGCCGAGCGCGGCAGCACCGCCGTCCAGTACATGGCCGAGCCGGCCGCGATGCTCGCCTTCGCAGCCCTGGCGGGATGGTCCGACGCGTCACGCAAGTGGCGCTCGCTGTCGGCGTCGATGGGCCTGCTCACCGGGGCGGCCGCGCTCGTCGACATCTCCGGCGGGCTCACCGAGATGCACTTCAGCTTCTTCGTGGTCATCCTGGTCCTCACCCTCTACGAGGAGTGGGCCCCGTTCCTGCTGGCCGTGGCCTTCGTGTTGATCCACCACGGAATCATGGGCACGATCGACCCCAGCGCGGTGTTTGACACCCGCGCGGCCCGCGCGCACCCGTGGACGTGGGCCGGCATCCACGCCCTGTTCGTCGCCTTGGCGGGTGCCGCCGGCGTGACCGCCTGGGGACTGAACGAGCGGGTCCGCGACCGCATGCGCGAGGTCCAGCGCCAGCTCGAGCACCTCGGGCTCACCGACTCCCTGACCGGCCTGGGCAACCGCCGCCAGCTCATGGGTGACATCGAGCGCCTGCTCGACGCAAGCCGGCCGGCGGCGCTGGCGATCTTCGATCTCGACGGCTTCAAGGAGTACAACGACCGCTTCGGTCACCCCGCGGGCGACGCGCTGCTCGTGCGTCTCACCGCGGCGCTACAGCGAGCCGTCGCGGGCCCCGGGAACGCCTACCGCCTCGGCGGCGACGAGTTCTGCGTCCTCGCCGGCGGCCTCGACGCCATCGAGCTGGACGCGTACCTGGCGGAGTGGACCGCCTGCTTCAGCGAGCGCGGCGAGGGGTTCGTCATCACCGCATCCAGCGGCGTGGCGCTGATCCCCGAGGAGGCCGGCGATCCGTCTGAGGCGCTGCGGCTCTGCGACCGGCGCATGTATGCCCGCAAGCACAGCCGCCGCACGAGCGCCGCGGCCCAGACGCGCGACGTGCTGTTGGCCACCCTCGCCGCCAGCCAGGAGGACTCTCCCCAGGGCGCGAGCGCCGTCGCGCGGGCGGCGCAGCGGGTGGGTGCCGAGTTCGGCCTCAGCGGCGTCTGGCTTCAGGAGCTCGGCCACGCCGCCGACCTGCGCGACCTCGGCAACGTGGCGGTGCCGGCGACGATCCTGGCCAAGCCCGGTCCCCTCACCGAGGGCGAGTGGGAGTTCGTGAGGCGCCATCCGGTGATCGGGGAGCGCATCCTGGCCGCCGCCCCGGCGCTGGCCGACGCCGCACGCATCGTGCGCTCCACCCACGAGCGCTTTGACGGCACCGGCTATCCCGATCGTCTCGCCGGCGAGGCCATCGCGCTGGAAGCGCGGATCATCTCCGTCTGCGACGCCTACCACGCCATGACGAGCGAGCGTCCGTACCGTGCCGCCCGTCCCCATGCGCAGGCGTTGGAGGAGTTGCGGCGCGGCGCCGGTGCCCAGTTTGATCCGGCCGTCGTCGAAGCGTTCGTGCGCACGTTGGCGGAGGCGGTTGGCCCCGAGATACCTGTCGAGCGGATCGAGAGCGCTGATCCCGCTGCCGCGGCCGGCGTCGCGGTGCGCTGATCAGACGGGCTCGGGGACGCGCTCTTCGGTCACCCGCTCCGGTGGACCGGGAGGCGATACCCGTGTGCGTTCCGGCTGGAGCGCGAAGGCGAAGGCGACGAGCGCCGCGACCACCTGGACGGCCAGAACCACGGCGGCAAAGCTCTTGGGCTGGTGAGACGCGTTGAGCAGCAGGATCGGCTCCGCCACCGCTACGGCGGCGAGCGGCACCAGAAACCACGTCCGGCGTAACGCGAGCAGGTACTGGATCGCCAGGTAGGTGCACGCGAGCACCGTGAAGGCCAGGCCGAGGACGAGCAGCGAGCTCGCCGCGGTGGTCTTGGAGGCGCCGAACGCCGCCTTGATCAGCGGTTTCGCCGCGACGGCGAAGATGAGCAGCGCCGGGACCGCGCACACGGCGACGATCCCGAGCGACCGGGCGAGGATCGGCCGCGGGTTCTCCCCGGCGGCGCGCCGGCGTGAGACCTCGGGCACGAGGTAGAAGCCGGCGCCCATCGCCACCCAGATGAGCACCTTCGCGGCGACCGCCACCGCGCCGTAGGAGCTGGCGACGTGAGTGGAGAACCGGTGCTTGGCGGCGATGATGTCGATGTTCTGAAGGACGGCGAAGATGATCAGTCCGCAGATCGGCGCCCACGCCCGCTTGACGTGATCCCATAGGCTGATTGCCGCAGCGGGGGACGGTTGGGACCCGGTCACGCCGACCACTGGCTCGCCCTCCAACAGCCGGACGTGCTGGCGCAGCCGGTACCCGCAATAGAGGCCCATGGCGACGAACGACAGGGGCGTCCCCAGGTATGCCCCGGTCACGCCCAGGCCGGCGGCGGCCAGGATGGCGCCGGTGATGAGCCTCGCAGCCTGCTCGCCGATCAGGCTCACGCCGACGCCCTTGTAGTCGCCGACGCCCTGGAGCGCGCCGCGCAGCACGGAGAGCTCCAACCACAACCCGGCGGCGGGCAGTCCCAGTGCCGCCGCCCAGGGGTCGTGCTTGACGCCGACGGCCTGAGCGATCGGGTTGCGCAACAGGACGGAGACCACTGTCAGCGCGAGGGTGAACAGCAGCAGCCCGCGGGTCCAGCGCCGGATCGTGGCCAGGAGCCCCGCGCCGACGCCCAGATGCCCCAGGACGCCCTCGCGGGCGGTGGCCACCTGGATCGCCTGCCCGACGACCGAGAGGATGAGGAAGTAGCTGATCAGCGCGGCCAGCGAGCCGTAGCCACCGCCCTGGTTGTCCTTGAGCAGCCGGCTGAACACAATCGTCGAGCCCAGCGCGATGACATTGTTGATGATCATCGCGGCCGCGAGGCCGACGGCCTTCGCCGTCTCTGACCCGCGCAGCTCATCGAGCGTCGAGGGGACCTCGGCGCGGTCCCCGACGACCCGCTTGACGAGCATCGCGATGCGCCCCGGTGATCTGGACGGACCGTCGGCCATGATGCCTGAAGGTAGCGGAACCCCCGGCACTACAGTGTCGGCCAGTGCAGGGCCGGTTTCAGTCACATGGCGCGGCCGAGACCGAGGCGCTCGGAGGGCGGCTGGCGGCAGAGCTCGCGGCGGGGGACGTCGTGCTGGTCGAGGGCGAGCTGGGCGCGGGCAAGACGACGTTCGTGCGCGGGGCCGCGCGGGCCCTGGGCGTGACGGTCCCGGTGACCAGCCCCACGTTCACCATCGGACATCTGTATCCGGCCGATGGACGGGCGACGGTGGCCCACATCGACCTGTACCGCCTGGCCTCGCTGAGCGCCGAGGATCCGGACCTGCTCGCCGACTATGTCGGCCCTCACACGGTCGCGTTCGTCGAATGGCCGGCCGCCGGGGAACGGGAGCTCGACGAGCTCGGGCGTGTCGCGGCGCGCGTCCGGCTCGAGCACGCCGGCGGCGATGAGCGTCAGGTTGTGATCACATGAAGGTTCTGGGGTTTGACACGGCCACTCGCGCCACCACCGTCGCGCTGTGGGACGCCGAGAGCGACGAGGTCGTAGAGCGCCGCGACGACCCGCCGCCCGGTGCGCGCCCCCGCCACACCACCCGGCTGATGGCGCTGGTGGTGGAGGTGCTCGACGCCGCGGGTGCCGAGTGGCCCGTGATCGACCGCATCGCGGTCGGGGTGGGTCCCGGCACCTTCACCGGGTTGCGCATCGGCGTCGCCAGCGCGCACGCGCTCGCGCGGGCGCGCGAGATCGAGCTCGTCGGCGTGTCGACCCTGCACTCCATCGCACGGGGCGCCGGTGCCGGCATGGCCGGCCCGGCCGACGCCGTGATGGCGGTGATCGACGCCCGCCGCGGCGAGGTCTTCGCCGCCGGCTGGGCGGTGAACGACGTGACCCGACCTGACGCCGTGCCGCTGTTCGGGCCCCGCGCTCTGGCGCCCGACGCGCTCGCGCAGGCGATGGGGTCAGATGGCCGCGCGTGGCTGGCAATCGGCGACGGGGCGGTAGAATTCAGGACGGCTCTCGAGCATGTGGGAGCGCGGATTCCTGAGCCGGACTCAGAGCTCAACCGGGTCAGCGCCATCGAGCACTGTCGCCTGGCGTTGGATCTGAGGCCTGAGCCCCCGGAGGGCGTCCAGCCGGAGTATCTGCGTCTGCCGGACGCCGAGATCACCCTCCGCACCGCCCGGCGATGACTTCAGACAGCACCACGATCCGGCCCCTCGGCTATTCCGATCTCCCACAGGTGATCGCCATCGAGCGGCGCGCCTTCACCACGCCGTGGTCGCTGGCGATGTTCGTGCTCGAGCTCTCCAAGCCGTCGGGGCTGTGTCTGGCCGCGGTGGACGACCGCGACAAGCTGGTCGGTTACCTGATCTGTGCCCGCTACGACACCGTCTGGCATCTCATGAACATCGCCGTCGACCCGGCGATGCGCCGGCGCGGCATCGCCCGCATGCTGCTGGAGCAGATGATCGAGCGCGCCGGGACCGACCGCGAGTACACCCTGGAGGTGCGGACCTCCAACGCCCCCGCCATTGCCCTGTACGAGCGGTTCGGGTTCCGCTCGGCGGGCACCCGCCCCCGCTACTACCGGGACAACGGCGAGGATGCGGTGATCATGTGGCGCACCCTGGAGACGACGTCCCCGTCGGGCGCGGCGGGGTGATCCTCGCCCTCGAGACCTCCTGCGACGACACCTGCGCGGCCGTCGTCACCGGCGATGGCGAGATCCTGTCCAACGTCATCTCCTCCCAGGGGATCCACGACCGTTACGGCGGCGTCGTCCCCGAGATCGCGAGCCGCCATCATCTCGAGCTCATCGGAGCGGCCGTGCAGGACGCGCTGCGTCAGGCCCAGACCGAGCTCGCCGACGTGAAGCTCGTGGCCGTCACACAGGGGCCGGGTCTCGTCGGCGCGCTGCTGGTGGGGCTGGCCACGGCCAAGGCGATGGCGGCCGCCCGTGCGCTGCCGCTGGCTCCGGTCGACCACCTGCACGGCCACATCGCCGCCGGCTTCCTCGCGCCGGCGCCGCTCGAGCCCCCGTTCCTGAGCCTCATCGCCAGCGGCGGCCACACCTTCCTGGCGCGGGTGACCGACCACGGCCCCGGCTATGAGGTGCTGGGCCAGACACTCGACGATGCCGCCGGCGAGGCCTTCGACAAGGGTGCGCGCCTGCTGGGGCTGGGCTATCCCGGCGGGGCGGCGCTGGAGCGCCTGGCCCGCGACGGCGATCCCGGGGCCTTCGACTTCCCCACCGGCGCGCGGATGCCCGGGCTGGACTTCTCCTTCGCCGGCCTCAAGACCGCGCTGCTGTACCGGGTGCGCGAGCTGGGGGCAGCGGAGGCAGAGTGCCGGCGAGCGGACCTCGCGGCCTCCTACCAGCGTGCCATCGTCGAGGCGCTGGCGCTGCGGGTGGAGCGCGCGCTCGAGCGAACCGGGGCTGCACAGCTGGCGATCGGCGGCGGGGTGGCCGCCAACGGGCCTCTGCGCGAGCGGTTGTCCGGGCTCGGGGTTCCCATCCACGTGCCCCCGCGCGAGCTGTGCACCGACAACGCGGCGATGATCGCCAGCGCCGCGCGCTACGTGCCCGCCCTTCCGTTCCCCGAGTACCTGGACGCCGACGTGTACGCCACCGGCCAGCGGGCGCTAATCGCAGCCGGATGACTCACGCCGCCGACAGACAGGCGAGGCAGGACGCCGAGCGGAGGCGATCAGCGTGAGCCCCGAGGTCGTGCTCTACGGCCGTGACGGGTGCTGCCTGTGCGACGACGCGCGCGCGATCCTCGAGCGCGTCCGCGCCCGCCGGCCCTTCGCGCTGGTCGAGCGTGACATCGACGCCGACGAGACCCTGCTGCGCGCCTATCTCGAGCGCATCCCGGTCGTCGCCATCGACGGAGTGGACGTGTTCGAGCTGTTCGTGGACGAGGCCGAGTTCGAGCGGCGCCTGGGAGACCGACCTGTCGGCCCCCGGACCACGTCATCCGACGCACAGCGTCCACGGGAGACCGACTAGAGTGGAAAACAGCATGAGTTACACGGTCGGCCGCGGTACCGAACCGCCGGGCCCGGGCCTCGATAAACCGAGCGAGAAGCTCTCGCTCGGGGTTGCGGCGCGACTGTCTCGGTACCTGCAGGTCCTCACGCAGGCCCGAAAGATCGGCAAGGAGACGATCTCCTCCCAGGAGCTCGCCGACTACACGCACGTGAACTCGACCCAGATCCGCCGTGATCTGTCGGGCTTCGGGAAGTTCGGCAAGCGGGGCGTGGGCTACAACGTCGAGTCCCTGGTCAGCCAGATCCGCAAGATCCTGCGCACCGCGGGGCAGCACAACATCGCGCTGTTCGGCGCCGGCCACCTCGGCACCGCCATCGCCACCTCGGACATCTTCGCCGACCATGGCTTTCGCGTGGTCGCCATGTTCGACATCGACCACGCCCGCGTGGGGGCCCGCATCGGGCCCATGACCGTCCGCCACAACTCCGAGCTGCGGACGGTGGTCGACGAGCAGGACATCGTCGTCGCGGTCCTGGCGGTCCCCTCCTCAGCGGCCCAGAGCATCGCCGATGAACTCGTCGATGCGGGCGTGAAGATCATCTTCAATTACTCCGAGGCGCTGCTCCAGGTGCCGCCCGAAGTGACCGTCCACACCTCCAGCCCGGCAGTCGATCTGCTCTACGCGCTGTACTTCTATCTGACCTAGATCGTCCGATTGGTTGCCGTGCAGCTCGACATCGACACCGCGCGTGCCGCATTTGAGGCATCCACCGACTTCACCGTCGGCCTGGAGGAGGAGTTCGCCGTGCTCGATCCCGACAGCCTCGAGCTCGTCGGCCACTTCGAGCGCCTGCGCGACGCTGCCGCCGACGACCCGCTGCTGAGCCCGGCGATCGCCGGGGAGCTGATCGCATCCGAGATCGAGATCCGGTCGGGCCGCGGCGAGGACCTGGCCGCCGCCCGCTCGGCCCAGCGCGAGCTGCGCCGCCGGCTGTTCGCCCTCGCCGGCGGCAACGAGTTGGAGCTCGGCGCCACCGGGACCCATCCGTGGTCGGATTACCGCCGCCAGCAGGTCATCGACACCGACCACTACCACCGCGTCGAGGACGGCCTCAAGTACGTGGCCTGGCGCAACAACACGTTCTCGCTACATGTCCATGTGGGCATTCGCGGCGCCGATCGCGCGGTGCGCGTGTGCGATCGCCTCCGTCCCGTCCTGCCCGTGCTGCTGGCCATCTCGGCCAACTCCCCGTTCCTCGACGGCCGCGACTCCGGGCTGCACAGCGCCCGGACCCAGACCTTCACCAAGAGCTTCCCGCGCTGCGGCGTGCCCGATGCCTTCGGGGACTGGGCCGCGTTCGGCGACTACATCGACTTTCTCATCCAGACCCGCTCGATCGTCGAGTACACGCAGGTGTGGTGGTCGATCCGACCGCATTTCGCCTTCGGCACGGTTGAGGTCCGCATCTGCGACGCCCAGCCGACCTCCGGCGAGTCAGACGGCCTGGCGGCGCTGATCGTGGCCTGCGTGGCTCAGGCGGCCCGCGACGTCGATGAGGGCGTCCCATTCACCGACCTGCCCCATCGGCTCATCGAGGAGAACATGTGGCGGGCGCTGCGCTACGGCCTGGACGGCGACCTCCTCGACCTCGAGCGGCGCGAGCCCTATCCTGCCGCCGGGGCCCTGGACCGCCTGCTGGACTGGACCGCGCCGGTCCGCGCCGAGATGGGCATCGAGGCGAGCCTGCCTGCGGCCAACGGTGCGCAGCGTCAGCGGCGGATGCTGGAATCCGGGATGAGCCTGCCCGAGGTCTACTCCGCCGTGCAGGCCGAGACCCGGGAGACATACTCCGGGGTGTTGGAGCCCCACTGCCGCTGAGCAGCAGCCACGTCGAAGGGGAGCAGAGCGCATGAGCACCAGTGACCAGCCAACCGAGGAGGAGCTCCGGGCCGCGTACGAGGCCGAGCTCAAGAAGATCCGGGTCGAGCAGATCATCCTGGAGCAGGTGGTCTCGCTCATCAATCTCGGCATGCGCCGCACCGGGCTGTCCCCGGGCACCGAGGACGAGCGTGATCTGGCCCAGGTCCAACTGTCCATCGAGGCCGTGCGCGCGCTGTTGCCTCTTGTCGATCAGACGGCCGGCCCGCAGGCGGCCCCGATTCGTGACGCGCTGTCCCAGCTGCAGATGGCGTTCGTGAGGCTCGGCGGCGCGCCCGGCCCCGGGTCTGAGGGCCCCGGCGGAGGTGACGGGCCCGGTACGGGCGAGGAACCCGGCGGTGGCGGCCCGGGCCCCGGCGGTCCCAGCAGCCCAGGCGGCGGCTCCGGTGGCCAGGCGCCCCCGCCCCCGTCCCCGCCCGAGCCCGACAGCCCGCAGCCGGGCGAGCCCGGCCCCGCGCAGCGCAGCGGCCGCCTCTGGGTCCCGGGCCAGTAACTCGTCATCACCGCGGTTTGCCCCGCGCTTGAGCCGTTTCGGCGCGACGTTCCGCCACCGTCCCCGCTAGACTCGCGCCGGGCTTATGCCGGGGTCTCCGCAATGTCTGAACGCGGAAGGCCCTTTTTGACGTTGTGCTCGCGATCCCATCGCGGTTCCCGAACCTGAGAGCTTTCCCCGGAGGACCTTCTTGTCTAGCTTCCTGACGAACCATGGCGTCGTCATCGCGCTCGTGTGCGCGGCCTGTGCCATCGGTTATGGCTTTGTCACCTCGCGATCGCTCCTCGCGCTGTCGCCTGGCAACGAGCGGATGCGCGCGATCTCGGCGGCGGTCCAGGAGGGCGCCTCCGCGTACCTGACGCGCCAGTACACCATCATCGCCGCCGTCGGCGTGGTCGTGTTCATCCTCCTGGTCCCGCTCCAGAACATCCGGGTGGCCATCGGCTTCCTCATCGGCGCGGCGCTCTCGGCCGGTGCCGGGTTCGTCGGCATGAACGTCTCCGTGCGCGCCAACGCCCGGGTCGCCGAGGCGGCGCGCGGCGGAATCTCTCCCGCGCTGACGGTCGCCTTCCGCGGCGGCGCGGTCACCGGCATGCTGGTGGTCGGGCTCGCCCTGATCGGCGTGGCCGGCTACTACGGGATCCTCACCTGGATCGTCGGTGAGGACACCCGCCAGGCCGTCGATGCGCTCATCGGCCTGAGCTTCGGCGGCTCGCTGATCTCGGTGTTCGCCCGTCTGGGCGGCGGCATCTTCACCAAGGGCGCCGATGTCGGCGCCGACATCGTGGGCAAGATCGAGGCCGGCATCCCCGAGGACGATCCCCGTAACCCGGCCGTGATCGCCGACAACGTGGGCGATAACGTCGGTGACTGCGCCGGCATGGCCGCCGACCTGTTCGAGACCTACGCCGTCACCGCCGTCGCGGTCATGCTGCTGGGCGTCCTGACGTTCACCCAGAGCAGCGCGGTCGCCATGTACCCGCTCGTGCTGGGCGGCGTCTCGATCATCGCCTCGATCATCGGCACCTTCGCGGTGAAGTCGCGCTCGGGCAACGTCGAGCGCGCGCTCTACCAGGGGCTCGTCATCTCGGGCGGGCTCGCGGCCCTGGCCTTCCTCCCGGTGACGTACTGGCTGATGAACGGGCTGACCACCGGCGCAGGCGCCGCGCCCAAGTGGTGGCACTTCTACCTGTGCTCGCTGATCGGCCTCGTCATCACCGCGGCCCTGTTCGTGATCACCGACTACTACACGTCCACCCGCTTCTCACCGGTGAAGAGCACCGCTCGCGCTTCGCAGACCGGTCACGCCACCAACATCATCCAGGGCCTCGCCCAGGGCTACCAGGCCACCGCATTGCCGGCGATCGTGATCGCGCTGGGCATCTTCGGCGCCTGGAAGCTTGGCCACGGCATCTACGGCATCGGCGTCGCCGTGATGGCTCAGCTGTCCCTCACCGGCCTCATCGTCGCGCTCGATGCCTTCGGCCCCATCACCGACAACGCCGGTGGTATCGCCGAGATGGCCGACCTGCCCGAGGAGGTCCGCAACGTCACCGACCCGCTCGACGCGGTCGGTAACACCACCAAGGCCGTGACCAAGGGATACGCCATCGGCTCGGCCGCCCTCGCCGCCCTGGTCCTGTTCGACGCCTTCAGGCAGGAGCTGACCCAGCGGGGCCATCCGACGAGCTTCGATCTCTCCAACCCGCCGGTGCTCATCGGCCTGCTCGTGGGCGGCATGATGGTCTACCTGTTCGCAGCGCTCTCGATGGAGGCCGTCGGCCGCGCCGGCGGCGCCGTCGTGGAGGAGGTCCGCCGCCAGTTCCGGGAGAAGCCCGGGATCATGGACGGGACCGAGCAGCCCGAGTACGGCCAGTGCGTGAGCATCGTGACCAAGGCTGCGCAGCGGGAGATGATCCTGCCCGCGCTGATCCCCATCGTGATCCCGGTCATCATCGGGATCATCTCGGTGCAGGCGCTCGGCGGCCTGCTCATCGGCGTCATCGTCGTCGGGTTGTTCATGGCGGTGTCGATGACCGCTGGTGGTGGTGCCTGGGACAACGCCAAGAAGCTCATCGAGGACGGCGCCTTCGGCGGCAAGGGCTCGGAGGCCCACGCCGCGGCGGTGACCGGCGATACGGTGGGTGACCCCTACAAGGACACCGCCGGTCCGGCCATCAACCCGATGATCAAGGTCGCCAACATCGTGGCGCTCCTGATCATCCCGCTGATCACCTGATCTAAAAGCGGCCGCCGTCGCGGCGCGTCCACCCGGCGCGCCGCGTAGGCTGACCCGCGGCAATGTCCGTGTCTGTCGACATCGGGCTGGTGCTGGCCCTGCTCACCGCATTCGGGTCGGTGGCCGGGTTCCTCTACAAGTTCCGCGGCGCCCGCGAGGCGCCGTCGGTGGAGCTGCGCCACCCCTGGCGCAGCACGGTGGAGCTGTTTCGCTCGCCGCTGTACTCGCTGGGCATCGCCATCGCTCTGGGCTCGTGGGGCTTTCACGTCGGCGCGCTGGCGCTGGCGCCCATCTCGCTGGTGCAGTCGGTCATCGCCGGCGGCCTCGTCCTGCTGACGGTCGTCGCCGACAAGCTGTTCGGGATGGAGGTGACGCGCCGCGAGTGGGTGGGGGTGGGGCTGACCGCGGCCGGTCTCGCCTTCCTGGCGGCCACGCTGGACGGAGACGCGGGCAGCGCGCACTCGCGCTATGACCCGGGGACGCTCGCCTTGTTCCTCGCCGCCACGGGCGCCGCGGGCCTCCTGCTGGCGCTGCGTCCGCGCCGGCCCGGCATGCTCGCCGTCTCTGCGGGGCTGCTGTGGGCCACCTCGGACACGTCGATCAAGGCGCTGAGCTCCCACCTGGGCGACCTGGGCGTGGGCGTGCTGCTGCACCCCCTGGCGCTGGTCATCCTCGTGGCCTCGCTGATCGGGCTGCTCATCTCGGCGCGCAGCCTCCAATTGGGCGACGCAGTCCCGATGATCGCTCTCACCAGCGCCGCCGCCAACCTGACCACGATCGCCGCCGGACCGATCGTGTTCGGCGAGCCGATGCCGGCCACCCAGCTCGGCATGGTGGTCCGGGTCCTGGCCTTCGCCCTGGTCATCGCCGCCGCCGCGCTCACCCCTCCGCCGCGCGCCGATCACGTGAACCCTTTGTGACGGCGGCGCTTGGGCCAGGCGCCCCCGCGGGTATTGGTCTCGATGTGACGCCATTTCTCGCGGAGAGCACCTAGAGTGCCGCCCATGTTCATTCTGATCGTCGGTGCCGGCCGTGTGGGGTCGGCGGTCGCCAAGCGCGCGTTGGACGCCGGTCACGACGTCTCGGTGCTGGACAGCGACCCGCTGTCGCATGAGCGGCTGGACAAGGACCAGTCGATCAGCTGGGAGGACGCCGGCGGACGATTCACCGTGGGCGCGGCCCTGGAGGTGGACGGCCTCGTCGAGGCCGGGATCGAGCAGGCCGACGTCTTCCTGGCCGCCACGCGCGGCGATAACACCAACCTGGTCATCGCCCAGCTCGCCCAGCGGCGGTTCAACGTGGGCCGTGTCATCGTGCGCGTCGCCGATCCAGCCCGGGCGGCCTGGTACGGGGAGCAGGGACTGATCACGATCTGTCCCACCCAGCACGCCATCGACCAGGCCGAACACGTCGTTCTCGAGGCCTGAGGGGAGGGACCGGCACGTGTACGTGATCATCGCGGGAGCGGGCAAGGTGGGGTGGAACCTCGCCCGAGAGCTGATCGCCAAGGACCGGGAAGTCACCCTGATCGAGTCCGATCACCGGCGGTACATGGTGGTGGAGGAGGAGCTCGAGCACGCCGTGCAGTACGGCGACGCGACCGAGCTGTGGGTGCTCGAACGCGCCGGCATCCAGCGCGCCGACCTCGTCATCGCGGTCACCGGCGACGACGAGGACAACATCCTCATCTGCCAGGTGGCCAAGGAGAAGTACGGCGTCGACCGGATCGTCGCCCGGGTCAACAACCCGCGCAACATGGTGCATTTCAAGACGCTCGGCATCCAGCCGGCCGTCTCGGCCACCGACCTCATCCTGCGCCTCATCGAGCACGAGGTCCCCGAGTACGGCCTCGTCCAGCTCCTCGCGCTGGAGGAGGAGCACCTGGAGATCATCGAGCTCGAGGTGGGGGAGGGCTCGTCGGCCGCGGGCTCGCGCGTCAACGATGTCTCGCTGCCCGAGGGCTCGCTCATCATCTCGGTCCTGCGTAACGGGGCCGGTTTTGTGCCCAAGGCCGACTCGGTCATCCACGCCGGCGACCAGGTGCTGCTCATCCTCGACCCCGGTCTGGAGGGCGAGATCACGCCGCGCTTCGCGCCCGAGGGCTCAGAGCTCCCGACGCGCTAGGCGCCGGCGCCGCTCAATGGCCGACCGCACCGTCGACTTCCTGCTCATCGGGGGTGGGCTGGCCGCGGGCAACTGTGCCCGCTGGCTGCGCCGCTCCGGGGCCGACGGCTCCATCCTGCTCGTGGGGCGTGAGCCCGACCTGCCCTACGACCGCCCGCCGTTGTCCAAGGGCTATCTCCGTGGCGCCGAGACGCGCGACGACGCGCTGTTCCAGACCGCCGAGTGGTACGCCGAGCAGCAGATCGAGGCGCTGACCCGCACCTCGGCGATGAAGCTCGACCTCGCCGCGCGCACGGCCACGCTGTCCAACAAGGACCAGGTCAGCTTCGCCAAGGCGCTCATCGCGACCGGGGCCAACGTCCGCCGCCTCGCCGTTCCGGGCGCCGAGCTCGAGGGCATCCACTATCTACGGACGTTCGGCAACAGCGATGCCATCCGCGAGGATGCCGCGGGCAAGCGGGTGGTCCTGATCGGTGGCTCCTACATCGCCTCCGAGGTTGCGGCCTCGCTCACTGAGCTCGGGAGCGACTGCACGATGGTCATGCTCGAGGAGCGCGCGCTGATCCGCTCCTTCGGGCGGGAGGCCGCCACCTACTTTCATGATCTGCTGGCCGGCCACGGCATCACCCTGCATGGCGAGGACGAGCTCGAGCGCTTCGAGGGCGCCGACGGCCGCGTCACCACCGTGATCACCAAGTGCGGCCGCGAGCTCCCCGCCGACGCCGTAATCATCGGCGCCGGGGTCAACCCCGACGTCATGCTCGCCCGCGGGGCCGGCCTGGAGCTGGGGGAGAGCGGCGGCGTGCGCGTGAACTCTCGCCTCGAGACCGGCACCCCCGGCGTCTTTGCCGCCGGCGACATGGCCGAGTACGAGAGCGTGGTCCACGGCGGCCGGCACATCCGCGTCGAGCACTGGGACGTCGCCTTCACCCACGGCAAGACCGTGGCGCTGAACATGCTCGGCAAGGACGTCGCCCACGACGTCGTGCCCTACTTCTTCTCAGACCTGTCGGATTGGGCCGCGATCGAGTACGTCGGACCCGCCCGCGACTGGGACCGCGAGGTGATCCGCGGCTCCCTCGACGCGGGCGCCTTCTCGGTCTTCTATCTGCACTCCGGCTACGTCGCCGGCGCCTTGTCGGTCGGCCGCTCCGAGGACCTCCAGCACGCGCGGCGCTTCATCGCCGAGCGCACCGAGATCGGCGATCGCGCCGACGCGCTCGGCGATCTCTCTACGGACCTCGAGACGCTCTAGGAGCCGGCTGAGGCGTCCGCCCGGGGCCGGGGAGCGCGATCTGTCTGCAACTGCGGGGCAAGGACTCGAACCTTGATAACCAGCTCCAGAGGCTGGCGTCTTGCCATTAGACGACCCCGCACTGGGGCTAGAGCATAGCCAAATGCAGCCAGATCCAATCTGCTGCAGATACGAACTTACGTTCCCAGTTTTGCGAACGAGATGCGGCGATCGGGATGCTATCCGCCAGCCTCTCTGCGACCGCTACGCGGCGGAGAGCGCGGCGTGCCGGATCTCTGAGGGCGTGGCCGCGAACTCGCGCTTGAACACCCGCGAGAAGTGCGCGGCGTCGCAGAAGCCCCAGCGGAAGGCGATCTCGGTGACCGAGCCGCCGTTGGGCTGCTGGAGGTCCTCCAGGCAGCGGGCCAGGCGCTCGCGGCGCACCAGGCCGGCCACGGAGGCGTCGACGTCCTCGAACAGTGCGTGCAGGGTGCGCACGGACATGGCGTAGGCCCGGGCGATCGATGCCGGCCCCAGCTGGGGGTCCTGGAGGTGGTTGCGCACGTAGCGGGCGATCTCGGAGCGCATGGCCGCGCGGGTGGCGGCCCGATCGCTGGGCAGCGCGGGCTCGACGGCCGCGCGCAGGAGCTCGAGCGCGGCGTTGGCGGCGGCCGCTCCGGCCGCCGCGTCCAGCGCGGGCTTCTCGGCGGCGAGCGCGTTCATGAACCGCACCAGCAGGCGCGCCGAGGCGCTGCCCTGGAGGGACGGCAGGGACTCGAGGCCGCCCAGCCGGGGGCAGACGGCGAGCACCCGGTCACGCGGGAAGAGCAGGGTGCGCTTGCAGAAGGCTTCGGCGATCTCGATCTCGGTTGGCTGCAGGCCGTCCCACAACACCATGTCGCCGGGCTTGAGCGCGAGCTGGCGATCTCCCTCGCGCACCAGCTCCACACCCTTGAACACGAACTGGAAGCCGAGAACGTTCTCGTGGCCGGCATCCGCTCCGCCCCCGATCACGGCGCCGTCGCGATGTCCGAGGAAGGGGGCGGCAGCGCAGTCCAGCAGCATGAGATCGCCGACGGCGCGGCGCGTCACCGCCGCCTGGAAGCGCGAGGGGGTCCGCCCGGTGGGCTTGACCTCAAAGGCGAGATGGGTCGTGGCGAGGATGTCTGCCCACGAGCGCAGCCGCGCTGTGGCATCGGTCCCACGCGTGCTCCATCGCTCCACCGGGGGGTCGTGCGGCGGCGTGTCTACCAGCGCCATCTCGTCACGTCCTTTCTCTCCTGGCCATCGCCGTCAGCCTCTCTCGTCCGCTCATCTTAAAGGCGCGTGAGCGGTTCGCTGCGCGGCCAGGGCCACGAAGGCGTCGAGCGCCGCGGGGTCGGCGAGCGCGTCTCGGCTGGCGACCTTCTCGGCGGCCTCGCCGCGCAGGATGCGCTTCACCGGCGCCTCGAGCTTCTTGCCGGTCAGCGTGCGCGGGATCCCGCTCACGACGAGGATGTCGTCGGGCACATGCCGTGGCGACAGCTCACCGCGCAGCGCTGAGCGCAACCGCCCGAGCAGGGCGTCGTCCACCGTCGCCCCCGGCGACGCCACGACGAACAGCAGCAGCTCGCCCATCCCGCCCTCGTCGTCCTCCAGGTGGACCACGAGCGCATCGGCGAGCTCGGGGAACTCCTCCACCACGGCGTAGAACTCGCCCGTGCCCAGGCGCACCCCGCCGCGGTTCAGCGTGGCGTCTGATCGCCCGGTGAGCACGCAGCTGCCGCGGGGCGTGAACTTGATCCAGTCCCCCTGGCGCCACACCCCCGGATAGCGGTCGAAGTAGGACGAGCGGTAGCGCCCACCGTCCTCGTCGCCCCACAGCGACACCGGCATCGAAGGCATCGGCGACGTGATGACCAGCTCGCCCAGCTCGCCGATCACCTGGCGGCCATCCTCGTCAAAGGCCTTGGCGTCGACCGCGAGCGAGGCGCAGGAGATCTCGCCCTCGTAGACGGGCGCGCCCGGGCAGCCGGACACGATGCCGGTGCACACATCGGTCCCACCCGAGCCGTTGACCAGGCACACGTCGGGGCCCAGCTGCTCATAGACCCAGCGGTAGCCCTCGGCCGGCAACGGCGAGCCCGCGGTGCACAGGACCTTGATCGAGCCGAGGTCGAAGTCGTCACGGAGATTGATTCCCGCTTTGCGGCACGCCATCAGGTACGGCGGCGAGACCCCCATCACCGTTGGCTGGTAGCGCTCGGCGAGCCGCCACTGCTCAGCCAGGTCCGGCCATGCCGGGTCCCCGTCGAGCATCACGATCGACGTGCGCAACAGCAGTGCGCTGACCAGCGCGTTCCACATCATCCACGCAGTGGTGGAGAACCACTGCAGGCGGCCCCCGGGCCCGAGATCCCATCCCAGGCCCTGGTTCTTGTGGTGCTCCACGAGTTGGCCGCCGTGGCCGTGGACGATCGCCTTGGGCAGGCCGGTCGTCCCCGAGGAGAACAGCACGTAGAGCGGGTGGTCGAAGGCCACCGGGTCAAAGCTGAGCGGCGCGCTCTCGCTCAGCAGCTCAGACCACGCCACTGCCTCGGGGATGGTGGCCTCGCCGTAGGGCACCGCCACGACGTGCTCGAGGCTGGTCAGGCGCCCGCGGATCGCCTCGACCTCGGCCAGGCGGCTCACGTAGCGGTCGCGGAAGCCGTAGCCGCCGACGGCCAGCAGCACCTTGGGCTCGATCTGGGCGAAGCGGTCGATGACGCTGCGCGCGCCGAACTCGGGTGCGCAGGCGGCCCAGATGGCCCCCAGGCTCGCGGTGGCGATGAAGGCCACCAGCGTCTCGGGGATGTTCGGCAGATAGGCGACCACGCGGTCCCCGGGCCCCACCCCGAGGCGCTGCAGGCCGGCGCGGGCCCGCGCCACCTGGTCGCGCAGCTCGCCGAAGGTGACCTCGAGCTCCGGACGGGTCTGGGAGTGGGCGATCACGGCCACTGTGTCCGTGTCCTCGTCGCGGCCCACGAGGTGCTCGGCGTAGTTGAGCCGCGCCCCCGGAAACCAGACTGCCCCCGGCATCTCGCGCGAGGCCAGCACGCGCTCGAACGGGGTGTGGGCCCGAAGCTCGAAGAACTCCCAGATCGACCCCCAGAACCCCTCGAGGTCCTCGACCGACCATCGCCACAGATCGTCGTAGCCGGTGAACCGCTGGTCGCAGCGGCGCTCGGCGAACTCCATGAAGCGGCCGATCTGCGTGCTCTGGCGCAGGTCGGCGGGCGGCTCCCACAGGGTCTCCCCGATCATGTCTCCTCCGTACCGTCAGACGACTGTGCCCCGATTCTCGCATCGCCGCTGCCGCTGCCGCTGCCGCTGCCGCTGTCCACGGCCGGGGCGGCCGGGGCGGCGGGAGACCAGCGTGGGGCCGGGAGCGCCCCCTCCTGCAGGTCGATGGCCGCGGCGATGAGCCTGGCCTCGTGCCCGCGCGGCGCGATCAGCGAGATCCCCGCCTCCCAGGTGACCGGCAGCGCCGCCACCGGCATCCCGGTCAGGTCCCACAGCGCGGTGAGCGCGATCATCGGGTCACCGGGACCGCCGGCGTGGCCACGGTCGTACCCGGGCCCGCGGCCGTAGGGGACGATCGGGAGCGTGGGCTCGAGCACCAGGTCGATGCCGCCGTGCGCAAACCAGCTCTCCCAGGCGGCGGCGCCCGCGGCTCGGCGCTGCTGGGCGGCGAGGTAGGCGGCGGCCCCGGTGAACCGCTGGGCCACCTCGACGAACTCGGCGATGGCGGGGCGGTAGAGCTGCGCCCGGTCGGCGTGCTGGGCGTGGTAGGCCCACACGTCGGTGAGCAGCAGGCAGCTGAGATCGTCCCAGTCCTGATACCAGGGGGCCGGTCCGGTCACCACGCGCGCTCCGAGCTGCTCGCAGGCCCGGCGGGCCGTGTCGAGCGCCGCCGCCACCGCGGCGTCGAGCGGCGTCTGCTCGCTGCGGTCCGTCAACGCGACCGTCAACCCGGCCAGCGGCCGTGGCCCACCCGACGGACCGAGCGCCAGCTCGCCCACCGGGGCGGGCGGCGGCACGGTGGGGTTGACCGGCGGCCCGTCCGCGGTCATCGCCGCCAGCAGCGCCGCACAGTCGGCGACGGTCCGCGCCATCGGGCCCGGATGATCGAGCGTGGGGGCCAGGGGGATGATCCCGTCGAGTGAGAGCAGGCCGTGGGTGGGCTTGATCGCGCTCGTGCCGCAGCACGCCGAGGGGATCCGCAGCGATCCGCATGTGTCGGAGCCCAGCGCCGCCGGAGTCATGCCCGCGGCCAGTGCCGCGGCGCTGCCGCCGCTCGAGCCTCCGGCGACGCGGTCCAGCGCCCATGGGTTGCCCACCTGGTCGGTGGTGCCGCCGGCCGCGAACTCGTGGGTGTGGGTGTGTCCGAGCGGCACCATGCCCTGGCGGCGCAGCCGCGCCCACATCTCCGCATCCGCCGCCGCGATGTTGCCCTCCAGGACGCGGCTGGAGGCGGTGAGTGGCAGCCCCTGCATCCCGTAGAGGTCCTTCAGGGCCAGGGGGATGCCGCACAACGCCGGCGCATCGCCGGCGGCCAGCCGTTGATCGGCGGCACGGGCGGACTCGCGAGCCAGCTCCGGATAGAGGCGCACCCATGCGTTGACGGCGTCCGGCGCGCCCTCGAACGTCGGCGCGCCCCCGTTTCGCTCCTCGATCCGCGCCAGGCACGCCTCGGTCAACTCGGCCGCTGAGAGGGCGCCGCCGCGCAGCAGCGCGGCCGCCTCGAGCACCCCGAGATCGGCCGGATCGGTCGGTTCCCTCAGTCCCTTCAGCGACACAGACTCTCTCCTTGACTCTCGCGCAGACGCGATCCGCCGGGCCCTCTCCCAGAGGGCCACGTACGCACTGTGACCGATTGTTCTCAAAGCGTACGTGATAGCGTTGGCCGCGGGAAGCGAGCCAAAGGCATGATCGAGCAAGCGCAACGCACCGCCATGCCCGCAGCAGACGATCGAAATGAGCCGATCGCCACCATCAAAACGGTGCGCGATGCGGTCTTCGACGTCATGCGACGGTTCGGGATGACCACCATCTTTGGCAATCCCGGCTCGACGGAGATCCCGTTCCTCACCGGGCTGCCGCCCGACATCCACTTCGTCCTGGGCCTGCACGAGGGCTCCGTCGTGGGCATGGCCACCGGCTACGCCGTGGCGCGCCGGGAGCCCGCGCTGGTCAACCTGCACACCGCCCCAGGCCTGGGCAACGCCATCAACGCCATCGCCAACGCGCGCGACATGCACGCGCCGCTGATCGTCCTCGTGGGCCAGCAGGATCGCCGCCAGCTCGCCTACGAGCCCTTCCTCACCGGCCGGGCGCTGGAGAAGCTCGCCGGCGAGTACCCGGTGTGGTCGAACCTGCCGGTCCGCGCCCAGGACGTGCCCGGAGCGATCGCGCGCGCCTACAACGAGGCCGTGTCCGCCCAGGGGCCGGCGCTCGTGGTCATCCCCATGGGAGATTGGTCCGAACCCGCCGACGAGTACGCCGCCGGCTGGCCCGACCGCACGCTTCGCAGCGCGGTGGCGACCGCCGGCGAGCTCGGTGAACTGGCGGAGATGATCGATCGCGCCGCGTCGCCGGCGCTGGTGGTGGGCCGCAGCGACGATTGCGAGTCCTGGGAAGCCGTGATCGCGCTCGCCGAGCGTCTCCGCTGCCCCGTGTGGCAGGAGTCCTTTGCCCGGGCGGCGGGGTTCCCGCAGGACCATCCCCAGTTTGCCGGGCACCTGCCGTGGCGCCGGCGCCAGTTGCGCGAGACGCTCGCGCCCCATGACCTGGTCGTCGCCATCGGCACCAACGCGTTCCGCCTCTACATCCTGGACGACCCGGGTCCGATGGTCAGCGAGGGCACCCGCGTGGCCGTGCTCACCGACGATCCCGGCGAGGCGCATCGCAGCCCGTGCGCGTTGGCGATCGTGGCCCCGGTGGCCTCGGCCTGCGCCGCGCTGGTCGAGGAGGTCGCGCCGCGCGACTCAGAGCCGCCGGCCCCGCTCCGGCGGCCGCCGGCGCCGCCGCCACCGGCCGCAGGCGACCCGCTGCTGCCGGGCCATGTCTACGCCGCGCTGGCCGAGCGGCTGCCCCGCGAGGCCGTGATCGTCGAGGAGACCCCCTCCAGCCAGCCCGAGCTCTACCAGCGCGTGCCCATCCGACATCCGCGGGGCTTCCTGGCCTGCGGCAACGGCGGCCTGGGCTTCGGCGTCGCGGGATCGGTGGGACTGCGGATGGGCAATCCGGACCGCCCGGTGATCGGCGTCGTCGGCGACGGTTCGTCGATGTACGCCATCCAGGCTCTGTGGAGCGCCGCCCACTACGAGGTCGGGGTGCTGCTGCTGGTCATGGCCAACGGCCGCTATGCGGTCATGGACGGGCTGGCCCGCGCGGCGGGGGCGCCCGCGGCCTGGCCGGCGTTCGGCTCCATCGACATCGCGGGCATGGCCCGCTGCCTTGGCTGCCCCGCGGTCAACGTCACCACCCACGACGAGCTGCTCCAGACCTTCGACGAGGTGCTCCCGGACCTGGCGCGGCGCCGGGAGCCCTTGCTCATCGAGATCGCCCTCGCCTGATCGTGACGCGCGAGCCCGGGCGTCCGACGCGCGGGCAGATCGTGCTGCTCGCCGCGCTCTCGGCCTTCGGGCCGCTGTCGCTGGACATGTACCTGCCCGGCCTGCCGCAGATGACCCGCGACCTGCACACCACTGCATCGGCCGCCCAACTGACGATCACGGCCTGCATGGTCGGCCTCGGCGTCGGGCAGGTGATCGCCGGACCGCTCAGCGACGCCCGGGGGCGGCGGCGGCCCCTGCTGGCCGGGATCATCGGCTACACCGTCTCCTCAGTGGCCTGCGCGGTGTCGCCGACGGTCGGCGTGCTGGTCGTGATGCGGCTCGTCCAGGGCATGGCGGGGAGCGTCGGCATCGTCATCGCCCGGGCGATCGTCCGTGATCTCAGCGGCGGGGCCGTGGCGGCACGCCTGTTCGGGGTGCTGGTGGGGATCACCGGCGTCGTGCCGGTCGCCGCGCCGTTGATCGGCGGGCAGGTACTGCTCGTGACCTCGTGGCGCGGGGTGTTCGTGGTGCTGGCGGCGATCGGGGTGCCGCTGGTGTTGGCCACGGCGGTCATGCTGCCCGAGACGCTGCCCGTCCACCAACGCCACGCGGGCGGGCTGGGCGTGGTGCTGGGCCGGTTCGGGGCGCTGGTGCGCGACCGGCGGTACATGCCATATGCCGTGGCGTTCTCGCTCTCGTTCGCCGCGATGTTCGGGTACATCGCTGGCTCGTCGTACGTGTTGGAGAACGTGTTCGGGATCTCTCCGCAGCTGTTCAGCGTCATCTTCGCCGTCAACTCGGCCGGGCTGATCACGCTGTCGCTGCTGGGTAGCCGCGCCGTGGGCCGACGGGGCTCGGCGTGGCTCCTGCGACGCGGGCTGGTCGGTACGGCCGTCGCGTCGATCGCCGCGCTGGCGGTCACGGTGGCCCACGCCGGCCTGTGGCCGCTGCTGGTGTGCTTCTTCGTGCTGCTGTGCGCCAACGGACTGGTCCTGCCGAACGGAACGGCCTCGGCGATGGCCTCCCATACCGGCTCGCTGGGCGCGGCCTCGGCGCTGCTTGGCCTCGGCCAGTTCGGTGCCGGTGCACTGGTGGCGCCGTTGGTGGGCGTGGCCGGTAGCGGGGACGCGCTGCCGATGGCCATCGTCATCGCGGTGACGGGGACCGCCGCCCTGCTCGTCGACCTCGCCTTCGCGCCCCGCCTCGCCGCGGTACCGCTGAGCTGACTAGCCCGCGGACACGGAGACCTGGCTCTCCGTGTCGAAGTAGCCGTGCTCGCCTCCGGCCAGATAGGCGGCCAGGCGGCTGGCCAGCGACATGATCGTCAGGGACGGGTTGACTGAGAGCGTGGTCGGGATGACCGAGCTGTCACCCAGGAACAGGCGCCGGACGTCGTGGGACTCGGCGTGGCCGTCGACCACCGAGCGCTCCGGATCAGAGCCCATCCGGCAGCCGCCCTGGACGTGGGTGCTGCACTGGCTCGAGGGCAGCACCCGCTGGGCACCGGCGGCGAGCAGCGCCTCGCGGGCGAACCGCGATGACGCCTCGTCGCGCTCGCGCTCGACCTCGTTGAAGCCGTACGAGTACCGGTCACGACCGTCCTCGTCGATCCAGGCGATGCCGTTGTTCTGATCAGTGACCATCGCCAGCAGCCCGCTGAAGTACCGGTAGCGGCGCACCGTCTCGCTCAGCCGGCGGCCCCACATCGGTACGCCGTCCTCGTCACAGAGCATGATCGAGAAGCCGATCGGATCCTGGATCGTCGCCGCCTCGACGATGAAGCCGCCGTCGGCGTCGTTCTGATGCGTCATGCAGTGCGCGCTGATCGGGTACACGCGGTGCGCGTCCTGCGGCTCCTCGAACAGGCCGCAGATGATCCGCGCCGGATGCCATCCGATGTGGCGGCCGATGAGCTGCGAGCTGGCCGAACCGCCGGCAGCCTCGCGGACGCCCGAGCGCAGCAGCAGGTGCGAGCTGGCCATCGCCCCGGCGGCTACGACCACCACGCCGGCGTCGACGGCGTGAGCGTGACCGGCCGCGTCGACGTACTCCACGCCGGTCGCCTCCAGCTCCGACCCGCGTTCCTCGATGACCACGCGCGTCGCGGTGCATTCGGCCCGCAGTGTCAGGCGGCCCTGCGCCCACGGCGGATGGATGTAGACGTTCATCGAGTTCTTGCCCGCGTTGGTCGGGCAGCCCTGCAGGCACGAGCCGCAGCGCATGCAGTTCGCGTCGGTGTAGGACATGACCGGCTCCAGCTCGGCCCCCAAAGCCTGAAAGCCCGGGGCGACCGTGTGGATGCACTGCTGCCAGTCGCTGCGCTCCCGCACACCGAGCCGCCCCTCGACGCGCTCGAAGTGGGGCGCCATGTCGGCTCCGCTGAACGGGTCCCCGCCGTCGCCCACCAGCCCGCCGGCGGCGTGCCACTTCTCATAGTCCTGGTCAGACGGCCGCAACGCGACCTTGGTGTTGACGGTGCTCGTCCCGCCCACGCACCGGCCGCGGATGACCGCGAGCGGCGGCGCGCCGTCGGCCCGGGGCTCCACCAGGGTCGGCGCAAACCAGATGTCGTGGTTGGCGTGGGCCTCCCACCGCGTGAAGTCGGCGGCGGTGCGGTGCGGCCCGGTCTCCAGGAGCAGGACGCTCGCCCCCGCGTCGGCGACCTCGCCGGCCACCAGGCCGCCGCCGGCCCCGGAGCCCACCACCACCACGTCGAAGTGCTCGCTCATTCGGCTGTCACCCCTAGATACGACCAATCCTTGTTGATGCGATCAGCGAGCGGGAAGCGGAAGTCGATCTCCTCCCACGCCCCCGGCCCGGCGGCGCCGGGCGCCACGAAATCCGAGTAGAACGCCTCGCAGGCCAGGGCGCGGGCCAGCCCGAACTCCGGCGTGAACTGACGTTCGCGCAGCGCCTCCTCATCACAGCCGGCCAGGCCGGCGAACGCGCCGAGGGCAAACCCGCGCGTGTCGTCGTCCATCCTTGCCATCAGCGCGTCGACGTAGACCTCGGCGCCGACCCGCCGGCACCCCGGGACGATCAGCTCGCACACCGCCCGCACCTGCTCCGCCTGCTGGTCATCGAGCACTTGCCACATCACGCCACCCCCGCGGCCGTCGGGGCGGTGGCTCCGGACCGGATGAGGTCGGCGGCCTTCTCGGCGATCATGATCGTCGCCGCGTTGGTGTTGGCGCGCGTGATCTCGGGCATCACCGACGCGTCGGCGACGCGCAGCCCCTCAAAGCCGTACACCCGCAGCTCGGAGTCCACGACCGAGCCCATCGCGCACGACGACGTGGGGTGGAAGACCGTCATCCCCTCGCGCCGCGCGAAGGCCAGCAGTTCCTCGTCCGAATCGCCCTCAGGGACCCGAAACGGCTGATCGATGACCGCGCGCAGCGCCGGCTGCTCGGCCATCTCCAGCGCCATCCGCAGACCGGCCAGCATGCTCGCGCGGTCCTCCTCGGTGGTGAGGAAGTTGCATACGACCCGGGGCTTGGCCAGCGGCATGGGGGAGCGGAGCATCACCCGGCCGCGGCTGGTGGGCTTGATCACCACCGGGCCATAGGCCATCCCCGGCGCCTCGGGGGCGGTCAGGCCCCCGTCATAGAGCATGGCGGGAGCGAAGTGGAACTCCACGTCGGGCGCGTCCACGCCGCTGCGGGCGCGGAAGAAACCCGCGCCCTCGGGGATGTTGGAGGTGAGCGGCCCGCGGCCCTCTGACTCGAACAGCACGAAGTTCTCCGGTGACACCGCGTCGAACAGCGAGGGCCCGGTCGTCGTGTAGTTGAGGTTGCACATGCAGTGGTCCTGGAGGTTCTCGCCCACCGGCAGCGCCTCGCGCACTTCGATACCCATCGGGGCGAGATCCGCCTCCGGGCCGATGCCCGAGAGCATGAGCACCTGCGGTGAGTAGTAGGTGCCGGCCGAGAGGATCACCTCGCGCGAGGCGTCGAGACGCAGCGTGTCGTCGAGTCGCACGTACTCCACCCCGCTCGCGCGCCGGCCCTCGAAGAGCAGCCGGGTCGCGTAGGCGTGGGTGATCACGGTCAGGTTGGGCCGGCCTCGGACCGGGTGCAGGAAGGCGTCGGAGGTGCTCAGGCGCCGGCCGTCACGCTGGGTGAGCTGGAAACGGCCGACGCCCTCCTGGCGCGCGCCGTTGAAGTCCGGGTTGTACTCGTGGCCGGCCTCGCGTCCGGCCTCGATCATCGCGTCGACCAGCGGGTGCATCGAGCGGCTCTCAGATACGGTGAGCGGGCCGCCGACGCCGTGGAACCGGTCCTCCCCGCGTTCGTTGTCCTCGGAGCGCCTGAAGTAGGGCAGGACGTCGTCATAGCCCCACCCGTCGCAGCCGGCGGCGGCCCAGCCGTCGTAGTCCAGCCGGTTGCCGCGCACGTAGATCATGGCGTTGATCGAGCTGCAGCCGCCGAGCATGCGCCCGCGCGGCAGGTAGAGGCGGCGCCCGTCCATCCCCGGCTCGGGGTCTCCGAACAGATCCCAGTCGAGCTCGGTCTTGAACATGATGGGGAAGATCGCCGGGACCCGGATCTCCGGCGCGGTGTCCTCGCCGCCGGCCTCCAGCAGTGCCACGGTCACGTCCGGGTCCTCGCTCAGGCGGGCGGCCAGAACGCACCCGGCCGAGCCCGCCCCGACGATCACGTAGTCGAACCGCTCACTCATCTCGGATCACCACCTTCATCACCTCTGTCGGATTGCTCATGGCGAAGCGCATCGCCTCGGGGGCCTGCCCGAGCGCGAACTCGTGGCTGATGAGGCGGGCCAGCGCGTCGGTGTTGCGCTCCACCACACCCACCGCCTCGGCGAAGTCCTCGGCGGTGCAGCAGCTCGCCCCCAGGACGTCCAGCTCCTTTTCGGTCAGGCTGCCGATGCGGATCGGAGCGTCGTCGTTGGACATACCCACCTGGACCGCGCGGCCGGCCGAGGCGACCACGTCGACCATCGCCCGCACCGCCGCCGGCACGCCGGTGGCGTCGACGGCGACCGGCGGCCCGCCGGCCCCCGGGGCGCCACCCCAGTCGCGGCCGTAGGCGACCACCTCGTCCGCCGTGGTCCAGCGCAGCGTCTCGGCGCCCAACGCGCGGGCCAGCTCGAGCCGGGACTCCTGGGGGTCGACGAGCAGGACCTCGGCCCCGAGTTCGCTCGCCACCACCGCCACGCATTGTCCGATCGGGCCGGCTCCGAGCACGACGACGCGCTCGCCCGAACGGATCCGCCCACGGCGAGCCGCGTGGACCGCCACCGAGACCGGCTCGGCCAGCGCCGCCAGCGCGCCGTCGGGGGCCTGGATGGGAAAGACCTGCTCCTCCGGGAGGCAGAGCAACTCCTGGAGCCCGCCGTCGGTGTGGATGCCCACCAGCGAGAAGTTGTCGCACGCGTTGGGGCGCCCGACGCTGCACGGGTAGCACGCGCCGCAGGCGCTGATCGGCAGCATGGCCACGCGCTGGCCCGGGCTCAGGCCCGCTCGGCAGTCCGCGCCCACGGCGGCGATCGTCGCGCCGACCTCATGGCCGAGCACGCGCGGAAACTGCGAGCCGCCGGCGGCAGCGGACAGGTGGCCGGAGAAGAAGTGATAGTCCGAGCCGCAGATGCCCACCGCCTCGGGGTGGACGAGCACCTGCCCGGGCCCCGGCTCGCCCGGCTCGGGCCGGTCGACCACGGTCATGACCCCGACGCTCTGGGTGACCGCCGCGCGCATGACGCCTCACGACCCCCAGATCGCGGCGGCGGTCTCGACGATCAGCGCGAGCTTGGCCGCCTGCTCGTCGTGGGTGAGCACGTTGCCCTCGACGGTGGAGGAGAAGCCGCATTGCGGCGACAGGCACAGCTGCTCGATCGGGATGTGGCGCGAGGCCTCCTCGATGCGGCGGATCAGATCGTCCTTGCTCTCCAGCGTGCCGCGCTTGGTGGTCACCAGCCCCAGCACCACCAGCTTGCCCTCAGGGACGAAGCGCAGCGGCTCAAAGCCACCGGAGCGCGCGTCGTCGTACTCCAGGAAGAAACCGTCGACCTCCAGGGCCCCGAACAGCGTCTCGGCGACGTAGTCGTAGCTGCCCTCGGCGGCCCAGGAGGAGCGGAAGTTACCGCGACACAGGTGGGTCGTCACCGTCAGCCCAGCGGGCCGTCCGGCCAGCGCGTTGTTGATGTTGGCGACATAGGTCTCGAGCAGGTTCGGGGTGTCCTCGCCCCGCGCGGTGAGCGCCTCGCGCTGGCTGGGGTCGTTGAGATAGGCGAGGGTGGTGTCGTCGAGCTGGAGATAGGTGCAGCCCTGGGCGGCCAACGCCTTGACCTCCGCGGCGTAGGCGGTGGCCAGGTCCGCCCAGAACGGCTCGAGGTCGGCGTAGACGTCCGGATTGAGCGAGGCGCGGCCGCTGCGATAGTGGACCATGTTGGGCGAGGGGATGGTCAGCTTGGGGGTGACGCCGTCGCCGACGATCCCCTGCAGGTAGGCGAAGTCCTCGGCGAAGATCGTGTTGTCCAGACGCACCTTCTCGTTGACGGCGATCGCTGCCGGCTTGAAGTCGACGGTCCCGTCCGCGTTGCGGAAGTGCACCTCGATGTCGGACTGGATCTTCTCGATGCCACCCAGCTGGTAGATGAAGTCCATGTGCCAGGAGCTGCGGCGAAACTCGCCGTCGGTGGCATCCAGCAGCCCGGCAGCGCGCTGCATCTCCACGGCCTTGGCGATCTCCTCATCCTCGATCGTGCGCAGCTCCGCGGCGGTGATGGTGCCCTTGACCAGGTCCTCGCGGGCGTCGAGCAGTCGGCGCGGGCGCAGGAGGCTGCCAACGTGATCGGCGCGGAACGGGGGCGTGGCGCGCGGCCCGCCGCTCACCGAACTGTGTGTGGTCTGCACGTCGTGCGCCATGCCTACCTCCTGATGTTGATCTCGACCCGCAGGCCGTCGGGGTCGTCGAAGAACAGTTGCCGCGGGCCACCCCCCGGCACGTCATTGCGCACCGGCTCGATGCCCGCCGCGGCCAGACGCGCGTTCACCGCGTCGTAGTCGGCCGCGCTGAAGGCGATGTGGTCCACGGCGCCACCCCCGGTGCCCGGCCCGCCAGCCCGGTCGGACCCGCCCGCCCCCGCGGGGTCCACGGCGTCCACGGCCAGCCCCAGCGTCTGCGCGTGTGCCGCGTACTGTGCCCGGTCGGCGATGTGCAGGCACGGCGTGTCTCCGGCGTACAGCCAGTAGCCGTCGAACTGGAGCGGCGGCCGGTCCCCGGCGCGCAGCCCGACAGCGCCTTCGTAGAACTCCCGGGTGGCTTCGATGTCGGTGCAGAGCACGAGCACGTGCTCCAGCTCGGACACGGCGCTCATCCGCCGGTGGGCCCGAGCGCGGCGCTCATCCGCCGGCGGGCAGGCTCTCGGTCGACGCCGGCGCCGTCGGCGTCGCGTCGGCGACCGTGCGCAGCAGGTAGGCCGAGTGCAGCCGACTGGGGTCGTCGCGCAACTGCTGGGCACTGCCCGAGTACTGGATCCGCCCGCCCTCCATCACGTAGGCCCTGTTGGAGAGGCCCAGCGCCACGGTGGCGAACTGCTCGATGAGCAGGACCCCGATGCCGGAGTCGGCGACCTCGCGGATTGTGGGGATGAGGCGCTGGACCACCACCGGGGCCAGCCCCAGCGACAGCTCGTCGATGATCACGAACCGCGGGGTGGACACCAGGGCCTGGGCCAGCACCACCATCTGCTGCTCGCCCCCCGACAGGGATCCCGTCAGGGTGGAGAGGCGCTTGCGCAGTTCGGGGAACAGGTCCAGAGCATGCGCGCGGCCCTCGTCGGCGGCCTTGCCCTTGAGCGCGTAGGTGGCGACCTTGAGGTTCTCCTCAACCGTGAGGTCCGGGAGCAGCCGCCGCCCCTCGGGCACGATGGCCAGGCCGACGTGACGAATCTTCTCGGGCCGCCGCCCGGCCAGCTCCCGGTCACCGATGGTGACCGAGCCGGCCCGCATCGGCAGGATGCCGCCCACGGCCAGCACCATGCTGGACTTGCCGGCGCCGTTGGGGCCGAGCAGCGCGGTGACCTCGCCGGGGGGGATCTCCAGGGAGACGTCGCGGACGACGTCGCGGCCGCCCCGGGACACGACCAGCCCGCTCAGCTTGAGGGCATCGCCGTTCGCCGTGGGGGTCATGCGGTTCCGCGTGGGAGCGTCGTCGGGCGCGGGGGCCTCGCCGGGGGTGGGGGCCTCGCCGGGCGTGGGGGCCTCGTCACTCACGCTGCCTCCTCCGCGCCCAGGTACGCCCGCACGACCTGCTCGTTGCGCAGCACCTCGGCGGTCGGGCCGGAGGCGATCATCTTGCCGAAGTCGAGCACCGCCGTGTTCTCGCAGCACGACGAGACCAGGCTCATGTCGTGGTCCACGAGGATGGTCATGGCGCCGGTGTGGGCCGGAATTCCGCGGATGATCTCGCCGAGCTGCGCCGTCTCGGCCTCGGGAAGCCCGGCGGCGGGCTCATCGAGCAGCACCAGCCGTGGCTTGCCCACGATCGCGCGCGCCACCTCGACCAGCCGGCGCTGACCCGCGCCCAGCGTGCGTACCTTGGCGTAGGCCACCGATTCCAGGCCGACGAGCTCGATGGCGCCCAGCACGTCGGTCTGGCGGTCGGAGCCGGTGAGCTTGGAGTGCTCGTGGATCATGGCGACGTTGTGGTAGACGGACAGATTCTCGATCGCCTGCTCGGTCTGGAAGGTGCGGCGCACACCCCAGCGGGCACGGCGGAAGTTGGCCATGGCCAGCAGGTCCTCGTCAAACGCCTTGACAGTGCCCGAGGCGGGGCGCAGGAAGCCCGAGAGGACGTTGAAGAACGTCGTCTTGCCGGCGCCGTTGGGGCCGATGAGGCCGCAGGTGCCCGCGTCGAAGGTGACGCTCATGCCGTCCAGCGACGTGACGCCGCCGAAGCGCACGGTGAGCCCGGAGACCTCGATCATTGAGCTGACCCCTGGTTGGCCGCCGAGCGCCGGCTCGCACCGGTGACGAATCTGAACAGCCGGGCGATGTCCTTGGGCAGCTGGTCCACGATCCCTGTCGGGGCGGTGGTGAGCACTTGGAGCACCCCGATCCCGAACAAGATCACCAGCCAGTCCGGTGAGACCCCGACGTCGTTGAGGATCGCGGGGAGCAACTGGAGCAGCAGGGCCGCGACGATGGCGCCCCAGATGCTGTAGGCACCGCCCATCAGCACCACCGCCAGCAGGGTGATCGAGTCCTGGGTCTGGAAGTCGATGGAGTACAGGTAGCGGACCGCGCCCGCCAGGAGCCCCCCGGCCACTCCGGTGACGAACGAGGCCAGGGCGAAGGCCCACAGCTTGTACAACGTCGTGTTGATCCCGGCCGCGAGCGCCGCGGGCTCAGACTGGCGGATCGCCGCCCACGCACGCCCGGGTTTGGTGCGCACGTGGACGAGCACGAGCACGAACATGATCGCCGCCGCGATGACCGAGTAGCGGAAGTACGCCGGGTCGGTGGTGGCGATCCCCGGGCGGCGAATCGGCGGGATGTGCAGCAGCGCGCCGTTGTAGCCGCTGAAGCCATGGCCGCCGTTGGGGAAGTTCAGCGAGGCCAGCACGACGGTGATCGCGCCGGCGAGCATCAGGGTGATGAGCGCCAGGTACAGCCCGCGCATGCGCAGCGCCGGCAGACCGACGATGGTGCCGAGCGCCATGGTGATGACGCCGGCGGCGAGCAGGACCACCTCGTAGGGCAGGGACGTGGCGAACAGCAGCCGCGCCGCCACCCACGCGCCGATGGCCAGGATCGCCGCCTGACCCAGAGAGATCAGGCCGACGCGGCCGACCAGGACACCCAGGCCCAGCGCGACGATCGCGTACACGGCCACCTGGGTCATGGCGTCGACGTAGTAGAGGCTGAGGATCTGCGGCAGCAGGATGATGACCAGCAGCAACGCCACCGCGATGATCGCGGCGCGCGTGTAGAAGCCCCGCTCAAATCGGGAGGGCGCCGGCGCCGACGCCGTGGGGGTGGCCTCGGTGGCGACCTCGGTGGTGCTCATCGCGTGTCGTCCTTCCGGCGGGTCACTAGAACTCCTGCCGCGCCAGCGACAGCGTGCGCTTGCGGTTGAGGAACAGCAGCGCGATGGCCGCCAGGACGAAGGGCGTCATATCGCGGTAATTGGTCAGCGACGTGATGGGGGTGACCCCGGCGTCGACGACGCCGATCACGATCGCCGCGACGAACGTGATCCAGATCGAGGACAGCCGCGCGATGAGCGCCGCCGCCAGCGATGAGATGACCAGGAAGGTCAGCGTGGTTGCGTCGAGCGCCACCAGATCGGCCAGCAGGATGCCGGAGAGCCCGGCGATGACCCCGCACCCGAACCAGGCCGAAGCCTCCACGCGACGGACCGGGACGCCCAGCGCGGCCGTGATCTCGCGATCGTTGGCCATCGCGCGCATCGCGGTACCGAGCTTGGAGTAGCGCAGGAACAGTGTCGTGAGCACGGTGATCAGGATGCCCACGGCGAGCGCGATGACGTCGGTGGTCGTCACCTGGATCTCGCCCACCATGAAGCCGTGGTTATCGGTGGGCAGGGTGATCGATCGCGACATGCCGCCGTTCGATGTCCACAGTAGGTCCATCGTTCCCAGCAGGATGAGCGTCAGGCCGAGCGTTGCCGTGGTCTTGACCAATGGGTCGCGACCCGCCAGCGCCCGGCCGAACACCATCCCGTAGACCAGCGTGATGAAGCCCCCGAAGAGGACGCACACCAGGTACGCCAGCCACTGGTTCATGCCCGAGTGGTTGATGAGCTGCCATGCGATCAGGGCGCCGAACGCGCCAACCGCCCCAAAGGAGAGGTTGAGCACCCCGGTGGTCCGAAACAGCACGATCATCCCCACGCCGGAGAGGGCGTAGACCCCTCCAAGCGCCAGGCCGGTGACGAGAAACGGCTGCTCGTCCTGCCAGCTGGGAAGCGACAGTGCCAGATGGATCAATGGATGCACGTTCAGCGCCCCGATCGCATGGTTGTCTTAGCTCATCCGTTCAGTTACGAGATCCCGGCCGCCTTCGCCGCGGATCGGTACTGCGCGATCTGCGGGTCGGCTGCGGAGATCGGTGTGCAGCCCTGGGCCGTGACCATCTTCCCATTATTGGGCGTCACCGTGTAGTCGGAGTTGTTCGGGATGTGGAGCGCCACCTTGCCGTAGGTCCACGGCAGGCACAGCATCTCGGACTTGTAGTCCTTGATCCCCAGGATCGCCTGGTTGACGCTCTTCATGGTGTAGTCGCCCTTGACTGTGTCCAGGGCCTGGGTCAGGAACTTCGCCAGCAGATAGCCGAACTCGCTGAAGGAGCCGATCCCGCCGGCCACGTTCTGGCCGTACTTGGCCATGATCGCCTTGTAGTTCTGGATCTCGGGGCCGTCGTGGTCGTCAGGGTTGACGGCCTCGGCGTTGACGAACAGCTTCTTGTTCCACTTCGGTCCCAGCGCCTTGGCCAGGAAGTCGGTGTCACACGGGGTCGAGCAGCCCCATGACTTCACGCGGTCCTCGACCCCCAGCTTCTGGGCCGCCTGGAGGATGACCAGCGCCTCGGGCGGGGTGAAGTTGAGGATCACCGAGCCGTCGGGACCGGCCGAGTTGACCAGGTTCAGCGCGACCGAGTTGGCGTCGTTGATCGGCACGTTCTCGGTGAGCTGGGTGATCGGCACGCCCTTTGACTTCGCGATTGCCGCCGGACCCGCGGCGATGTAGCCGGTGCCCGGGACGTTGGACTGGACGAACACGATCTTCTTGGCGCCGACGACGTCAAGCGCGTACTGCACCGCGCCGTCAGAGCTGTAGCGCGGTCCCATGTTGACGGCCGCGCTGTTCGGCGTCGACCAGCACTCGGGGGCGATCCCGGCGTCCATCTCGTAGATGCCGAGCTGCTTCCAGTAGGACTGGTCCAGCGTGCACTCCAGCAGGTCGAAGACGCCGTCGATGGCGACGACGTGATCGGACTGGATCAGCTTGTGGGCTGCCGCCGTGATCTGGGCGGGCTGCGTCTGGTCGAGCTGGACGAACAGCTTCAGCGGATGACCGTTGACGCCGCCGTTGTCGTTGACGCAGTTGAAGTACGCCTGGATCGTGTTCGGGCCGTCGGTGAAGTCCGTGCCCGGCTGATGGGTGTCGATGGTGCCGATGTTGATCGGCGTGCCGGTGGCCTTCGTCCCCGGCTTGGGTCCGCACGAGGACACGTCGGCGGTGGTCCCGCCGCTGGCGCTCGTGCCGGTACTACCGCTGGCACTCGTACCCGTCCCGGTGCTCGCAGCGCTCGAAGTCGCTGCGCTCGAAGTGGTTCCTCCGCCGGCGGCGGAGCTCGAACTGCTGCTACTGCTGCCACATCCCGCCAGCGCAAGTAGCGCGACGGCAGCCACCAATGCGAGTCCGATCCGCATCCGTGGCATGAGGTGATAACTCCTCACGGCTCTCCTCTCCTCAGGGTGTCTCGCCGGCCCCGAGATCCTCTCGAGGCTGGGCGCATACTAATTCGGTCTCCCTCTGCATGCAAGAACCGGCTAACAGTCCCGCAATCCTGGGGTAGGTGCGGCGGTATGCCCAGGTTTTGGCCAGTTGTTGCATGCAATGGCTCCCCCGCACTAGACTGCCCCCGCCTCAAATGGTCTGCCGGGCGTGTTCGCCCTTTCAGACAGGCCCTGCCGGGCACGGCGATCGAATTGGCCAGGCCAGCTCACCGAACCCAAATCACCAAGGCGGTCCTCCGCCTGCGTGAGCTCATCTTCAATGGCCGGTACTCGCCGGGAGAGCGAATGTCGGAACTGCCGCTCGTCGACCTGCTGGGCGTGAGCCGCACGCCGCTGCGCCTGGCGCTGGCCGAGCTCGAGCACGAGGGCCTGCTGCGCGGGCTGCCGGGCGGCGGCTACGTCGTGCGCGAGTTCACCCAGGGCGACGTACGCGACGCGATCGAGCTGCGGGGCGTGCTGGAGGGCACCGCGGCGCGTTTCGCCGCCGAGCGCGGCGCGCAGGCCCGTGATCTGACCGCGCTGCGTGCCACCAACGCGACGATCAAGACGCTCGTGCACCGGTCCGACTACGAGTCCTTCGAGCGCTATCTCAGCCTCAACGAGTCCTTTCACGCCCGGATGCTCAAGATGGCCCGCAGCCCGTTGCTGGTCCGCTCGCTCGACGGGATCGTGTCGCTCCCGTTCGCCGGGCCCAGCGCGCTCGTCTTCGCCCAGGCCGAGCTGCCGGCCTCGCGCGACATCCTCGTCATCGCCCATCGCCACCACTCGGGTCTGATCGACGCCATCGAGCGTCGCCAGGGTGCGCGAGCCGAGAGCCTGGCGCGCGAGCACGCGCGTCTCGCCGTGGCCAACCTCGAGATCGTCGTCGAGAACCGCGAAGTGCTCGACCGCCTGCCCGGAGCGGCGCTGATCACCCTCACCGACGAGTCGGAGTCGGAGTCGGAGTCGGATCCGGCGACGGCGCCCGAGCCCGCCTGAGCCGGCGCCGGTCATTCGGTCCCACCCGCCCCGACCTCGCCGGCCGGGACCGGCTCCTCCACGTCAGCCCAATGCACGGCGTGGCGCGCCGCCGCGTAGACGTCGTCGCTCTGGGGACGATAGCCGTCCTCCAGCGGTGGGCTGAGCGGCACGGGCATGAACGGGGCCCCTACGCGCTGGATGGGGGCGTCGAGGTAGTCGAAGGCGGCCGCCTGGAGCTCGGCCGCCAGCTCGGCCCCGAAGCCGCCGGTGCGCACCGCCTCGTGCGCCACGACGGCCCGTCCGGTGCGCCGCACCGAGGCGGCGATCGTCTCCAGGTCCAGCGGCACCAGCGTCCGCGGGTCGATGACCTCGGCGTCGATCCCGTCCGCGGCGAGTCGCTCTGCCGCGGTCATCGCCTCCCCGACCAGGCGCGACAGGGCGATGATCGTCACGTCCCGCCCCCTGCGCAGGATCTTGGCCTGCCCGATCGGGACCGGCTCAGGCGTGTCGGGCACGGACTCGCGGCGGAAGTACAGCGACTTGTTCTCCACGAACACGACGGGGTTGGGGTCGGCGATGGCCGAGTGAAGGAGGCCGGCGGCGTCCGCGGCGGTGGCGGGCATGACCACCTTGAGACCG
>CAVTSK010000019.1:0-204105 GCA_963737335.1 uncultured Solirubrobacteraceae bacterium
GCCACCGATCCGAGTTGCGGGAACGCCCGGCCATCGGGTCCCGGAATGTTGGCCATGTCGCCGATGACGTAGACACCAGGCGTGCCCGGGGTCAGATCCGGGCCCACATCGATACGGCCGCCACGCCCCTGGGGCAGCCCGCTCGCTGCCGCCGGCGCCGCAGCCATCAGGCCCCCGGCCCAAGCCACGCATCGCGTCTTGATCGTCGTCCCGTCAGAGAGCACCACGTGATCCGCCGCCACCTCCTTGACGCCGGTGCCGAGCCGCAGGGTGACACCGCGCTCCGTGAGCACCTTGCTCGCGTACTTGTGCGCGCGGTCCGAGAACCCGTTGAGGACCACGTGCCCAAGATCGACGACCTGCACGGTGGCCCGGCTCACGGCCAGGTCGTGATACTCCTCGGGCATCGTGTCGCGGATCAGGTCGGCCATCGAGCCGGCAAGTTCGGTGCCCGTCGCCCCCGCCCCGACGATCACGAAGTTCAGCGCGCCCTGCTCGATCAGCGTCGGATCGCGATCGGCGTCCTCGAACACCGTCAGCATTCGCGTCCGCAGCCGCTCGGCATCGGTGAGCGAGTACAGCGGGAACGCATGCTCGGCCGCGCCCGGGGTATTGAAGAAGTTCGCCTGCGCTCCGGCGGCGAGGACGAGCACGTCGCCTTCGATCAATTCTCCCTCCCGTGTGCGCACAGAGTGGGCCGCGGTGTCCACTTCGGTCACCTCACCCAGCTTCACATCGACGTTGTCATCGTCGTGAAAGGTCGTGCGCAGCGAGGAGGCGATGCTGGTCGCGGCCAGCTGCGACGTGGCCACCTGGTAGAGCAGGGGCTGGAACTGGTGGTAGTTGTGCTGGTCGATCAGGGTGACGCGGACCGAGTCCTCTCCGGCGAGCTCGCGCGCGCAGCCGACGCCCGCGAAGCCACCGCCGACGATCACCACATGCGTGGGAGGCTCACCATCAGTCGGGTGTTTGCTGTCAGACGCCACGCGCGCTCCTCCTTCGTTGCCGGAGCCCTCAGTACACGCCCGCACCGGTGAGGCCGCATCGCCCGAACGGGGTGACACCCAACCGGTCCGTCCGCCGGACCCCAGATCGCGCAACTGAGGTATCGACGGGATCGACGTGACGGGCGAGAATCGATGTATGGCACCGTGGAGCCACCCAGAACCGGATCGAACGCAGCACGACGCCCTGGCGACCGAGCGCGCCGTGCGCGATATCGACAAGAGCAGCGAGCACGAAGACGCCGGCCTAGCGGCGGCCTTCATGGCGATCGCCTGGCCCACGGTTCAAGCGCAGAACCAGTGACCTCGGCGAAGCGACCGGTCAACGTGCTCTGCGTCGACGATCATCCCGTCTGCCGCGACGCGATGCGCGAGGTCATCGCCGCCACGCCGGGCTTTGAGCAGGTGGGTGAGGCCGGCTCCGGCCAGGCGGCGATCGCGAGCGCGGCGGCGCTGCGTCCGGACCTCGTTCTGATGGACGTCAACATGCCGGGGCTCGACGGATTTGAGGCAGCTGCCATCCTGCTGCGGGAGCGTCGCAGCGTCGTGGTCATCCTGACATCGGTCGGCCCTCTGGACCCCCCCTGGGTTCGCGCCCCGCGGCGGAGCAGTCCGTTTGGTGAGAAAGCCGAGCTCTGCCCGCGCACGCTGCTCGATCTCTGGCACGGTGCGTCATCGATCACCTGGATCGGGTGATGCGGCCTCACCGCGCCGCCGTGATCGTCACACCATGATCGATCTCTTCGGATCCGGAGCGCAGAACTACGTCACGCTGGCGGTCCTCTTGGTGACGGGCACTGCCTGGCTGTTCTGGCTCGTGAGCTGTTTCGTGATCCAGCCGCGGCCTGATGACGAGTCGGACGGCGGAGACGGACCAGGAGGAGGCGGCGGAGACGGACGCGGAGGTGGCGGACCGGGACCAGGTGGTCTGGGATCTGACCCGCACCCGGATCCGCTCGGCTCCGAGCCGGCGTGGTGGCCGGAGTTCGAGCGCCAGCTCGCGGACTACACCTCCTCCGCTCCGGCCTCCTCCGTCCGCGACTAGGCGTCCATCGCCGCGCCCACGGGTCCGGTCATGGTGCCAGGACCACCCCCTGGCCGAGTGTCTTGGCCACGAGGTGAGCACGCGACCGGGCGCCCGTCTTGACCATCCCGTTGCGCACGTGAGTGCGAACGGTGTGATGGGCGATCTGGAGCTGGTCGGCGATTTCCGGACCCGTGTATCCGAGCGCCACGAGCCGGACCACCTCGCGCTCGCGCCCGGTCAGAGCCCGGGATTCGCCATTCGGATCGGTGCGGCGAAACCGCGCGCCCCAGCTTGACGTGCTCAACGCGACGACGAGGGTGAGCTGGCCCCCGGTGACGACCTCGGTGGTCGACGCCCATTGAACGGCGATCCGGTCTCCCTGCGCGCACAGGAGCTTGGCCTCGCCGGCCGCTCGCCCTTCCGCCAGGGCGGCCTTCCACTCCGGTGCGGTCAGCGCCGGCCCGCCGTCGAGCAGCCGCTGAACCGGCCATCCGATCATCGCGGTGCGCTCGTAGCCGAGCAGGCGAACGAACGCGCCGTTGACATCGACCAACCGGCGCTGCGTGTCGACCAGGGCCATCGCGTTCTTGGACTGCCCGAATGCAGCCGCAAACAGCAGCGACCTGCGCGGCTCGGTCGTTCCTGCGCCCGAACCGGCGGTGGAGGCGCGCCCTCCGGCGGCCCCGGGAGCGCCCTGCGGGGTGATCTGGGTCACAACGCCGGGGCCGGAGCGCCCACGTCGGCACCCTCCGTCTCCGCCGCAGGCGCGTCCGCTGTTCTGGCGGTCTGGCGCGCGGATAACCCGAGGGTCGCGAGATAGGCGACGACGACGCCGATGATGACCAGCGGCGTCACTCCCGCGCCCGCATTACCGGTCAGCAGCGTGGCGACCACGACCGCCGACAACGGCAGGCGCAGGATGGCCACCGTGCCGGCGCCGATCCCGACCGCCACCGCTGCCGCCAGCGGAAACCCGGGCAGATGCGACGCCATGAGCCCCCCGGCGGCGCCGAGGAAGATGGCCGGAAAGGTCGGGCCGCCCCGGAAGGCCCCCAGCGAGAGGGAATAGCCGATGCCCTTGAAGACGATCAGCAACCCCAGCGCCGACAGCGACCATGTCGCCGAGCCGGAGACGAGGCCCGGCAGAGCGTCCTGGCCGGAGAACAGCACCTCGTTGACGCCCTTTCCGCTGGCGGCCTGCGAGAACGCGATGGCCAGTCCGGACACGGCCAGCCCGCACAGGGGCAGGAGCACGAGCGGCCGGGGCTTGACCAGCCGGTAGGTCAGCAGTCCCCCCGTCCGGATCACGTGAGCGACGAGCGCAATGGCCAGCGCGAGGGCGATCGTCCACCCGAAGTTGCCGGCGGTGGGATGGGGAAAGGCCGGAAGCGACAGGGGCGCGAGGGCGTAGGCACTCGAGCTCAGCCCCGTGAACGAGCCCATCCCGACCGACACGAGCGACCCGATGCCGGCACCGACGAGCCCAGGGATGAGGATGATGGGAAGCCGCGACTTGCCCAACCCCGTCGCCTCGATCAGGATGATCGCCGCGATGATCGGCGAGGAGAATACGAACGACAGCGCCGCGAAGCTTCCGGCCGCACCGACGACGAGGAGCAGCTGAGACGGCGCCTCCTTGCGCGCCAGCTTCACGATCGCCACCCCAAGCCCTGTTCCGAGCGCGATCAGGGGCGCCTCCGGGCCGATGACGAGGCCCAGGCCGATCGAGATCAGTCCCGCCAGCATGATCCCCGGCACCTCGATCGGCTGAGTGGGGGCACCACCGACCTTCAGACCCTCGGCGGGTATGTGCCCACCGTTTCCGGGCAGCCGTGTGATCGTCACAGCGGCAAGGAGCCCAGCGATGGCGAGGATCGGCAGCGACCACCACAGCGGGGGACCGTGCTGGTATCCGAGCGCGGCCGGGAGATGGTGGTACAGCTCCCGCTGGATCTGGTAGACGAGCTCCACGAAGCACCACGCAGCCAGTGACACGGCGACCCCGACGACGGCCGCGATCACCAGCAGGACCATGAAGCCCTTACTCAGCAGAGTTGCTGTCGGATCCTCCGGAGCCGGAGAACTCGTCATAGCTTCGCGACGCTAGAACCGTCGAGGCCCGCGGTCGTCATCCTGATCGGGTGACAGCTCGCCGGGTCACCCTCGCGCCGCGCGGCACGTGCCTGCACACCCGGCGCCGGGTGCGGGCCACCTTGTGGACGCGGGTGAGCGGATTGAGACTTGGCGTCACCTGCGCGCCGCCGCCGGCGGCGTTATCACCTGAACTGAGAGCGGCAATGTCTTCCACCACCCCGAAACCACCCGTCCAGCAAACCGGCAACGGCGGCTCGAACGAGCCGTCGATGGTCCAAGAGGAGGAGCTCGCCGGCCTGCCGCGCGACGTGATCCCCCAGCACGGGACGGGGACCAAGGTCGCCTACGACCTGATGACCAACGAGTTGCTCCTGGACGGGAGCGCCCGGCTGAACCTGGCCACGTTCGTGACGACCTGGATGCCCACGGACGCCGCTCGCCTGATGGCGGAGACCGCGGACAAGAACATGATCGACAAGGACGAATATCCGCAGACGGCGGAGTTCGAGCGCCGCTGCGTGAACATGATCGGCCGGCTGTGGCACGCGGACGTCGACGGCGACGTGACCGGCTGCTCGACAACCGGCTCCAGCGAGGCCGCCATGCTGGGTGGGCTGGCGCTGAAGTGGCTGTGGCGAGCGCGGATGAAGGCGGCCGGCAAGCCGACCGACCGGCCGAACCTCGTCCTGGGAATCAACGTCCAGGTGTGCTGGGACAAGTTCTGCCGCTACTGGGACGTCGAGCCGCGTCTGGTGCCGATGGAGGGCGACCGCTTCCATCTGACCGCGGCCGAAGCCGCCGCCCACTGTGACGAGAACACGATCGGCGTGGTGGCGGTTCTGGGCTCGACCTTCGACGGCAGCTACGAGCCCGTCGCTGAGATCTGCGCCGCCCTGGATGAGCTGGCGGCCAGCGGGGGCCCCGATGTCCCGGTCCACGTGGACGCCGCCTCCGGCGGGTTCGTGGCGCCGTTCTCCCAGCCCGACCTCGTGTGGGATTTCGCACTCCCGCGCGTGCACTCGATCAACGCGTCGGGCCACAAGTACGGCCTCGTGTATCCCGGGGTCGGCTGGGCCATCTGGCGCGACGCGGCGGCGCTGCCCCGCGATCTCGTGTTCGACGTCAACTATCTCGGCGGATCGATGCCGACCTTCGCACTGAACTTCTCGCGTCCCGGGAGCGAGGTGCTGGCGCAGTACTTCATGTTCCTGGCGCTGGGCGCGGAGGGCTACGCCGAGATCCAGCAAGCGTCCAACCGGATCGCGATGCACATCGCCAGGGAGATCGCGAAGATCGGCTGCTACCGGCTCATCACCGACGGAAGCGAGCTACCGGTGCTCGCGTTCACGACCGCCCCCGAGGTGTGCAACTACACCGTCTTCGACGTGTCGGCGCGGCTACGCGAGTTTGGATGGCTGGTGCCGGCCTACACGTTCCCTGAGAACCGCCAGGACCTCTCCGTCCTGCGCGTCGTGGTGCGGGCCGGGCTCACCTCCGATATGGCCGACCTGTTCTTGGAGGACCTGCGCAAGCAGACGGCGTGGCTGGAGTCGCTCGAGAGCCCGATGCCGAAGCGGCGCCCCGAGGAGCACCAGAGCTTCCGTCACTAGCCCGCGATCGACACTCGTTCACTGAGCGCGCTCCACACGAGGCTGAGCTCGGCCGTGGAGATTGCCTGCTTGCGCAGGCACGCGATGCGGTCGCAACGGTCCTCCTCATCGAGGTACGCCGACGGATCGTCGACGGAGATGAGCAGGATCGCCACCTCCGGGTCCCTGCTGATCATGGTTCTCGCGGCCTCGATCCCACCGATGCCGGGCATGATGACGTCCATCACCACCAGCTGAGGCGACAGGAGCGCGACGTCGCGCAACGCCTCCTCGCCTGAGCAGGCCAGGCCCACCAGGACGAAGTCCGGCGTCGCGGCGATCAGGTCCCGAAGGGCTTCCCGGACGACCGGGTGGTCGTCCACTGCCAGGATCCTGACGCGGGTGGCCTGCTCTGTGCTGTTCATGGAGCACCGAGGAGTGTCCCAGCGCGCCCGCCGTGCCGCGAGGGTGCTGGCCCGCGTGCTGCGGTGTGCACGCTTCTATCGCACTCGGTGGCCGAGCACCGCGTCGTTCACCTGATTGGGGTGATGCGGCCCACCCCGGACCGAGCCAGCGTGTGAGGACGATGAGCGAGACCGATCTTCCCCCGACCTCGATCCGACCGCCGGGACCGAGCCATCGCGAAGCCGCCGACGTACGCGAGGCGGCTCGTGAGGAGCTCTTCGGCGGGGCCAGGCTCGTCGTCGCCGACATCAGGGTGATGTACCTGCTGGCCAACCAGGCCCGCGCTCGGGTGATCACTCGGCTCTTCGGGATCACGGGTCCGGGTTCGGGCCTCGTCACGATCATCGCGCTGGGTGTCGCGGCCGAGACAGCGCAGCGCACGGTGAAGCACGCGCTCGCGGCCCCCGGGACGCCCGAGCTCGGCCAGGCGGCCCTGGGCGCCTCGGTCCTGACCGAGTCCGCGCGGTGGCTGGCGGGCCCCGGGACCGGGGAGTTTCCTCTCTTCGGCCCGCTCATCCTGCTCGCCGTGGCCGGCCACGTGATGCGCCCCGCGGTGCGCTCGACGGTCCACAGCGTCCGGACGTCCGTACACCGGGCCCGCAGCGGTCTCGATCATCGCTACGGGCACATCATCCGCACTAACCGGCCACGCCCCGAACCATCCGGCTAGCCGCACGCTCCAGCAATGGATGTCACCCCGACAGATCCGGGAGCGCACGATGGCGGCGCTCGGCCGGCCCGCGCCACCCAGGCCACGCTGCACTCCGGTGAGTCCGCCGAACGCGGGCGCGCGGCCCGGGACACCTCACCCCGCGCGGCCCATGGTGACTGGACCCCGGCGGTGGATCGTCCCGATCCGATCAGCGTCCTCGGCAAGCAGGCAGCCACGCGAGTACAGGAGCTCGTGCCGATCCGATACGGGCGGATGCTGGTCTCCCCGTTCACGTTCTACCGCGGCGCCGCCGCGGTGATGGCGGCAGACCTCGCGGTCACGCCGGACTCGGGCATCGTGGTGCAGGCATGCGGCGACGCGCACATCTCGAACTTCGGCGGCTTCGCGGCGCAGGATCGACGTCTGCTGTTCGGTCCCAACGATTTCGATGAGACCCTCCCCGGCCCATGGGAATGGGACGTCAAGCGGATGGCGGCGAGCGTCGAGATCGCCGGGCGCGACGTCGCGCTGCCCGCAGGTCGCCGGCGCTGGCTCGTGACCGAGTGCGTACGCGAGTACCGCGAAGGGATGCGCGCCTTTGCGGCGGAGAGCCACCTCCAGGTCTGGTATGACCGTCTTGATGCCAGCGAGCTCGTCGAGCAGTTCGGCGGGCGGCTGGGCAAGAAGGGGCGGATCCTGTTCGCCAAGCCGTTCGCCAAGGCGCGACGCAAGACGAGTCTGAGGGCGGTCACGAAGCTCACCGAGCGTGTCGGCTCGGAGCTGCGCTTTCGACGGGTGCCGCCGCTGTTGGTGCCGCTCAGCGAGCTCGTCGATCCGGAGGACGCTCGCAGGGACATCGACATCGTGCGAGCCGCGCTCGACGCGTACGCCACCAGCCTCGACGAGGACCGCCGCCACCTCTTCGCGACCTATCGGTTCGTCGACATGGCCCGCAAGGTCGTCGGGGTCGGGAGCGTCGGCACGCGCGCCTGGGTGCTCCTGTTCGTCGGCCGGGGCGGGAAGGATCCGCTCGTGCTGCAGATGAAGGAGGCGCAGGCGTCGGTGCTGGAGCCCTACCTGGGGGCAAGCGCGTTTGAGAACCATGGGGAGCGCGTCGTCCGTGGGCAGCGGCTGTCCCAGGCGGCGATCGACGTCTTCCTCGGGTGGCAGCGCAGCGTGGGCCTCGATGGTGTAGAGCATGATTTCTACATCCGCCAGCTCTGGGACTGGAAGGCATCCATCGACCTCTCGACGATGGACCAGTCGGGTCTGCACGCGTACACGCGGGCCTGCGGCTGGTCGATGGCCCGCGCACATGCGCGCTCCGGTGATCGCCTGGCCATCGCCGCGTACCTCGGCGCCGGCCCGCGGTTCGATGACGCGATCGCGCGGTTCGCTGCGGCGTACGGCGATCAGAACGAGCTCGACCACCAGCGGCTTGCCGATGCCGTGGCCTCTGGCGAGGTGGAGGCACTGTCCGGCGTCTGATCGTGGTGACCCCAGGCGCACGCCGGCGCCGGGCGGTCATCCTGATCGGGTGATGCGTCGAGTGTCACCGTCGCGGACGCTCTGGGAGTAACAACGAGCCGGGGCGAGCCCGAACTCGGCAAGCCGCGACAGAGGAGGCACATCGTGAGAGGCACGGGACGAGTGGTGTTCGTGGCGGTTCTGCTGCTGCTGGCGGGCACGCTGGACATCATCTACGGGATCGCGGCAGTGAGCAACGCCCACTTCTTCGACAACACGCAGTACGCATTCGCGAGCCTGCACACGTGGGGGTGGGTCACGATCATTGTCGGCGTCATCCAGCTCACCGCCGGGTTCTCCCTGTTCGGGAGCGGAACCTACGGTCGCGTGATCGGCATCGTCGCCGCGAGCCTCGGCGCGCTCGAGTCGCTGCTGTCGATCGGCGGGACGCACCCATGGTGGTCCCTGGCGCTCTTCTTCCTCTGCCTGTACGTACTGCACGGCCTCATCGTGTTCAGCGAAGACCTCGATACCGCGCGCTAGCGGGACGGCACAGCACACGGAGCGCGCTCCGCCACAGAAGGTGCGAGCGGCATGAAATGGGAGTTGGCGATCGTTGCCGCGACGGTCCTGGCGATAGCCGGGGTGTCAGCGCGGCTGACCGGCACGGCCGTCACGCCGGCGATGGCGTTCGTCGTCATCGGGGTGCTCGTCGGTCCGTTCGCCATCGACGAGGTGACGGCTGCTCCGACGGGCGAGGCCGTGCGCACGCTCGCCGAGGCGACCCTTGCCGTGGTGCTGTTCGCTGATGCCTCCCGGATCAAGCCCCACGTGCTCCGGCGCGAGTATGCGGTGCCACTCCGCCTGCTCGGGGTCGGGCTGCCGCTCACCATCGCCGCGGGTGCGGTGCTGGCGGCGGTGATCTTCGGAAAGCTCGACGCCACCGAGGCGATCGTGCTGGCGATACTCCTCGCGCCGACCGATGCCGCCCTGGGCGAGGCGGTGGTCACCGAGCCGCGACTCCCGTCCCGCATCCGGCAGGGACTGAACGTGGAGAGCGGTCTCAACGACGGCATCTGTGTGCCGTTGCTGCTGATCGCCCTGGCGGCGGCGGAGGTGGAGGACAACGCGTCGACGGGCCACCACGCGATCAGCATTGTCGCCGAGCAGATCGGCTACGGAGCTCTCGGAGGCGTAGCGGCAGGCCTTATCGCCGCCGGGATCGTCGCGTTCGCGTACGGCCGAGGATTGATCAGCGACTCGTGGCTCCAGGTCATCCCGGTGGCGGGCGCGGGCCTCGCCTACGGAATCGCGGCGGCGCTGGGCGGCTCGGGCTTCATCGCGGCATTCGTCGCCGGCGCGATGTTCGGCGCACTCGTCAGCAGCGAGTCCGAGCAGGCGTCACGCTTGGACGAGGAGCTCGGAGCTCTGTTGGGGGGCGTGACCCTTCTGATCTTCGGCGCCGTGCTCCTGGGCCCGGTGCTGGAGGACCTCACCTGGGGGATCGTGGGCTATGCGGTGCTCAGCCTGACGGTGGTACGCATGATCCCTGTCGCCGTGGCGATGATCGGCAGCGGCGCGCGCCTGCCGACGGTCGGCTTCCTCGGCTGGTTCGGCCCCCGCGGCCTGGCCTCGATCGTGTTCGCGGTGATCGTCGTCGAGGAGGCACACCTGCCCCAGGCGGCGACGATCCTGGCCACCACGTACGTGACGATCGGACTGTCGGTGATCGCCCACGGCGTCACCGCGGCGCCGCTGGCCAGACGGTACGCCCGGTGGTACGAGTCCCACCCCGGCGACCAGCGGCCCGGCATGGAGAGCGTCCCCGCGCCCGATCACCGCACGCGCGGCGCGCACGGTCAAGCGCCCGGATAACGATCATCCTGCTGCGGGAGGTCCCGCCTCGTCGGCTTCCCGGCCGCCGGCGCCGGACTCCTCGCGGACGCAGGCGCTGACCGCCGCCCGGACGGTGGGGTAGAAGTGGTCCGCGCCAATCTCCGCCTCCAGGCCGGCGTCTTGAAGCAGGCCCTGGAGCGTGGTGTGCATGCGCGCGACGACGAGCGCGACGCCGCCGTCCCCCAACTCGCCAACGAGGTTCTTCAGTGCCTCCATCCCGGTGGTGTCGATGTGCGAGATGCCCTCGGCGTCGAGCACGAGCCAGTGTGCCGGGGTGGGAGCGCCGCGCACCGCCTGGCGCATGCGCCCCGTTACGTAGCGGGCGTTGGCGAAGAACAGCCGGTCGTCGAGCCGGTAGACGACGATGCCGGGTTCGACGCGGGCCTCCGGATGCTCGGCGACATTCGCGAAGCGGCCGAGCACGGCGTCGAAGCCCAGGACGGCATCGCCGGGCTGAGCGCTGCGGCGGACCGCGTCGAGAATGGTGAGCCCGACGGCGAACACGACCGCCTCGAGCACCCCGACGAGGACGACGCCTGCGGTCGTGATGGCGGCAATGGCAACCTCGACACGGTCGGCCGCCGCCAGCGCCCGCCACGACGAGATGTCGATCAGACCGACCGCCGCGGAGACGATCGCCGCCCCGAGCACGGCCTTGGGAAGGTGCGCGATGGGTGCGGTGAGGAACAGGAGAATGCCGACGACCGCGATGGCGGCCAGCAGCGCGGACACCTGGCTGCGCGCTCCCATGGAGTCATTGACGGCGGTGCGGGAGCCGCTGGCACCGACCGGGAAGGCCTGGGATACGCCGGCGGTCGCGTTGGCGACCGCCATTGCCCGCATCTCCTGGCTCACGTCGATGCGCTCGCCGTGACGCTGGGCGTAGGCGCGCGCAGTGAGGACCTCATCGGCGAAGCTCACCAGGAACAACCCGAGCGCTGCCGGCACCAGATCGAACACCTGGCTCAGCGGGGGCGTCGGAAACGTCAGCGACGGCAGGCCGCTCGGGATGTGACCGACGACCGCCACGCCGTGCTGGTCGAGCTTGAGCCACGACGACGCGGCGATCCCGGCGATGACGACGACCAGAGCGGCCGGAAACCGGGGTGCGATCCACCGCAGTGGCAACATCACCGCCAGTGCGATGGCGGCCACCGCCAGCGTGGCCCCGCTGACGCTTTCGATCTCCCTGCCCGCCTCGACGAGCTGCGGCACCGCGCCCCTCGCGCCGATGCTGATCCCCGTGAGCTTGCCAAGCTGGGCGATGATCAGCACCACCGCGACACCGTGGATGTAGCCGATCAGCACCGGCCGCGAGAAGTAGTCGGCAAGCCAGCCGAGCCGCAGCAGGAGCGCCGCGAGATAGCACGCTCCGACCAGGAGCGCCAGGATCGCGGCAAGCTGCGCCGCGTCGGCGCTCCCCGCCGCCGCGAACGACAGCACCGAGACCGCGACCAATGCGCTGATCGAGCCCTCCGGTCCGATCACGAGCTGGCGCGAGGAGCCGAGCAGGACGTAGGCAAGCGTCGGCAGCAGCAGCGCGTACAGGCCGTTGACCGGCGACAGACCGGCGAGCTCCGCGTAGGCCATCGCCGCCGGGACAGCGAGCGCCGCCACCGTGACCCCGGCGAGCAGGTCGCGCCGTGCGGTGCCCGCACCGTAGCGCTGCAGCTGCCCGGAGACCGGGACGGTGCGCTGCAGCAGCGACCGGCGGCGGGCGGGCTGAAACGGCGACGAATCGTCCGGGTACGCCTGCTGCGCCGGCTCCGCGCTTCCCGCACCGTCCTGGTCGCTCGCCACGCGTGACTCCCATCGACCGATTCACGTGTCGCGTCGAGGCTCGCACCCCACCCGAGGAGCGAGCTCACCCCGATCAGGTGAAACGCCGACGACGTCGCCGCGGCGCTGGTCACCTCATCGGGGCGATGCGCGTCGGGGTCGCTCACGCGACCATCGACCGCGTGGGTGCCACGTCGAGCGGGATCGCCGGCCGATGGTGAGCCTCGCCGCCGCCCGTGATCACCTCGACCAATGGCAGCGGAGGTGGACACCCTCCGCCTTCGCGCTCGCCGTCGTCAAGAAGTTCATCGACGACCGCGGCCCCAACCTCGGAGTTCAGATCGCGTACTGGGGGTTCTTCTCCGTGTTCGCTCTGCTGCTCGCCTTCGTCGCGATCTTGGGGTTCCTCTTCCAGGGCGACCCCGCGTTCCAGAAGGACGTGCGTGACTCTGCTCTGGCCCAGATGCCGGTGATCGGGCCCCAGCTCAGCGCCAACGTCGGCTCGCTGGCGGGCAGCGGTGTTGCGCTCGCAATTGGGGTCGTGGCGGCACTGTGGACCGGGCTCGGCGCCACGCTGGCAGTCGGGGACGCGTTTGACCGGTTGTGGACGGTGCCGCGCGTGCGTCGCACCGGGTTCGTCGGTTCCCGGCTGCGGGGTCTTCTGCTGCTGGCGTCAGCCGGAAGTCTGTTCGTCGTCTCGACCACACTCGTTGGCCTGATCACCGACGCCCAGATACATCCTGCGCTCGCGCAGGTGCTGGGCGTGATCACGGCTACCGGCGTCGACCTCCTCCTTTTCCTGGCGTGCTTCCGGGTGCTCACCTCGGCCGACGTCACGACGCGCGCCGTACTGCCCGGTGCCGTTGTCGCCGCGATCGGATGGCTCGCCCTTCAGGCAATCGGGGGTGTATACGTCGCACGAGTGGTGAAAGGAGCCTCCGAGACCTACGGGGGGTTCGCGGTCGTCGTCGGACTGTTGTCATGGCTGTACCTGGGAGCGCAGCTCACCCTGATCGCGGGCGAGATCAACGTCGTGCTCGCCCGCCGGCTCTGGCCACGCTCGATGGGTGCGACTTTGGGTCCAGCGGATCAGCGGGCACTCGAAGACGCGGTGAAGGCCGAGCAGTCAGACGACCGCCTGCACATCACGGTCAGCTTCGAGGCCGGTCGCGACCGCGCCGGTGGTGCCAGCCCCTGTGCCGGGCACGTGTCAGCCCCATTGCGGACAAGTGCACCGCCCAAGAGGATCACGCCCACCGATGATGGACTCGGATAAGAGGCGGTGGCTGATCACGGCGCTGGCGCTCGTGATCACCGCGCTCCTGGTCAGCGCGTGCGGGTCCGGGGCCGCGAGCGGAGCGGCGTCCACCGCGGCACAGAAGGCCAGCGAGGCGGTGTCCAGCGCCGCCGGCCAGGTCAAGACCGTCACCGCGTCGGCAAGCCAGACGCACACCTCGGCTGCCCCGGCCAAGAAGGAGACCGTGACAAAGTCGGTCACCGGGCCGGGCGCGTCGATCTCGGTTCACCAATCGACATCGGTGAGCGCGCTGGCGGTGAAGGGGACGCCCACGACGGCGGACTCCAATGGCGGAGGCCTACCGTGGTGGGGATGGGTCCTGATCGGCATGGGCGTCGTGACGGTGTTGATCGCGATCTTCGCCGCCGGACGGCGCCGGGGGAAGGCCGGGAGCACACCGCCGGAACCGCCCGCGCCGCCAGCCAACCCTTGAGCAGGTGACATCGGGGCGCCGCAACGCATTGGTCGGCGTCGGCGTCCTCCTCGTCCTGGTCGCCGCCGTGCTCGTATTGCAGGACGCCGGGGGCGGGGATCGCTTCGGCACGATCAGCGCCAATGCGAGCTCCTCCTACCTCGGCGTGGGGGCGCTGGTCTTCCTTGACGCCGTCGTCCCGGTCTTCCCGGGCGAGACGACGCTCAATGCGGCCTCGACGCTGGCGTCTCAGGGAACGCTCGACCTCTGGCTGGTCATTGTGGCCGGAGCGTTGGGGGCCATCGCGGGTGACTCCGCGCTCTACTGGGTGGCACGCCTGGCCTCCAAGCGACTGGAGAAGCAGCTCGCGCAGGCCAAGCAGAACGACAAGGTCGCCGCCGCGCTCGGGTTTCTCGGCGACAGCGCGCCCCTGCTTCTCACCGCCGGACGATTCGTGCCCGGCGTGCGCTTCGTCGTCAATGCCACGCTGGGCTCGCAGAGGTACCCCTACCCGCGCTTCCTACTCTGGTCGGTGATCGGAGGCGCTCTGTGGAGCGTGTACACCTGCGTGCTCGCCTACGCGGTCGGGACGGCGCTCGACAACTTCCCGCTCGCGTCGGTCGTCATCTCAGGCACGATCACGACGATCCTCCTCGGGATCATCTTCTGGCAGGTCAGACACCGTCGGCGCACCGATCGGCGTCAGTGAGCGGTGCCCGCCACCGCCTCGGAGAGCACGACCACGGGGCGCTTGGCGCCTGCGGTCAGGTCCGCGGCAACCGAGCCGAGGAGCGACGCTCGAACTCCGCCCAATCCACGGGCGGTGATCACGATCAGCCGCCCCGCCTCACGCTCGGCGACAGACTCGAGGATCTCGGCAGGCGGCCCCGGCTCCTCGATGCCCGTCGCCCCCACATCGGCGGCGGCCACCGCTCGCTGGACAACCTCGGCGGCAACCTTGTCCACCGAGTCGGCCTGTCCGGTCACCGGCGGCGTCTCGGATCGCGCGCCGGGGTATGACAGCGCCGCCTTCACGGTCTGGCGCGCGTGAACGATCACCAGCCGGCAGTAGAGGCGCTCGGCGAGCCGGCCGGCGAACACGGCGCCGGCCAACGCCTGCTCTGAACCATCGACGCCACACACCACGCTCACACCTTCCGTGGCGGCACCACCGTCATCGGCCGTCCAGGCCCCACCAGGCGGGACGACCACGACCGGACGGCTCGCGTTGGCGGCCAGCTCACGCGAGACGCTACCGAGGACAGCCGACCGCAGATTCCCGCGACCCCGTGACCCGACCACGAGCAGCTCGGCGTCCTCGCTGTCTGCGGCCGCCCGGATCACGTCGGCTGGCGATCCCGCCGCGACGCGCACATCGGCCTGGTCGTCACCCAGCCGCTCGCGCACCCGACCGACGAGCTCCTCGGCGTCCTCCGAACCATCGCCGACGACGTGCATGACAACGAGACTTGTCCCCAGGCTCTGAGCCAGGGAGCGTGCCGTATCGAGGACGCCTTGTGCGGCCTCGGACTCGTCCACCGCGCAGAGGATCACGTCAGTCACCACACTTCCGGTCGCACCAGCATCATCATCGGTGTCCCGAGTCTATGCTCGCGACCCTCTTGCGGCGAGCGTGTCCGGCGCATTTCACCCTTTGTGGGTGACGTCCGTTCACCCACGGGCCGCCGAGGATCTCGGCGACGAGCCAACCACAGTTCATGGCGCACGCGGGCCTGAGCCCATGAGCGTTCGTGGCGCGCACAAAAGGGGTCCACCGATGCCAATTGACACGCTGATAACGATCGTTGGGGTCTATGACAGCGTCGACGACGCACGAGCCGACTATCAGCTCGTGCACGACCTCCACTCCGAGGCGGGCCTGATCGACGCCTGGGACGCTGCTGTCATCGAGCGTCGTGACGACGGCAAGGTCAAGATCGTCAAGAAGCACGAAACACCGACCCGTGTTGGCGGCGTCCTGGGAGGCGGAGTCGGGCTGGCCACCGGGCTCGTGGTCGCATTGTTCCCGTTCGCGGCCGTCGGAGGCGGGCTGGTCGCGGCTACGACCGCGGGCGGCGCACTCCTCGGTGCCGTGAGCGGTCATGCCGCGGCGGGGATGAGCCGCCACGATCTCAAGGAGTTGGGCGAGCACCTCGACACGGGCACGGCCGGCCTGGTCGTGGTCGCCGTCTCGGACATGGGCGCCAAGGTCGAACGAGCCATGAAGCGTGCGGCAAAGCTCCAGCAGAAGCAGCTCAAGGCCGACACCGCCGAGATCGAGCGCGACGCCGCGTCCGCGACCTGAGTCCAGGACCGCGGCGCGCGGTCCCGCCGGATGACCGTTACCAGGTCAGCTCGATCTCCAGCTCGGTGCCGTCATCCTCGATCTCGAACTCCACCTTGAGATTGACCTGATCGGGAACGTGAGCGACAAACCGCATGTGCTCGCGCTCGATCACGACATCATTCTGCGACCCGAGCTCGTCGGCGATCGCGTGCAGTCGCGCTGCCGCCTCTTCGCGCGACAGTGTCGTCTTCTCCTTCAGCTCCATCAGTTTCATATCGGCTCCAATCATCGGGGCTGTGTCGCTCGGGCGAGTTGCCGCCCGAGCCTGGACGTTGCACTCCCCTGTCAGGACGATCGCCCGAACAGGCGGAGGAACAACAGGAAGATGTTCAGGACATCGAGGAAGATCCCGGCCGCCAGCGGCACCGCTTCCTCCGTGCCCCCGTGGCGCAAGCGGTTGAAGTCAACGACGGTGTAGAGCCCGAAGATGACCAGACCGAACAGCGACCAGATGGTGTACGCGGCCGGGATGCGGACGAAGATCAGCACGATCGAGGCGGCGATCAGTCCCAGCAGCAGCCAGAACAGCAGCCGGTACAGGAACGAGAGGTCGCGTCGCACCGCATAGCCGCCGGATCCCAGCGCGGCGACGAACAGGGCGGTCGCCCCGAACGCCTGACGGACCGCGGTCGGGTCAGTGGCCGAGTAGTAGTTGACCGTCGTGGCGACGCTCGCCCCCATCAAGAACCCAAAGCCCATGAGCAAGGCCACCGCAAGGCCCGTCATGCCCCGGGCGTTGGCGACGTTGAGCGCGATCAGGCAACCGATCGCCAGAAGCCACGCGATGAACCATTCCGCGCCGCCGGCATCCCGGGCCGCCCACACGCCGAAGGTCGCGAATCCCACGGTGGCGGCCACGAGCGCCATCACCCGGCCAAACAGGGCCGGCGTGCCGGGCACCGCCACCGAGCGTTCGATGTGGCCGGTCGCGGTCATAGGACGGACGAGCCGCGCACCACGCAGCGGAAGCCGATGTGCGACGTCGACGTGTCGACCGCCTCCGATTGCCGCGCCGCGGGCCGGTAGCGCAGGCAGTAGTTGGGCGCGCACAGGTGAGAGCCGCCTTTGATGACCTTGCGGGGGATCGTCTCGCCCTCGGCGAGGCTCCCGTCCGCCGAGCCGGCCCGATCGTGGTGCGGCACGCAGCACGGTCGCTCGTCGACGGCGGCCGGCCGGACCTGGAACCAGTCGCACGTCCACTCCCACACATTGCCGGTCATGTCGTAGAGCCCGTAGCCGTTGGCCGGGAAGCTGCGGACCGGCGAGGTCCCGTCATAGCCGTCGGCACGCAGGTTCTCCCACGGAAACTCCCCCTGCCAGGTGTTGGCCATCATCCGCCCCCGCGGAGCGAACTCGTCGCCCCAGGCGAACGCCTTCTGGACCAGCCCGCCCCGCGCCGCATACTCCCACTCGGCCTCGGTGGGCAGCTCCTTGTCCGCCCACTGTGCGTAGGCCAGAGCGTCGGCGTACGCGACATGGACCACCGGGTGCAGTTCGCGCCCGCCGACGTTCGAGCCCGGCCCCTCGGGCCGGCGCCAGAACGCTCCGGGCTTCCATTCCCACCAGTTGCGGAAGTCCCTGAGATCGACGGGGCCATCGGCCGCTGAGAAGACGAGTGAGCCGGGCACCAGCAAGGCCGGGTCGGCGTCCGGATAGTCCGCGGCGTCGGGCGTTCGCTCGGCGCCGGTAACGTGGCCGGTGGCCTTCATGAAGCGGCGAAACTCGGCCACGGTCACCGGATGCTCGTCGATCCAGAACCCGTCGACCTCAACGCGACGCACGGGCGCCTCCTCCGGATAGAAGGCATCCGATCCCATGAGGAACTCCCCGCCCACGACGCGGACCATGTTGAGCGCGGGCGCGCTGGTGGAAGGCGAAACGGCCACCCGCCGATGCTGCGTTTTCACGGGGTGAAACCGAATCACCCCGTGAGGGTGATTGCCTCACCCCGCGATCGTCTGGATCTTGAGCGGACGCGAAGCGCCGCCCGACTCAGACAAGACGCAGCGTGCGGGCCCGACGAACCGCCTGAGCCCGGTCGGTCACGTCGAGCTTGCGGTAGATGTTCTTCATGTGCGTCTTGACCGTGTTGACCGAGACCGACATCTCGGAGGCGATCTCGGCCTTGGAGAGCGTCGTCGGCAGGTAGCGCAGCACCACCGCCTCGCGCCCGCTGAGCGGGTCCAGCGTCATCGCGCTCCTGCGGTCGTCGGGACGCGTGAGCTGGGGATCCAGGAGCTCACCGAGCTCGCCGGCCAGGGCCCGGTGGGCGGTCCCGGCACGGATACGCCTGATCAGGAGCTCGCGCACGGCCGGCCCGACCGACAGGAACGGGGCGAGGTCCTGCTGCGGCTCGGCCAGCGCGAGCGCCTGTTCCACCAGGTGGAGCGCGGCGGCGTCATCGCCGCAGCGATGCTCGGCCACCGCGCCCAGCGCGCGGATCTCAATCGCCGTCGAGGGATCGGCCATGGCCGCCACGCCGTCGAGGGCTGCTCGGGCGGTGTGGGCGGCGCCCCTCGAGTCACCGGTCGCGAGGGCGACTCTCGCCCACACCAGCTCCGTCTCGGCCCACTCGCCCGACAGCTGCCTGGTCGTGGTCAGGTCGTGGGCGGCGCCGGGTTGTCCGGCGGCGATGAGGACATCCGCTCGGGCGCCGGCCACGAGGACTTCCAGCCATGGACTGAGCTCGAGCCCCCCGGCCGTTCGTTCCGCGGCGCCGAGCGCGGCGTCAGCGTGGTCCGCGTCCCCGGAGCGAAGCGCCACCCGCACCCGGGTCAGCGACACCAGGAGGCGCAACGCCGGGTCGCCTGCGCCCTGAAGGACGGCGTCCGCCGCAGCCAGCGAACGGCGTGCGTCACGCAGGGCATTGCGGTGATAGGCGCAGATGGCCAGAGCGCATCGCGCCGATGCGGCCGGCCCGCGCTCCGACCAGCCACGTCGGCCGGCAAGGCTGGCGGCCTCCTCGGCGAGCGATGCCGCGGCGACGAACGCGCCGCTGACGGCCTCGAGCAGCGCGAGCGCGGAGAGGATGGAGAACGTCAGGTATTCCCGATCGGCGTGACGAGCCAGCCCCAGGGCGTCGTCGAGCGCCGTCCGCGCATCGCGGTGCCGGCCCATCCAGGTCTCCGCAGTCCCGAGGTGCAGGAGCCCAAGCGCACGACGCTCGCGTCCGTCGAGGGCAACCACGGTGGACGCGTGGCCGCACACCAACGCGTCAGCGCTCGCCCGAGCGCGCTCGAAATCCCCTGCCGCTCGTGCGTCGTAGAGCTCCGCGATCGCGCGGGTCAGCGTGAACGCTGCGCGACGACCGGTCTTGACCGCCTCGGCGGTGGCGTCGGCGATGCGAAGATAGTCGCGCCCGGCGGCGAGCTCCCCGGACTCCAGGTGGATGGAGGCAGCCGCGAGGCTGAGCTCGGGGTCGGCGGCGACCACCGCGCGGGGCAGGCTCCCGATCAGTGCGCCGGCCACCGGGGAGTCGCCACGGACCAGCAGCTCGGGCCAACTGGTGGCCAGCACGTTGCCGGCCAACGCGCAGTCGCCGGCGGCGAGCGCGTGGCGGGCGGCGTCGGGTAGCGCACCCCGTTTGGCGTACCACCGCGCCGCCGACCGGTGCTGGCTCACCATCAGATCAGGCATGCGGTGCCGAAGCTGGCTGCGGAGCAGCTCACCGAACATCCGGTGGTAGCGATAGAGCCCGGGGACGTCGCCGACCCGCGAGACGAAGGCGTTGGAGCGCTCGAGCATGTCGAGCGTCCACGCGCCGTCCGACTGTCCGGTGAGCGCATCGGCAAGCTCGCCGCTCAGCGAGTCCACCACGCTGGTGCGGAGCATGAACTCCCGGATCCGCGCCGGCTGTCGCTGGAGGACCTCTTCAACCAGGTAATCGGCGACGGTGCGCTCATCCCCGGCGAAGGTCTGCACCATCTCGTCGACGTCGACGCCGTCCGTCGCCTGAAGCAGGAGCGCCGCGAGCCGCAGGCCGGCCACCCAACCCTCGGTCCTGGCATGCAGCGCGGCGATCTGGTCGGGATCGAGGGCCAGCCCGGCAATGGCGAGCATGCAGCCTGCCTCCTGAACGGTGAACGCGAGATCCGCACCCCGCAGCTCCACCATCCGGCCCTGAAGACGCAGACGCGGAAGCGACAGACGGGGGTCGACCCGGCTGGCGATCACCAGTCGCAGCATGGGCTGGGGGTGGCGCAGGAGAGCATCGAACTGCTCCTGGACCTGGGGTGCCCTGAGCTCGTGGAAGTCGTCGAGGATCAGGACCAGCGGCGTCGAGCGGGTAGCGAGGGTGGCGGTCAACGCTCGCAGAAAGTCGTAACGGTCGAGGCCGAGCCGGCCCAGGAGCGGCCCCAACCGAGGTTCCCCCGCGCGGTCCACAGCCTCGATGACCGCGCTCCAGAACTGCGCCGGCGTAGTGTCAGCGCCGTCCACCGAGAGCCAGGCCACCACACCCGGGAGCCTTCGCTGCGCCAGCCAGGCGGAGAGCAAGGTCGTCTTCCCGGCTCCCGGGGGACCGGTGATGAGCGTGAGGGGACCCTGGACACCACGGTCCAGGACGTCGAGCAGGTCGCTGCGGTCGATGATGTGCCCGGCGAGGCGCGGAGCGGAGCAGCGGGCGCCGGCGATCTGAGAGATCGGCCGGACGCTGCTCAGCGACGTCACGGCATGCCGTCCACGATCGGCACAGGGCGGGTGCCGCGGGCAGTCCCGGTCATGCGGCGAGTATGGGCCGCCGCGGAATCACGGACAATGATGGTGGCATGCCAGTCGCACGGCCTGCCTGGTCGGCACTGGGGGTGCAGGCCTCCCCGCCCGTGGGGGTGCGTGCCTCCCCGAGCGCGCGGTTGCTGCACCACAAGCGCCGCGCGCGCGAGTACCTTTGATCAAAATCATCTCCCTTGTGCCAGCAGAGGTGAAGCTCGTGGGGACATCCGAAGGCGGCGAACAGAGCGTGGATGCCCGCGCAAGTCGAATTCAGGTCATGATCGCGGACGACACCTACCTCATCCGCGAGGCGCTGGACCAGATCGTGGGCGACTCGCAACTCATCGATGTCGTGGGCACCTACGGCGACCGAGACTCATTGCTTGCGGCCATCGACGCCTCCCCGCCCGACGCCGTCATCACCGATATCCGGATGCCACCGACCGGAACCGACGAGGGCATCCAGGTGGCGCAGTGGCTGCGCCAGAGACACCCTCGGATCGGGGTGGTCGTACTCAGCCAGTACACGGACCCCGCCTACGTGATGGCGCTGCTGGAAGCCGGCTCCTCGGGGCGGGCCTACCTGCTCAAGGAGCGGATCAGCACCCCGGCTGAACTCGTGGCGGCGGTGCAGACCGTGGTCGGCGGCGGCTCGGTGGTGGACCCCAAGGTGGTCGAGGTGCTGGTCAAGGCACGGACCATCGGGCCCGACTCGCCGCTGTCGGCGCTCAGCCCGCGTGAGCACGAGGTGCTCGCCCAACTGGCGGAGGGCAAGAGCAATGGCGCGATCGCTGAGGCGCTGGTGCTCACCCGGCGGGCGGTGGAGAAGCACATCAACTCCATCTTCATGAAGCTCGAGCTTCCCGGTCCCGAGGACGTCAGCCGGCGCGTGACCGCGGCGCTGATGTTCCTGTCAGCGGGGGAGAAGTACCCCGAACACTGACTGCGGGGGCGACGAGGCGAACGGCCGCTACGTCACCCGGGCCGGGATCATGGCCGTGATGCGCGTCCCGGCGCCGCGCTCGCTCTGGAGGTCGAACCTGCCGCCGATCGCCTCGACGCGGTCTCGCAGCCCCTGGAGCCCGAGCTCATCCTGCTCCGTGGCGCCGCCGTCGCCATCGTCGCTCACCTCGGCGACCAGACAGTCTCCCCGCAGCTCGACGCGCACGCGGATCAGACCGGCTCCGGCGTAGCGCTGGGCGTTGTTGAGCGCCTCGAGAACCACGAAGTACGCGCTGGTCTCCGCGACCTCGTCGAGTCGCCCGCCGGGCAGCGCCACCAGCTCGATCGGCGTGTTCACACGGGTCGCGGCCACCTCGATCGCCCGCGCGAGGCCGAACCGCCGCAGCACCGGCGGATGGATGCCATGGACGAGATCGCGCAGTTCGTCGATGGCGCCTTCCAGCTCCAACTGCGCCGCGCGCAGGGCCGCCCCGGCCGAGGTGGGACCATCATCCATCTCCCGTGAGGCCATGCCGAGGTGCGCCGAGAGCGCGGTCAGCCGCTGCTGGGCGCCGTCGTGCAGGTCGCGCTCCAGGCGGCGACGCTCGTTGTCGGCGGCCACCACCACGCGCATGCGCGACTCGCTCACGCTCTCGGCCAGCCGTTCACGCTCGCGGGCCAGCGTCACCACCGACAGCGCGGTGATCGCTGCGACGCCCAGGTAGAGCTGGGTATCAACGACGCTGAGGCTGACCGAGGGGAAGGCAAATGCCCCTGATGTGTGGGTGGTGCCCCAGATGGTGAAGCCGGCACCGATGACGATCGCGAGCGTGGTGCCGCGGACGCCGAAGCGCAGGCCGGCCCAGATGAGGACGACCAAACCGAGGTAGCTGAGGGAGTGATCGACCTGCACGGCGATCGTGCTGACGACGACCAGCGTGGCCAGCAGCAGCGAGACCTCGAGCAGGTGACCGCGAAACCACGGCCGGGCGGGAGGCGGCAACCAGGCGATCGCCAGCGGCACGACGATCATGGCGCCGCAGAAGTCACCCAGCCACCAGGTCCGCCAGAGATGGCCCAGCGAGCTGAAGCCGACGACGTGGCCGAGGTAGAGCGCGGCCGAGCCGACCGTGGCCGAGACGATCGTCCCGGCGGTGATGGCCACGAGCATGCGCTCGAACCCTCCGATGGTCTCCAGCGGCGGATGGCGCCGAGCGAAGCGGCGCATCAGGTATGCGGCGAGTGTGACCTCGATGAGATTGCCGACGCTCTGCCCGATGGCCGAGCCCAGCGGCAGGGCGGAATAGTTGTTGACGAGCAGGTCGCCGGCGAGGACGGCGGGCCAGACGCCGAGGCCGAACAGGTACAGCCCCGCGATGCCCACCCCCACCGGCAGCCACACCATCGAGGCGATCGGGCCGGTGAACTGGAAGGCGAAGCCGAGATGGGCAGCGGCGTAGTAGCCCGCCACCACCACCAACAGCTTCAGCGGGTAGGCGGCCGGCAGCCCGGCCTGTACCGCTCGCGGCATGCGGCGCCATCCGCTACCCCACGGCCGTGCCGTGATCGATAGCCCTCTAACCGCGTCCCCCACGGAACCTCCGAGTTGGCGGACTGACTGAGACGTCACATCACACCACCTACCTGGCGTGCAAAAGCGACCGGCTCGGTGGAGATTAGCGCGCCGGTGCGGCCGGCGCCCCCATCACCACGCACGGGGCGACGCCGGACGTGGTCACCCCACCCGGGTGAGGTCCGCTCACCCCGCCCGGGGGCACACTGGGCGTCATGTCCGACCCTATGCCGCCGACTCATCCCGGCGGCGGGGCCACGCGAGGCCCGGCGAGCGCTGAGGACCTCCTGCGGGCGTGGTGGGTACCGCTCCTGGTCGGGGTGGTCAACGTCATCGCGGCGCTGGTGGTGCTCATCGAGCCGCATAACAGCCTCGTGGCGATCGCGGTCGTCCTCGGCATCTATCTCCTCCTCGCCGGCATCGCACTCATCGTCGCGGGCTTTGCGCGGCCCGACCCAAGCCAAGGCTGGCTGGCGTTTGCGCTCGGAGCGCTCGCCATCGTGGCGGGCATCTTCGTGATCGTGCGTCCGGGGTCAGCGGTGCACGGCGTCCGGATCGTGTTCGGGATCTATCTCGTGCTGGCCGGGGCTCTGCACCTCGGTCTGGCGGTGTTTGCCGCCGGGGACCGCTTGGGCGAGGGACTCCGTGGCGCGCTGGATCTGGTCGGCGGGCTGGTCTTCCTGTTCGCCCCCAAGCTCGGTCTGGCGGCGCTGGCGCTGTTCGTGGGCATCTACCTACTCCTGAGAGGCGCGGTCGAGATCGCCGTGGCGGTGGAGTTACGCGCAGCGGCGCGCTCGGCGGAGACGTAGGCTAGAGACCCTTGCGAGCCAGGACGCCTGCCGTGAGGCTGCCGAGGGTGAGCCCGATCAGTGCTCCGGCGACGACATCCCCGGGGAAGTGCACGCCGGTGTGGACGCGCGAGTAGGAGACGAGGCCGGCCAGGGCATACAGCGGGGCCCCCGCGGTCGGCACCCAGCGGCTCGCGGCGGCCGCGAAGGCCATGGCGGCGGCGGAGTGCCCGGACGGGAACGAGCGCGACGTCGGCATCGGAACGTGACGCTGGAACGGGACGGATGCGCCCGCGCGGTCCGGTCGCCGCCGACGGGCGAGGGGCTTCACCGCCAGGTTGACGACGGCCGAGGTCACCGCCACCGCGGCCAGCCCGCCGACCGCCGCGCGTCGGCCCGGCGAACCCGCCCCCACCGCCAGCGCCGCCGCGGCGGCCATCGACAGCCGCGAGTGGTCTGCGGCCCCGGCGAGCGTCCGCATCGCCCGGTCCAGCGTGGGAGTCTCGGTGGCCGCGATCGCGGCGTACACAGCCTGATCGAGACCGGCGAGCTCCGCATTGACGTTGGCCATGACGTCAGTATCGCCCCGCCGGGGCCGCGGCGGCCAGATATCACCCTCCTGGGGTGATATCCGGTCACCCGACGCGCTGCATGCTGTGCTGAGGTGAGCACGGCGACACAACCGGTGGCGGCCGCGGCCCCGCGCTGGACAGCGCGGAGGATCTGGACCGACGTGCTGTTGACGGTCACGACGGTGCTGGCCATCGTGGCCATCGTCTCGATCTGGGCCAACCGCCAGTTGCTCAACCCCGACAACTGGGCCTCGACGAGCACCAGCCTCCTGCAGAACACGGCGGTGCGCAACGCGACCGCCAACTACCTGGTGGACCAGCTCTACGCCAACGTCGACGTGGCGAGCAAGATCGATGACGCCCTGCCTCCGCGGCTGGCGCCCCTGGCCGCGCCCATCGCCGGGGCGCTGCGCAACGCGGCCGTCCAAGGGACGGAACTGGCCCTGTCGCGCCCCGTGGTCCAGAACGCCTGGCGAACCGTCAACCGCGCGGCCGCCGAGCAGCTCGTCTCGATCGTCAACGGCGGCAATAAGAGAGTGTCGGTCAACGAGGGCAAGGTCTCACTCAACCTCGGCGTGATCCTCAACGACGTGGCGTCGCGCCTCGGCATATCGGCCGACCTCGGCTCCAAGCTACCGCCCGCCGCCGCCACCCTGGTGATCCTCCAGGCCAAGCAGATCAAGCTGGTCCAGGACATCGGCCAGGGACTGAGCGGGCTCGCCATCGCCCTCTACATCATTGTCCCCCTGCTGTACGCGCTCACGCTGCTGGTCGCCCCTGCGGGACGGCGTCGGCGGGCGCTCATGTCGGTCGGCATCTCAGGCGTCGTCGCCGGGCTGGTGGTCATCCTGTTCCGCTCGCTCATCGTCACCAACGTGCCCAACTCCCTCGTGAAGGACGCATCGGTCAAGCCGGCGGCCAACGCCGTGGTCTCGATCGCGACCACGATGCTGACCCAGATCGCGGGAGCCGTGATCCTGGTCGGCGTCGTCGTCATGGTGTGCGCGTGGTTCGCGGGCCCGTCGCGGTTCGCCGTCCCCGCGCGGAGGTGGCTGGCACCGTACGTCCGCGCTCACCCCGCTGCAATGTACGCCGCGGTCGCGGTCGTCCTGCTCATCATCTTCATCTGGCAGCCCATCCCGGCCACCGGTAAGCCGATCGGGATGCTGGTCTTCGCGGTCCTGGCGGCAGCCGGCACCGAGATCCTCAGGCGCCAGATGGACCACGAGTTCCCCGATCCGGGGCCGGCCGCGGTGTCCGATGGCGCAGAGCTCGGACCCCCGCTCGTCCACCAGTAGGCCCCCACGACGGCGGCGGCCGCGGGAGTGGACACTCGAGCGGGTCGTCTCGACATTAGGCGATCGCTATGGCCTGGTGCTCGTCCTGCTGCTGGTCACCTATCTGCTGGCAACGGCACTTCCGGCGCGGGACTGGGTCGCGCCCGTTCTGACGGCGATCCAGGGGATAACGGTGATCGTGGCGCTGGCGGCCTCAGGCGTCTCGGACTCCCATCGCCGACTGGCGACGGCCGCCGCGTTGTTGGCCGTGATCATCTCCGCGGGGGCAGCGCTGGCCGGAGGCCGGGCCGGCGGCGTCCCGGCCCTCATCAACGCCGTCCTGCTCTGCGCCAGCTTGCTGGCGATCATTCGGCGGCTGGTGAGCCACGAGCGCGTCACCAGCCAGACGCTGCTCGGGGCAATGTGCTGCTACGTCCTGTTCGGGCTGATCTACACCTTTGTGTTCGCGGCGGCCTCCCGGCTGACGAACGAGCCGTTTCTGTCTCCCGCCGGCACCCATTCGCTCTCTGACTATCTGTTCTTCAGCTTCACCACGTTGACGACGACCGGCTACGGGGACTTCGTGCCGGCAACGGGCCTGGCACGGGCGCTGTCGATGCTCGAAGCCCTCACCGGGCAGCTGTACCTGGTCACGGTCCTCGCCCGCCTGGTGGCGCTGTGGATGCCCCGGGCGCGAGGACTGCCATCACCCCGGCCGGGTGACGACGAGTCACCCGACGTCCACTGACCCTTCGTATCAGTCCTCGACCTCAGGAGACGTGACGATGTTCTTCCTTCGACGCAGGCGGCAACTGCTCGGCGCGGCCATGCTCCTCTTCTAGCGCCTCAGGGCAGCAAGGCGCCGCACGCACCCATGCCGAGCTGGCTCTTCTCGTCGCTACGGGGATACCAGCGCACGTGGGTCCGCGGCGATCTGATCGCCGGTCTCACCGTGTGGGCGGTGCTGGTCCCGGAGGCGCTGGCCTACGCGACGATCGCGGGGGTGTCCCCGGTCGTCGGGCTGTATGCCGCGCCCGGAGCGCTCCTGCTCTACGCCGCCTTCGGCAGTTCGCGTCACCTCGTGACGGGCCCGATGTCGGCCACCGCCGCGCTCTCGGCGGCGACGGTGGCCAGCTACGCCACGGCCGGCAGCAGTCAGTTCGTGACCATGACAACGGCGCTGGCCATCACCACGGGCCTGGTCGCGGCGATCGCCGGGCTGCTCCGGCTGGGCTTCCTGGCCAGCTTCATCTCCGAGCCGGTGCTGAAGGGATTCATCATCGGCCTGGCGCTGACCATCATCGTCGGGCAGCTCCCAACGCTGTTCGGCGTGGAGAAGGGCTCGGGGGACTTCTTTCAGAAACTGTGGGACCTCATCACCAAGCTCGGCGACACCCAGGTGCTCACGCTGGTGGTCGGGGTGGCGTCGATCGCGTTGCTGTTGCTTCTGCGCCGCCTGGTCCCCGCGGTCCCCGGGTCGCTCGTCGTGGTTCTGCTCAGCATCGTGGCCGTGGCGACGCTCCACCTCGACCGCCACGGCGTCGAGATCGTCGGCCATATCGCCAGGGGCCTGCCCTCGCTGGGGATCCCGGATGTCGGCTTCCATGACTTCCTGCGACTGGCCGGGGGAGCGGCGGGCGTGATGCTGGTCGGCTTCGCCGAGGGCCTGGGCGCGGCCAAGACCTACGCCGCCAAGCATCACTACGAGGTCGATGCCAATCGCGAGCTACTGGGCCTCGGGACCGCGAACCTCGCCGCGGGGCTGTCGAGCGGCATGGTGGTCAACGGCTCTCTGTCCAAGACCGCGGTCAACGGGTCCGCGGGCGCCCACAGCCAGGTCTCGGGGTTGGTGGTGGCGGCGATGACCATCCTCACCCTGCTGTTCCTCACCGGGCTGTTCGAGAAGCTCCCAGAACCGACCCTCGCCGCCGTGGTGATCGTCGCGGTCTCGGAGCTCGTCGACGTCGGGGCGCTGGTGCGGCTGTATCGCGTCTACAGCGGCCGTTTCGGACGGGCCTATCAGGTGGCGGCCCGGCCGGACTTCATCGCCGCGATCGCGGCGCTGTTGGGCGTGACGGTGTTCGACACCCTGCCGGGCCTGTTCATCGGGATCACGGTGTCCCTGACGCTCCTGCTCTACCGGTCCTCGCGGCCCCGGGTGGCCGAGCTCGTCAAGTCGCCCGGCGCCGACCACTACGCGGACATCGTGCGCATCGCGGAGCCGACCCGGGTCCCGGGAGTGGTGATCCTCCGCGTGGAGGCCGGCCTGTACTTCGCCAACGCCGATTGGGTCCGCGACCACGTGCGGGCCGCAGCGGCCCGGCCTGGGATCACGGCCGTGGTCCTCGACGCCGAGAACATCGCCTTCATAGACGTGACCGCCGTGGCGATGCTCGACGAGCTTGCCGACACCCTGCAGGAGGAGGGCGTCACGCTCCACGTGGCGCGAGACATCGGCGGTGTCCGTGATGTCATGCGCCGCGCCGGGTCCCACCTGGATCTGGAACACGTCTATCCGAGCGTGCGGGCGGCTGTGGAGGCCGCGCGCAGCGCACCCGCGCTCAACCGGCCAGGCCGCTGATCCCGTCGCCGATGAGCTTGGCCCCCAGCACGAGGAACAGCACGGCCATGATCGCCGCGTTGTGGGTGCCCATCCAATCCTTCATCTCGGCCAGGAGCTTCGCGGCCCGCTCGCCCATCACGAAGAAGATCGCCACCGGAGCGCCGACGCCGAGGCTGGCAATGAGGACGAAGACCGCCAGCGCCACCGCCTGCTCGCCAGCGCTGATTCCGGTCTGGGCGATCCCCGCCGCCGCGCCGACGGTGATGAGCAGATTCTTGGGGTTGACGGCGGAGAGCAGAGCGCCCATTCCCAGCGCCTTGCCGGCGCCGACCTGATCCATGGCCGACATCCACTTGGGCAGCGCGGGCGCTGCGTCGCCCTTCGGACGCCCGCGCCACTCCACGACGGCGCCGAACAGTCCCGCCGCCCCGAGCGCGATCTTGAGCACGCTGACCCAGGTCGCCGGCGCGCCGTTGCTCGACGCGTCCGCACCACTTGAGACGAGCAGCACCACAGTCCCGAGGATGGCCAGGCCGGCCACCCATCCCAGCACGAACGCCGGGCCGTTGACCCGCCCGCGCGACGTGGCGAGCATGAGCACTACGGCGATGATCGGCACGGGGCTGATGGCGACGCCCACCCCGAACGACAGACTCTGTCCGATTGCCTGGCCCACAGCGAGGCACTGTGCACCGCTGCAGGGTGAGTGCGGATCACCCCGCGCAGGTGAACCGGGGCACTCACCCCGTCCGGGTGAGGCCGCGTCACCCCCAAGCGTGGGACAGTCACAGAGCGTGGCCACTTCCTATGAGATACGGATAAGGGGCAAGGTCGGTAGCAGTGCGCTGGCGTCGTTCGAGGACATGGAGGCGGCGATCCGGCCCGCGGAGACCGTCCTGCGGGGCGAGGTCACCGATCAGGCGCAGCTCCATGGACTGCTCGAGCGCATCCAACTGCTCGGCCTCGAGCTCATCGAGATCCGCCGCGTGTCGCCGACCGATGCGCACGAGAGGGAGACGTAACGCTTGGGCGCAGCGAGCCGCACCCCACCGAGACCCCGGGCAGGCGCGGGAGCGCGAGCGCTGGCCGCCGCTGCGCTGGCGCTCGGTACGGCGGCCATCGTCCTGGGCGTCATCGCCGCCGTCCAGCACTTCCCCCGCGGGCTGTTCGTCCTCGCCTTCGTTCTCATCGCCGCGGCATGCGCGTGGCAGGGCGTGATGCGGCGCGGCGTCGCCCGGACCGTCCTGGTCGGGATCAGCGCCGTCTTCGTCGTGCTGGCGGTGGTGCTGCTGGTGCGCCGCGATCCGCTCGTGACCGTGTTGATCGTCGTCTGCGCCGCCGGTGCCGTCCAGTGCGCGCGGCTGGCGCTGACCGCCCGCGTCACGCTCCCGCCCGCGGCACGACCCACCTCCCCCGTGCTGATCTTCAACCCGCGTTCGGGCGACGGCAAAGCCGCGCGGTTTCACCTTGCCGACGAGGCTCGCAACCGTGGGATCCAGCCCGTGGAGATGTCCATGGACCGGAGCCTCGAGGCCACCGTGGAGGAGCAGTTGCGCGGCGGCGCGGACGCGATCGCGATGGCCGGTGGCGACGGCTCGCAGGCCGTGGTCGCAGCGATCGCCGCCCGCGAAGCCATCCCGTACGCCTGCATCCCGGCGGGGACGCGCAACCACTTCGCGCTCGACCTCGGGGTCGACCGTGAGGACGTGGTGGGTGCGCTCGACGCCTTCGTGGACGGTGGGGAGCGGATCGTCGACCTTGCCGAAGTCAACGGCCGGGTGTTCGTCAACAACGTCTCGCTGGGGCTCTACGGTGACGCGGTTCAGCGTCCGGGCTATCGCGACGCCAAGCTGCGGACGATGCTCGACGTGCTCCCGGACGCCGCCGGACCTGACGGCGACAGACCACGCATCAACTGGCGCGACTCCGACGGGTTCGCGCACGAGGGAGGGATCGGCGTCCTGGTCTCCAACAACGCCTACCGGCTCGGGCAACTCGTCGGGTCCGGCACCCGGCCAAATCTGGACGACGGTCGCCTCGGCGTCGCCGTGATGGGATCCGGCCACTGGCTGCACCGCGGGGTCGTGCGCCAATGGACGCCTCGCTCGATCGAGGTCGACGGCAGCGCGACCGTGCCGGCCGGGATCGACGGTGAGGCGGCGCTGCTGACGCCCCCGATCCACTTCGCCAGCCGGCCGCGCGTGCTGCGCGTCCGGATCGCCCGCCAGCATCCCGGATGCTCCCCGTCCGCCGGGCTGCCCGCCGGCATCACGCCGGCACTGCGCATCCTCGCCCGGATCGCGCTGCGAGGGACCAGATGACCAGCGGCGCGCCGAATAGCGGTGAGGCCCCGCCCCCGCGGCCGTGCCCGCACTGCGGAGCGGCGCTCCCCCCAGGAGCCACGTTCTGCCCGTCGTGCGGCCGCGGACTTCAGCCTCGGCGATCGTGGACCTGGCCCGCGGCGATCGTCGCCTTCGTCGCCGGCCTGGCGGTGGCGTTCGTGCTGTCCTCCGTGGCCGGTGTCGGCGCCAGCACAGTGACGTCGACGGCCACCCAGACCAACTCGTCCAAGAGCACCTCGCAGTCAGCCAACGTCACGGTCAAGCAGCCTAAGACGACGATCACCGACACCACCACCACGACCACCACCACGACCACCCCGACGACGGTCACCGACACGACGACGAAGACGACGACCAACACGAAGACGGTGACGACCTCCAGCACCACCTGACACCTCCCATTCCGATCGTCTGCGGGTCCGCCCACCCCGAGCACGGGCGAACGTCAGCCCCGCAGCGGACCCGGTCACGTCGAGGCGATACATTCGGATGGGCAGGGCAGGAGCACGCCACGCCTCTACGAGGGGGCCGTCTCGGACCGACGACGTACATCGCAGGGGTCTGACCGCGGGCCGCCACCTGCAGCGGTGCGGATCGTGGCGCTCAGACACGCCCCGCCCGAGCCGCGGGCGACGGTGCCCCGGCCGCGTCTCTTGGACCGGCTCGATGCCGGCGTGCGCGGGCCGCTCACGCTGATCACCGGCCCCGCCGGCGCGGGCAAGACACAGCTGTTGAGCGCGTGGCTGTGGGCGCGGCCGCCCGACGGCCCGGCAGCATGGTTGTCGATCGAGCCCGCCGACCGGCGCCCCCGGCGCTTCTGGGATGAGGTGATCAAGCTCATCGCCAGCGCGTCCGGGCACGAGCTGGCACCGGCTCATCGGCCCTCGGACGTGATCGACGACGAGTTCATCGCGTCATTGGCTGCCGCGATCGATGGGCTCGACGTGACGGTGACCCTGGTGCTCGATGACTTCGAGCAACTGCACTCGCGCCAGGTCACCGAGAGCCTGGACCGATTCCTGCGCTGTCCCCAGCGGCGGCTGCGGCTGGTCATCGCCAGCCGGATCGATCCAGGCCTGTCGCTGCAGCGACTGCGGCTGGATCGCCGGCTCATCGAGCTGCGGTCCGCAGACCTGGCGCTGTCGCGAGACGAGGCGAGACAGTTGTTCGAGCTGGCCGGGCTCGAGCTCGGTGACGACAACATCGCCAAGCTTCACGAGCGCACCGAGGGCTGGGTCGGCGGCCTGAGCCTGGCCGCGCTCTCACTGCGTGGGCACCCCGATCCTGACGGGTTCGTGCGCTCGTTCGCGGGCGACGAGCGCACCGTCGCGGATTATCTGATCGAGGAGGTGCTCCATCAGCAGCCCTCGGCCATGCGCGACTTCATGCTCCGGACGAGCGTCGTCGACGAGCTGGAGCCCGAGCTGGCCAACGCGCTGACGGGGCGCGACGACGCGATCGGTGCGCTGGAGCTGCTGGAGCGTTCGAACGCGTTCCTCGTGCCCATGGACGAGGAGCGCCGCCGCTACCGCTATCACCCCATGTTCCAGGAGCTGCTGCGCAGTCAGCTGCGCTACCGGATGCCCGACGCACATGCGCTGCAGCATCGCCGTGCCGCTCGCTGGTTCGCCGCTCACGGCCCGGCCTCCACAGCGGTTCGCCATGCGGTGGCGGCGGGCGACGTCACGGTGGCGGCTGAGCTGGTCTCGGAGCATTGGTTGTCGCTGGTGATGCAGGGCGAGGCGGCGCGGCTGTCGGGGTGGGTAGACGGCCTGGCGCCCCGCGTGCTCGCCCGGAGCGCCGAGCTGGCGCTGGCCGGGGCCGGGGCGGCGCTCGCCCTCGGCGAGCTGGACGAGGCGCAGAGCTACATCGAGCTCGCCGACGCCAACGCGCGAGGCGTGCCCGCCAAGCGGCGTGCCCGCTTTGCGCTGTCGCGCGCGATCGTCACGATGCTGGACGGGCGGGTGCGCGGGGACTACGAGGCGACGCGGAGTGCAGCGCACAAGGTCCTCGGCAGTCTCCGGGTCGCCGAGGTCCCGGGTGATCCACGCGTCGTCGCACACCTCAGCCTCGCCGTCGCCGAACACTGGACCGATGGCACCGGCAGCGGCGTGGCCCAGCTCGAGGAGGCCCTGGAGCTGGCACGCCGGAATCCGTGCGAATACGTCGCCCTGGATTGCCTGGCGCAGCTCGCGCTGCTGAAGGTGCTCGGCGGCGCGCTGCACGAGGCCGCCCGCGTCGCCCACGCCGGCCTGGAGCTGGCCGGGCGCAACGGCTGGGATGAGGACCCCGCAGCCGCGCCCGCGTTCCTGGCGCTGGGCATCGCACACCTCCAGTGGGCCGCGTTTGACGACGCCGGCCACTGGCTGGCGGCGGCGGCGCGGGCCACCGGGTCCTCCCAGACACGGACGACGCTGTCTCTGATCGCGCTCTTCCAGGCTCTGGTGGACGGGCGGACGGATATCGCGGGCGCGGCGCGCGCCGCCCATTCGGTGCGTAACGACATCGATGAGTGGGGGCTGCCGCGGAGCCTGGTCGCGACGGCGGGCTTCGTCGAGGCGAGTCTTCTGGCCGACGCCGGCGACCCCGCCCGGTCACTTCAAGCCCTGGAGCGGGGCGACATCGCGTCTGGAGCACCCCTGGAAGTCGCGGTGGTGCGGGCGCGGCTCGCGCTCGCCCGCGGCGACGCGGCGGAGGCGCTCGAGATTCTCGAGCCAGAGCTCCCGCGCGAGGGCGGAGCCCAGGACGCCGCGGTCGCGCTCGAAGCGCGGGGGCTGGCCGCCGTGTGCCGGCACCTGCGCCACGACGAGGACGGCGCGCTCGGGCTCATCGAGGAGGCCTTGGACCGGGCGCAACCAGAAGGCTTCCGCTTCCCGCTGCTGGCGGTCGGTCCGCCGCTCGCGGAGCTGCTCCGGCGGCGCATCCGCGCCGGAACGCGGCAGCGGACGCTTGCCGGCGAGATCATCGCGCTCATCGAGGAACAGGGCAGGCAGTCCGGTGACGACCCGCGCCGCGTGCTCCTGGACCCGCTCTCGGATCGGGAGGAGGCGGTCCTGCGCTACCTGCCCACCGTCATGTCCAAGGCCGAGATCGCCGCGGAGCTGTTCGTCTCCATCAACACCGTCAAGACCCACACCAAGAACATCTACCGCAAGCTCGGCGTCGGCACGCGCACCGAAGCGGTGCGCCGGGCCCGGCACCTCAATCTGGTCTGAGATGCCTCGGAGGGGCATCGCTCACCCCTCCCGGGTGAGGCCGGCTCACCCGTCGCCAGAGAAGATCTGACCGGACTGTGGAACGATCCGATCTTCCCTACCTCATGCTCGGCGCAGGCGCCGCGGCCCACCGACGGTCCCGCGGTGTCGTGGCGCTTGGGGTGCGCACCGCCGGGATCGCCGCCCGGCCGCCGGCGGCGGCATGGCGTTCACCCATGGTGGCGCCGCTGCGGCGCCGGGCGGGCGACGCCACGACGGCGCTGAGCGTCAGCGGGCGCGACACCGCCGGGCGCGTCCGCACCTCCGCGGGGGTCGCGGCCGGCTACCGGGTACGCCGGGCCGGAGAGCAGGTGCTGCGCTCCGGCCTGCTGGAGGAGCTCGTCCACCGACTCACCAGCACGACCGCGTTCGATCACGTCGTCACCGTCGTCATGGACCATCCCGCAACGGAGAAGATGATCTCGCGCGCCTTCGACGATCCCAGCGTCGATCGGCTCCTCGCGCGCATCCAGGACCGCCACGGGCTCCACGCGGTCACACCGCCGTCGGCTTTGACCCGGCCAGCAGCGTGGCGCTCATCTTGATCGCCTTCACCGCTCCGGTGGCTCCCGCCTGCAAGGTGAAGCCGAGGGTCATCAGGACCACCCCGGGGACGAAGAGCAGGTGCGAGCCGAGCATGAGCAGCCCGATCCGTCCCAGCAGGTAGGGCGGCGTGCACACCACCGCCCCCAGGGCCCCGCTGACGGCGCCGGTGACGAGCTTGTCGCGCCGGGATTGCATGGGCTTGACGCCGAGGATCCTCGACGGCACCGCGAGGTAGCACACCATCATCACGCCGATGACGACGCTCATCGTCACCGCGAACCATGGCCGGTGATACCGAGTGACGACGATCGCCGCGATCCCAAGGGCCAGGCCCACCGCGGCGCCCGATCCCAGGATCACGCCCAGATGGCCGCGCGCCCTGGCCCTCGCCGGCCGGATCCCCGGGCCCTCGGGGTTGGTGATGGCAAAGGCGACCAGCGCGTTGAGGTAGAAGCAGGCCGCCGTGATGATCACGATCAGAGCGACGGCCAGCCACGCGAGCGGACCCCGGACGGTGTGAAAGCTGCGCCCGTGAAGGACGTGGATCTTGAGATCGAGCATGGCCACCCAGATCCACATCGCCGGAAGGGCCTGGATCAACGTGAGCCGCCAGTTGGAGAACACGAGCCTCAGGCCCTCGACGAGCAGCACCAGCGCGCTCACGGTCAGCGCCAGCGGCGCGAGCCACCGCCGGCTGCGGCTCAGCCGCAGGACGGCGGCTTCGATGGTCGCGTCGTCACCCTCGCGGATCGCGCGAACCAGCCCTCTGATCCGAGCTCCGACCCGGTGGCGCGTCACCGCAGATGTGTCGCGGCTACGCGGGTGAAGCCGCATCACCCTGGGCGGGTGACGCAACGAAAGCCGACATGGCTCATGCCCGTGTCGACCATCTGCGGACGCCGGGCCGCGGGGCGGTAGCGGAGGCAGTAGCTGTCGGCGCACAGATAGGAGCCGCCCTTGAGGACCTTGCGGGGTACGGGGAACTGGGGTTGGTGCGGGTCACAGCTGGCCTCGCGTGTCCCGCCGTACCAGTCGCACGTCCACTCCCAGACGTTGCCGGCCATGTCGTAGAGACCATAGTCGTTGGCCGGGAAGGAGCCGACAGGCGCCCGGCGCCCGTAGCCTGACTCCGCCCGCCACGGGAACTCGCCGTGCCAGAAGTTGGCCAGCCGCTGCCCCGCCCGCTCGGGCTCGTCACCCCAGACGTAGGCGGCGCCCTCGACGCCGCCGCGCGCCGCCCGCTCCCATTCGGCCTCCGTGGGCAGCGCGCAGCCAAGCCACGCGGCGTAACCGTCAGCGTCCTCGTAGGCGACGTGGACCACGGGCTCGTCTGCACGCCCGTCCAGCCCGCCGGCGGGCCCGTCCGGGTGTCGCCAGCAGGCCCCGGGCGTCCACGTCCACCACTGGTTGAGGTGACGCAGGTCCACCGGGCCGCGGGTGGCCGTGAATACGAGCGAGCCGGGGACGAGGTTCTCGGGCGGCGCGCCCGGAAAGTCGGCCGGGTCCAGGGGACGCTCGGCGACCGTGACGTAGCCCGTGGCCTCGACGAACTCGGCGAACTCCCGGTTGGTGACCTGGTGGCGATCCATCCAGAACCCTTCGACCGTCGCCGTGTGCACCGGCGCCTCCTCGGCATAGTGCGCGTCCGATCCCATCCGGAACGTCCCGGATGGGATCCACGCGCTGTCTGAGCCCGACGGGCTCAGGGGTGGGCTCCGGTCACCGGTTCCGACATCGTCCCCAGTTTCCCTGATGGCCTCAGTCCCGCGCCATGGCGGCGGCGAACTGCTGCTCGAGGGCGACGTAGGCGTCGTCGCTCCAGTCCTCCGTCGAGTCCCGGACGTCGAGACGCACCTCACCCTTGAATTGCTTGGTCACGGCTGCTCCTTCGCTCAGCGGCTGGCCCGCGCCATGGTCAGGCGAGGACGGGTGAAGGCGCATCCCCCAGGAGGGGTGATTGACACGGGCGGCCGATATGGGGTGTAGACCCCATAGGGGGGACCGGCGTTGGAGCCGATGACGAAGGTGGCGATGTCCACCTCTTCGATCTCATCCGGCTCCACCAGTTCCGGCAGCAACGCCCCGATCCAGGTCACGGGCCTGGCCTCGGGCCTCGACACGGCCAAGATCGTGTCGCAGATGATGGACATCCAGAAGCGGCCCGTGACGACACTGCAGAACCAGCAGAAGATCCTCAATGCACGCAACGCCCAGCTGACGTCCATCCAGCAATTGCTGCGCAAGGTCAACGACGACGCGTTGGGGCTCCTGGACCCGCGGGTCTACCGCGGCACCCAGAAGGCCACCTCCAGCGATGCGACTCGCGTGGCCGCGAGCACCACCTCCGGCGCCGGGGTGGGTGGCTACCAGGTCTCGGTCGGCCAGCTCGCCAACGCGGCCCAGCGCGCGTTCTCGTTCACCAGCCCGACGAGCGACGGCGCGATCACGATCGACGGCCACGACACCAACGTCAAGGCGGGCGCGTCGGTCTACGACCTCGCCGACGCCATCAACGCCGATCAGTCGGCCACGGTGTACGCCGCCGCCACCGACACGGGCACGCTGGTCTTCTCCAGCCGCGCCACCGGCGACACCGGCCCGAGCTTCCTCCAGGTCTCCGGGGCCGACGGCGTCCTCACCGAGCAGACCGACCGAGCCAAGCGGGGCCAGAACGCCACCTACACCGTCGACGGCGTCCCGGGGGTCTCGAGCTCCAACACGGTCGCCGGCGCCATTCCGGGCGTCACGCTGACCCTCACCGGCGTCACCTCCACGTCGGGACCGGTGACGATCAACGTCGGCGCGCCCGCCGCGGATGCGTCCAAGGTCGAGGGCGCGATCAATCAGTTCATCACCGACTACAACTCCGCCCTGTCGGCGATGCAGACCCAGCTCTCGCAGAAGCCCACCTCCAGCGACCCGACACAGGGGTCGCTCTACGGCGACACCCAGCTCAAGAGCCTGCTCTCCTCCATGCGCTCGATGATGATCAAGTCCGGCGACGGCCTCGCCACGGGCATGGCGAACATGCTCGACATCGGCGTGAGCACCGGGGCGGCCAGCACCGGCGGCCCGACGGCCTCCGAGCTGGCGGGCAACCTCACCCTCAATGTGTCCACCCTGGAGACAGCGCTCAAGAGCAACCCCGCCGGCCTGCAGAAGATGGTGGGCAGCTGGGCCAACAACATGGCCTCGGCCATCAACCCCCATTCCGGGCACGGCGGAACGATCGAGGCCCGCCTGTCAGGAGATAGCCGCCAGGTGGCATCGCTCACGCGCCGGATCGGGACGATGCAGTCCGCGCTGGACGACAAGCAGCAGCAGCTGACCAAGCAGTTCGCCATGCTGGAGGCGGCGCTCTCGGGCAACCAGTCCACCAGCAGCTGGCTGACCAGTCAGATCAACAACCTGCCCGGCTTCACTACGAAGAAGTAGCGACCGTCTCGTCCAGGTAGACGGGGCGCCGTCCAGGTCGATGTGGCGCACCCGCGGACCGTCGGGGGACATGTGGACAGGGCCGGCGCGGTCGGAGAGGATGGGCCATGGCCGGGGCCAGTGCTTCACTTACCGGTGGACTGTGGCGCGTTCTGAGGATCGTCGGGTGGGTCCTCCTGGTGGCGCTCGCACTGTTCCTGGTCGGCTGGGTCCTCGAGCTCGTCCGCTTTGCCGCGGCGGCGCTGCCGGCGGTGGACGCCGTGGGAGACATGAGCGTCTGGCAGATCCTCGCCCACGGGGCGCTCTGGAGCGCCGAGCTGGTCGTTGTGGGGGCGGTGCTGGGCGCGGTGGCGTGGGTGGCGGCGCGGCGAAGCTGGAAGGCCCACGCCGGCGCGTGGCGGGAGGTGGCGACCGCCGGAGCCGTGGCCGGCACCGGAGAGGCCGGCGGCCCGGACTGGCCGCTTCAGGTGGTGGTGGGAGTCAACATCCTGATCGGCGCCGGGCTGATCGCGATCGGCATCGGGCAGGCGGCCCGGACGCTGTTCATCACGCACGCCTACCAGACGGGCGCCGGTTGGTTGGCAGTCGTCCTCGGCGTCCTGGCCTTCGTGGTCGCGTGGTTCGTGCTCTCCAAGGTCGATCCACGAGTCAAGCCGCAGGTCCACCTGATCGTCTGGGTGACGGTGGGACTCGCGGCGCTGTTCGCGTCGGCCCCGGTGGGGGTGCTGCTGCTCACGGGCGCGGTCGTGGCCACCGTCGGCCGGCGGATCGCGAAATGGACGCCGCCCGAGACGCTGGGCGCGTTCGCCCGCTCCAAGGTGGTCTGGCTGGTGCTCGGAATCTGCGGCCTGCTCGGAGTCGCCTACAGCGCGATGGGGCCGGTCGGGCTGCCCCGCGTCGTGGTCAAGACGGCCGCCGGCGACGTGCTCGGCGGCTACGTGGGACGAGGGAGCGACGGGGTGAGCGTCGCCACCTGCACCGCGCTCGCCGACGCCACGTCCACCGACACCCGGCTGGTCCTGGTGCCCACCCGAACCATCGAGTCCGTCGGTGTCGGGGGTGGCACGGCCTACCTCGACACCGGGGCGCGGCCGTCCCTCGGTCGCCTGGCCTTGGACGCGCTGGGCCTCGGGGCCCACCCTCCGACCTGGTTCAGCGCATCGCTGCGCGCGCCCCAGCCGACCTGCGCCGGGACGGGCCCGGTGGCAAGCGCTCCGGGCGTCGCCGCTCCACAGCTCGGGCCGGGGGTGGTCGCCGGCCCTGCGCCGAGCGGCGGCCGCGCGCTTCTCGGCGAGGCGCCGATCCGCGCGGGGAGCGCCGGGCCGGATCTCACCAAGGCAATCGCCGAGCTGGCGCTGCGCTATCAGCCGACGCTGCTGGTCACCGCCGCCGATCGGAACTGGCCGGTGTCATTGAACGCGTACCTGGCCGAGCTGGGGCGTAGCGGTCAGAAGGTCTGTCTGGACCCGCCGCCTGACCCCAAGCACCCCCGATGCCCGGTGACCACGGCTGAGCTGACGTCATCCGGGCACGCCGGCGACTACCTCAGCCTCCCCGACAGCCTGGACCAGCATGGGACACCGGACGACCAGTTCAGGACCTTCCTGACAGGCATCGGGCAGACGCTGCCCCCGCGGCGGGAGTGGCTGTCGGATCCGAGCTCGCTCAACCCGTGGCGCACAGCTCAGGTCTACTTCTATTACCGCGCGGCGGTCGGAGCGAGGAAGTGGCCTCCCGCGGTGCACCCGCCCGGCACCTGGGCGGCGCTCGAATACTGGTTCCTGTACCCCTACAACTACTACCCGACGGTGATCGACTCCGACCTGATGGACCAGGCGCCGCTCGCCGGAGACCTCGCGAACACGGACCTTCACCAGAGCGACTGGGAGCACGTGGACGTGCTTCTGGACCCGGTGACGCTGCAGCCCAAGTGGCTCTACCTGGCCCGTCATGCCACCGAGGGCCAGTTCATCCCCTGGGACAGCCCGCTGATGCGCTTCGACGACGGCCACCCGCTCGTGCAGGCCGCGTTCGGCGGGCATCCGAGCTACCTGCCCGGGTGTGGCCCCGGTCCGCGAGCATTGCTGGCCAACGCCACCGGAGACTGGCTGTCCTGCGGGTCGGGACGGTTCGCGTTCCGGGGATCGACCACGCCGCTGGTCAACCTCGCAGCGCAGGGCTGGGTGTGCTGGCCGGGGTTCTTCGGCCAGTACGCCAAGAACGTCCAGCGGGCGGATCCGACGGGTCAGCTCTACGCCAAGCCGCCGGTCGCCCCGATGCGCCAAGCCGAGAACGCCGGGGTCTGCCCCCAGGCCTCGTAGCCAACGGACGGCGCGGCACGTCACATCGCGCGCGCCTGGCGGGTCACGTAGTTGTATGGCCCCGCAAGGAGAATGAGGACGTGATGATGGACGAACAGGACTGGCTGGCGCAGCGCTTCGAGGAGCATCGGGGCCGCCTGCGCGCGGTGGCCTACCGCATGCTCGGCTCGCTCTCGGAGGCTGATGACGCGTTGCAGGACACGTGGCTGCGGCTCAGCCGGATCGACGCCGACGAGGTGGAGAACCTGGGAGGGTGGCTGACGACAGTCACCGCGCGGGTGTGCCTGAACATGCTGCGCTCACGACGCACGCGCCGGGAGGAGCCGTTCGGTCCCCACGTCCCGGAGCCGATCATCGATCCGGTGGCCGGGGTCAACCCCGAGCATGAGGCCCTGCTGGCCGACTCGGTGGGCCTGGCCCTGCTCGTCGTGCTGGAGACGCTGACCCCCGCCGAGCGGCTGGCCTTCGTCCTGCACGACATGTTCGCCGTCCCCTTCGATCAGATCGCGCCGATCGTGGACCGCTCCCCCGACGCGGCCCGGCAGCTCGCCAGCCGGGCGCGGCGCCGCGTCCAGGGCGGCGCCCCCGTCGGCGACGCCGACCCTGAGCAGCAGCGTCAGGTGGTCGAGGCCTTCCTCGCCGCCGCCCGCGAGGGAGACTTCGACGCCCTGGTCGCGCTTTTGGATCCCGACGTCGTGCTGCGCGCCGACTCCGGCCCCGCCCTCCCCGGCGCGACGCTCGAGATCCGCGGCGCCGCCGAGGTCGCCGCTCGCGCGCTCACCTACGCCCGGCTACAGCTGTTCAACCGGCCGGCGCTGATCAACGGCCAACTGGGGATGATCGCCTACCGCGACGGCCGGCCGTTCTCGGTGGGCGCGATCACCGTGCGCGGCGGGCGGATCGTCGAGATGGACATCCTGGCCGATCCCGAGCGCCTCAGCCAGCTCGACCTGACCGCCGTGGAGGAGTGAGGGCCTGTACCGTTGCGCGTGATGGCCGACGACCCCACCCTCATCGTGCAGATCCCGGCCGGCGGCGCGCTGGACGAGCAGCTGCGCACCGACCCGCCGCCGAGCCTGGCCGACGCCGTGGTGGAGCGCGGACCCACCGACGAGCAGGGCGTCCTCGAGCCGCCCGTCGCCGGTCAGGTCGTCCTGTCCGTGCCCTCACCCGAGGGGCTGCGCCGCCAGGCCGCCGAGGTCCGCGACGTCATCGATGCCGCCGGCAGCAGCACCGAGCCGATTGTCGTCGTGGTCGAGGCCGCCGAGGAGCTGCGCGAGGACGAGCTGGCGGCGGTCGTCGCCGCCGCCGCCAAGGCGCCGCGGCCCGTGATCCTGCGCGTCATCCGCAACGGCTGACGCGCGTCACCACCACTTGCTCTCGCGGGCCTGATCGGTGCCGTGGCTCTGGTCCAGCTCGTCGAGCTCGGCCATGTCCTCATCGGAGAGCGTGAAGTCGAAGACCGCGAGGTTGGCCTCGATCCGCTCCTGATGGGTGGACTTGGGGAGCACGATGGTGTCACGCTGCAGGCACCACCGGATGAGGACCTGGGCCGGGGTGCGGCCCACGCGCTCGGCGACCTCCGTCACCTGCGCGGCGTCCAGGTGCTTGCCGGTGCCCAGCGGGCTGTAGGCCTCGACCGCGACGCCGTGGCTGGCGCACGCCTCGAGCAGCTCGCGGCGGTACTCGAACGGGCTGAACTGGACCTGGTTGACGACCGGCGGGCTGTCGGCCACGGCGATCACCTGCTCGAGCTCGGCGACGCTGAAGTTCGACACGCCGATCGAGCGGGCGTACCCGCGCTCGCGCGCGGCCTCCATGCCCGGCCAGGCCCACGTCGCGCCCTTCTGGGGCCAGTGGATGATGTACAGGTCGATCTGGTCGATGCCGAGGCGCTCAAGGCTCTTCTCGGCCTCGGCGGCCGGGTCCGTGCGCGCGGGATAGAACTTCGTGGTGATGAAGACGTCCTCGCGCGGGACGCCGCTGTCGCGCAGCGCGCGGCCCACGCTGGCCTCGTTGCCGTAGGCCTGTGCGGTGTCGATGTGTCGGTAGCCCGCCTCGAGCGCCCAGCGCACCGCGTTGTCGCACTCGGGCCCATCCGGGACCTGCCACACGCCCAGTCCGACGGTGGGGATCGAGTTGCCGTCGGACAGGGTCCGCCACCGGCCGTCTGCGTTCACGTCGCCTCCCTCGGTTGACTAGCGCGCACCTTAGCGTCGCGGTCGCGGCGCGCCCCGGGGGTTCAGACCGCGTCGAGCTCCTCCAGTCGCCGGCCGCGGGTCTCGGGACCGATGAGGAAGGCGGCGATGTAGAGCACCCACAGCACGGCGAAGCACTTGGCCAGCGTGGGCAGCCCCACCGAGCCGATGAGGCTTCCCGTCAGCACCGGGCCCGCGATCGAGGGAATCCGGCCAAAGGCGACCCCAAGACCGAAGCCCGTGCCACGCAGGTGGGTGGGAAAGAGCTCGGCCACGTAGGTCTGACCCACCGCCCATGTCCACCCGAGCAGGCCGATGCCGAACACCTGGGCGATCGCGAAGAGCAGCAGTGAGCCGGTGGAGAAGCCGATGACGCTGGCGGTGGCGAGAACGACCGCGCCCGCGATCGCGGCCGGCCGGCGGCCGAAGCGCTCGGCGGCGGCGGCGCCCAGGAACGGCCACACCGCCATCGCCACGTAGAAGGCCATGGTCAGCGCCAGCGACTGGCGGAAGGTGAGGCCGAAGCGTCCCAGCATGTACTTCTGCAGGAAGACGAGGAAGCCCCAGTAGCCGACGGCGTTGGCGATGAAGATGAGCGTCGCGATCCCCAGGTGCCGGCGCAGCCGTGGGTTGGCAAAGATCTCGCGCACCTGTCGCCCGGTCTCGCCCTGCTTGCGCCGCCGGGCGCGCGCCGCCAGATAGGGCGATGACTCTCGCAGCGCCTTGCGCATGACGTAGACGAACGCCGCCGGGATGAGCGCGAGCACGAACGTCAGCCGCCAGCCCGCCGACGGCGCGACGAGCAGGGCTACGGCCAGCGCGATGAGCGCTCCGATCGCGTACATCGAGAAGATCACGGCGCCGGCTCCGAAGGCGCGGCGGCGGTGCGGCCACGCCTCCACGGTGTAGGGCACCCCCACCGCCAGCTCGCCCGCGCCGCCCAGGCCGGTGAGGAAGCGCAGGCCGGCGAACACGCCGGCGCTCCCGGCCAGGCCGGAGGCCGCGGTGGTCAGCCCGTACAGCGCGATCGATGTCCCCAGCGTGCGCTTGCGCCCGACGCGGTCGGCGGCGTAGCCGAAGCCGAAGGTGCCCAGCGTGTAGCCGGCGAGCAGGATCGAGCCGATCACGCCCTGGGTCGTGGTGGACAGGCTGAAGCTCACCGCGATGAGCGGCAGCACGAACGAGTAGATGTTCACCACGTAGGCGTCGAACAGGTAGCCCAGGCCGGCCGAGACGGCGACGAGGCGGGCCTGGCGCATGTCGTGGGGCGGCGACGAGGCAATGGCGGCGGCGCGTGCGGGCACGGCCGGGCGAAGGGCGCGAGCGCCCGTGACGTCGGTCATGGATCTCCTTGGTGCGCTAGGGCGCGAGGAGGACGGAGCCGTCCTCCTCCCAGACGGTCAGGCGCCGCAGCCGGCGCCCGGGGTTAAACAGCGTGCACCCGGTCCGTACGTCGTACTCGTAGCCGTGCCACGGACATCGCAGCGCGTCCACGGATGCGTCGGGGCGGTGGTCGCCCACTCCGGCGGTCCCACGGCTCGCATGGCCCAGCCGCCCGCGCGACAGCGGCGCGCCATGGTGTAGGCAGCGGTTCACGAGCGCGTGCAGGCTGCCGTCGCCCAGACGAATGACCACCGCCGGCAGCCGTCCCAGCGAGACGGCGCGCATCTCGCCCGGCGCGAGCTCGTCGCTGGCGCACACGCGGGTGGCCTGGTCGGTGTCGGCAGTGGCGCTCACGTGCTCTCGGGGAGCCGGTACGTGGCCCGGGCGTTGTCGGCGAGGATCTTGCGCACGAGCGCGTCGGGCAGGCCCGCGGGCAGCGCACGCTCGGGGGAGTCGAAGTCCCAGTGCGGATAGTCCGAGGAGAAGAGGACCAGCTCGTCTGACTCCATCTGCTCGATCAGCCCGAGGAACTGGCGGGCGGTCATCTCCTCGATCGGCTGGGTGGCGAAGCGGATGTGCTCGCGGATCACGTCCGAGGGCTTGCGGTGCAGCCACGGGACCTCGGAGCGCAGCTCGCGCCACTGCTGATCGGAGCGCCACATGATGTGCGGCACCCAGGAGAACCCGCCCTCGATCATCGCCACCCGCAGCTCGGGGTGGCGGTCGAACACCCCGTTGAAGACGAGGCTGACCGTCTGGGACATGAATACCTGGGAGACGAGCGTGTGCCACTCGGCAAACCAGCGGTGGTGGCCCAGCGCGGTGGGTGAGTTCTCCGAGTGGTGGATGCCGACGACGAGCCCGTGACGCGCCGCGGCCGCGAACAGCGGCTCATAGAAGGGATCGCCGAATGGCTTGTCGCCGATGTAGAGCATCACCTGGACGATCTGCGGGTGCCCGGCCAGGCGGTCGATCTCCCGGGCGGCGCCGGCCGGGTCGTGGGCGTTGACGTGGATCGAGCCGCGGAGGCGCGGCTCGCGCTCCAGCCACGTCTCCACCTGCCAGTCGTTGTAGGCCGACATCAACCCGGTCTTGAACTCCGGCCAGCCGGCGCCGAGCGCCGAGGCGTTCAGCCAGCCGGTGAGGATGGCCGTGTCGATGTCATAGAGGTCGAGCAGTTGCTCGCGGACCAGGCCCAGGTCCGAGCCGCCGGGCCGGCCGTCGGGGAGCTTGGCGTCAGCGCGATCAAGCCCGCCCGCGGTGGGCTGGGCGTAGGGCAGCAGCCGCTCCGGCTGCCAGCCGAACTCGGTGATGTAGCGTCGCCACTGGGGCTCGAGGTAGGGCACGAGCTCCTCCAGGGCCGCCCGCTCGTGCACGTCGACGTCGACGATCTCGGTGCGTTCGCGCCCGGGGATGGTGGTGTTCTGCGAGGTCGCGGTCATGGTGGCGTGGGCCCGGCTGCGCGGGCCTATTACGCACTAATACCATCATCACCATCTTTTTAGTCATGATTCTTCGCGCCCTGCGAACGCGGGCGGGCGAGACGTGCCGGGGCCTTGCCCTCCCAGGCATCGGCGAGCAGCTCGGTGAGCAGGCCAACATCGGCGCGCTCGAGGTCCACCGACACGGCGGCCAGCCGCTTGCCCCACCACCGCTCCGCGCAGGCGTGCGGGTGCGACTGCACGGCGGTGCGGATGCCGGACTCGTCGAGCATCACGTTCATGTGGGTCAGGTCGGGCAGGGTGGCGAAGATCCGGCCCTGGATGCGGAACGAGGGACGCCCGTGGTGGTCGGCCTGCACCGCTTCGGGCAGGTTCAGCGCCAGTCCGGCGGCCCGCGATGCCGTCAGGGCGGCCACGGCGCTGCCGGGAGTGGCCCGGCGGTGAACAGGCGGGGGTCGGCGGTGGTGATCCCGTGGACCCCCAGCCCGCGCAGGGACTGGATCGCCGCCCGCTCGTTGACCGTCCAGGCGTAGAGGCGGCCGTCGCGGGAAACGACGTGCTCGAGCAGCGTCGCGTCGATCAAACGGTGCTGGGCCATGAGCGCGTCCCACCGGCGCGAGGCCAGTCCGCTGAGGACCTGCGCGCGCCAGTCGCCCCAGCGGCGGCTGCGCCGCGCCATTCGCCCCCCCACCGAGATGCCCAACTGCACCCGCGGCTCGCGGGCACGCAGGCGGTCCAGGACCGCCGGCACCTGTGAGGAGAGCAGCGAGCGTTCCAGCAGCCCGGTGCGGCGCAGCCCGTCCAGCAACGCCGCCTCGCACCCGACGTGCTTGACGTCGACGTTCAGGCCGACATCGGCGAACCGCCGGCCGGCGAGGTGGGTCAGGGCATCCGCGAGGCGCACCGAACCGCCCCGGCGGGCGTGCAGCACGGTGTGGGCCAGCACCAGCTCGCCGCGCCACTCGCGGACGTCGAACTCCACCATGTCGACGCCCACCTCCAGCGCCGCATCGAAGGAGGCGGGGGTGTTGGCCGGTGCGAGCGCGCTGGCACCTCCGTGGCCGATCCGCTCGCAGGCGGGGTGCACCATGGCGTTAACCATGCCACGTCGGGCGTGCGGCGCGGCCGGGTGACCGCGCCGGCAGGTCCCAAAAGAGCACTGATTCAGTGGGATAGACTCAGATGAGCATGCGCGAGCTGTTCTCCTTCCCCAATCCGGTCAACGAGAAGGCCGCGCGCACGGTCGCCGGCGTGGTGCTGATCACCGTGCTGGTGATCCTCGCCACCGGGTGGTACTGGCTGCTCGTGCCCCTGGCCTACGGGTTCTGGGCGCGCGCGCTCACCGGGCCCACGCTCAGCCCGCTGGGATGGACGGCGCAGAACGTCATCGCCCCGCGACTGGGGGAGCGCCGGCCGGTGCCCGGGCCCCCCAAACGCTTCGCTCAGTTCATGGGCGCGACGATGTCGACCGCTGCGCTGGTGCTGGCCCTCATCGCAGGTGACCACACCGCCGCTGACGTGGTCCTCATCCTTTTCCTGCCCGCGGCGGGACTGGAATCGATCGCCGGCTACTGCGTGGGTTGCAAGGTGTTCGGCCTGCTCATGCGCGCCGGGATCGTCCCCGAGAGCGTCTGTGCCGAGTGCGCCGACATCCGGCCCCGCCTGCGCGCCGCCACCGAGAACCGCTGACGCATCGCCGGCGCAATTAGGCTAGCCTAATTAGGGTCACCTAAGACCTGGCTCGCCGCGCCCCCTGAACGGCTGCCTTTTGCCCTGCTGACAAAGGAGCATCTTCGATGCAGTTGTTCACCCGCGTGCGCGGGAGGCTGGCGGGCGCGCGACGGCGGCGCGCCCTATCCGCGGGACTGATCGCCGCCGGCGCGTGTGTCGCGCTGGCCGGTTGCGGAGGGTCGTCGGGCTCGGGCGGGAAGGGGACGCTGGTGATCTACAGCGCCCAGCATCCGGAGACGACGGCGGCGCTGGTGGCCGCGTTCGCCAAGCAGACCGGCATCAAGGTGCAGCTCAAGAACGACGACGAGGATGTGCTCACCGCACAACTCGAGCAGGAGGGCAGCCGCTCCCCCGCCGACATCTTCTTCACCGAGAACTCCAACTGGCTCCAGCAGCTCGACGACAAGGGCATGCTGGCCAGCGTCGATTCGTCCACCCTGTCGCGTGTCCCGAGCCGCGACAACGCCGCCAACGGCAAGTGGCTGGGCGTCTCAGGGCGTTACAGCGTTCTCATCTACAACCCGAGCAAGATCTCGGCGTCGGAGCTGCCGACCACGGCCATGGCTCTGGCCGACCCGAAGTACAAGGGCAAGCTCGAACTGGCGCCGGCCGAGACCGATTTCTGGCCGATCATCTCGTCGATCATGCGCGCGCACGGGCGTCAGGCGGCGCTCACGTGGCTGGAGGGGCTCAAGGCCAACGCCGGCTCCGATGACCACACGCCCGACAACGAGACGCTCGTCGGCGACGTCAGCAAGGGCGACGCCGACATGGGCCTCATCAACCACTACTACTACTACCGCATCCGCTCGGAGATGGGCAAGGCCAACTTCCACGCCAAGCTGGCGTGGTTCGCGCCCCGCGATCCCGGCTTCGTCGAGGACATCTCGGCCGCAGGGGAGCTGAAGTCCGCGCCCCACCCGGCCGCGGCGCAGAAGTTCCTGGCCTTCCTGGTCAGCCCGGCCGGCCAGAACGTGATCGCCCACAGCAAGAGCTTCGAGTACCCGCTGGTCAGCGACGTGGCGCCCAACCCGGAGCTCCCCAAGGCCGGCACGCTCCAGCCCAACCCCATCACCCCGGCCCAGATCGGCACCGGCACCGACGCCCGTGACCTGCTGCGCCAGGCGGGCTTGATCTAACCGCCGGATGGCCACCCTCTCCCCGCCACGGACCGCGGCCTGGGTGACCAGGCGGCGGCGGCCCGCCCGGGAGGTGCCGCTGCTGGTGGTCGCGGGGATCATCGCGCTCGCCCTGCTCTCCCCGCTGGTGCTGGTGGCGCTCGATGCCCACAGCGCCGGCTGGGGCGAGATCCACCGCACGCTGTTTCGGGCGCGCTCGCTGATGCTGCTGCGCCACACCGTCGTCCTGGCGGCGATCGTGGCGGTCGCCGCGGCGGTCCTGGGGACCGGCACCGCGTGGCTGACCGAGCGCGCCGCGCTTCCCGCGCGCAGGCTGTGGACCGTCCTGCTGGTGCTGCCGGTGGCGATCCCGGACTTCGTGGTGTCCTACGCGTGGCACTCCTTCGCCCCTCGGCTGCCGTCGCTGCTGGGGGCGAGCATCGTGATGACCCTCGGTACCTATCCGCTGGTCTACCTGCCGGTGGCCGCGGCGCTGCGCCGGTCCGATCCCAGCATGGAGGAGGCCGCGCACAGCCTCGGCGTGGGACGGACCGCCACCTTCCGGCGGGTGACGCTCCCGCTCGTGCGCACCGCCATCCTCGGTGGGTGCGTCCTGGTGGTGCTCACCGTCATCTCGGAGTTCGGAGCCTTCGAGATCCTCGGCTACCAGACGTTCACCACCGAGATCTTCACCGAGTTCCAGTTCGACGCGCGCGCGGCGGGGGCGCTGGCCATCCCGCTGGTGCTGCTGGGTCTGGCCGTGCTCCTGGCCGAGGGGCTGCTCCCCCGGCGCACGGTGGCCGGCTCGGCGCCGCGGCGCGCCGTGCGCCCGGTGCGGCTGCGGCGGATGACGGTGCCGGCCATGCTGGCGCTGGCCGCGCTGGTGGCCCTCGCCGTCGGGGTCCCCGTGGTCACGATCGTCTACTGGATGGCCGCCGCCCATCAAACGACGCTGCCGGCCACGGCGACCGTGGCCAGCGCCACGTTGACGACGCTGTCCTACAGCGCCGCCGGCGCGGCGGCGACCGTGGTGCTGGCGCTGCCCGTGGCGCTGATCTCACTGCGGCGCTCCACCGTCCCGCGCACGGTGCTGGAGCGCAGCACCTACCTGACCAAGGCGCTGCCGGGCGTGGTCATCGCCCTCAGCCTGGTGTTCTTCGCCACCCGGTACGCCTTCGGGCTCTATGAGACCAGCACGCTGCTGGTGGTCGCCTACGTGATCCTCAACTTCCCGCTGGCGCTCGTGTGCGTCAAGGCCTCGGTGGCCCACGTCCCGGCGCAGCTCACCGATGTCGGGCGGTCGCTGGGCCGCGGCCCGGTCTCCGTGTTCCTGCGGGTGACGCTGCCGCTGCTGGCGCCCGGGCTGCTGGCCGGCTTCTGCCTGGTCTTCCTCACCGCGGTCACCGAGCTCACCGCGACCCTGGTCCTGGCTCCGATCGGGGTGCAGACGCTGGCCACGCAGTTCTGGGCCTTTCAGCAGAACATCGCCTACAGCGCGGCCGCGCCCTACGCGCTGGTCATGCTGGCGCTCGCGGTCATCCCGGGGACGCTCCTGGGGTTGTGGTTTGACCGCGAGCGGTAGACGACCTCTTGATGCACACTGCACGGCATGAGCGCGATCGAGCTTCGCCAGGCCAGCAAGGCCTTCGGCACCACCCGGGTGCTCGAGCGCGTCGAGCTCGACGTGCCGGAGCGCTCGATCACGGCGGTCCTGGGGGCCTCGGGCAGCGGCAAGACGACGCTGCTGCGGCTCATCGCCGGCTTTGAGGCGCTGGACGGCGGCACCATCACCATCGGCGGCCGGCTCGTTGACGACGGGAGCCGATCGGTGCCCGCCCAGCACCGCGGCGTCGGCTACGTCCCCCAGGAGGGCGCGCTGTTCCCCCACCTCACGGTGCGCGCCAACATCGGCTTCGGGCTGGGGCGCAACGAGCGCGACCGGGTGGGCGAGCTCCTGGACCTCGTCGGGCTGCGCGAGCTCGCCCGGCGCTATCCCCACCAGCTCTCCGGAGGCCAGCAGCAGCGCGTGGCACTGGCCCGGGCGCTGGCCATCGGCCCGTCGGTGGTGCTCCTGGACGAGCCCTTCAGCGCCCTGGACGCATCGCTGCGCTCAGACCTGCGGCGCGACGTGGCCCGCATCCTGTCCGAGACGGCCACCACCACCGTGCTCGTGACCCACGATCAGGGAGAGGCACTGGCCATGGCCGACCAGATCGCGCTGCTGGCCGGCGGGGCGGTCATCGCCGCCGGCGCGCCGCGCCGGCTCTACCACGACCCGCCGGGCCTCGACGCCGCCGCCTCCATCGGGGAGTTCAACCTCCTGCAGGCCCAGGCCAGCGGCGCGACCGCGCGCACGGCGTTGGGCGACATCGCCATCGTGGGACCGCCATCGGGTCCGGTCCAGGGACGCTGCCAGGTGATGCTGCGCCCCGAGCAGCTGGAGATCCGACTGGACGGCGGGGGCGCCGAGACCGCGGCGCAGGTCCTGGAGGTCCAGTACCTCGGCCACGACGCGCTGGCCCGCCTGCGCATGCTCCAGGACGGCAGCCCGGTGCTGCTGGCCCGGATCCCGGGTGAGCTCAGGCTCGAGCCCGGCCAGGCGGTCTGGATCGCCGTGACCGGACCCGGCCGGGCCTGGCCCGCGAGCTAGCCTGGTCGGCGCGATGCCGCCCGCCGCCCGCCTCTCCGGCCTGGGAACGACCATCTTCACCGAGATGACCGCGCTGGCCGTGCGCACCGGCGCGATCAATCTCGGCCAGGGCTTCCCGGACACCGACGGTCCGGCGGCGGTGATCGAGGCGGCCGTGGCCGCCCTGCGCGGCGGCGAGAACCAGTACGCCCCGCTGCCGGGGGTGCCCGCCCTGCGCGAGGCGATCTTCGAGCACCAGCGCCGGTGGTACGGGCTGGAGCCCGAGGACGCGCTCGTCACCTTCGGCGCCACCGAGGCCATCGCCTCAGCCGTGATGGGCCTATGCGATCCCGGCGACGAGGTGGTGGTGTTCGAGCCCTCCTATGACTCCTACACCGCGTGCGTGGCCTTCGCCGGGGCCACACCCCGGTTCGTCACGCTGCGCCCGCCGGACTTCGCGCTGGACCCCGACGCGCTGCGCGCCGCGATCGAGGCCGGCCGCGGCCGGGTCCGCGCGCTCCTGCTCAACACGCCCCACAACCCGACGGGCCGGGTGCTCAGCCGGGAGGAGATCCAGACGGTCGCCGACGCCTGCATCGAGCACGACCTCGTCTGCATCACCGACGAGGTCTACGAGCACCTCGTCTTCGACGGCGAGCACATCCCGCCGGCGACGCTGCCCGGCATGGCCGAACGGACGCTGACGATCTCCAGCGTGGGCAAGTCGTTCTCGGTCACGGGCTGGAAGATCGGATGGTGCAGCGGCCCCGCCGAGCTGGTGGCGGCGACGCGCACCGTCAAGCAGTTCCTCACCTTCGCCGGCGGCACGCCGCTTCAGCATGCCGCCGCCGCGGCGCTGCGCCTGCCCCGCTCCGAGCTCGACGCCCTGCGCGACGACCTGCGGGCCAAGCGCGACCAGCTGTGCCAGGGCCTGGCGGCCGCCGGCCTGGAGCCGCTGGTCCCGGCCGGGACCTACTTCATCAACGCCGATGTGGGCAGCGACTCCACCCAATGGTGCGCGACCCTACCCGAGCGCTGCGGGATCGTCGCCATCCCCACCAGCGTCTTCTACGAAGACAAGGACGCCGCGCCGACGCTGGTGCGCTTCGCCTTCTGCAAGCGGCCCGAGGTGATCGCCGAGGCCGCGTCGCGGCTGGCCTCGCTCAGCGGCTGAACCGGGGCTGTTGCCGCCGGTCCGCGGGACGGGGTTGTGGTCGATCTTGAAGCTATTTCATGCACTTTCGACCACAACCGGACTACGGTCGTCAGCCGGCGATCGCCTGGCGCAGGTCGGCCACCAGGTCCTCGGGCGCCTCGATCCCGCAGCTCAAGCGGACCAGATCAGGCGGGACGGCAGCCGCCGAGCCCTCCACGGACTGGTGGGTCATCGCCTGGGGTACCTCGATGAGCGACTCCACACCGCCCAGCGACTCGGCGAGCGTGAACAGACGGGTGCGAGCGGCGATCGCGGTCGCCCCCGGATGGCGGAAGCTCACCATGCCGCTGAAACCCGGCCAGCGCACGTCGGTCACGCCAGGGGTGTCCTGCAGCAGGGCCACCACCGCGGCGGCGCTGCGCGCATGGGCCTCCATGCGCACGTGCAGCGTGCGCAGCCCCCGGTGGACGAGGAAGCAATCGAAGGGACCGGGAACGGCGCCGACGGCGTTCTGGACGAAGCGCAGGCGCTCGTACCACTCGGGGTCGCGGGTGACCACGACGCCGCCGACGACGTCGGAGTGACCGCCCAGGTACTTGGTGGTGGAGTGCACCACGAAGTCGGCGCCGAGCTCGAGCGGGCGCTGGTTGGCCGGCGTGGCGAACGTGTTGTCGACGGCGACCAGCGCGTTGCGCCGGCGCGCCACCACCTGCTCGATGTCGACCACGTTGAGCAGCGGGTTGGTCGGGCTCTCCACCCAGATCAGCCGGGTGTCGTCGCGCACCGCCGCGCCGAGCGCGTCGAGGTCGGTCTGCCCGACGAGGTCATAGCGCAGCCCCCACCGGCTCAGGACCTTGTCGACGAGGCGATAGGTGCCGCCGTAGAGGTCGTCGGGGAGCACGATGTGGGCGCCCGCCTCGCAGGTCACCGTGATGAGCGCGTGCTCGGCGGCCAGGCCGGAGGAGAATGCGACCGCCTGACCGCCCTCCAGCTCGCCCGAGCGCCTGCTCGAGCGCCGCCCGGGTGGGGTTGGCCGAGCGCGAGTAGTCGTAGTCGCCGACGAACTGGCCCGGCGCCGTCTGGGCGTAGGTGGAGGTCTGATGGATGGCCGGGATGACCGACCGAAATGACGGGTCGGGGGTCAGGCCGGCGTGAACCGCGCGGGTGGCGAAAGCGTCCTGGGAGTGATCGGCGCTCATGTCGCCAGCGCCTCGAGCAGATCGGTGCGGGTGACCAGGCCCTCGGCGTGGCCGTCGTGGGTGACGAGCAGCGCCTGGACGTCGCCCGCCAGCAGCTCGACGGCCTCGCGCACCGGATCCTCGCTGGAGACGGCGGGGAAGGGCGCCTCCATGACGTCCGCGATCTCGGCGTCGAGCAGCGCCGGATCCTGCGCCGCGTGCTTGAGCAGCCCGCGCTCGCCGATGGCCCCGACCACGGCGCCGGCGTCGTGCGCCGAGACCACCGGGAGCTGGGAGACGCGGTGCTCGTGCAGCAGCGACACGGCCTCGCGGACCTTGAAGTGCGGCTGGACGGTGACGAGCTGGGGAAACTCCCCGGCCTCGCTCTTGCGCCGCAGCACGTCGCCCACGGTGAGGTTCGTGTCGCGGTCGAGGAACCCGTACTGGCGCATCCAGGCGTCCGAGAAGATCTTGGACAGGTAGGAGCGGCCGCCGTCGGGGAGGATGACCACCACCATGGCCTCGGGATCGTCGATCTCGGCGGCGACGACCAGCGCAGCGTGGAGGGCCAGCCCGCCCGAGCCGCCGGCGAGGATTCCCTCGGCGTGAGCGAGCCGGCGCGTGGTGAGGAAGGCGTCGCGGTCTGAGACGGTGACCCAACGGTTCACCGATGCGGGGTCAAACGTCTGGGGCCAGAAGTCCTCGCCCACGCCCTCGACAAGGTAGGGGCGCACGTTCTCCTCGCCGCCGGAGTAGATCGAGCCCTCGGGATCGGCGCCGACGACGACGAGATCGGGGCGCCGCTCGCGCAGGTAGCGGGCCGCTCCCGAGACGGTGCCGCCGGTGCCCACGCCGACGACGAGATGGGTGATGCGCCCCTCGGTCTGCTCCCACAGCTCGGGTCCGGTGGACTCGTAGTGGGCGCGCGGGTTGGCCTCGTTGGCGTACTGATTGGGCTGGAAGGCGCCGGGGATCTCCGCGGTCAGCCGGTCGGCGACGCGATAGTAGGAGCGGGGCGAATCGGGCGGAACATCGGTGGGGGCGAGGACGACCTCGGCGCCGTAGGCGCGCAGCAGGTCGATCTTCTCGCGGGACATCTTGTCGGGCATCACCGCCATGACGCGGTAGCCCTTCAGGCGCGCGGCGATGGCCAGTCCGGTACCGGTGTTGCCGGAGGTGGGCTCCACGATCGTGCCGCCGGGGCGCAGGCGGCCATCGCGCTCGGCGGCCTCGATGAGGGCGACCGCGACGCGGTCCTTGATCGACCCGCCAGGGTTGAACACCTCCAGCTTGGCCACCAGCTGTGGGCGCAGTCCTGCGCCGATTCGGGACAGCCTGACCAGCGGAGTGCCGCCGATGGTGTCCAGGATCGAGTCGCCGATCCGAGCGGATGCTGTGTGAACGGTCATGCCCTGATTCTGACCGCTCCCCGCCGCACGGCGACGTCCCCTCACATTTCCGGCATTGGTCATAATGTCAATTGACTTGGTGTTATTAACGGAGATCGCCCTATGACCATTGCCCTTCATTGGTATCTGCCCACCCACGGCGACGGCCGCACGCTGGTGCAGGCCGGCGCCGCCGCTCAGTTGCTCCAGGAGACTCGCCGCCCCGACAGTCTCGGAACCGGCCGGGAGGCGACGCTCGCGTACCTGGCGCAGGTGGCGCGGGCAGCCGAGGAGTCTGGGTTTGACGCTGCCCTGACCCCCACCGGCACCACGTGCCACGACGCGTGGATCACCTGCGCCGCACTCAGCCAGGTGGTGGATCGGCTGCGCTTCCTCGTGGCATTCCGACCCGGGTCGATCTCGCCCACGCTGGCGGCGCAGCAAGCGGCGACGTTTCAGCGCCACACCGGCGGCCGGCTGGCGCTGAACATCGTCACCGGCGGCGACGACGAGGAGCAGCGGCGCTTTGGTGACGGCCTGGCCAAGGAGGAGCGCTACGCCCGCACGGACGAGTTCCTCACGATCCTCCGTGGCGCGTGGAGCGGCGAGCCGTTCGACTTCCACGGCGAGCACCTGTGGAGCGAGGGGGCGGTGGCCCTGGGGATGGCAGAGCCGCCCGAGGTCTACTTCGGCGGCGCGTCGGAGGCAGCGCTGCGAGTCGCCGCCCGCCACGCCGACGTAGCACTCACCTGGGGCGACCCTCCGCCCCGGCTCGCCCCCCACCTCGACAAGGTCCGCGCCCTGGCTGATGAGGCCGGACGCGAGCTGCGATTCGGAATCCGCCTGCACGTCATCGCGCGCGATACCTCCGAGGAGGCGTGGGCCGCGGCCGACGCTCTCATCGCCGACGCCGACGACGCCACCATCGCCGCGGCCCAGCAGCGCCTCGAGCGGATGGCCTCAGAGGGCCAGCGCCGCATGCGAGCCCTGCACGACGGCCGGCGCGACAGCCTCGAGGTCTACCCCAACCTGTGGGCCGGGGTCGGGCTGTTGCGAACCGGAGCCGGGACCGCCCTCGTCGGTTCGCACGAGGAGATCGCCGATCTCATGACCGAGTATCACGAGCTCGGGATCTCCGAGTTCATCCTCTCCGGGTACCCCCACGTCGAGGAGGCCTACGCCTTCGGAGAGGGAGTGGTGCCGGTGCTGCGACGCCGCGGGCTGGTCGGCGCACCGGTCGCCGCCGCCGCCTGAGCCCTTTCCTGATAAAGTCAATTGAAATTGTGCGAATAGCATCCGCCGGCCGCTTCCAGGGCAGTGGAGACGGCCGGAGCGGCGGGGTCGTGAGACGACCGCCGGGGCGCACGTTCGCGCAGTCTCTCCTCCTGTGGTGGCCGGGCCGGCGACGTCGGCTCGGCCACCGCGAGGACGGCTCCCCAAACGGTGGTGCGCGTCGTCTGCAGCCGGTCGGGCACACTGTGACGCCATGCTCTTCCCGGCCCTCGCCGATCCCCCCGCCCGCCGCACCGCCGTCAGCTTCCCAGACCGGTCGCTGACCTACGCGGAGCTCAGCGCGGCAGCACGCGCCGTCGCCGCCGAGCTTGACGGGGCCGGGCGCGTGGCGGTGATGGCCGAGCCGCGGATCGAGACCGCGGTGGCGGTCATCGGGGCGCTGCTGGCCGGCGTGCCCGTGGTCCCGATCAACCCCAAGTCCGGGGCCAGCGAGCTGGCACACATCGTCTCTGACGCCGAGCCCGAGGCCATCTTGGTCGCGCCGGGCAGCGACGTGCCCGAGGCCTTCGAGGGCCGCCGCCGGGTCCAGATCGCTCTGGACCGCGACCTCCCGGGCGATGGCGGCACCCTCCCGGACCTCGGCGACGAGAACCCTGCCCTCATCGTCTACACCTCCGGGACCACCGGGCGGCCCAAGGGCGCGGTCCTGCCGCGCCGCTCCATCGCCTCCAACCTCGACGCGCTGGCCGAGGTGTGGGGGTGGACCGATGCCGACGTGGTCGCGCACGGGCTGCCGCTGTTCCATGTCCACGGCCTGGTCATCGGGATCCTCGGACCGGTCAGGCGCGGCGGCACGGCGCTGCACATCGGGCGCTTCTCGCCCGAGGGCGTGCAGGCGGCGCTCGACGGGCCCGCGACGATGCTGTTCGGGGTGCCCACCATGTACCGCCGCCTCGCCGACGCGGCCGCGGACTCGCCGGAGCTGGCCAAGGCCCTCGGCGGCGCGCGGCTGCTGGTCTCCGGGTCCGCGGCGCTGCCGGCCTCCGAGCACGCCCGCATCCAGGAGTTGACCGGCCGCGGCGTGGTGGAGCGCTACGGGATGACCGAGACGCTGATGAACACCGCCGTTCACGGCGATGCGAGGCCGGCGCCGGGCACCGTGGGCCCGCCGCTGCCGGGCATCGATGTCCGGCTGGTGGACGACGACGGCGCCGAGCTGGAGGGCGCTGACGACGAGACCATCGGCGAGATCCAGGTGCGCGGCCCCAACCTCTTCCTCGAGTACCTCAATCGCCCGGACGCCACCGCGGAGGCGATGCGCGACGGCTGGTTTGCCACCGGCGACATGGCCACCCGCACCGCCGAGGGCTACATCCGCATCGTCGGCCGCCGCGCCACCGACCTCATCAAGAGCGGCGGCTACAAGATCGGCGCCGGGGAGATCGAGGGGTGCCTGCGCGAGCACCCCGCCGTCGAGGACGCCGCGGTCACCGGTGAGGCCGATGACGACCTGGGCGAGCGCGTCGTGGCCTGGATCGTCCTGCGCGACGGTGCCTCGGCGCAGGAGTCAGAGCTCATCGACCACGTGGCCGGCGAGCTCGCCCCCCACAAGCGCCCGCGCGATGTGCGCTTCCTCGACGAGCTGCCGCGCAACGACATGGGCAAGGTCCAGAAGGCGCGGCTGGGCAACGGCTGAGCGCGCGTCGCGCCTACACCTTGGCGTCGACGTACATCTCGCGCAACGTCGTCTTCTTGAACTTGCCGGTCGCGGTCCGGGGGATCTCGTCGATGAACTCGAAGCGGTCGGGAATCTGCCACTTGGCGTACTGCTGGGCCAGATGGGCCTTGAGGTCGTCGGCCTCCACCGAATGGTCCTCGCGCACGACGATCACCGCGAGGGGACGTTCGCCCCAGCGCTCGTCGGGGATGGCGATCACCGCGGCCTCGGCCACGGCCTCGTGGGCCATGAGCAGGTTCTCCAGGTCGACCGAGGAGATCCACTCGCCCCCTGACTTCACGAGATCCTTGGAGCGGTCGCAGATCTTGAGGTTGCCGCCGGAGTCGATGGTGACCACGTCGCCGGTGGCAAACCAGCCGTCGTCGGTGAACTTCTCCGCGCCCTGTCCCTGGTGATAGGCACGGGCCACCCACGGCCCGCGGACCTCGAGCTCGCCCATCGCCGTGTCGTCCCACGGGATGAGCTCGCCGTCGTCGCCGCGAGCGCGGATCTCGATGAACGGGAGGGGGACGCCCTGACGAGCGCGATAGTCGTACTGCTCGTCCTCGGGGGCATCGTCGAGTTCGACCGGGAGCCGGCCGGCGCTCCCCACCGGCGAGGTCTCGGTCATCCCCCATGCCTGGACGATCGTGAGTCCGTGACGATCGAAGCCGACGAGCATGCTGCGTGGGACCGCCGAGCCGCCGACGAGCAGCATGCGCAGCTTGCTCAGGTCCCAGCGATCGGGCTCGGCATCGAGCGCCTGGAGCATCGTCATCCAGACCGTGGGTACGCCGGCGGTCGCGGTGACGCCCTCGTCGGCGAGCAGGTCCAGGAGGCTCTCGGCGTCCAGCCGTGGCCCCGGCAGGACCAGTGCGGCGCCGACCAGGGCGGAGGTGAAGATGAGGCCCCACGCATTGGCGTGGAACATGGGCACCACCGGCAGGACGGTGTCGCGCCCGGACAGGTCGTTGGAGTCCGGCAGCGCCGTGGCAAGCGAGTGCAGCGCCAGCGCGCGGTGGGAGTAGACCACGCCCTTGGGCCGCCCGGTGGTGCCCGACGTGTAACACATGGCCGCCGCGGCGCGCTCGTCGGCCGCGGGCCACTGCATCGGGTCGGCGTCGGCGATGAGCGACTCGTAGTCGTGATAGCCGTCGGGGACCGGGCCCTCTCGGTTGACGACGATCACGTGCTCGAAGTCCCGGGCCCCGTGGAAGGACTCGAACACCTCGAGCAGCGACTCGTCGACGATGACCGCGCGGTCCTCGGCGTCGTTGACGATGAAGCTCAGCTCGTCGGGGTGCAGTCGCGGGTTGAGCGTGTGCAGCACCGCGCCCATCGAGGGCAGGGCGAAGTAGACCTCCACATGCTCGGGCTGGTTCCACATCAGGGTCCCGACCGGATCGCCGGGCGCGATCCCCAGGCCGGCCAGCGCCGTCGCCAGGCGGCGGGCCCGCGCCGCGCAGTCACCGACCGTGGTCCTCCCCACCGACCCGTCCGGACGGCGGAAGGCGACCTTGCGCTGGGGACTGAGCCGCTCGGCTCGCTCGACGATCGCCGTCAGCGAGAGGGGGTGGTCATCCATCATCAGTCCTTCGCGCATGTCTCTCTCCCGTGACTGGCCTTCTCCGTCGCCCATGAGCCTACGCGGCAGGTAACGGAAACGCCAATCCGGTGCGTCACGGTGGCTCAGGCGGCCAGGGCGAGCTCCGGCTCGGGCACGAGCGCCTCGTCGAGGGCCGGCGACGCCGGGGACGCGGGGCCGCGACCGGGGAGTGCCAGCCGCACGATCTTCTTGACCACCGAGCCGAACTGCCGGTGCAGCGGGCCCGTGTTGTAGGGCAGTCCGTAGCGCTCGCAGATTCCGCGCACCTCGGTGGCGATCTCGGCGTAGCGGTGGGCCGGGATGTCAGGGAACAGGTGATGCTCGATCTGGTGAGACAGGTTTCCGCTGAGGATGTGGAACAGGCGGCTGCCGGTGAGGTTGGCCGAGCCCAGCATCTGGCGCAGGTACCAGTCGCCGCGCGTCTCGTCCTCCACCTCCTCCTCGGAGAACTCGTGGGTCCCCTCGGGGAAGTGGCCGCAGAAGATGATCATGAAGCTCCACACGTTCCGGGTGAGGTTCGCGGTGAGGTTGCCGGCGGCCACCAGCGGCGCCGAGGGCCCGGCCAGCAGCGGGAAGAGAACGTAGTCCTTGAGCACCTGGCGCCGGCCCTTCCGCCATACCGCTTCGAGGATCTCACGCTTGTCGGCGATGGTGATCTCGCCGGACTCGAGGCGTTCGAACTCGAGGTCGTGAACGGCGACGCCCCACTGGAACAACAGCGCCAGCAGGGTCGCGTAGACGGGGTTGCCCAGGTCGCGCCGGCGCCAGGGCTGGTCCTCGGACATGCGCAGGATCCCATAGCCGATGTCGCGGTCCTTGCCCAGCACGTTGGTGTGCGTGTGGTGCATGTAGTTGTGGGAGTGGCGCCACTGGTCGGCGGGGCAGGCGGTGTCCCACTCAAAGCGCTTGGAATCCAGCGCGGGGTCCTTCATCCAGTCGTACTGGCCGTGCATCACGTTGTGGCCGATCTCCATGTTGTCCAGGATCTTGGACAGGGCCAGGGCTGTCGTGCCGCCCAGCCACGCCGGAGGCAGGAAGCCGGCGAAGAGGAGGCCGCGCCCGGTGATCTCGAGGGCACGCTGCGCCTTGATCATGTTGCGGATGTAGGCGGCGTCGCGCTCGCCGAGGTCGGCGATGGTCCGCCCGCGCAGCTCGTCGAGCTCGTCGCCGAGCGCCTCGATCTGTTCGGGGGTCAGGTTGGGGGGTGCGGTGGTCACGTGTCAGGTCCTCCGGTGTCAGGTTGTCGAGCGCGCGATAGGCGCTAGAGCTCCAGCGCGACGTCCCCGGCCGGGGCCGAGATGCACAGCTGGATGTCCTCGTTGTCCTCGTCAGAGACCGCGCCGGTGCGCAGGTTGCGCACCGCGCCGGCGGCTTTGCGGCAGGTGCAGGTGTGGCAGATGCCCATCCGGCAGCCGAACGCCGGGGTGAGGCCGGCGGCCTCGGCCTGCTCGAGCAGCGTGCCCTCACCGATCGGGGCGCTCCGGTCGCTGCGCACGAAGCGCAGCGTCCCCGTCGCCGTCTCGCCGCTGACCAGTACGCGCGGCGGTGTGAAGGTCTCGGTGAGCAGCCGGCCCGCGTCGCCACCCAGCTCCGTCCATACCGCGGAGGCGGCGTCGACCAGGCCGGGCGGGCCGCAGACCGCGGCGGTGGCATCGGCCGCATCGCCGATGAGCGTGGACAGCACGGACGCGTCCAGCCGGCGGGGCTCGGCGCCGCGCGTCGTCCGGTAGGCGACGCGCAGGCCCGGATGGCGGGCGCCCAGCGCCCGGACCTCGGGCTCATAGAGCCAGTCGGCCTCGGTGCGGGCGAAGTGCAGAAAGCCGATCTCGCCGTCGTGGCCCTCGCTGATCAGGGTGCGCAACATGGAGAGCACAGGCGTGATGCCGCTCCCCCCGCTGATGAGAACCAGCCGTTGGGGCCGCGGCTCGGGCAGGGTGAACATGCCCTGGGCGCCGGCGAGATGCACGATGGCGCCGGGGCGTGCCGCCCGCTGAAGGTGGCCGGAGACCACACCGCCGGGGTGCTCGGTGACGGTCAGCTCCAGCTCGCGTCCCTCATGCGCCGAGCCCGCGGGGGAGTAGGTGCGGGTGCGGCGCACCCCGTCGATCTCGACTCCGACGGCGACGTACTGCCCGGCCTCGAACCCGGCCCAGGCGCGGTTGGGCCGCAGAGTCAGCGTCACGCTGCGCGCCGTCTGGCGACGCACCGCCACCACCTCGGCGCGGGCGTCGGTGACCGTCAGCGTGGGACTGATCAGCTCCAGGTAGCGATCGACCCCGTGGGGGCCGAGGAGGAGGTCGACGACCGGCGAGCCGAGCAGGCGTCGGGCAAGGCCGGGCCGTGGCGGGTGGGATGCAATGGTTGCCATGGTGTCGTTTGTGAGTCCTCTTAGTGTACGGGTGTTCACAATCTGTATAGAGGGTATGCTCGCCGTAGTGCAAGGGCAAACATGGCATCTGTGATCACCCCCACATGGGTAGCGTGAACAGGCGTACTCGCAGCGGACCCGCGCGGCGACCGCATCCCGCCCGCACCGCGGCGCACCGTTCGGTGGAACGGCGCTCCCAGACCGAGCGCCGCCGCCAGACGCGGCGCGCGCTGCTCGACGCCGCACTGGAGCAGATGGACGGCGGCTACGGCTTTGACTCCCTCAGCCTACGCCGGGTGGCCCGCGCGGCGGGCGTCGTACCCACGGCGTTCTACCGCCACTTCGAGAGCATGGACGAGCTCGGGCTCGCGCTGGTGGAGGAGTCGGTGGCGACCCTGCGCTCGATGCTGCGCGAGGCGCGAGAGGGCGGCGGGGCCCAGGCCGGGTCCGGTCTGATCGCGAGGTCGGTGGAGATCCTCGTCGCCCACGTGCGCGAGCACCGCCGCCACTTCGCCTTCATGGCCCACGCACGGGCCTCGGGCAACGCCGTCCTGCGCCACGCCATCCGGTCAGAGACCAAGCTGTTCGCCTCCGAACTGGCGACCGACATCGCCCGCCTGCCGATCCTGCGCGACTGGACCACCGCCGACCTGCAGATGCTGGCCGGCCTGTTCGTGGACACCATGATCGCCACCATCGACGCGATCCTCGAGGCGTCGAGCTCAGGCGCGGGAGCCGAGGGGCTCTCACCCGAGGCCGAGACCCGAATCGCCACCCAGGCCGAGCGGCAGCTGCGGCTGATCGCGCTGGCGATCCCGCACTGGCGCAGCCGCTCCTGATTCTTGGTGCGCCACCGGATACGGTCCCGTCATGGCGATCGACCGCCCGTCCGGCCCCCGCGGCGAGATCTCGTGGTCGGGCTGGGGCGACCCCGCGCAAGCGGCGCCGCTGCCGGACGGCCTGCGACAGGTGCTCAACGACGCGCTCGGCCTGCGCCCGCGCTTGGCTCTGCCGGCGTCCATCGCCGAGCTGGAGCTGACCCCCGTCAGGCTGCCCGGGCCGTCGCAGGACGCGCTGGCCGCGATCGTGGGCCAGTCGCACGCCCGCTCTGACCACGAAACCCGAGCTCGTCACGCGCGCGGCAAGTCCACGATCGACCTGCTCGAACTGCGGCAGGCTGCTCCGCTGACCGCGCCCGATCTCGTGCTCAGCCCGGCGACGCACGACGAGGTGGTCGGCGTGCTCGAGCACTGCAGCGGCGCCAACGTCGCCGTCGTCCCGTTCGGCGGCGGCACCTCGGTGGTCGGCGGGCTGCGACCCGAGACCGCGCAGTTCGCGGGCGTGGTGGCGCTCGATCTACGCCGGCTCAACGGTCTGGTCGCACTCGACGAGGAGTCGAGGATGGCCGTCCTGGAGCCGGGGCTGCGAGGGCCCGAGGCCGAGGCGCTCCTGGCGCCGCGCGGCTACACCATCGGCCATTTCCCCCAGTCGTGGCAGTACGCGACCCTCGGCGGCTTCGCCGCGGCGCGCTCGAGCGGCCAGGCGTCAGCCGGCTACGGCCGCTTCGACGACCGTGTGCTGGGACTCCAGGTGGCGACGCCGGCGGGCACGCTGGCCGTGGGGCGGGCACCCAAATCCGCGGCCGGCCCCGATCTGCGCCAGCTCGTGCTCGGCTCCGAGGGCGCCTTCGGGGTGATCACGGCGCTCATCGTCGCCGTCGACCCGGCGCCGGAGCACCGGGTCTACGAGGGCTGGAGCCTGCCGTCGTTCTGGGAGGGCGCGGCGCTGCTGCGCCGCCTCATCCAGGATGGGCCGGCGCCGACGGTGCTGCGTCTGTCCGACGAGGCCGAGACCGCGGTCGGGCTGGCTCGCCCGGGAGAGATGGACCCCGCCGGTGGCGCGCCCGCGCCCGCCGGCTGCCTGGCCATCCTGGGCTGGGAGGGCAGATATGAGGAGGTGGAGCGCCGCCGGCGCATGACCGCGGAGCTGTTGCTCGAGGCCGGCGGCCAGCCGGTGGCCGGCGCGGGCGACAGCTGGGCGGCCGGCCGCTACCAGGCGCCGTACCTGCGCGACGCGCTGCTCGACGCCGGGGCGCTGGTGGAGACGCTCGAGACGGTCGCGTTCTGGTCCGGACTCGACGGCCTCAAGGTGATGGTGGACGCGGCGATCCGGGAGGCCCTGACCGCCCAGGGGACGCCGCCGCTGATCCTGTGCCACATCTCCCACGCCTACCCGGCGGGGGCGTCGCTGTACTTCACCGTCATCTGCACGATGGCGGAGGACCCGGTGGCCCAGTGGCGGGCGGCCAAGGCCGGCGCCAACGAGGCGATCCTCGGCGCCGGCGGGTCGATCACCCATCACCACGGGGTCGGGTCCGACCACCGGGAGCCCTACGCGCGGGAGGTGGGACCGCTGGCGATCGAGATGCTGCGCGCGGTCAAGCGCACGGTGGACCCGGCGGGGATCCTCAACCCCGGGATCCTGCTGGCGCGCGACGGGGAGGGCGCCGCTGCCACACCGGATTCGGGATGATGTGCCAGATGACCGACGCCGAGCACTACACATCGCAGATGGCCAATCTGGCCGTGCGCCTGGGGGCCAACGTGCAGCCCGGGCAGATCGTCGCCGTGTCCTCCGAGCCGGGCAAGGAGGCGATGTCGCGGGCGATCGCCGAGGCGGCGTACGCCGCCGGCGCCAAATTCGTCGACCTCACCGTGTTCGACGTGTACTTCAAGCGCGCCCGGGCGCTGCACGCTCAGCGCGACACGCTGAGCTACGTCCCGCCGTGGCTGGGCGAGCGGGTCCTGACGCTGGGGGAGCTGCGCGCCGCGCGAATCTCGCTGTCGGGGCCCGCGGCCCCGCACGCGCTCGACGACGTCGATCCCGAGCTCATCAGCCTGGACCGGTTGCCGCGGGTCCCCGAGGCCATGAAGGTCCTCAACGACGCGTCCACCAACTGGACGATCGTCCCCTGCCCGACGCCGGCGTGGGCCTCGCTGGTCTACCCGCGATTGGAGCCGCCCGCGGCGCTGGAGCGGCTGTGGTCAGAGGTCGCGCACGTGACCCGGCTCGACGAGCCCGACCCCGTGGCGGCGTGGGAGAGCCGGCTGAGCGAGCTCAAGCGCGTCAGCTCCGCGCTCGACGACCTCGGCCTTGACCGGGTTCGCTTCATCGGCCCCGGGACCGACCTCACCATCGGGTTGCTCCCCTCCAGCACCTGGCTGGCGGCCAAGTTCCAGACCGCCGGCGGCATCGAGCACCAGCCCAACATCCCCACCGAGGAGGTGTTCACCACGCCCGATCCCGAGCGGGTCGACGGCGAGGTCACCTCGACCAAGCCCCTGTTCACCTCCGGGACGACGGTTACGGGGCTGAAGGTCCGCTTCGAGGGCGGCCGCGCGGTGCAGGTGGATGCCGAGCAGGGCGTCGAGGTCATCCGCGGGATGATCGCCGCCGACGAGGGCGCGGCCCGGCTCGGCGAGGTCGCGCTGGTCGACCGTGAGGGTCGCATCGGGCCGCTGGGAACGGTGTTCTTCGACACCCTGCTGGACGAGAACGCGGCCAGCCACATCGCTCTGGGCCACGGCTACGTCGCCTGTCTGGCCGACCCTGCCGACCACGAGCGCGCCAACCGGAGCGTCATCCACACCGACTTCATGATCGGCAGCGACGAGGTCGCCGTCACCGGCTATCTGGCCAACGGCGACGAGGTCCCGCTGCTGCGTGATGGAAGCTGGCAGATCTAGCGTCCGGCGGCCGGGAAGGGCCTGTTCGGAGGGCCGCGAAACCGCTGGAAACCAGGCGCCACGCTACCCTAGCCCCACCCCTTGGAGAGGTGCCGGAGCGGCTGAACGGGCGCGACTGGAAATCGCGTAACGGGGGTTAACCTCGTTCGGGGGTTCGAATCCCCCCCTCTCCGTTGGATCGTTGGTCCAAAAACGAAGAAACCGATCAAGGATCCTTGCGCTCATCCGATCCCTCTCGTAGACTTCCACCGCAAGGGAGGGAGAAGGCAGGGGAGCAGGACGCCCGTCTCGCTTTCTTTCACGTCCATGATCCAAAGACCGGCACTGAAACTCGTAGAAGGTGGGCTGGACTCCACGGCCACGTGGCTGTGGTTCTGCGGACACTGCGCAGCCCCCTCACCCAACGGCGCCCCGGCGCCGTCCGCTCGCGTGTGCACTTCATGCGGGCTCGGTCTGCTGCTCGAGGCCCGCGAGGACGCGGTGCCGTCGGACCGGGACGCCTTCCTCGTCGTCGACTCGACGCTGTCGGTCCAGGCCATGTCCCGGGAGGCCCAGTCGCTGCTGGGCGTGACCGAGGAGGCCGCGATCGACCGACCCGTCGCCGAGTTGCTCGTGCCGGCCGACACCGAGAGCCAGGGCCGGGCCGGCTTCGCCGGGTCCATCGCTCAGGCTGCCGGGGGCGACGACCCCGACAACGCGCGTAGCTTCGTGCGGCCGTGGAACACCTTCGGTGTCCGTCTCCGGGCCCGGATCGCCACCTGTGGGCCGCCGCGAGCGGCGCTCGTCGTACTCGAGAACGGGCGTCCGCCAGCACTGCGGGCGGTTATCAGCCCGCACTGATCCTCCGGCGCCGCTGAACGGCGCCTTTTTTTTGGGCTTTGTTGGGGTTGGAGGGGCGCTGCGTTAGCGGGCTGTGGTTCGTTTTGCTTGGGGAGGGGCGCGCGTCGGGCAGCGCCCGACGGTGGGGCTGGCCAACCTGGAGAAGTCGGCAAACCTGATCTGGCGGTCGACGTTTGCCGCGAAATCCATGTGGGGCATGGAGAAGTCGGCAAACCTCAGCAGGCGACGCAGGTTTGCCGCGTTTCCCAGGTCGCGGGCGCGCGCACACTGGCCCAGACGCCGGTCCCCCACCGCCGGCGAGGCGGCGCTAGGACAACCCCGGCGCGGCCGGCAGCACCGCCGGCGCGCCGTAGCCCGCCAGCACAGCGGGCAACTCCACCGACCCGTCCTCGCGCTGCCCGTTCTCCAGCAGCGCGACGATCGTCCGGCCCACCGCGACGGCGGTGCCGTTCAGCGTGGACAGGTGCGCCGGCCGGCCGTCGGCTGGGCGGTAGCGGATGTCCAGGCGGCGCGCCTGGTAGTCGGTGGTGTTGGAGGTGGAGGTCAGCTCGCGGTAGCGGCCCTGGCCGGGGAGCCAGGCCTCGATGTCGTACTTGGAGGCCGCCGAGGCGCCGAGGTCGTCGACGGCGATCGCCACCACCCGGTAGGGGATCTCGAGGTCCTGCATGATCGACTCCTCGATGGCGAGCAGTCGCTGGTGCTCGTCCAACGCGGTCTCGGGCTCGACGAAGCAGAACATCTCGACCTTGTCGAACTGGTGCACGCGGAAGATGCCGCGGGTGTCCTTGCCGGCGGCGCCGGCCTCTCGCCGAAAGCAGCTGGAGAAACCCGCGTAGCGCAGGGGCAGCTCGTCGGCGGCCAGGATCTCGTCGCGGTGCATGGAGGCCAGCGCCACCTCGGAGGTGCCGACGAGGAAGAGGTCGTCGTCGGGCAGGGTGTAGATCTGCTGCTCGGTGTCGGGGAGAAAGCCGGTGCCGTACAGCGCCTGCTCACGCACCAGGACGGGCGGGATCACCGGCTCAAAGCCCTCGGCGCCGACCTTCTCCAGCGCGTAGCGCACCAGCGCCAGCTCCACGAAGACCAGGTCTCCGCGCAGGTAGGCAAAGCGCGAGCCCGAGAGCCGCGCGCCGCGCTCCATGTCGATCCGGGGCCCAGCCAGCTCGAGATGATCGCGGCCGCTGGGCTTGCCCTGGCCGACCTCACGCAGGACGGTGTCCTGGTCAGGCGCGTCGTCAGAGGGCAGGTTGGGCAGCGAGGTCAGCGCCCCATCGCGCTCGGCGCGCAACCGGGTCTCGTCGTCAGACAGTGCGCGCCCGCGGGCCGACAGCTCGGCGAGCTGCTCACGCTGCTCGGGGCTGGGGGCGCCCTTGAGTGCCTTGCTGGCCGCGTTCTGCTCTGAGCGCAGCTGCTCGAGCTGGGTGGTCAGGGCCCGCCATTGCTCGTCGAGCTCGAGCACGCGGTCGATCGCCTCGGCCACGCCGGCTCCGCGGCGAGACAGCGCGGTGCGCACGGCGTCGGGGTCGCGGCGGATCAGCCTGATGTCGAGCACCGCGCGCCTCCCTACGGGTGCCGTGTCACTGGCTGCCGGCCGGAAGCGTCCCGAGCGGCTTGGACTCGCACTCGGCCACGCCCGTCACCTTGGGCGCCTGGCGGCCGGCATAGGTGGCGACGAACTTGGCCACGTCGAGGGCGTCCTGGCCTACGACGACGTTCTGAGGCATGTACGCGCCCGAGAAGCCGCCGTTCTCGATCGCGTAGAGCACGCGATCCACCGGGCGCTCGCAGCGCTGGTTGAAGTTCGGGCCGCTGGTGGCCTGGGCGGTTCGGATGTTCGGCGCCGAACCGTTCGCGGCGGCGTAGGAGAGCGTGTGGCAGCCCGAGCAGCGCTGCTGGAAGAGCTCTGCGCCGCTGCGCAGCTGCACCTGGGACTTCGGGACCGCGATGTGCTGGGTTCCGCAGGCGGCGGTGATGGCGGCTACCGCAACCGCAGCCGCGCCGAGCGCCAGGATCTTCGCCAACCGGCTCATCGGGCAAGGATCATAATCGGGACGCCGTGCGTACGAGTCGCCCTCCCCTCACGCTGCTCGCGGTGGCGCTGGCATCGCTGGCCATGGCCGCCTGCGGCAGGACGACGACCGTCAAGACCGGCGGCACGTTGCAGATCGCGCTCAACGAGTACCGCGTCATGCCCCAGGACGTCCGGGCGCCGACCGGCCTGCTGACGATCTTCGTCCACAACTACGGACGGCTCACCCATGACCTGGTCATCAGCTACGACGGCCAGACCGAGGCGGCGACGAAGCCGATCGCGCCCGGCCAGACCCAGGAGCTCGATGCCGCGCTGGGCCCCGGCCACTACCTGATGGCGTCCTCGATCCTGTCTGATCAGGCGCTCGGGGCGTACGGGACCCTCATCGTGCATTGACGCGTGCAGCGCCGGTGCAGGATCCGGCGCGGCGGCGGCGAACGTATGCCCACCCCCGGCGCCGGCTTGTGCGACGCTCGCCACCGCAGTACTTCACAACAGCGCGATCGTCCTCCTACGGCGGCAACCAGAGGTGCCGACGCCGGGGGGTCCACACGCGCGCGTGCGCCTAGCCGCCGGTCCCCGCCGCCCGGATGAGCAGCACCAGGATCACCAGCGCCGCCAGCACCATCACCCCGAGCTCGCGCTGGAGGATCGACAGCACCACGACGCGTTGCTCGGATTCGGGCAACTGGCCGACGGCGGCGGTGGACTCAAAGCCCTTGCTGTCGAGCACCATCTGGGCGGAGGCGATCCGCAGCTGTTCGGCCACGAACGAGATCCCCAGCGGCAAGAGGCCGTAGATGAGGTGCAGGCTGGACTCCTTGCGCCCCATGAGCACCAGCACCCCGCCCAGCGCCGCCTCGAGCACCACCGCGGCCTGACCGCCCCGGAGCAGCCACCAGAACAGGCGACTTTGGCGCACGCGATACCAGCACCACGCGCCCCACAGGCCCGCGCCGCCCATCAGGGCGAGGCACAGCACCCCGACGGCCAGATGAACAAGCTTCACCGGACGCTCACCTGGGTATCCGCGTTATCGCGTACCTTGCCGTTATCGCCAGGGACGGCCAGAAACGCACGGAGTAGATAGCCGCATTTCGCACTAAGTAACACTGTGTTACAAGGTTCCCTACGTCGGTGATATAAGAGGTTCTGTGCTTCGAAGCTATCTGCCGGCGATTGTCTTCCTACTGCTCGGCGCTGCCGTCGGCGGCCTCTTCGGAGTCCTCAACCTCTTCACCGGCGTGCGCGGGACGCACCGCCAGCAGAGCAAGACCACGCCGTACGAGTGCGGCCTGCCGTCGGAGATCCAGCGGGGGTTCCGCTTCGGGATCAGCTTCTACCTGATCGCGATGCTGTTCATCCTGTTCGATATCGAGGTCATCTTCCTGTACCCGATCGCGGTCCAGCTGCGCGCGTTCGGCACCTTCGCACTGAGCGAGACGATCGTCTTCGTCGCGCTCCTGATGGTGGCGTTCGGATACGTCTGGCGGCGAGGAGCCTTGGAATGGAAATAAAGCGCGAGCCACTCAACAGCGGCGGCGCCGGCGCGCCGCTGGACTTCCGAGCGCGCCAGCTGCAGGCCCGCGACATGCTGCGCGGGGACCTGGAGGGCGAGGCGCTGGAGCGCTACGTCAAGGAGAGCGTCCTGACCACCACCGTCGAGAAGGCGGTGGCGTGGTCACAGGGCAACTCGATCTGGCCGCTGACCTTCGGGCTGGCCTGCTGCGCCATCGAGATGATGTCGATCGTCGGCGCCCGCGTCGACGTCGCGCGGTTCGGCTGGGAGGCCTTCTGGGCCAGTCCGCGCCAGGCCGACCTGCTCATCCTCTCCGGCCGCGTGTCGGTGAAGATGGCCCCGGTCATCCGGCGCATCTACGACCAGATGCTCGAGCCCCGCTGGGCGATCTCGATGGGCGCGTGCTGCTCGTCGATGGGCGTCTTCAACAACTACGCCCTCGTCCCCGCCGACAAGTTCCTGCCGATCGATGTGCACGTGCCCGGCTGCCCGCCGCGGCCCGAGGCGCTGCTGCACGGGATCCTGCGCCTGCGCGAGAAGATCCATGGCACCGAGCGCGAGGGTTGGCGGGAGCGCTACCACGCGGTGGGCACCGAGGAGGTGCTCCCCGACGGCTTGAGCGCCAGCGACAGCGCGATCAACGTGTTCCCTGGTGGAGATACCGCCGGTGCCTGAGCCGGGCCGTTGTCGTTTCGGGGGGTCAGCGGGGGGCAGCGCCCCCCGTCTGGGGGACGCCGCCGGTGCCTGACGCCACCGAGCTCGAGCTGACGGCCCACGAGCTCCGCGACCGCAACGCAGAGTCCATCCTCGGCACCGAGTTCGGACGCGGCAGCCGCGCCGTGCTGCTGGTGGAGCCGGCGCACGTGATCGAGGTCCTGACCGTGCTGGGCGAGAAGGGCTACGGCTTCCTGGCCAGCCTCCACGGCGTGGACTACTACCCCGACGAGCCCCGGCTGGGCGTGCTCTACGAGCTGCTGGACATGCACAACGTCGACCGGATCACCGTCAAGGCCCGCGTCCACACCGACAACCCGCGGATCGCCACCGCGACGGGGCTGTTCCCCGGCGCCGACTTCCCCGAGCGCGAGGTCTACGACATGTTCGGCGTCGTCTTCGAGGGTCACCCGGACATGCGCCGGATCCTCATGCCCGAGGACTTCGAGGGCTTCCCCCAGCGCCGCGACTTCCCCGTCGGCGGCGAGCCGGTGCTGTTCACCTACAACGAAGAGAACTCCTACGGGAAGTGGATCTGATGGCGCTGGACACCGCCGATTACCGCAAGCGCGAGGAGTCCATCACCTACTCGGCCGAGCCGGCCGGCCAGGGCCAGACCCACGAGCTGCTCACGCTCAACATCGGGCCCCACCACCCCGCCACCCACGGCGTCCTGCGGCTGCTGTGCACGCTCGAGGGCGAGGTCGTCCGCGACATCAAGCCGATCATCGGCTACGTCCACACCGGGATCGAGAAGACGGCCGAGGACAAGGCCTACTGGAAGGTCATCCCCGTGGTCGAGCGGATGGACTACCTGGCCTACTACTTCAACTCACTGGCCTTCTGTGGTGCGGTCGAGACCCTGCTCGACGTCGAGGTGCCCCCGCGGGCGCAGTACCTGCGCGTCATCCACCTCGAGCTCAACCGCATCATGTCCCACCTGGTGTGGCTGGGTACCAGCGCGCTGGACCTGGGCGCGATCTCGATGTTCTGGTACTGCTTCCGCGAGCGCGAGAAGATCCTCGACCTGTTCGAGATGAGCTCCGGGCAGCGGATGCACACTCGATACTTCCAGGTCGGCGGCGTGATGGAGGACATCCCAGGCGGCTTCGAGGCCAAGCTGCGGACCTTCCTCGCCGACATGCCCACCCGGGCCGACCAGTACGCGGACCTGCTGGAGAAGAACCAGATCGTGTTCGAGCGCCTGCACAACGTGTGCCCGCTCGACGCCGAGACGCTGCTCGGACTCGGCGTCACCGGCCCGCTGCTGCGCGCCGCCGGCAACCCGTGGGACCTGCGCAAGGCCGCCCCGTACTGCAGCTATGACCACTTCGACTTCAAGATCCCCGTGGGGACCGTCGGCGACAACTACGACCGCTACCGGGTGCGCCACGCCGAGATCTACGAGTCGGTGAAGATCATCACCCAGGCGCTCGACGGCCTCCCCGAGGGACCCCACATCACCACCGATCGCAAGGTCGCGCTACCCCCGCGCCACGAGCTGGCCACCTCGATGGAGGCCCTCATCCACCACTTCAAGCTCGTCACCGAGGGCTTCCGCGTGCCGCCGGGCGAGGCCTACTACGCCATCGAGGGACCGCGCGGCGAGCTGGGCTGCTTCGTGCGCGCCGACGGCTCGGCCAAGCCCGCCCGCGTTCACATGCGCGACTCGAGCTTCGTCAACCTGCAGGCCCTCACCCCGATGGTCCGCGACAGCTACCTGGCCGATCTCATCGCCACTCTGGCGATGCTCGACCCCATCTTGGGGGGGATCGACCGATGAGCTATCGCGATCACCATCCGGCGGATCTCAACGACGCGCTGTCGCAGCGCCACAGCGGCGGTCGCGAGGCCCGCGGCTCGCTGTCTGATCTGGTGCCGCGCTTCGGCCACGGCTCCCGCGTGCCCGGCTGGGATGACGCCGTCGACCTCACCAAGGATCCCGCGGTCATCCCCGACCTCGCGACGACGCCCGTGCCCGACGACCTGCGCCGGGAGATCGACGCGTCGATGGCCAAATACCCGGACCGCCGCTCGGCGGCCATCCCCGCGCTGCACGCCGCCCAGGCGGTGCATGGCTGGTGCAGCCCGGAGGCGATCGAGCAGGTGGCCGCGGTGATGCGCCTCACTCCCGCCTACCTGACCTCGGTGGCCAGCTTCTACGACATGTTCGAGCTCGAGCCCAAGCACACCAATGACGTGTTCGTGTGCACCAACATCACCTGCTCGATCCTCGGCGCCGACGAGTTCTATGACGTGATGGCGGCCGCCGCCGAGGGCCAGGACATCGATGTGCGCTCCTTCGAGTGCCTGGGCGCCTGCGACATCGCGCCGATGGCGTCGGTCAACGGCGAGTACGTCGGCCCGCTGGAGCTCGCCGACGCCGAGCGGATCGTCGAGGATCTCAACGCCGGTCAGCCCGTACTCCGCGCCAAGCAGCTGCGCTACCGCCGCTCGGTGGACCCCAACGTCGAGGGACCCGATCCCGCCACCGACCCCCGCGCCGAGTTCTCAGAGCCCGATCACTCGCACCGCGCCGACACCGCCGGCCTCACGGCAGCCGACGAGGCCGCCGATCGCCCGGGACCGAGCGCGCCGCTGGAGATCCCCCCTCACGACCAGAGCGAGACATGAAGCCGATCCTCTTCGACCGCATCGACGAGCCGGGCCTCAACACGCTGGAGGTCTACCAGCGCCGCGGCGGCTACGACATGCTGCGCAAGGCCGTGACGATGTCCCCCGGGGACGTCCTGACGCAGATCATGGACTCGGGCATCCGCGGCCGCGGCGGCGCCGGGTTCCAGATGGGCCGCAAGATCTCGTTCCTGCCCCACGGCGACATGGTCAAGTACCTGGTCTGCAACGCCGACGAGTCCGAGCCGGGGACGTTCAAGGACCGCGAGCTGATGCAGAAGTGCCCGCACGCGCTCATCGAGGGCATCGCCATCGCCGCCTACGCCGGGGGCATCGACAGGTCGTTCATCTACATCCGCGGTGAGTATCAGCTCCAGGCCGACATCCTGGAGGCCGCGATCGCCGAGGCGGCCAACGCCGGGTTGGTCGGCGAGCGGATCCTCGGGACCGGGTTCACGATGTCGCTGGTGCTGCACCGCGGCGCGGGTGCCTACATCTGCGGTGAGGAGACGGGGCTGCTCGACTCACTGGAGGGCAAGCGCGGCAACCCGCGGCTCAAGCCGCCGTTCCCGGCGATCGAGGGCCTCTACGCGGGCCCAACGCTCATCAACAACGTCGAGACGCTGTCCACCGTCCCCTACATCCTGAGGATGGGCGGCGGCGAGTACGCCAAGATCGGCACCGAGACCTCGACGGGCACCAAGCTCGTCTCCATCTCCGGGGACGTCAAGCGCCCGGGCAACTACGAGATCGAGCTGGGCATCCCCTCGCGGGAGATCATCTACGGCCTGGCCGGCGGACCGCCGAGCGGCAAGAAGGTCAAGTTCTGGTTCCCCGGCGGCTCGAGCTCACCAGTGCTCACGGGCGACGATCTCGACATTCCCTACGACTTCGATTCGATGGCCAAGGCGGGCACGATGCTCGGCTCCGGCGCCATCATCATCGCCGACGAGTCGCGGCGGATCCTGGACACCATGCTCAAGGTGGCCAAGTTCTACGCCCACGAGTCGTGCGGAAAATGCGTCCCGTGCCGCGAGGGGACCAACTGGACCCACAAGATGGTCCAGCGGATCTACACCGGCGAGGCGACGCCCATGGACCTCGACATCATGGCCTCGGTGCAGGAGCAGATCATCGGCAACTGCCTGTGCGTGCTGGGCGACGCGATGGCGATGCCGATCGGCTCCATGGTGGCCAAGTTCCGGCCCGAGCTCGAGACCGAGATCGAGGCTGCCCGCGGGCGCGCCGAGGGCGCCGCGCTCGAGGATGTCGTCGCGCTCGGGGTGGCCGACGAACACGCCGGTCCGATTCCCGTCCACTGACCCCACGCCCCCAATGCCCCGTCCAGAGCGCAAGACCATTCAGCTGACCATCGACGGCCGCGAGGTGCAGGCCGTCGAGGGCGCCATGCTCGTCGACGCCGCCAAGCAGGGCGATGTCGAGATCCCCTACTTCTGTTACGAGCCCAAGCTCGGCCAGCCCGTCGGCGCCTGCCGGATGTGCCTGGTCGAGGTCGAGGGCATCCCCAAGCTGCAGACCAGCTGCTCGACCCCGGTCAAGGACGGGATGGTCGTCCACACCCAGACCGAGCGCGTGCGCAAGGCCCAGAACGCGGTGGTGGAGTTCCTGCTCGTCAACCACCCGCTCGACTGCCCGGTGTGCGACAAGGGCGGCGAGTGCCCACTGCAGGACATCACCTTCGGCTGGGGCCTGGGCCGCAGCCGCTTCATCGAACCCAAGCGCCACTTCGAGAAGCCGCTGGCCCTGTCCCCGCTCATCGCCATCGACCGCGAGCGCTGCATCCTCTGCTACCGCTGCGTGCGCTTCAGCCAGGAGATCTCCGAGGACTACCAGCTCATCTTCACCGAGCGCGGCGCCCACACCTTCGTCGGTACCCACGACGGCCACCCCTACGTGGCGCCGTTCAGCGGCAACATCATCGAGCTGTGTCCGGTGGGGGCGCTCACCTCTCAGCCCTACCGCTTCCGCGCGCGCCCGTGGGACATCGAGGGCGGGGCGGGCATCTGCACGCTGTGCTCGTCGCAGTGCAACGTCACCTTCACCGTCCGCGACGAGCGCGTCGTGCGCGTCCTGGCTCGCGAATTCAACGGCAACGAGGAGGTCGACGACGGCTGGCTGTGCGACAAGGGCCGCTTCGCCTATCAGGCGATCCATGTCGATGACCGCATCACCCGGCCGCTGGTGCGCGACGGCGACGAGCTGCGCGAGGTGTCCTGGGAGCGCGCGCTGCAGACCGCGGCGGGCCTGGCACGCCACGCCGGCCGCGTGGGCACGCTGGTCGGCGGGCAGACCTCCAACGAGGAGGGCTTCCTGCTGCAGCGCCTCAGCCGCGAGGCCCTGCAGAGCTCCGACATCGACTCACGTGGCCCGCACCCCCTGCCGGCGCCCCTGGCCCGGGCCATCGCCGCCCCCGAGCTCGGAGCCACCGTGCCCGACATCGAGTTCGCGCACACCGTGCTGCTGTTCGGCTGTGACCCGCGCGACGACTCGCCGATCCTGGACCTGCGCATCCGCAAGGGGGTGCGCCGCCACGGGGTCAAGTTGGCCATCGCCACCGCGCGTCCGACGGCGCTGGAGGCCAACGCCACCGCCTCCCTGCGCTACGCGCCCGGCGCCGACGCCCCGTTCGCGGCCGCGTTGGAGCGCGCCCTGGACGGGGCCACCGACGTCACCGAGGAGGTGGCCGCGCTGGCCGCGCTGCTCCGCGACGGCGGCGAGGACGTGGTGATCGTCTTCGGCGAGCGGATCGGCACCGCCGCGGCGGCCGCGCTGGTCCGCATCGCCCGCCGCCTCGGCCTGGCCGGACGCGAGGGCGCCGGGCTGCTGGCGCTGCCCGCGGGGGCCAACGGCCGCGGCCTACGCGAGGCTGGGGCCGTGCCCGATGCCGGACCCGGCTACTCGGCCGTGCCAACCCCGGGACTCAACACCGCCGGGATCGCCGAGGCTGCGGCCGCCGGGGACCTCACCGCACTGCACCTGTTCGGCACCGACCCGCTGCGCGACGAGCCCAACCGAGCACTGTGGGAGCGCGCGCTGCACTCCGCCGCGCTCGTGGTCGCCCACGCGTCGGTCCTGACCGAGGGCCTGGCCGAGCACGCCAACGTCATCTTCCCGGCCGAGTCACACGCCGAGAAGGAGGGCACGGTGGTCCACCCCGACGGCCGCGTGCAGCGCCAGCGGATCGCCATCGCTCACCCCGGCGAGGTGCGGCCGGGCTGGTGGGTGCTGACGGAGATCGCCACCGCCTGCGGGCTGGACACCGGCGTGGAGCGCGCCGGCGACGCCTTCGCCCAACTGGTGGCGGCGGTGCCGTTCTATGACGGGCTCACGGTCGAGGAGATCGGCGCACACGGTGTGCGCTGGCCGGCCCGCCCGCAGGCTCAGTCGATGGCGCTCAGCGCCGACGAGTGGCCGGGCGCCGGGTCATCCGACGGTGCGGGGGCCCCCGACGGATCGACGGAGGCCGTGTCACCAGCCAACGGCCACCTGCGCCTGGGGACCTACCGGCCGATCTGGGCCGCCCCCGAATGCGAGATCTCGCCGGCGCTCAAGTTCCTCATCCCCGAGCAGCAGGTCGAGCTCTCACCCGACGACGCCCAGCGCCTGGGCATCCTGCACGGCGAGGACGTGGTTGTGGCCCAGAATGGGACACGGCTGAACGCCAAGGCGTTCGTGCGCTCGGCGATCCCCGCCGGCAGCGCCTTCCTCGCCGATGGCCTGGCCGCGCAGTCGGCCAACGTCCTGACCGAGTCGCTGATCGAGGTGATCAAGCCGTGAGCCTGGTGATGGCGGACGTCAACCTGGTCGAGCCCTGGTGGATCCAGATCATCAAGGCCATCGTCATCTTCGCCGTCATCTTCGCCGTGCTGCCGATCATCATCGTCTACGAGCGCAAGCTGCTGGGGCGCTTCCAGGGCCGCTACGGCCCCAACCGCGTCGGCCCCTACGGCCTCATCCAGCCGCTGGCCGAGGCGGTCAAGCTGGCGGTTAAGGAGCCCTTCCGCCCCGCGACCTCGGTCAGCTCCCTGTACCGCATCGCGCCGATGGTGGCGATCATCACCGCGGTGGCCTCGATGGCGCTGCTGCCCTTCGGGGGCGTGCAGAACATCTTCGGGCAACCCATCGGCCTCTACGGCATCGACGTCTCGATCGGCCCGCTCTACGTCTTCGCCTTCGGCGGCATCTCCTTCTACGGGATCATGCTCGGCGGCTGGGCCTCGGGCTCCAAGTACTCGTTCTTGGGCGCGATGCGCGGCGCCGCGCAGCTCATCTCCTACGAGGTGTCACAGGGGCTCTCCCTGGTCGGCGTGATCATCACCGCCGGCACGCTCTCGCTGACCGGGATCGTCCACGCGCAGGAGGGCATGTGGTACTTCATCCCGCAGTTCGCCGGCTTTCTCATCTTCATGACGGCGTCGTTCGCCGAGACCAACCGCGCGCCCTTCGATGTCGTCATCGCCGACGCCGAGCTGGTCGGCAGCTACTTCACCGAGTACGGCGGTCTGGCCTTCGTCGCCTATCAGTTCGCCGAATACGCCAACGTCATCGTCGTCTCCGGGCTGGCCACGACGCTGTTCTTCGGCGGCTGGCTGATGCCCTTCGGGATCCATCCTCCGGGGTGGGTCGACCCCATCGTGGTGATCGTGAAGATGATGCTGGTGATCACCTTCTTCATCTGGGTCCGCGCCACGCTGCCGCGCCTGCGCTACGACCAGCTGATGTCCTTCGGCTGGAAGGTCCTGCTGCCGCTGGCGACCCTCAACCTGCTGGTCACGGCCATCATCGTGGTGTCATGACCGCTGCGCGCTTCGATCACGGGAGGCTCACATGACCCCGTACAACCCTGGCTCAGACGTCGTCGAGGTCATCCGCAGCCCGGGCGCGGGCCCGGTGCGCGGCGCCTACCGCATCTTCGGCGAGACGCTGCGCGGCCTCAAGACGACGTTCGCCCGGATCGTGGAGGGACCCACGACGATCCAGTACCCGGAGGAGAAGACCCCGGTCTATCCCCGGTTCCGCGGTCGCCACAAGCTGCACCGCTTCGAGGACACCGGCCTGGAGAAGTGCGTCGGCTGCTCGCTGTGCGCCGCCGCCTGCCCCGCCGACTGCATCCGCGTCGTCGCCGCCGAGAACACGCCCGAGAACCGCGTCTCGGCCGGCGAGCGCTACGCCGCGGTCTATGAGATCAACCTCAGCCGCTGCATCTTCTGCGGCTACTGCGAGGTGGCGTGCCCGTTTGACGCCATCACCATGGGCCACGACTACGAGATGTCGGACTACACGCGCTCAGACCTCATCTTCACCAAGGAGATGCTGCTGGCCGACGCGGTCGAGCGCACGCCATTGAGAAGAGAAGGCGAATGAGCGCCGTCCTCTTCTTCATCGCCGCCATCGGCGCGCTGGCCGGCGCGATCGGCGTCGTGGTCATCCGCAACCCGTTCTACAGCGTGCTCGCCCTCGTCTCGCACCTCATCGCGCTGGCGGCGCTGTTCCTGCTGCTGCGCGCCGAATTCGTGGCCGCCGCCCAGGTGATCGTCTACGCCGGGGCCGTGATGGTCCTCTACGTGTTCGTCGTCGCCTACATCGGCGGCGCCGACAACCCCCTGCACCGCCCCGGCGGCGCCCTGAGGTTCCTGGCCCCGCTGTTCGGGGTGGCCGTGGCGATCGAGCTGTGCATCGCCATGCTGGGAACCGCGCTGAAGGGCGTCTCGTCCGAGGGCGCTCCCTACATATCAGGGTTCGGCACGCCCAGGCACATCGGCACGCTGTTTTTGACGACCTATCTGTTCCCGTTCGAGATCGCCTCGCTGCTGCTGCTGGTGGCCGCGATCGGCGCCGTGGTGCTGGCGCGGCGACGTCGGGGGCTGGAGCCCGACGATGCGTTCGAGGCCCGGCTGCAGGTGCCGCGATCCGTGTTCACCGGCACCATGGCGGAGGCCGCCGGCTTCCGTGAGGGCGCCGGCACGACGACGGACGCCCACGAGCAGACCGAGCCGATCGGCGCTCAGACCTCCCCTCCCGCGGGCGTGGGCAGCTCCGGCGAGCCGGGCGAGGGGGGTTGGTAGATGGACATCGGCTGGTATCTGACCGTCTCGGCCCTCATCTTCTGCATCGGCGCTGTCGGCGTCATCACCCGCCCCAACCCGCTGGTGATCCTGCTCTGCCTGGAGCTGATGCTCAACGCCGGCAACCTGGCGCTCGTTGCCTTCTCCCGGATGTGGGGCCGCGAGGACGGGCAGGTCTTCGCGCTCATCGTGATGGTGGTCGCAGCCTGCGAGGTGACGGTGGGGCTGGGGCTGATCGTGGCCATCTACCGGCGCCAGCTGCCGGTCAACGTCGACGACCTCAACGAGCTCAACGGGTGACGCGGGCGTGAGCGCGACGACGTTCGGCTGGTTGATCCTGCTCTTCCCCCTGGTGGGGACGATCCTCATCGCGCTCAGCTACAAGCGCCTGTCCGGCACCAGCGCCGGCTGGCTGGCGACGCTGGCCATCGCATTGGCCTTCGCGGCCTCGCTGGGTGCGCTGTTCTCGCTGCTGGGCGATCCCACCAGCCACCGCGAGCTGACCTCCAAGCTGTGGAGCTACGACGTCAGCATCGGCGTCGACGCCCAGCTCTCGATCCTGGTGGATCCGCTGTCGATCTTCATGGCGCTGGTGGTCTCGGGGGTCTCGACCCTCATCCATATGTACTCGATCGCCTACCTGAAGTCAGACCGCGGCTACAGCCGGTACTTCGCCTACCTCAACTTCTTCGTGTTCTCGATGCTGGTGCTGGTGCTGGCCGGCAACTTCCTGCTGCTCATCGTCGGCTGGGCCTTCGTCGGTGCCGCCTCCTACCTGCTCATCTCCTTCTGGTACCGGCGCAGCACCGCCACCAAGGCCGGCATCAAGGCGTTCGTCATCAACGTGCTCGGCGACGTCGGCCTGGTGCTGGGCACATTCTTCATCCTTCGCCACACCCACACGCTCGACTTCCAGAAGGCGTTCGCCGCCGCCCCGCACGTGTTCAGCCACAACAGCACCGATCTGGTGGCTGGATGCCTGCTGCTGCTCGTCGGAGCGTTCGCCAAGTCCGCCCAGGTCCCGCTGCACACCTGGTTGCCCGACGCCATGGAGGGCCCCACCCCCGTGTCCGCGCTGATCCACGCCGCCACCATGGTGACCGCGGGCGTGTACCTGATCGCGCGCATGCACCCGTTCTTCGAGATCGCCACCACCGCCGCCGACGTGGGGGCGATCGTCGGCTGCCTGACGCTGCTCATCGCCGCCACGATCGCCCTCGTGCAGACCGACCTCAAGCGAGTGATCGCCTACTCGACGATGAGCCAGATCGGCTACATGATCATGGGCGTCTCGGTGGGCGCCTACTCCGCGGGGCTGTTTCACCTCATGACCCACGCCTTCTTCAAGGCGCTGCTGTTCATGGGGGCGGGCTCGATCATCAGCGCGATGGGCGGCGAGCAATCGCTGGACAAGATGAGCGGCTTCCGCAAGGCGCTGCCGTTCACCTTCATCTGCTTCATCATCGGCGGCCTGGCTCTGTCGGGGCTGCCGCCCTTCAGTGGCTGGCTGTCCAAGGACGACATCATCGGCTACCTGGACAACCGCGGCGGCGGCTTTGAGGTCCTCGGGATCCTGGGCTATGTCGGCGCGCTGATGACCGGGATCTACACCTTCCGGATGATCTTCCGCGCGTTCTGGGGCGAGCCGTGCGAGGAGGCTCGCGAGCTCGAGCATGGCCACCTCTTCCACGCCGAGGTCCCGACCAACCCGCAGACCGGCGAGGTGGAGGACACCGACGTCGGCTTCCCGGGCCCCGACCACCACATCGCCGAGCGCGACTGGCCGATGCGGTTCGCGATGACGGGGTTGATGGTGCTGGCGGTGATCGGCGGCGCCCTCCAGATCCCCGGGGTCGATGACGCGCTCACCAAGTTCCTGGAGCCCACGTTCGCGACCTCGTCCCTGTACAACCTGGAGAGCGGCACCGGCACCGAGTGGATCGGCCTGATCATCGGCGCGCTCATCGCCGTGGCGGGCATTTCGATCGCCTACCGCACCTGGGTGCTCAAGCCCGGCACGTCCGCGGCCCTCGAGGCGCGGCTGCCCAAGCTGCACACCTTCCTCTACAACAAGTGGTATTTCGATGAGCTCATCGACATGCTCGTCGTCCGCCCGACGCAGTGGCTGGGCCGCTTCAACGAGTCGGTGCTGGAGCGCGGCGTGATCGCGGGCGGGATCACCGGCGGCACCACCGGGGTCGTGCGCGCCGCCTCGGCGGCCGTGCGGCGCGCCCAGACCGGCTACCTGCGCTACTACGCCGCCGTGATCCTCGTCGGCATCTCCGGCATGGCCCTCTACTTCCTCATCTCCGCCACCTGATGCCAGCCCCCCTGCGACCAGCACTCCCCTGCCGGAGCATCAGGCCATGACCCTGAGCATCCTCATCTGGGTCCCGCTCGCGCTGTCGCTGGTGGCGGCGCTGCTGCCCGCGCGGATGGCCGGGCGCGCCGCCGTGGTGTGGAGCGCCATCACCCTGGGCCTGGCCATCAGCTTCCTGGCGCGCTTCAAGACCGGCGGCGGACTGCAGTTCGTCACCGACAAGGTGTGGATCTCGGCGCTGGGAATCCACTACAAGCTCGGGCTGGACGGGCTCAACGTTCTGCTGGTGGCGACGACCACGATCATCTTCTGCGCCGCGATGCTGTGGTCCTCCACGCACGAGTGGGACCGCCCGCGCACCTTCTACTTCCACTTCGGGCTGGCCGAGAGCGCCGTCCTCGGGGCCTTCTGCGCCCAGGACCTCGCGCTGTTCGTGGCCTTCTTCGACCTGATGCTCATCCCGTTCTACTTCCTCTCGGGGATGTGGGGCGGACCCGACCGGGTGCGAGCGACGACCCGGCTGGTCATCTACACCCTCGTCGGCTCCTTCTTCATGCTGGTCGCCGCCATCGCCACCGGGGCGCTGGCCTCCAGCCAGCACGGCACGCCGATCACCTTCGTGCTCAGCTCCCTGCGCGGCCTGCCGCTGTCACACACCACGCAGACGTGGGTGTTCCTGGCCTTCGCCGTGGCCTTCCTGGTCAAGATGCCCCTCGTCCCCTTCCACGGATGGCTGCCCGACGGCTACAAGGCCATGCCGATCCCGGCGGTGGCGGTGTTCTCGGCGATCCTGTCCAAGGTTGCCGCCTACGGGTTCCTGCGCATTGTGCTCCCGCTGTTCCCCTACGCCTCGGTGCACTTCCAGACCCTGATGCTGATCATCGCCGTGGTCTCCATCATCTGGGCGACGCTGGTCGCGATGACGACGCCCGACGTGCGCCTCGTCGTCGCCTACTCGAGCGTGGCCCAGCTCGGTTTCATCATGCTCGGCATCTTCTCTCTGCGGCCCGAGGGCGCGCAGGGCGCGCTGCTGCAGATGGTCAATCACGCGCTGGTCACCGCGCCGCTGTTCTTCATCGTCGCCGCGCTGGCGGTGCGCGCCGGCGGCTCGGAGAAGCTCGCCGATATGGGCGGGATCGCCTTCCGCGCGCCGCTCCTGGCCGCCCTGTTCCTCATCGCCACGTTCGTATGGCTGGCCATGCCCGGGTCGGCCAACTTCGTCGGGGAGTTCATGATCCTGTTGGGGACGTTCAACGCCAAGCTCCCGATCGCCGTGGTGGCCTCCCTCGGCGTCGTCGGCGCCGCAGCCTACGCGCTGCGCGCCTTCATCACCACGATGCACAACCGCGTCGGGCCGCGAGTCAACTCGTTTGACATCTCGATCGGCGACGCGCTCCCCGTCATCGGCCTGCTGGCCGTCATCCTCGTCCTCGCCTTCTATCCCCAGTTCGGGCTGCGGCGCTCCCAGTCGACGGTGAGGGCGGCGGTCGCGCCGGCGCAGACGCAGATCGCCCAGGCGTCGGCGAACGCCCACCAGGTGGCGCAGGTCCCATGAGCACGCTGATCCTCGCCGCCGCCCACTTCAAGGGCCCCCACATCGACTGGGCCGCATTCATGCCGATCGTCATCCTCGGCGTGGGCGCGCTGGTGGTACTCGTGATCGGTCTGTTCGGGTCGGTGGCGCGCACCGTCGTGGTGCCCCTGGTAACGGTGGGGTTCCTGATCGCCTCGGTCGTCATCGAGGCCACCCGGCTGAACCATCCGGCCTCGATCATCTCGGGCGCGCTGGCCATGGACGGCCTGGCCCTGGTGCTGGACATGATCTTCGCCGTATCGGCGATCGCCGCCGTCGTGCTCTCGCTGCGCGACGAGGCGCCACGCAGCGCCGGCCAGGGCGAGTACAGCTCGCTTCTCCTCTTCAGCGTCCTGGGCATGGCCATCCTGGTCTCGGCCCAGAACCTCGTCACTGTGTTCGTCGGCTTCGAGCTGCTGTCGATCCCGCTCTACATCCTGTGTGCGTCGGAGTACCGCCGCGAGGGCTCGCTGGAATCGGGCCTGAAGTACCTGGTCATCGGGTCGGTGGGCTCGGCCACGCTCGTCTACGGGCTGGCACTCGTCTATGGGGCGACCGGCTCCACCCAGTTCGCGGGGATCGACAGCGCCATCCTCACCGGCGGCATCGGTAACGGGCTGATGGGCGACCCGCTGCTGCTCACGGGGCTGGCCCTGGTCATCGTGGGGTTTGCCTTCAAGGCCTCCGTGGCCCCGTTCCATCAGTGGACACCCGACGTCTACGAGGGCGCGCCGACCCCCGTCACGGCGTTCATGGCCACCGCCACCAAGGCCGCGGCATTGGGCGTGATGTTGCGCTTCTTCGACGTCGCCGTCATCCATGTCCAGGACGTGTGGGCCCCCGCCCTGGCCACGATCGCCGCCATCACCATCATCGTCGGGAACGTCGGCGCGCTCGGCCAGTCCTCGCTCAAGCGCATGCTCGGCTACTCGAGCGTGGCCCAGGCCGGCTACATGTTGTCGGGGGTGATCGTCGCGACCCAGCTCGGAGTCGACGCCACCGTCCTGTACCTCGGGCTCTACATGTTCATGAACCTCACCGCCTTCGCGGTGATCGTGGCCGTCCAGCGCGAGCGCGCCGACGGCGACGAGCTCTCAGGGCTGGCCGGCCTGGGCCGGCGCAGCCCGTGGCTGGCCTGGCCGATGACGATCGCCATGCTGGCGCTGGCCGGGATCCCCGGGACCGTCGGGTTCATCGGCAAGTTCCAGCTCATCCATGCGCTGGTCGACGGCGGCTACACCTGGCTGGGAGTGGTGCTCGTGATCGGGTCGATGATCTCGCTGGGCTACTACCTGCGCGTGATCGCCAGCCTGTGGATGCGCGACGAGGTCCCCGCCCCCGCACCGGGCATCCGCACCGCGCTGGCCGGCCGGGGCGGACTGGCGCCGATCGCCGGCGGCTCGCCCGAGGCCGACGACGAGAGCGAGGGCTTCGCCACCGCGCGAGCGGGCGGCGCGGGCGCGGGCGGGATCGCGCCGGAGGTCACCGCGGTGGCGGTGCTGTTCGCCGCCGCCAGCGTGGTGTTCGGGATCTTCCCGTCGGTCCTGTTCACCTTCGCCGCCCATGCCGGGCGGGCGCTGGGACTGACCTAGGCGTCGGCGTCGGCGTCGGCGTCGGCGTCGGCGGGAGGATCGCCCGCCGTGTCGCTCGAGGGCGCGCTGGTGATGCGGATGGACCCGTCGGGCCCGATCTCGACCGTCCGCCCGCCGGCCGTCACCTGCTCGCCGGCCGGCACGGTGCGTACGCTGCCGTCCTCCCGCGACATCACCTGGACGCGTACGCCCGTCCCCGCCGTTGACTGGCCGATGCGCTCGTGGTCGATGCAGACCTTGTCGTGGTCGTGGGGGTCGAAGAGGACCGGGAGCTGATCCCCCGCCTGCAGGGGGTGCTCGGACTCCCCTCGGAATGAGGCGGCGAACGGCGCGCCCTGCTGGGGCGTCACCTGGGCGTCGAAGCGATAGTGCCAGCGGTACGCGTCACCACGCGTGTACTCGCCGGCGGCGTCCAGGCTGCCGCGATCGACCTGCGTCTCGTGGGCGACGGTGATGTCGGCCATCCCCCGGGCGCCGTGCTTGCGCAGCTTCTTCTCGAGGTGCTTGTGGCCGTCGAACATGGCGGGTGAGCCTACCTGTTCGACGGCGGCCGGCACACCCCGCAGACCCGCTCCACCGGCTGGAAGCCGACGGACTCGTAGATCCCGGCGGCGTGGTAGTCGGGATCGGCGACGATGACCAGCCGGTCGGCGCCGTAGGTGGCCACGGCGTGCCTGGCGGCGTCGACCAGCAGCCGTGAGCAGATGCCGCGCCGGCGGTGGGTGACGGCGGTGTCGACGGCCTGGTATCGAGCCCTCCCGCCGGTGACGACGATCCCCATCGAACCGACCACCTGGTCGCCGTCGAGGGCCACGTACCACGCCCCCGCGCCCGTCCGGAAGCTCGTGCGCAGCTCGGCCTGGCGCGCGCGGCTGAAGCCGGCGTAGGCCTCCTCGGTCTCCGAGCTGTTCGGGTCACGGCCGGCCGCCTGCAGTTCGAGCACCTGCTGCCAGTGGCGTTCGTCGGGGCCGCCAGACTCGGGGTCCAGCGCCTTGACGACGACGTCGGCGTTGGCCCGCGGATGCGGGTGGATCCCATCGGGGCTCGCGATCATCCCGACGCTGCGGTCGACGTCGTACCCGCGTGCGCGAAACTCGCTGTCCATCGTGCCACGTGCGTCGTCGGTGCGGTCCCAGGCGAAGGTGCGATGGACCACCCGTGGGTCATCGGCGAACTCCGCTGCGAACAGCGCCTCCCAGCGCTCGCCGTCGCCAGGGGCGGGCGCATCGTCGAACACGAGCAGGTTGCCCCAGTAGTGGGTGGGGTTGGTGGGAGAGCGCACGGCGAGATACCCGTCGTGGCGGCTCACCAGGCGCTCGGGCGGCAGGACGTCGATGTTGGTGGCCCACACCAACGAGCGGGGTACGAGGCTGTGCGGCATCGGGGCCCTAGGTTGTCAGGTCGGCGCTGGCGGGCCGGCGTGTGTGCGCCGTGGCACGGCGGGTAGCGCACCGGTATGGACGACAAACGCGACCGCAAGGACCAGCCGCTGCCCGGCTCGGTCTCAGATCAGAACGCCGAGGAGGCCGAGCCCGGCCACGGCGGCGGCGAGCACGCACGGCGCAAGGGTGCCGGGGGCGACCGCGGTTCCGGCGGCGGCGACCGGGGGTCAGGCGGGGAGGCCGGAGAGGGCTCCCAGTCGACCGGTCACCCTGACAGCGCCGGCTGAGCGGGCGCAGGCGAGGCGGGCGGGCCGGGTCGCCCGGCGGCGCCACGCCCGAAGCGCATCACCCCGTCATCGACCCCGCCGAGCTTGAAGGCCAGCACGTCGAGCGCATAGTTCTGGTGCACCCGCCACGGCCGCTTGGACCCCTGGCTGGGGAAGTCCTGCACCGAGCGCAGCACGTACCCGGAGTTGAGGTTGAGCAGTGGCTCGCGGATGAGCTCGGGGTCCTCGTCGGCCGGCATGCACTGCGCGTAGCCGTGCCGGCGCATGTGATTGAGCAGGCGGCAGACGTAGGAGGCGGTGAGGTCGGCCTTGAGCGTCCACGACGCGTTGGTGTAGCCGACGGTGAAGGCGAAGTTGGGCACGCCGCTCAGCATCATCCCCTTGTAGACGACCTGATCGGGCAGGTGGACCGGCTCGCCGTCGACGGCGAGCTGCACCCCGCCGATCGCCAGCATCTGCAGGCCGGTGGCGGTGACGATCACGTCGGCCGGCAGCTCTCCGCCGCTGCGGAGCGTCACCCCGCGCTCGGTGAACGTCTGCACCTCATCGGTGACGATCGACGCGCGGCCGGCGGTCAACGCCGCGAACAGGTCACCATCGGGGACGACGCACATACGCTGATCCCACGGGTTGTAATCGGGCCTGAAGTGGGTGTCGACGTCGTAGCCGTCGGGCAGCTGGCGCTGGGCGCCGCGGCGGATGAGCGACTTCATGAGGTTGGGCCGGCGGCGGCTGAGCTGGTAGGAGAACGTCATCAGCGCCACGTTCTTGATGCGCACGAGGTGGTAGGCGGCCATCCTGGGCAGCCGGCGGCGCAGCCAGTCGGCCACGCCGTCGCGTGAGGGCAGCGACACGACGTAGGTCGGCGAGCGTTGCAGCATCGTCACGTGCGCGGCCGTCTGGGCCAGCGCCGGGACGAGCGTCACGGCGGTGGCGCCGCTGCCGATCACCAGCACGCGCCGGCCGGCGCAGTCGAGGTCCTCGGGCCAGTACTGGGGATGGACCACCGGACCCGGGAAGCGCTCGACGCCTGCGAAATCCGGCGTGTAGCCCGCGTCGTAGCGGTAATAGCCGCCGCAGCAGAACAGAAAGGCGCAGGTGAAGGTCTTCGTCTCGCCGGTGTCGACGCAATGCACGTGGACGGTCCACCGTGACTCGGCGCTCGAGTACTCGGCGCGCGTCACCGAGTGACCGGTGCGGATCTTGTCCATCACGCCGTGGCGCTCCGCGGTCTCGGTGACGTAGCTGAGGATCGAAGGCCCGTCGGCGATCGCCCGGGCGTCCTCCCACGGACTGAACGAGTACCCCAGGGTGTGCATGTCGGAGTCCGAGCGCACGCCCGGGTAGCGGAACAGGTCCCAGGTGCCCCCGATCCGCTCGCGCGCCTCGAGGATCAGGTACGAGCGCCCGGGGCACTCGCGCTGCAGGTGACAGGCCGCGCCGATGCCCGACAGGCCGGCCCCGATGATCAGTACGTCGACGTGCTCCCCGGTCGCGGTACGCATGCGTATCGCCGAGCATAGAGGTTCGCCGTCGGCGTGCGAGCGGCGTACCGGCGTTGATACCTCAGAGCACGCCGCCGCCGTTTCCGGCGCGTGTGCCGTGAAATGCGGGTCATGTTGAAACCACGGAGCACGCGGTCCGTGAAGCGCGAGGGTGTGTCGTGAGGTTTCAAAATCTCGCCGGCGCGGTTCCTGGTCGCCGAGACCCGCCTGCGACGGGCCAGCTGCCCGAGGTGATGTCGCCGATGCGAATCAAGATCGTCAGCGACGACAGTGCCGGCCGTAGAGTTCAGGCTCGCACAGCCACCAGCACGGGAGGACCACACATGGAGACCTGGGACGCGATCACCAGCCGGCGCAACGTGCGCGAGTTCGCCGACCGCCCGATCGGCGACGCCGACCTGGACCGGATCCTGGAGGCGGGGCGGCGGGCGCCGTCCTCGCGCAACTGGCAGCCGTGGGACTTCATCGCCGTCACTGACCGCGCCCAGCTGGGCGAGCTGTCGCAGGTGTGGCGCGGCGGCGGGCACATCGCGCAGTCGGCGGCCACCGTCGTGGTGCTGCTGCCCGACGCCGACGATGCCGGGCGGCGTGAGCGCGCGGCCTACGACGCGGGGCAGGCGACCGTCCAGATGATGCTCGCCGCGGCGGACCTGGGCATCGGCTCGGGGCACTCGGCGGTCGGCGACCAGGCGCGCGCCCGCGAGATCCTGGGCTTTCCGCAGGATCGCGACGCCTTCATCATGATCGACTTCGGCTACCCGGCGGGGCGGCCCCTTCAGCCGATCCGACGGCCCGACCGGCGGCCATTCGAGGAGGTCGTGCACCGCGGAGGTTGGTGAGCGGCGACCGCCGGGGGCGCCGCTACGATCGGCCGCCCGTGGATTACCCCGTCGAGAGCTTCACCGACGATGAGCGCGCCCTGCTGCGCGCCCACGTCACCAATCTCGACCGGCCGGTGTTCGCGCTTGTCAACCTGCCCGAGACCGTCAAGGGCGCGCTGTTCGCCCGGTACTCGCGCTACCAGGGAACCCTGCGGCGGCTGCTGCTCGACGAGTTCGCCGCAGACCTGCCCGACCACCTCGACACCGTCGCGGGCGCCGGGGACACGACGCGGGCGGCGCAGCTGTACGAGCGGATCTTCCTGGGCTACGGGGATGACTCGGTGGCGCAGCTCGGCGGCGCCCACGTCGCCTGCGAGTGGGTTTCCAACGTGCTCACCAAGATCCTCCAGCGTCCGCGGTTGGGCGCCTACCTGGAGCAGTCGACGCGCTACATCGCCTATGACACGCCGATGCCGGGATCGGACCCCGCCCACCCTTACCGCTACTACCGCGACGCCGAGCTCGGGCCGGCGTACCTGCGGGCCATGGACGAGCTGTTTGCCACCTACTCGGCGGCGATCCCGCAGCTCCTCGCCTGGGCCGAGGACGAGTTCCCCCGCACCGAGGCCGACGCTCCCGCCGCCCACGCCCGCGCGCTCCAGGCCAAGGCGCTCGATCTCCTGCGCGGGCTGCTCCCGGCGGGCTCGCTCTCACACATGGGGATCTTCGCCACCGGGCAGACCTACGAGCAGCTCATCCTGCACCTGCTGGCCCACCCGCTGCCCGAGGCCCGTCACTACGGCGCGATGATCCTGGAGGAGCTGCAGGCGGTGATGCCGAGCTTCGTCGCCCGCGTCGGGCGCCCCGACCGCGGCGGCCAGTGGGTGGGCTACCTGCAGTCGCGCGCGGAGGCGGGCGGGCACTGGGCCCGGCGCCTGGGGCTCGAGGAGGACGCCGGGGCGGCCGCGGGCCCGTCAGTGCGACTGACCCACGTCGACGGCGACGAGGACGATCTGTTGGTGGCGCTCATGTTCGAGGCCAGCGCCACCTCCGAGGACGCCATCCGGCGCTCCCTCGAGGTCCTGTCCGACGCTCAGCGCGCACAGCTGCTGTCAGACCTGATCGGCGAGCGCGCCAACCGCCGCCACCGCCCCGGGCGGGGGTTCGAGGCCCTGCGCTACCGCTTTGAGATCGTCGCCGACTACGGAGCCTTCCGCGACCTACAGCGCCACCGCATGCTCACCGTGCAGTGGCAGTCGCTCACCCCCGACCTCGGCGCGGGCGTGCCCGGGCAGGTGGACCTGGCGGGCGCCGGCGACGCCTATCGCCGCGCGCTCGAGGTGTCGCGCGCCGAGTACGAGCGCCTGATGGGCGCCGGGCTGGCCAGCGCCGCGCCCTATGCGCTGTGCCTGGGCTACCGGATCCGGTTCGTGCTCGACCTCAATGCCCGGGAGGCGATGCAGCTCATCGAGCTGCGCTCCGGCCGCGAGGGCCATCCCAGCTATCGCGCCGTCGCCCACGAGATGCACGCCCAGATCGCGGCCGTGCATCCGGCGGTGGGCGGGGCGATGACCCACGTCGACGCCGAGACCGAGCCGCGGCTCGAGCGCATCCTGTCCGAGATGCGCGATCAGCACCTTCGGCGATGATCCAGCGAGCTCGCCTCGCGAGCTCGGGCTACCGCTTGGCCGCCTCTTGCTGGCGCAGCTCGATGCGGCGGATCTTGCCGGTGAGCGTCTTGGGCAGATCGGGGACGAACTCGATCAGCCGCGGGTAGGCGTAGGCCGACAGGTGGTCGCGGACGTAGGCCTTGATCTCGTCGGCGAGCGCGTCGGAGGGGTCGTGGCCGGCGCTGAGCACGACGAACGCCTTGACCACGTTGCCGCGCCGCTCGTCGGGCACGGCGACCGCCGCCGCCTCCGCCACGGCCGGGTGCTCCAGGCAGGCGGACTCCACCTCGAAGGGCCCGATCCGGTACCCGGCGGAGATGATCACGTCGTCGGCTCGGCCCTCATACCAGTAGTAGCCGTCCTCGTCGGCCGAGGCGGCGTCCTTGGTGTGAAACCAGTCCCCGCCGAAGACCTCGTCGGAGTCCTTCTGAGGCCGGTTCCAGTACCCGAGCGGATAGTGGGGATTGGACCGCGCCCGCAGGCAGATCTCGCCCCGCTCGCCAGGCCCGACCGGGCGCTCGTCCTCGTCGAGGATGGCCACATCCCATCCGGGCATCGGCCTGCCCATGGAGCCGGCGCGCACCTCCATGAACGGGAAGTTGGCGCACAGCGGATAGGACTCGGTGAGCCCGTAGAAGTCCAGGACGGTGATCCCGTACTGGTCGCGGACCCACTTGATCGCCTCCGGGTTCAGCGGCTCGCCCGCCGAGCACATGATCCGGACGTTCAGCGGATACCGGGTGCCGGCCTCGGTGATCGACATCATCGACCGGATCGCCGTCGGGGTCCCGAACACGTTGCTGACCTCGTGGCGCGAGAGGAAGTCCAGCTGCTTGGCGGGATCGAAACCCCCCTCGCGCTGGTACACGCACTGCACCGCGCCGTAGCGCCATGGGCCCAGGAGCGGCGCGATCCCGGCCGCCCACGCCCACTCGCCCATCCCGTGAAAGAGCTCGCCGTCCTGGACGTCATGGCAGTAGACGAACTCCTCGTGGCCCAGGACGTAGCGATGGGCGTGCAGGATGCCCTTGGCCAGCCCGGTGGTGCCCGAGGAGTAGTAGAGCTGCGCCGGGTCGTCGGCCGCGGTGTCCACCGTCTCAAATGCCTCCGAGCCCGTGCTGAGCAGCGCGTCGTCGAGGATGAGCAGGTGCTCCACCAGCGACCGTTCCATCCGATCGGCGTTGGCCTGGTTGGTGACGAGCACCTTGGGCTGGGAGTCGGTCAGCCGGTGGCGGATCCCGTCGTCGCCGTAGAGCACCGACATCGACAGCAGGATTGCCCCCACCTTCCAGGTGCCGAAGAACGCCGCGGCCGTCTCCGGCGTGGGCGGCAGCAGCATCGCCACGCGATCGCCGCGCTGCACGCCGTGGGCCACCAGTACGTTGGCGAAGCGGTTGGCGGCGTCCTGGATCTCGCCCCAGGTCAGCCGGCGCACGTTGCCGTCGAAGTCCTCGTGGATCATCGCCGGCTTGTCGCGCGGATGACGGTCGCAGACGTCCGCGGCGATGTTGTAGCGCTCGGGCACGTCCCAGTGGTGCTCGGCGCAGACCTGTTCGTAGGAGACGTTGGAGCTCATCGCTCAATCATTACCGATGACGGCGCCACCGGGGCGGCCGCGCACGGGCGGATCAAGCGGCCGCGGCCGCCGGTATGGTTACCAGTCACCCATGAGCGTCGTTATAGGCGTGCTGCTCGGGGCCGGGCTGGCCACGGCGATCGGAATCGCGTGGGTGGTGATCCGTGCGCCTCGTGCGGCCCGGACACCGGCCGCCATCGGAATGCAGTCGGCGCTCCACGCGGCCACCGCGACGCTGCCCCATCTCCGCCGGGGCCTCAGCCCCAGCTCGGCGGAGCAGGCGGTCCCGCACCTGCGCAGGCTCACCGGGGCGGCGTCGGTGGCCCTGGCTGACACGCGCACCGTGCTGGCCATCGACGGCGAGGGCAGCGAGCAGGTCCGGCCGGGCGACGTGCTCAGCCGGCTGCTGGAGCGCACCCGCGATGACCGCGCCCGCATCGAGCCCCGCCTGACGTCATCGGACCCGAGCTGCCCCCTGCGCTCCGCCGTTCTGGCCCCGCTGCTGGTGCAGGGCCGGCGCGCGGGAACGCTCATCGCCTTCTATCGGCGACCGGGGAGGCCGCCGCACAGCGAGATGCGCGTGGTCATGGAGGCGGCCAGCCTGGTCTCGGCCCAGCTCGAGCTGTCGGTGGTGGCCGACCAGGAGGAGCGCCTGGCGCGGGCCGAGCTGCGTGCGCTGCGCGCCGAGATCTCGCCTCACTTCATCTACAACGCACTGGCGGCCGTCGCCGGTGATATCCACGCTCGCCCCGACGACGCGCGCGAGCTCCTCATCGATTTCGCCGAGTTCACTCGGTACCTGTTCCGCGACGGTCGCTCGTACGTCACCCTCGCCGAGGAGCTCGACCATGTCGAGCGCTACCTGCGCCTCGAGCAGGCCCGGTTTCATTCGCTCCGCGTCCAGGTCGACGTGGCGCCCGAGACACTGGGCGCGGTGGTACCGGCAATGTCGGTGCAGCCGCTGGTGGAGAACGCCGTCCGTCATGGCATCGAACAACGCGCGGGCACGGGCCGCGTGGCGGTACAGGCCCGGGTCGTGGGCGAGGACGTCGAGCTGCGGGTCTTTGACGACGGCAGCGGCATCGATCCCGAGCGACTGCCCGGCCTGCTGGCCGGTGCGGGCGGCGGCATCGGGCTGTCCAACGTCGACGGCCGCCTGCGGGCGACGTTCGGCGAGCGCTACGCGCTGCGGCTCGAATCCGAGCTGGGGCAGGGCACGACGGCGATCATGACCGTCCCCAACCTCGTGGGCGAGGACGGCCCGGGCACCTCAGTGCCCGCCACGGCGGCAGCGGTGAGATGACCGGCGACCAGCTCACCATCCTCGCCGTGGATAACGAGCGCACCCAGCTGGAGGATCTGGCGCGGCTACTGCGCAACTCCCCCAGCGTCAAGGAGGTCGAGTGCGCCTACGATGGCCATGACGCGCTGGTCAAGGCCTCGACCCAGGCGTTTGACGCGATCTTCCTCGACGTTCGGATGCCCAACCTGGACGGGCTGGAGCTCGGACGGGTCCTGCGCCGCTTCGCCGCGCCGCCGCAGCTGGTCTTCGTCTCGGCCTACGACAACGCGGCCGTCGACGCCTTCGAGCTGCATGCGCTGGACTACCTGCGCAAGCCCGTGGGCCGGCGACGCGTGGAGGAGGCGATCGAGCGCGTCGCGACGGCGGTGGAGTCCGGCGCGGGTGAGCGCCGGGCCAACGGGGCGGTCGCGGCGCCCGCGGGCGGCCGCGGGGTGGGTGGGACGGATTCCGAGGAGCACGAGATGATCGCCGTGGCCAACCTGCACGGCGGCTCCACGCGCCTGTTGGCGCGCCGCCAGATCCTGTACGTCCAGTCCTACGGCGACTTCGTCCGCATCGTCACCGCCGACGGGCGTTACCTGCTGCGTTCCACCCTGGCCGAGATCGACCGGCGTTGGGAGCCCCACGGGTTCGTCCGCGTGCACCGCCAGTACGTCGCCAACCTGCGCAACGCGGTGGAGCTGGCCCCGATGCTGGGCGGTACCGCCGAGCTGAGCTTCGCCGACGGCCAGACGATCCCGGTGGCGCGGCGCCACACGGCCGAGCTCGGCCGGCGGCTCAGCGTCTGAATCTGACTAATCGCCCTGAGGGCGTGGCTAATCGCCCTGAAGGCGATTAGCCAGGCGAGATTGCCCTGGGGGGCAATCTCGCAGCGGCTATCGGTGGTTATCGCTGGTTGGCGAAGGACGCTCCCAGCTGGGTGAAGTCCGGGACACCGAGGCCCGAGCTCGGATTGAAGACGGTGCCCGGAGTGCCGGTGAAGAATAGGTTGTCGTTGCCTGTCCCGGTGCTGTTGAGCGGGTCAAACGGCGAGTTGCGCTGCGTGGCAAACCTGTAGATCGACGGGTTCCAGAGACCCACGCGGTGCCCGACATAGGAGTCGATCACTGCGGTGGAGCCGTTGAGCTGCGGCGCCACGAAGCTCGTACCGCCCCAGTCGGGTTGCAGCACGGGCTGGTCCACTCCGGCAAACGACGGCTCGTAGAGCAGGAAGCCGCTCAGCGGGTCCGCGTCGGTGGAGACGTCCGGGGTCGCCCGTCCGGTCCCAAAGCCGTGGATGACCGGCGGGGTGGAGTCGAAGGCAAACCCGGTGGGCTCGAACACCCCTGCGCCGATGTCCTGGACGTCAGTCGAGGTGAAGTACTTCACCGCGCTGAACGCGTTGGTCCCTGAGATCCCTCGCTGGTAGGACGGCTGGGGCTCGTCGAGGCTGAAGCCGCCGCCGTCACCGCCGACGCCGATGTCGGGGTCCTCGGCCACCGTCGCCAGGGGCTCACCCAGCACCTTGGCCTCGGGAGCCCACGTGTAGTCCCAGCCCCAGGCGCGCTCGGAGTGACCCGAGGTGATCGGAGCAGTGACGGTCCCGTCCGGTGAGGACACCATCCCGCTGAAGGGCAGCGTCGTCCCGCCCGCGGCGGTGATGTACGGACTGTCGGAGTCAGTGTCGACCGACAGGCCGGTGGTGGCGAACTCGTCGTAGTCGTCGTACGCGGCCTCGTCGCCGCTGGCGTCAAATGCCGACTGGCCCTGCGTGGCCATCTCCAGGAACACCTGATCAAACGCGGCGACATACGCCGGTGTCTCCGAGCCCGAGGCGATCAGCTCCTTGACCACAACCTCGGACTGACCCCAGCTGGTGGACACCGAATCGGCGCTGTTGTCGCTGGCGGCCTGGGCGAAGGCGTCGAAGAAGCCCGGATCGCTGTTGGGCGCCTGATAGACGACCACGTTGGAGCCGGGGGCCAGTGCGCCGGACTGCTCGGCGTCCAGGTCCGTCTCACCCGTGCCGCTGGCGTCGCTGGGGGCGCCGGGGCCACCATCGACGTTGACGGTGGTGACGGTCCGGCCGGAGGGCTTGATGCCCAGGATGTTCTTCCAGAAGAACTGCGGCGCGCCCGGGTCCAGAGCGGCGAGCGTCACGATGGCGACGGTCCGGCCCTGACCGCTGGCGCCGCGACGATACAGCCCTGAGAGGTTGTAACGCGAGGCGAAGTCCTCCGGGGTGTTGCAGGCGAGCGGCAGGCCGGTCTCCGCGACGCACTGCTGGGTCGCGCCGGACTGGGGACGGAGCACCTGCTGATCGGCGCGGACCGCGTTGGAGACCATCGAGGAGTAGTTGGTCAGGCCGAAGATCCCCAGCACCACCCGGGCCAGCGACGAGGGCAGCTCCGGCGACTGCGGGCTGCCGTGGACCGTCTGGGCCCGTAGGCCGCCCGGCCCATGGTGGCCCCCGTAGGAGGGGACGTGGTACTGGTGCTGCTGGATCGCCAGGGCCTGGTCGAACTGGCCCGCCGTGCCGTTGGCGACCACGTCGAGGCCGTCAGCGTAGGCGTGGGTCTTGATGCCGAAGCGGCCCAGATAGCCCTCGAGCGCAGCGATGGTCGCCGGGCTCTGGCCATAGGCGGACGCGAACTGGCCGACGCTGAGGAAGTGGTTCACGCCGTTGCTGACGGTGGCCTCGAGCTGCCCCAGATTCTGGGCGCGCAGAACGAAGGACACGGTCTCGGGCGTGTTGGCCGGCGTGTCGCCGAACACCGTCGCGCCGGGGAGTGACGCAGGGTCTGCCCCCTGGGCCACCTTGGTCATCGGATCCGTTCCGGCCGCGGTCGCGGCGGCGGTCCCAACCGTGAGACAGAACGCAAGGACGGCCGCGGCCGCCCCCGATCCAACCAACGTGCGCATCCGAGCGAACGTGCAGACCATCGACGTACCTCCCAGTCAGCTGTGTGGCGCCCTTACCGGGCGGCGGAACTATATATCCGCCACCCGGTAGGGAGTGCAACTTTCAGCCGAGCCTGGGTCAGAACGCAGACCGACTCGGGTCAGGCCTCGGCGGCCTGCTCCTCCTTGATCTTGCCCTCGAGCTGCGCCATCACATCGGGGTCACGCAGCGTCGTCACGTCACCCAGCGCGCGCCCCTCGGCGATGTCGCGCAGCAGCCGGCGCATGATCTTGCCCGAGCGCGTCTTGGGCAGGTCGTCGGCCCAGATGATCCGCTTGGGCCGCGCGAACTTGCCGATCCGGTCGGCCACCCGCGCGCGGATCTCCTCGACCAGCTCGTCGGAGCCGGCGAGATCGCCCTCGAGCGTCACAAACGCGCAGATCGCCTGACCGCTGTCCTCGTCGGTCTGGCCGATCACCGCCGATTCAGCGACCTTGCCGTGCGACACGATCGCTGACTCCACCTCGGCGGTCGACAGGCGGTGGCCCGAGACGTTGACGACGTCGTCGATGCGCCCGATGACCCAGAAGTAGCCGTCCTTGTCCTTGCGGGCGGCGTCGCCGACGACGTACGTCGTCTTGTCGAACTTGGCGAAGTAGGTCTCGATGAACCGGTCATCCTCCTTGTAGAGGGTGCGCAGCATCGACGGCCACGGGCGCTGGAGCACCAGCAGTCCCTGCCCCTCGTCCAGCGGCTTGCCCTCACGTTCGTCGACGACGTCGGCCTTGATCCCCGGGAACGGACGCGTGGCCGACCCCGGCTTGGTGGCCACGATGCCGGGCAGCGGCGTGATCATGATCGCGCCGGTCTCGGTCTGCCACCAGGTGTCGACGATCGGGCAGCGCTCCCCGCCGACGACCTTGTGGTACCACAGCCAGGCCTTGGGGTTGATCGGCTCGCCGACCGTTCCCAGGAGGCGCAGCTTGCTCAGATCGGCCTTCTCGACGTACTCCACGCCCCATTTCATGCAGGCCCGGATCGCCGTCGGCGCGGTGTAGAAGATCGTCACGCCGTAGCGCTCGGCGATCTCCCACCAGATCCCCTTGTGGGGGTAGTCAGGCGCGCCCTCCCACATCACCGAGGTGACGCCGTTGCACAGCGGCCCGTAGACGATGTAGGAGTGGCCGGTGACCCACCCGACGTCGGCGGCGCACCAGTAGACATCCTCGTCGGGCTTGATGTCGAAGACGTACTTGTGCGTGGCGCTCACGCCGGTGAGGTAGCCGCCGGTCGTGTGCAGGATCCCCTTGGGCTTGGCCGTCGAGCCGCTGGTGTAGAGGATGTAGAGCGGGTGCTCGGCGTCCAGTTCCTCGGCCGGGCATTCCGGATCGGCGGCCTCGCAGATCTCGTGATACCAGACGTCGCGTCCGTCCTGCATCTCGCAGTCGGCGTCGGTCGACTTGATGACCACGATGTGCTCGATCGACTTGACGTCGCCGATCACCTTGTCGACCGCCTCCTTGATCGGAGCGGTCTTGCCCTTGCGCCGCGCGCCGTCGACGGTGATCAGCGCCTTGGCCTCCGCGAACTCCATCCGCTCCTTGACCGAGTCCGGCGAGAAGCCGCCGAAGACGACGTTGTGAGGAGCGCCGATCCGAGCGCAGGCGAGCATCGCGACGGCGACCTCGGGGATCATCGGAAGGTAGATCCCGACGACGTCGCCCTTCTGGATGCCGAGGTCCTTCAGCGCGTTGGCAAAGCGCTGGACGTCCCGGTGCAGATCGCCGTAGGTGACGTCGCGGTTCTCGCCCTCCTCGCCGTGCCAGTGGTAGGCGACCTTGTCGCCCTTGCCGGCCTCAACGTGGCGGTCCAGGCAGTTGTAGGAGGCGTTGATCTTGCCGTCCTCAAACCACTTGTAGAACGGCGGGTCTGACTCGTTGACGTCGGTCGTCGGCTCCTTGAACCAATGCAGTGTCTTGGCCTGCTCGGTCCACCAACCCTTCCAGTCGGCGTCGGCCTTGTCGTATACCGCCGGATCGCTCAGGAGCGCGTGTTCGCGGAAGGCCTCGGGCGGGTCGAACTTCTCGATCTCCAGCATCTCCTCGAGCTGCTGCTCGAGGTTGCCCTCACTGGTCGATGCCGTGTCTGCCATACAAGCCTCTCCTTGTAAACCCTGGCTTTCACGCACGACGGGTCAGCGGCGGGCGCCGGCAGTGGCTGCCGGCGCCCGGGCTGGCCGCGACATGCGCGGCTTTGTCTTGTCTAGTTGTACCCCACCGATCCTGGTGGTGGGACCCGACTTCAGCGGCTGAGCGGGAAGACCGGCGCGATGACTCGACCGAACGTCGCGTTGATCACCCCCGCAAATGACGCGTACCAGGCGACGATCGCCGTGACGAGCCCGATGTAGCCGCCGAGCTTGATCGTGCCGTTGGTGGCGTGCAACGTCCCGGCCAGCGCGGAGTTGCCGATGCCGAGCACGATGAACGTGATCGCCAGCAGCAGGAACACGAGCGCGACGACGCCGGTCGTGCGTAGCGAGGCGATGAACATGTACGCCGTGAAGATGCCCCACATCCACAGGTACAGACCAAGGCCGCTGAAGACCTCAGTCGGGACGTTCTTCCCGACCGACTGGACGACGAAGAAGAACGAGATCCAGAACGCTCCGAATGAGCAGAATGCGACTGCGCCGAACGTGTTGCCGGTCCGGAACTCCCAGAGCCCGGCGACCAGCTGAGCGACGCCGCCGTAGGCGAGGGCCAGCGCTGCGACCATCGGCAGCAGGCCGCCTCCGGGCGCCTTTTGAGTACCCACCAGACCAGCGTTGATGAGGCTGAGCACGAACGTGGTCCCGGCGAATGCCGCCAGGCCCAGCGGCCCCGGGTCGGCCGGGCTCCATGCGATTCCGCGGCCAGACGTCGGATCCGACTCGGGGACGAGGTCTGCCTCCCGGGACGGCAGGTTGCCTGCTTCCATCTCTCCTCCTACGTCAGTTGACGAGACGGGCGCAAAAGCTCGCAAAGGCGTCGCGCAACGCAAAGGCGAGATCGGTGGGCGGTCGTGCCGGACCGCTGAACGGTCGTCAGTGACCGACGAACGGCGACCGTCCGGGGCCAGACGGGATCAGGTGCGGCGCTTGCGCTTACGCTTGGGCGTGGTGGCCCGGGTGCGCCCGTTGGCCGGGCCGGCGGCCTCGGGGACGACGGCGGGGGCATCGGGCTCGCGCTGTTTGGCCCCACGGGGACGGCGCTCGCCGGTCTGGGCCATGCGCCGGGCGCGCATCTCTCCCGAGGACGGCCACGGCTCGGCGCGGCCCGAGCGCCACGCCGGCGGGACGCCGGTGGGCCAGCGGCCGGAGATGAGATAGGCGACCGCCAGCAGCCAGAAGGTCTGGACCACGGGCACCTGGATGATCTGGAACAGCACCAGCGCCCCGGCGAACATGCCCAGATAGCCCATGAAACGCGTCAGCAGACCCTGGTTCATGGCCTGCATCGACACCAGTACGAACGCGACCGCCACCAGCAGCGCGGCTGCCTGGCCGACGAGCTGGAGGCCGAGCAGCCCGGCGCCGCTGGTGAGGCTCTTGGCCTCGGCGTAGGTCTGGGAGCCGGTGGTGGCGAACTCGTGGACCTTGATCGCCACCACGACCGCGTAGACAACGCCCGCTACCGCGGCCAGGCCGCCGCCCAGCAGGGCGAGGATCCTCAGGTACGGGCGAACCTTCTCCGGGTTGCGGGCCCGAGCGGCATGAAACAGAAACAGCAGCGTCCACGCGATGCCCAGCGAGGCGATCGCGTTGATGACGGCCGAGATGAGGTCCAACGGGAAGCGCTGGTTGGCCACCAGCAGGTCGAGCGTCAGCTCGTCGACCTTGGTGTGCGGGCCGCTCAGCTGGATGGCCGAGGCCAGAATCAGGCAGACGCCGGCCACGATCGCGACCGCGACCTGGCGCGAGCGTACGCGTGACTCATAGAGCAGGGCCTCGTCGGGGCTCATCGGGCGCACAATGCTAGTCGGGAATGGTGTGGCGGTCGGGCGCCACGCGGCTCGGCCTGCACTGCCGCCGGTGACCTGCCCGGCGTGCGGAGGGAGCCTCGGCCCATGGCGCACCGTTCCCGGGTCCGAGCCACGCCTCGCGAGCCAGCTACCATTGCAGGCATGGAAGGAAGTGGATTCGGCGGTCTGTTCGGAGACCCGGACGATCTGCAGCGCCGGCTTGGCGAGTTCGCCGAGCAGATGCAGGGCGCGCAGCGTCTGGCCTGGGCCGACAACGCCATCAAGCTCGCCGTCGATCTGACGGTGGCGGCGATGAACCGCGCCAACATTCAGGGGACCACCGAACAGCAGGCCGAGCAGCTCCGGTCCGTGATGGCGGTCATCTTCCCCGAGGCCGTAACGCTCGTGCGCGAAGCGCGCGAGGGCCTGCAGTAGCCGCGAGCTAACTGATCGCGGCCAGCACGAGATCGTCGTGCTCGGCCGGCTTGACCTTGTGCATGATGTCCTTGATCGTCCCGTCGGGGGCGATCACGAATGTCGTGCGCTCGTTGCCCATGTACTCGCGGCCGTACATGGACTTCTTGACCCACACGCCGTATGCCTCGGCGACGGAGTGATCCTCGTCGCCCAGCAGCGGGAACCCCAGGTCGTACTTGGCGTCGAATTTGGCGATCTTCTTGGGCGCGTCGGGCGAGACACCGAGCACGACCGCGTCGGCGGCCTCGTAATCGGCCTTGTGGTCGCGAACGCCACAGGCCTGGGTGGTGCAGCCGGGAGTGTCGGCCTTCGGGTAGAAGTAGAGGACGACGGTCTTGCCACGCAGGCCCGACAACGAGACGGGGTTGCCATCCTGGTCGGGGAGCGTGAAGTCGGGGGCGGGATCTCCGGGGTTCAGTGCCATGGACCGAACCCTACCCGAGCGGCTCCGGTCGACCCGGCGCGAAGAACTTCTGCGCGGCCGGGTTCTCGGGGAGTTTCGGATACCGGATCACCAGATCCTGCATCACGCGCGCATGGAAGTCGGTGGTCGCCTGTCGCAGTTCGGTCAGTGCGACCGTGGCCGTCGCGTCGGTGAAGTTCGCGCTCAGCCCGACGCTCTCGTCGGACCGCGCGAACACGATCTTCAGCCAGGACAGCGGGGACTCGTAGTCCTCCTGCTCCCCGTCGGGGAGCTCCAGCGCCAGCGTGCGCAGGACGAAGGAGAAGTCGAGCAGCGGAACCTTCTCAGTCCGGATGCTGAAGTCGGCGTCGTCGGCCCGGAGGATGGTCCGCGCGAGAAGCAGCTCATAGTGAAAGTCACCCTCCTCGGCGAGCAGCACGGCGCGATCGTCGTCGAAGGCGAGATCGGTGTAGTCGAGGGTGATGGTCATGGCGCGTCAATTGGGAAGGCCGTGATGATCTTGCCATTCGCGCCGATCACGACGCGCATCCACGAGGTCGACGAGCCGTCGCCGGTAGTGCCGATGGTCCGGCCGAGGTTTGCGTTGTAGCGGGTGCCAGGCCGGCCGCGCGTGTTCGGCTCACCCGCCGGATCCTTCTCGATCGTCTCGTCGACCATCTGCTTGACATCAGCAGTCGAGGTGCCGTCAGCGAACCGACCCTTGTCCGCCACCGTGCTGTCAGGGGCATGCTCGTCAAGGATGTGCTCGAGATTCGTCTTGCCGTCCCTGGCTCGGATCTCGTCATAACCGAGCGGGTCCTCGCCGGAGGTGACATCGCCCGCGCTCCCGGCGGCGGCGTCCGCATCCGCCGCGGCTGCGTCGGCCTCGATCGCCGCATCGGTGGCGTCGGCGCCCGCGGTGGCGGCCTCGACGGTCTCCTCGGTCCCCTCGATCGCGGCGACCTCGGCGACGGAGGCGGCATCGGCCGCCGGATCCTCCGGCCCCCCGCCGAGAATCTCCGTCCCGGTGACGGCCATCCCGGCCAGGACACCCTTGAACCAGCCGCCGCCGCTGTGGTGCGGGACGCTGAGCTTGACGTCGTCGAGGCTCCTGCCGCTGTTGAGTGCCTCCAGGATCGACTGCACGTCGTGGCTCTCGTCAGAGCCCGACAGATGATTCTTCGTCGCGTTGGACGCGGCGATGGCATCGGCGAGCGGAGCGGTCAGCTGCGGATTGGCGGCGAGGAACGGCGCGTCGTCGGCGAGGGCGTCGGTGAAGGTGGCCGGCGCGCCGGCGAGGGGCGGCGGCGGGACCTCGAGCGGTTCGAGGCTGCCCGTCGCCAGGGCGGCCTCGTTCTGCGCCTCATGCCAGATCAGCCGCGCCTTGGCCTGCCAGGAGTGGACCTGATGCTCGTCGTCGTCGACCGCTCTCTGCGCGGACCGCTCGGCTGACTGCGCCATGGTCAACGCGCTCTGCGCCTGCGTGACCTGCTGGGCTCGCGCGCTGGCGATGGCGGCCACTCCGGGCCCGTGTGGGGTGAGCGGAGCGCTCGCCGCCGCCTGGGCACCGGCCAAGGCGGTCCGGGCGGCCGTGACGTCGGCCTGGGCCTTCTGGAGTGTCGTCTGGTCGGCCGCGCGGACGGTCATCCAGTGCACCACCTGCTTGACCGCCGCGACCCCCTCGTGCTGCAGCTGGTCGAGCTTGGTGCCATAGCGGCGCAGCGCTTCAGCGGCGCTGCTCGCCGTCGTGGCGGCTTGGCGGAAATGCCCGATCACGAGGCCGCTGAGGTTCTGGTAGGAGCTCGCCGCCTCGCCTGACCAGTCCGCGCCGCTCAGCGACCCGACGGTGAACTGCAGCGTCGTCGCCGTGTTCTCGAAGAATCCGGAGAGGTTCTCGTGCCAGCTCGCCGCCGCGAGCAGGCTGTCAGGGTCGCCAGTCGGCGCCGAGACCCCCGGATCCACCGGGATGGTCACTACCGATGCTCGCCGTTCTCCGCCGCCGCGCCGACCGCGGCATCTGACTGGGCGTAGGCCCGTGCCGCGCCGTGCATGGCGGCCTGCAGACTCTCGCCGGCCTCGGCGAACCGGGGCAGCGCCGTCGCCCAGCGGGCCATCAGCCCGCTCATCGCGGCGTGCGCCGACGTGTTCGCGGCCGCATCGACGTGAACGCCGGCCTGTCCGTGGAGTTCGCGGGTTCCGGGGGCGATGCCGCTCAGGCGGCCGGCCATGTCCTCGATGGCTGCGGTGACGACTTGGATCTGTGACACGACCACAGCATCCGCGATTCCCGCTCCGCGTGGAACTGGCCGAGGGTGTGGATCGGGCCATACCCTGACAAATTATCTTGACAGAAAGCTATCGATGGAGGTATACAACCACCGATCCCGAGGGAGCGATGTGACAACGACGCCGCCGTTCGAGTTGGGCTGCCACAGCGAATATGGGCGCCTCGATGCCGTCGTGGTCGGACGGACCGACGGGCTGAGGTATCCGGCGTTCAACCGGAACATCCGGTATCTGTCGGGCGAGATCGCAGACGTGCTGTCCAGCGCCCCGCCCGGGAGCTCGGTGGACGTTCGCGAGAGCGCCCCGCAGCTGTGGGAGCAGCTCACCGAGGCGGTGGAACGTGTCGCCGACACCTTCACGCAGCACGGCGTCGCGGTGCTGCGCCCCCGGCCGTTCACACCCGAGGAGCGGACCTACCTCGACGATCTGCAGCAGGGGGCGAGCCTGCTCTATCCCGCCGATCCGGTTTACGTGCTCGGAAAGCACGTGATCGAGACGTGCATCCGGCGGCCGTTTCGCCGTAAGGAGGCGTGGGCCACCCGCACCGTGCTGCAGCCCCTCATCGACGCCGATCCCGATGTCCGGCACGTCGCCAGCCCGCGCGCCGAGCTGGGCGGGGCCGGCCACGAGGGGGCCGGGCCGTTCCTGGAGGGCGGCGACATCATCGCCGTGGGCCAGGACGTGCTCTGCGGCAACACCGACCTGACCTCCAACGCCGCCGGATCGGCGTGGCTGCGCCGCTATCTGGAGCCGTTCGGGTATCGCGTGCACCCCGTCGCGGTCACCGGTACCTGGCTGCACCTGCTTGGCGTGATGTGCGTGTTGCGCGAGGGCCTGGCGATGGCCTACCTGCCCGCACTGGGAGGAGCGCTCCCCGCGCCCATCGCCGACTGGGAGGTGATCGAGATCACCGAGGAGGAGGCGCGCATGCTCGCCACCGTGGGCATGAACCTCGACCCCCGGCGCCATCTCATCGATGCGCGGCTGGAGCGCGTCATCGGCGAGCTCGAGCGCCACGGCATGGAGCCGATCCCCATCGACGTGGAGCACCTCAGCGCGTGGGGCGGCGCCGTGCGCTGCGTGACCCTCCCGATCTCTCGAGCGGCGGCGTGAGCCCGCGACCGATGCCCGACGAGGACCACGTCGATCGGATCGTGCGCGAGTGGTCCGAGGAGTACCCGGCGCTCGACACAGAAGCGATGGCGGTCATCGGCCGCATCCTGCGGATCGCGCGCTACCTCGAGCGCGACGTCGAACTCGAGCTCGGCCGCTTCGGTCTGAGCATCTCGGAGTTCAATGCCCTGTCGGCGCTGCGGCGCCGCGGCGAGCCTCACGCGCTTTCGCCCACCGAGCTCAGCCGCGGGCTGATGCTCAGCTCCGGCGGGCTGAGCAAGCTCGTCGAGCGCCTCGAAGCCCGGGGGCTGGTCATCCGCACGCCCGACGAGACCGACGGCCGCGGGGTGGTGGTGGCCCTCACCCAGGCGGGCCGGGAAGTGCAGGAGGCGGCCATCGACGCCCACGTGGCCAACGAGAATGAGCTCCTGGGTCCGCTGGAGCCCGACGTCCGCGAGGAGCTGACGCACATCCTGCGGACGCTGCTGATGGCCTTCGAGGGCAACGCCGGACGGATGCGCCCAGGCGGGGTGAGATCGTGAGCCTCACCGTGCCCGCGGACCTGTTCCATGAGTCCGAGATGCTCGACGGCATCGCGCGCTGGGTGGAGATCGACAGCCCCACCCACGACCGCGAAGGCGTCAACCGGATGATGGACGCCGCGGCCGCCGTCATGTACGGGCTGGGCGCGACGATCACGCGGCACGCGGGCCACGACGGGCTCGGCGACGCTGTGGTGGCGCGCATCGGGCCCGATGAGCCGGGCATCCTCGTCCTTGCCCACCTGGACACGGTGCACCCGGTGGGATCGGCGAGCCAGCGCGTGCGCCGCGACGGCGATCGCTTCTTCGGCCCCGGGGCCTACGACATGAAGGGCGGGGCGTTCCTGGCCACCTATGCCCTGGGCGCCCTGCTCGACGACGGCCAGTCGCCACGCCTTCCGGTTACCTTCCTGTTCATCCCTGACGAGGAGATCGGCAGCCCCACCACGCGCACGCTGATCGAGGCCGAGGCGTGTCGACATCACTACGTGCTCGTGCCCGAGCCCGCGCAGGATCGCGGTAACCTCATCACCGGGCGCTTGGCGTTCCAGAGGTTTGTGGTCGAGGCGCGCGGCGCTCCGGGACATGCCGGGGCCGCCGGGAGCGCCGGGGCATCGGCGATCCGGGAGATCGCGGCCCAGATCCCGGCGATCGAGTCGATCTCCGACGCCGAACGCGACGTCACCGTGAGCGTGGGGGTGGTCAACGGGGGTACGTTCGTCAACGTCGTGCCCGACCACTGTCGCGCCGAGGTGCTCGCCGTCACTGCGACCAACGACGACTTTCACGGGGTGCGCCGGCGCATCCACGGGCTGCGGCCGCTCAGCCCCGGCATCCGGCTGGAGGTCACCCCGGGACCGGTTCGCCCGCTGTTCGCCCCAACCGCCGAGAGCCTGGCCCTCTACGAGCGCGCGCGCACCCTGGCCAACCGCATCGGATTCGACCCCGGGCATGGCACCGTCGGTGGAGGCAGCGATGGCAACTTCACCGGGGCGCTGGGCGTCCCGACACTCGATGGCATCGGCGTTTGCGGTGACGCGTTTCACACCGCGCAGGAGCACCTGCTCGTCTCGAGCCTGGTGCCCCGGGCCCGCCTCATGGCAGAGCTCCTGCGCAGCCTCGATGCCGGCCCCCTTCAGGTCGCCGCCCTGCGCAGATGGGGTAGGACGGCATCGCACGGCAGACCGGTGAGCGCCACCGGGACCCTCGCGGCCACTGGCCGCGACGAGCAATCGCAGATCCGAGGAGAAGAGGAGCATGTCGACGAGCGGTTTGGCTGAGCGGGGCGAGCTGGAAAAGGCGCTGTCGGTGGATCAGCACGGGATCGAGCCGATCCCCGAGGGCGACCGGGACTCCACGTCGTGGCAGCAGTTCTGGATCTGGTTCGGCGCGAACATCACCCCCACCAGCTGGGTGGTGGGAGCGATCGGTCCCGAGCTGGGCCTGAGCTTGGTGCAGTCGATCGCGCTGATGCTGGTCGGTCAGGCGGCCGGCGCGCTGATCTTCGGGTTCTTCACCCTGATGGGCAAGCGGACCGGCGTCTCGCAGCTGGCGCTCGGCCGGATGGCCTTCGGCGTGCGCGGCAACAACATTCCCTCGATCCTGCAGGGCCTCATCACCCTGTCGTGGATCGGCCTGAACACCTACGTCGTGCTCAGCCTGGCCACCTACTGCCTACACAAGCTGGGACTACCGAACAACCACGCGGTCGAGTACACGGTGGCCGCGGTGATCATGATCGCCCAGATCGCCGTCGGGACCCTGGGCTTCTACGCCATCCGCACCTTCGAGAAATGGACGGTGCCGGTGCTGGCCGTGATCATGGGCGTGATGACGGTGCTGGCCTTCGTCAAGGGCCATATCGCCTGGAGTCACTCGACCGTCCACGGCTCGGCCCTGCTCACCTCGGGCACGGAGTTCATGACCGCCGTCGGGATCGGCTGGGGCTTCTCGTGGGTGGCGTGGGCGTCTGACTACTCGCGCTTCACCCGCCCGCAGGTCACCGAGCGCAAGCTCTACTGGGCGTCGGCCATCGGTACCTACATCCCGATGATCTGGCTCGGGATCCTGGGGGCGGCGATGGCGAGCTCCTCGACGAACGCCGATCCGGCCGAGCTGGTGGCGTCGCTGTTCGGCGTGATGACCATTCCGGTGCTGCTGGTGATCATCCACGGCGCCGTTGCCGTCAACATCGAATCGGTCTACTCGGCGCCGCTGTGCATGCTCGCGGGCGGCATCAAGCTCAAGCGCTGGGTCGGCAGCGTGCTCAGCGGGATCATCGCCAGCGGCGTGCTCGTCGCCTTCCTGGCCTCCACCACGTTCGCCACGTCGTTCACCAACTACATGAACTCGTTCGTCATCTGGACGGCGGCGTGGGGCACGATCATCCTGCTCGACTACTTCGTCATCAACCGGGGCCGCGTCGACGTGGAGGCGCTGTACGACGATCCCCGGACCTCGCGCTACGGCGACGTCCGGTGGGCGGCGCTCGCGTCGCTGCTGATCGGCCTCATCGCCGGGTGGGTCTGGGAGTACGGCAGCGCGAGCGTGTTCCAGGGGCCCCTGTCGCGGGTCACCAACGGCGTGGACTTCTCGTGGCTGGCGGCGATCCTGGCCAGCGGCGGGGCCTACTGGGTCCTCGCCCGGATGCGGCCGGCCCAGGTCCCGGCCGGCGCGCCCGTGGAGGACACCCCGCGGGCGGAGGTCGTGCGCCCATGAGCATGGTCGGGCTCGACAACCAGACCGGGGTCCTCACCGATGTGCTGCTCGGCCGCCCGGACCACTTCCGGTGGGTGCCGCTCAACTCCATCTCGGCGGTGACGTTCGCCAACATGGAGCGCTCCGGACATCGCTTTGACCAGGAGCGAGCGCTCACGCAGCATCGGGAGATGGTGGACGTCTACCGCCAGGCCGGGGTGCAGTGCCACTTCCTCGACGCCGACGAGGGGCTGCCCTCCAGCGTCTACGCCCGCGACTCGAGCTTCACGACCCCGTGGGGCCCCGTGGTGGCGAGCATCCAGACCCCGCCGCGGCGACGCGATTACGCGGTGGTGGCCTCGTTCTTCGCGCGCGAGGGGATCCCGATCTGGAGGTGGGTCACCGCCGGCCACTTCGAGGGCGGCGACTTCGGCATCATCGAGCCGGGCGTGGTGGTGTTGGGCTATGCCGGCAACCGGTCCACCAAGGACGGCGCCGAGCAGGTGGCCGGGTGGATGGCCGCGGAGGGGTGGGACACGCTGACGGTCCCGCTGGCGCCCCAGTTCGTGCACCTCGACGCCACGCTGGTGATGCTGGCCGACAAGTTCGCCCTGGTCTGCGAGGACGCGCTGGAGGACTACGTGCTGGACTTCCTGCGCGGGCATGGCGTGAGCTGGATCCCGGTCGCCTACCGCGACTGCGTCAAGCTCGGCGGCAACCTGGTGAACCTGGGCGGCGGGCGCATCCTGTCCATGGCCCACAACACGACGGTCAACGCCCGGCTCGAGGCCGAGGGCTTCGAGGTGACGGCAATCGAGTACGACCAATTCGCGCTGGCCGGCGGCGGGGTGCACTGCTCCTGCCACGAATTGCGTCGCGAGCCGGTGGGCGCATGAGTGCGCCGCGCTTTCAGTGGCCCGATGGCAGTCGCTGCGCGTGCGTCATCTGCTTCGACGTCGACGCCGAGTCGGCGGTGCTCCAGGTTGACCGCAAGTACGCCACCCACGCCACGACGATGAGCCATCAGGCCTACGGGCCGCGCGTAGGCGTCCCGCGGCTGCTCGAGCAGTTGCGCGCAGCTGATATCCGGGCGACGTTCTTCGTCCCCGGGTTCACCGCCGAGTGCTACCCCGACACGATTCGGCGGATCGTCGCCGACGGACACGAGGTTGGCTGGCACGGATACATGCACGAGCTGCCCCTCGATCTCACCGTGGCCGAGCAACGGTCGGTGCTGGAGCGTGCCGCCGAGGTGCTCGAACCGCTCACCGGCGAGCGCCCCGTGGGCTACCGCGCGCCGTGGTGGCAGCTGACCCTGGAGTCCCCCGAATTACTCGCGGGCGCCGGGTTTCTCTATGACTCGAGCCTGATGGACGACGATGTCCCGTATCTGTTGGCCTCCGATGCCGGCACGCTCGTCGAGCTGCCGGTGCACTGGTCCTTTGACGACTGGGAGCAGTACGGGTTCTTCATCGACCCGCCCCTGGGCGACAGCCTCGAGCCTCCGAGCAAACTCCTGGAGATCTGGCAGGGCGAGCTCGAGGCGTTCCGTGAGGAGGGGTGCCTGCAGGTGCTCACCATGCACCCCTTCCTGTCCGGGCGCCCGGCCCGCTCGCGGACGATCGGGCGATTCGCGGCCTTCGCGCGCGAGCTGGGGGGTGTGTGGTTCGCCACCGCGGGCGAGGTTGCCGAGCACGCCCGCGGCGTGCTGGAGGAGTCCACGGCGCGACGCCTGCGCTCGGCGCTGGACCCGGCCTACGGCATGCGCGACCAGAGCGAGAGCGCTACTTGAGCAGACGCGAGAGCCGGCGGTCCTTGAGCAGCTTGCCCTCGGTCTGGCACGTGGGGCAGTAGCACATCACGTAGTCCTCGTAGAACACGGCCTCGAGCTGGTCGCCGCAGCGCGGGCAGGGCTCGCCGTTGCGCCGATGGACTCGCAGCGGCATCGGAAGCTTGTCGGGGATCGGCAGCGTCAGGTGCTCCTCGTAGTGAGCCAGGGCCCGGCCGAGCTCGGAGACGATCGCCTCGCGCAGCCGCCCCGCCTCCTCGTCAGACAACTCGGAGCCGCGCTTGAAGGGCGACAGCTTGGCCTCGTGCAGGATCTCGTCGACCCAGGAGCGGCCGATGCCGGCGATGACGCGCTGGTCGCGCAGCAGCCCGTGCAATGGCCGGGGCGCGTCGAGCAGCGGCCCGAGCTCCGGGGGGTCGGGGTAGGCCTCGGGGCCGAGCGTGGCGATGTGCTCCTCGGCCTCCACCCCCTCGGGGGTCAGCAGCTTGACCCAGGCGGCCTGCTTGGTGCCGAACTCGCGCAGGCGCAGCTCGCGCCCGTCGTCCAGGCGCACCAGCAGCCGCGAGGTCCGGTCGCGCAGCGAGGCACGGCTGTCGAACAGCTGCAGGCGCCCCGCCGACATGAGGTGGATGACCAGCGACAGGTCATCGTCGACGCCGACCACGAACAGCTTGCCGCGACGAGTGATCCCGGTCAGCCGGCGACCCTCGATCGCGCTCAGCGGCGGGTCGAACGAGCGCAGCGCATTGATCCCAGGGGTCAGCGCCGACTCGATCTGAGCGCCGGCGATGGCGGCGCCGACAAGACGGGCGGTGATCTCAACTTCGGGTAGCTCTGGCATGCCTTAAAAGAGGCTACTCAGGCGGTCGAGACACTCTGGAAGAAGGTCTTAGACAGAAGCCACGAATTGTTCGGGCGCCTTCAGTTTCGCTTTACGCAGGATGAGAAGACTGCTTGACCATGAGTGACCTCCTTGCCATCTTCGGACCCTCGGACAGCGACACCGACCTGATCAGCGAGATCTCCCGCCTGCACCCGACCCGAGTCACGGTGCTGATAGAGGACGTCGACACCAACTGGGCCTACGACGACTCTTCAGCCGGCGTCGAGCTCCGCGACCGTTTGGCGGCCCTGATGGCTGCCATCGAGCGCGAGACCGGCGCCATCGTGACCGGGCTGGCCGGCTCCCGGGACCAGCTGATCGGCTGGCGGTTTGACCGCGAGGTCAGCGGCCGCACGCCGATCGCCGTCTGATCGCGAGCAGCGACCGGGGGCGGGGCGTACCGGCTGGACCGGTAGCCTCCGGCACCGATGAGCGCGACGCTCGCCCCAGACGACATCGTCGCCACCCACGCCGAGGGCGCAGCCAACGAGCGCGAGCCCCTGCTGGTGCTGGAGCCCCTGCGGGCCTTCCTGCGCACCAACGGCCTGGCGGCCCCGGCCGACCTGAGCGCGGTGCCGGTGGGAGAGGGGCACTCCAACGTCACCTTCGGGCTGTCCACCGACGTCATCCTGCGCCGGCCGCCGCGGGGACCGCTGCCCCCCAGCGCCCACGACGTCCTGCGCGAGGCGCGCCTGCTCAGCGCCCTGGAGCCGACCTCGGTCCGCACGCCTCGGGTGCTGGCCGTCTGTGACGCCCTCGACGTGATCGGCGCACCGTTCTACGTCATGGAGCGCGTCCCCGGCTCGGCCATCACCGACGAGCTCCCGGCGGCGCTGGACACGCCCGCGCACCGCGCGGCGATCGCGGACGAGCTGATCGACGCCCTGGTCGAGCTGCACGCTACGGACTGGACGACGCTCGGACTGGAGGGGTTCGGGAAGCCGACCGGCTACCTCGAGCGCCAGCTGCGGCGGTTCAACGGGCTGTGGGAGCACAACCGCACCCGTCAGATCGCAGAGCTCGACCAGGTCAGCGCGTGGCTGGCCGAGAACATCCCGCAGTCGCCGCCGGCCACCATCGTGCACGGCGATTACCGGCTGGGTAACACGATGTTCGCCGACGCGGCCCCGCCCCGCCTGCTGGCGATCCTGGACTGGGAGATGGCGACGATCGGGGACCCGCTGGCCGACGTCGGCTACATGATGCTCCACTGGGTCCAGCCCGGCGACGACAAGAGCCGCTTCGCCATGCACACCGTCACCGACCGCCCCGGATTCCCCACCCGCCAGGAGCTGGTGGCCCGCTACGAGGAGCGCTCGGGGCGCTCGGTGGACTCGCTGGACTGGTACGTGACCCTGGCGATGTGGAAGGCGTCGGTGTTCATGGAGGGCAACTACAAGCGCGCGGTCATGGGGACCACCGACGACCCGTGGCTCAAGACCTTCGGCGAAGGCGTACTCGAGCTGGCTCAGCGCGCCCTCGACGTCACTCGGCACGGCTTCTAGTGGCGAGTCGTTACACCGGCCTCCTCGTCGACTGGGGCGGGGTCATGACCACCGACGTGTTCGCGTCATTCGGCGCCTTCTGCGACCGGGAGGGTCTGTCGGTGGAGACCGTCCGCGACCTGTTCCGCGGCGATGAGGCCAGCCGTGAGCTCCTGGTCGGGCTCGAGACCGGGACGCTCGCGGAGCGCGACTTCGAGCAGCGGTTCGCCGAGATCCTCGGCGTCGCCCCGGAGCAGCTCATCCCCAGGATGTTCGCGGGCGCCGCACTCGACGAGGCGATGCTGGCCGCAGTGCGGCGCGCCCGCGCAGCCGGCATTCGCACGGGGCTCATCTCCAACTCATGGGGGGCCGGGACCTATGACCGCACCCTGCTGGCGGAGCTGTTTGATGGCGTGGTGATCTCCGGGGACGTCGGGATGCGCAAGCCGACGCCGGAGATCTACGCGATGGGGCCACGGGCCATCGGCTTGGCACCGGCCGACTGCATCTTCGTCGACGACCTGCCCTTCAATCTCAAGCCGGCCCGGGAGCTGGGGATGGCCACCGTGCGCCACACCGACGCCACGCGGACCATCGAGGAACTGGAGGGGCTGCTGGGGGTGAAGCTCAGCTGAGCCGGGTCCGGGGGGAGCCTCGCCGATGAGCGCGCGCCGGGCCTGCGCCCCGGTGCTGGCGCTGGCGCTGGCGCTGGCGGCCGCCGGCTGCGGCGGGTCGAGCTCCATGTCCGCCCGTCAGCTGCGCGCCAACGCGGCCCGCGTCTGCACGGTGGCCACGAAGCGCCTCAACCGCATTCCCACGCCGCAGGTCCCCTCCGAGGGCGCCGCCTTCCTGCGCCGCGGCATCGCCGCCCTGAACCCCGAGCTCGCTGCGCTGTCGGCCATGCACCCCGGAGGCGAACTGGGGGTGCACTTCGACGCAGCGAGGAAGGCCACCGAGCAGGAGCTCAAGGTGCTGCAGTCGTCGCTGAAGGGGTTGAAAGCGGGCAACGATCCGATCGTCGCCGTCAAGACCCTGCAGACCCAGCTCGCCCCGCTCGAGAAGCAGGCGGGCGCGGCATGGCGCGCGCTGCGCCTGCCGGGTTGCGCCGACACGTGAGCTGAACGGGCCGCGCGGGATGGCACTTACGCCGCAAGCGAAGTGGCCCGGCCGGGCGACGCGATGGCCGCCTGACCGGGCCGGAAGCTCCCGTCCGGGGACCTCTGGACGGGAGCCGCGACTGAGCGGACTGTCTAGAGGTGGCTCGCCGCCGCCTTGTCGGCGTTGACAACGACCTTGGGGAGCGGAGCGAAGTCCAGGTTCGCGCCGAAGGCGTGTCCCGCGCCCAACGCGTACTGGACGAATGACTTCAGCAGGGCCCCCTGCGGGGCGGTCGTCGGGGCGATCACGTACGTGAACGTGGAGATCGGGTAGGCGATCTTCGCGCTCTTGGGCGGGTTGACGATGCTCAGGGCACCGTTGCCCGGGACGCGCTTGACCACGCCGGCCGCGTTCTCGATGTTCGACAGGTTCGGGTACTCGAACTTGCCGGCACGGTTCTGAATCGCCACAGCGGGAAGCTGGTGGGCGATCAGGTAGGACACGGCGATGTAGGCCACCGAGCCGGGAGTGCCCTGGAGCACCGCCGTCACGCCCGAGTTGCCCTTGCCCGACGCACCCGTGGGGAAGCTCACGGACGTGCCGACGCCGACCTTGCTCTTCCACGCGCCGCTGATCTGGGTCAGGTAGTTGGTGAACGCGTAGGTGTCACCGGAGCCGTCGGAACGGAACACCGGCGTGATCTTGAGGTTCGGCAGGTGCACGCCCTTGTTGACCTTGGCGATGCGCGAGTCGTTCCAGTTGGTGATCTGGCCCAGGTAGATCTGGGAGAGCAGCGGTCCGGTCAGGTGTAGCTTGCGACCGGCGCCGGGGACGTTGTAACCAACACCCGTGGCCGACAGGGCCCACGGGATCTGGATGCAGCTGTGGCATCCCTGGGCCTGCGAGGGAGTCAACGGAGCGTCGGAGGCTCCGAAGTCCACCGTGCCGGACGAGATGTCCGCGATGCCCGTACCGGAACCCACCGGGTTGTAGTTGACCGTGTTGCCGGTCTTGCTGTTGAACGCGGAGGCCCATTCGGCCTCCAGCGGAGCGACGAGCGTCGACCCGGCACCGTTCAGCGTGCCGCTGGCCGCGGACGCGGCCGCAGTCGAGATGAAGCCGGTCGATGCCCCTACGGCCAAGACCGCGGCTGACACCGACACAAGCTTCCTGCGTTGGAAGGCGAAGCCTTTCAAGATTCAGGCCCTTTCGAGTTGGAGACAAACCGCCCGTCGCGCCGTGAGCCGACCTTACGAGCAGCACTAGCATGCGGATCGCGCCCGGTCCGCTTGTTGCCGGGTTGTTACCAGCGTTTTGAGATGTTGTGACGCGGGGTAGCGGCCACGGCTCGCCTCTGAGCCGTTCTTTACGCTGCCCCGTCGATGTCGGCACGTTCCGCTGCCCCGAAAAGCCGTCTGATGAGGTTCGTGGCCGACCAGCGCGCCACCGAACACAGCCGCGGTGACCAGATCATGCGCGCGCTGTGCTTTGCGGCCGGCCTGCTCGCCGCGATCATCCTGGTCGAGGTGGCCTACCAGGTGATCTCCGGGGCCAAGCCGGCGATCTCCAAGTTCGGGCTGGGGTTCCTCGGCCACGTCGACTGGGCGCCGAACTTCAGCCGCTTCGGGGCCGCGGTCCCGCTCTACGGCACGGCCGTCACCTCCGCGATGGCGATGATCCTCGCGGTCCCGCTGTCGATCGCCATCGCGCTGTACCTGGCGCTGCTCGCCCCGCGCTCGGTGCAGACCGTGGTCGGACCGCTGGTCGAGATGCTGGCGGCGATCCCGAGCGTGATCCTCGGGTTCTTTGGTCTCATCTTCCTCGCGCCGTTTGTGCACAAGACCATTGAGCCGTTCCTGCACGACACGTTCGGGTTCCTCGGGATCTTCGGCGCACCGCAGACGACCGGCCTCAGCCTCTTCACCGCCGGACTGATCCTCAGCGTGATGGTGGTGCCGATCATCTCATCGCTGAGCCGGGACCTGTTCCTCACGGTGCCCAACGAGCTCAAGGAGGGCGCCGAGGCGCTCGGCGCCACCCAGTGGGAGGTGATCCGAGGAGTGGTGCTGCCCTCGACGATCTCCGGGGTCGCCGCCGCCACCATGCTGGGCCTGGGGCGCGCACTGGGCGAGTCGATCGCGGTGCTGTCGGTGGTGGGAACGGGCGCGGCCATCCACAAATCGCTGTTCGAGCCCGGCAACACGATGGCCGCCCGGATCGCGAACGACATCCAGTACCCGACCAACGCGCTCCAGATCCACTCGATCTTCTACCTGGCGCTGATCCTGCTGGTGTTCGGCGTCGTCACCAACCTTGCCGCGCGGTTTATCGCGCGCCACTATGACGTCCACCGCGGCATCTGAGCAGCGCCCGTACGACCCGACGGCACCGTTGACGCCGTCGGGAAACCTGCGCCGTCGGCTGATCGTGAGCCGCGTTGCCCAGGGCATCGCCGTCGCGGCCGCGTTCGCCGCCGTGGCGGTGCTGGCCATCGTCGTCTTCGACGTCATCAAGTCGGGCGCCTCGGCGCTGAACCTCAACTTCCTGATCCAGGACCCGCCGGCGTTCGGCGGCCCTGGGGGCGGCATCCGCTCCGCCATCATCGGATCAGCGATCATCGTCGCGCTGGCGGCAGTGATCGCGGTCCCGATCGGCGTCCTCATCGCCATCTACATGACGGAGTTCGCCCGCCCGCGGTCACGCATCGCCGGGATGCTGCGCATGGGCCTGGACCTCCTCCAGGGTGTCCCCTCGATTGTGATCGGCATCTTCATCCTGGGTCTGATCACGCAGCCGCTGCACAAGGACACGGGGGTCGCGGGATCGGTGGCGCTGGCGATCATCATGCTGCCGCTGGTGGCGCGCTCCACCCAGGAGGTGCTCCGCCTCGTCCCCGCCTCCATGCGCGAGGCGTCAGACGCGCTGGGCGTCGACCGCTGGCGATCGATCATCACCGTCGTCGTGCCGACGGCGCTCGGCGGCATCGTCACGGGCTCGATCCTGGCCGTGGCGCGCGCCGCGGGCGAGACCGCGCCACTGCTGGTCAACGACTCCACGTTCGGCCCGCACGTCACCTTCAACTGGTTCGGGCCGATGCCGAACATCCCCGTGCTCATCCTCACCGCATCAGACTCGCTCAACCCGGCGGGCTTCCCGCGCGCCTGGGGCGCCGCGCTGGTGCTGCTGGTCCTTATCCTGTTGGCGAACATCGGGGCCAGGTTCCTGCTGGCCAGAAGCCGCCGCAAACTGACCGGATGACCGAACGGGACCCAGAGGTGACCAGCGCCCTGCCCAACCAGGACGTCGTGCCGCGCCAGCGCATTCAGGTGGCGGGCGGGCGGGCCGCGTCCCCTGTGCCGGTCCCGCCGCCGCAGATCGGCGGCGCCCCGCGCGAGGCGCCGCGCGCCACGGTGTTCGACATCCGCGACATGTCGGTCACCTACGGCACCAAGAAGGCGCTGGACTGGACGACACTCAAGATCGACCGCAACGTGGTGACGGCGGTCATCGGCCCTTCGGGGTGTGGCAAATCGACCTTCATCCGCAGCCTCAACCGGATGAACGACTCGATCCCGAGCTTCCGGCTCAGCGGCCAGGTCCTCTACCACGGCCACGACATCTATGCGCGGGCCACCAACCGGGTCGAGGTGCGCCGGCGGATCGGGATGGTGTTCCAGCGGCCCAACCCGTTCCCCAAGTCGATCTACGACAACGTCGCCTGGGCTCCGCGCAACCTGGGGATGAAGAAGGGCCTCGACGAGCGCGTCGAGCGCGCGCTCCGCGGCGCGGCGCTGTGGGGCGAGGTCAAGGACCGCCTCAAAGCCAGCGCGCTCAGCCTGTCCGGTGGCCAGCAGCAGCGGCTGTGCATCGCGCGGGCGATCGCCGTGGAGCCCGACGTGCTGCTGCTCGACGAGCCCGCCTCGGCCCTGGACCCCGTGGCCACCGCGTCGATCGAGGAGCTCATGCACGAGCTCAAGCACCGCTACACGATCGTCATCGTCACCCACAACATGCAGCAGGCCGCTCGGGTCGCGGACCGCACCGCGTTCTTCTCGCTGGACCCCGACGAGCGGGTGGGGACGCTGGTCGAGTACGACGACACCAGCGTGATCTTCAGCAACCCCACCGACCAGCGCACGCGCGACTACGTGACCGGCCGCTTCGGCTAGGCAGTTGTTTTCGCGGCCTCACGGCCGAGAACTCCAACAGCTGCCCCCGAGCGACATGACCGTGCGGACGCCGCGCGCGCGATCCAAAAATCGCAAGGGTCGTGGTCGATCTTGACGCTATCTCCTTCACTATCGACCACTACCTCTGTCAGGAGTCTGCAGCCCCTGGCGCTAGGAGCGGATCGCGTCCGGGGTGACCTGGGCCAGCAGCGGCTGCCCGCATTGCCAGCAGAACGACGCCCCGACGCTGTGGGGGGCGCCGCAGTTTGCGCACGCGCCGGCCATGCCGGTCTCCTCGAGGCGGAGGATGCGCTCGACCTCGCCGAGCTCGGCGTCGGCCTCCTGAAGCACCGCGGCGCGCTGGACGAGGACCTCGACGCGGATCCGGTTGCGGATGGCCATCTCGTAGACCAGGCCCCCCAGGTCCCACTGGAGCTCGGCGACGCGGGCGTTGAGCTGATCGCGGCGGCGCTTGAGGTCAACGGTCCGGTCGTCGCCGATCTTCGTCTTGGAGTTGAGCGGCGGCGGCGGGGTCTGCCCGGCCGGAGCGGGGGCGGGGCGCAGGACCGCCGTCTCGGCGGTATCCCCGTTGGAGGACGCGCTGCTCACTGGCCGAAGTAGTTGCCGGTCAGCTTGCCGTTCTGACAGCCGGCCGTCCCGGCGGTGCACGAGCTGCCCTGGGCGGCTGTGGCGCCGGCGGTCTTGGCGCTGCCGCCGGTCACCTTGCTCGCGGCCGCCGCCGCCTTCTGGACGACGACCTTGGGCGGAGCCGCTGACTTGGCGCTCTTGGTCGAGCCGCCGTGCTTGGACTTGGCCGTCTTCGCGGTGGCCCCGCCTCCCGACGCCGACGCGCCGGAGGCAGCCGCGGTGCCGGCGGATCCGTTCGCCAAGCCGCCGCCGTTGATGGTGATCGCCGGAGTCGCCGCGGCCTTGGTGCTGTTACTACTGGAGTTGCTGTGGCCGATGAGCACGCCGACGCCCATGGCCAGCAGGAGCGTCGCCACGCCGGCGATGAGATTGAAGCCGGCCGAGGTTCGCGGCCGGCGCGGCGTGGAGGCCGAACGAGTCGTCGCGACCTCGTCGGCGGCCGCCGCCTCCCCGGGCGGTGCGAGCGCGAACCGCGGCTTGCCGCGACGCTCGCCGCAGCTGACGCAGTAGCGCTGATCGGACGCGAGCGGAGCGCCGCAGTTGACACAGTGGTCGCTGGTCCCGGCCACCGAGAGCGGACGCGCCGGCTCCTGGGAAACGGAATCCGGGAGCACGGCAGGTGCGGCGACGTCGGATCGTTCGGGACCGAGGCTCATCGCGCTCGTCGTGTCGGCGGCATGCGTGAGTCAGGGTATGGCGGGGGCCAGGGCCAGATGTGAACAAGCTGTGACCAGGTCCGCAGGCGGGTGCAACCGGTGAGACTATGCGGGGTTCTGGATGTTCACATCCCGCCGCCGCTGACCGGACACACTCAGAGTCACACATGGACACGGACGACCGCAGTAGCGCGCGCCTGAACGGCGGCATCGGGCGCGACTGCGCCAACTGCGGGGCCCGCCTCGCCACCGACCAGCGCTATTGCCTGCGCTGCGGCACACGGCGCGGGCCCCTGCCGGCGGCGGTGGACTCGACCCTGCGCGAGATGCGCGTGCCGCCGGCCCCCGTGATCGAAGAGCCGCCGCCGGCGCCCGAGCCGCGCCCGCCGTTCGGGCATCAGCTTCCCACCCCTCGGGTGGCGTCACTGGCCGTGATGGCGATGCTGACCTTCGGAGTGCTGGCCGGCTCGTTGACCCAACCTGGAGGCGTGGAGTCGCTGGCTCGCAACTTCGTGGTGGACGTCGCTCCCGCACCGGCCCCGGCGCCGGCGCCCGCTCCGACCGGCGGCGGGCGTGGCGGTGGCGGTGGAGGTGGAGGCGGCGGCGGCGGCGGCGCCCAGCAGGCAATCACTGAGACCATCACCGAGCCCGCCCCGTCCGAAGCGGCGCCCGGCACCACGCCGGCGACACCCGCCGATACGGGCACGACCCCCGACAGTGGCTCAGGCTCCGGATCGGCCGCGGTGACACTCCCGCCGATCAAGCACGTCTTCCTGGTCATGCTGTCGGGCCAGGGGTTCAACCAGTCCTTTGGCACGACCCAGGGCCACCCCTACCTGTCCAAGACAGTGCGCAAGCAGGGCGAGCTCATCAGCCAGTACTACGGGGTGGCGTCGTCGTCGCTGGCCGGCGAGATCGCGCTCATCAGCGGCCAGGGGCCGACGCAGGACACCGCCACCAACTGCCCGGTGTTCACGCCGTTCGCGTCCACCGGCAATGCCGCCAGCTCGCAGGTGATCGGCAATGGCTGCGTCTACCCGGCGACGACCCAGTCGCTGCCCACCGAGCTCGCCGACAACGGCGACACGTGGCGTGCCTACATCCAGGGCATCGACCAGGGACCGGCCGGGCAGCCCAAGAGCTGCCGCGCTCCGGCTCAGGGCGCCCCGGATCCCAACCAGATGGCGACCGCGACCGACCCGTACGTGACGTACCTGAACCCGTTCGTGTACTTCGCCGGGCTGACCACCGGCACCCAGTGCGCCCAGGACGACGTCGGACTCGACAAGCTGACCAAGGACCTCAAGCAGGAGAAGACGACACCCAACGTGTCCTACATCGCCCCCGACGCCTGCGACGACGGGTCCGATACCCCGTGCATGCCGGGGGCGAAGGCCGGCCTGGCGCAGTCAGACACCTTCCTCAAGACGGTGATCCCCGAGATCGAGGCCTCCCCGGCCTACAAGCACGACGGGATGATCGTCGTCACCTTCGACCAGGCGCCGCAGACGGGCCCGAACGCCGACCCCAGCAGCTGCTGCGACCAGCCGACGTTCCCCAACCTGGCCGGGTCGGCCGCCACGACGACCACAGGCACGACGACCGCTCCGGGTGCGACCACCACGGCCCCGGCAACGGCTCCCGCCGAGACCACGACTGCCGAGACCACCACCGAGACCACCACCACCGAGACCACGACCGCCCCGGTCGTGGCGCCTCCGGTGACGACCGCCACCCCCCCGGCCGCGACGACCCCCGCCACTACCACGGAAACGACCACGACGACCGGCACGACCACCACGGGCACGACCTCGTGCCCGACCACGCCCGCCACGACCACAACGACGACCACCACGGGCACCACGACCACCCCGGCCACGGGCACGACCGGCGACTGCACGAACACCGGCACGCCGCCGGGCGGCGGCCAGGTCGGCGCGGTGGTGATCTCCCGCTACGTCAAGGCCGACTCCGAGGACGCCGCGGACACCTTCAACCATTTCTCGCTGCTCAAGACGGTCGAGGACCTGTTCAGCGTCTCGCAGCTGGGCTACTCCAAGGACTCGTCGCTGCCTGAATTCGACGCCGTCGTGTTCAACAACTTCACCGCCGGCTGAGTCCTGGGAACCCGCACGCGGGTCAGCGGCGACTCGGCGAACACCCGTGGTTTACCAAATATTCACCTGCTTGCCCTCACACGACCGACAGAATCCCGCGCCGCATAGGTTCATCCGTCTCACAACGAATCAGGAGATAGCGTGAAGCGCATCTGCCTCCTCGGCGCGACCATCGCCGCCGTTCTCATCGTCGGTGTCGCGTCTGCCCTGGCCGCGACCTCCAGCGCCTCGAAGGGAGGCAAGAAGAGCAAGACGCCGTCCACGGTCATGACCAAGGTGTCCTGCGCTTCGTCGCTGGACCTTCAGGTACCCGCCGGGGCCACGGACGTATCACCCGCCTCCCAGGAGGGGACCGAGATGGGCACGACATCGTGCGCGCCCATCGGCAAGGGCGTCGAGGTCCAATCCTTCACCACCGAGGACTCGGGCGACCTGACCGGTAAGTGGCAGGCATGGTTCAGCACCGGCACGGTGTTCGGGACGTTCACCCTGACGCCCAGTGACAACACGCCCCCGACAACGACCACGACCTTCAGCCAGGCGAGTTACAGCGGCGCGTTCATCGTCAAGGGCGGGGCCGGCGCGTTCGCCAAGGCGGCCGGGACCGGGACCTTGACGTGCTCGACCCAGGACTCCGTCCACTTCAGCTGCAAGCAGAAGGGGAAGGTGACGACCCCCGCGCCGAAGACGGCGGCCCAGAAGTAATTGACGAGATGAGGTGCGCGGCGGCCGAGTGACGGCCGCCGCGGCGCCGCTCTCAGTCGCGTGTGCCGCGGCCGTAGAGCAGCTTGTAGAAGCGCCGCAGCAGCATCGTCTGGCGCGGCTTGTAGGGAAACATGAACGGTTCGCGCTTGAACGGAGCGCGGCGCGTCACCAGCAGCGACTGCGTCTTGGTGTACTTGCGGATCCCGCCCGATCCGTGACGGGTGCCGAGGCCCGAGCTCTTCCAGCCGCCCATCGGCAGGTTCAGCGCGGAGTAGTTGATCTGGGCGTCGTTGACGCACACCACGCCGGCCTCGATGCGGCGGGCCAGTTCCTCGCCGCGGTCGGCATCGCCGGTCCACACGCTCGCTTGCAGCCCGTAGGCGGAGTCGTTGGCCAGGCGCACCCCCTCCTCGGGGTTGGCGATCTTCATGATCGGCAGCGTGGGGCCGAACGTCTCCTCCTGCATGAGGCGCATGGAGTGATCGACGTCGACGAGCACGGTGGGCTCGTAGTAGCGGCCTCGCTCCGAGTGCGCGTGGCCGCCGGTGAGGACCTTGGCCCCCTTGGCCACGGCGTCGCGGACATGCTCATCGACGATGTCGAGCTGCGGCGGGAAGATGACGGCGCCGACGTCGACAGTGCCGATCCCGGTGGGCTCACCCTGGCGCAGGGCGCGGACCTTGTCGGTGACCCGGGTGACGAACTCGTCGTAGATGGGGGCTTCGACGTAACAGCGCTCCACCGAGATGCACACCTGGCCGCCGTTGTTCATCGAATAGAACGTCGCCGCGTTGGCGGCGCGCTCCAGATCGGCATCGGCGCAGACGATCATCGGATCCTTGCCGCCGAGCTCCAGGTAGCAGGGCACGAGCGCGTCGGCGGCCGCCCGCATCACGGCCTTGCCGGTGCGGCTCGAGCCCGTGAACATGACGCAGTCCACGTGGCCGATGAGGGCGGCTCCGGTGCTCCCGTCGCCGGTCGCGACCTGGAAGACGCCCTCGGGCAGGCCGCACTCGCGCAGCATGTCGGCCATCAGCACCGAGCTCAGCGGCGTGACCTCGCTGGGCTTGAGGATCACGCTGTTGCCGGCCATCAGCGCCGGGATGCAGTCGCCGAACGAGTTGGCGATCGGATAGTTCCAGGGACCGATGACCCCCACCACGCCGACCGGCACGTAGCGGATGACCAGCTTCTTGCCGGCGGCCACAGGGTTGTTCCATGACCGCACGCGCTCGTCGGCGAGGTACTTGGCCGCCTCCTTGGCCCAGAAGCCGAGCGCGGTGACGGTGTAGCCGAGATCGGCGAGCTGGGCGTCCTCATAGGTCTTGCCCGACTCACGCACGACGGAGTCCAGGACCCGCTCGGCGTTGTCGAGCATCCACTTCTGGGCCCGGCGCATGATCCGGGCGCGGCCTTCGAAGCCGATCGCCTCCCACTGAGGCTGCGCCTGGCGGGCGCGCAGGACCATCGCCTCGAGCTCGGGGGCCCCGAGCACGGGGACGGTGGTGATCAGTTCGCCGGTGGCGGGGTTCTCGACGGCGATCGTGTGCGCGGAGGCGCCGTTGGCCTCGGCGCGGGTTGTCTGCTCGGCGGTTCCCATTACCTGCTCCTCGTGCGCTCTCAGGGGTGAACGACCCAATCTAGTGGAACCCACTAGCGAGCGGCCACCTCCGGGCGCGCCCGATACACCCGTGTCCAGAGCGGTCGCAGGAGCTGCACGGCGAGCGGCAGCGCGAGCACCAGATAGAACGCCGACAGGACGGTCCACACCAATGCCGGCGGGGCCAGCTTGGCCAGGATGGGGTAATAGCGCAGCGACAGCACGACGGCGAAGGCCACCGTCAGCACCGACCAGACCAGCGAGGCGACGGCATAGATGAGCAGGCGCGCCGAGTCGGCGGGCCCCCGGCCTGAGAGGACCTCGTGCAGGTGCCGGGTGGCGCGGCGGCGCAGCCCGGGCTCGCGCAACAGGTCGACGAGGACGTGGTAGCCGTCGCGCTCCATCAGCGGGTTGAGGTTGAACAATGCGCCCACGTAGCCGCCGAAGGCGACCTGAAAGAGGATGTCCCGGACGCTGCCGGGCTCCGCGGCCAGGCAGGCGAGCGCGAAGGCGCCGCCCAGGACGATGTCGGAGGCCGGCCCGGCCAGGCTGATCATCATGCGCCGCCGGCGCGACTCGAACCACGCGTCGGTGGTGTCGACGAAGACGTAGGGAAACACCAGAGCCACCTTGATGCCGGCGCGCGAGATGGGCCGGCCGAACGACTCCGCGATGAGGCCGTGGGCCAGCTCGTGGCAGACCACCAGGGCAAAACGGCCGACCACGAACACCAGGGCGCCGAGCCCGACGCGCTGGGCCACCACGAACGGGGTCCCGTAACGGCCGATGATCAGAGCGGCGAAGGCGACCAGGCCCCCCACGGCGATCACCGCCAGCACCCCGAGCACGGCCGGACTGAACAGCAGCCAACCGCCGCGGCGGTACACCGCCGCCATGGCCTGGGGCACGCCGGGCAGCTCGCGCTCGCGCGGGCGCACGATCCGGGTCAGCCAGGGCAGCGGCCCGACGGGCGGCTCGTCGGACTCGACCCCGGAGAGCATCCCCTTGTCGGCCAGCTCGGCGAGCAGGCGGGCCAGGCGCGCGGGCCCCTCCGCGCCCCAGCGCGCGGCGGCCTCGCCGAGCAGCGACACCAGATCGTGGTCGCCGTCGAGCAACTGGGCCATCTCTGCCTCCTCGGCGCCCAGCCGCACCATCACCGACGAGCGATGGTCCTTGAGCACGAATCGCGCGCCACCCACAGCCTCGGACTCCTCCAGGCGCTTGAGCGACCAGCCCGAGCGCAGCCTGGGCTTGCGGTTCTGCTGCCCGCGCAGCCGCGCCCGGCGCACCGACGGCTGCTCGACGATCAGGCTCATCCCCGCGGGCACCGACACCGTCCTGCCGGCGGCCGCCCGATCGACGCGCTCGGCCACCTTGAGCCGGCAGTCGCCCAACTCGATGTGCATCCCGTCAGACGAGCGCAACGGGCCCAGAGAGCCGCCGCCCGTCGACGAACGTCCCATAGCTGGACCCCACATCCTGGAGCATCGCCCCGTCCTCGTCGACAACAATCTCCGCATGCGCACGCGAGACACTTGGGTCGTCCAGGACAAGATCCGACGCCGGGGCACGGCCGATCGCAAGCGGGCGGTCCAGCGGCACCCGCTCACCCCCCGGCAGCACCAGATCGAGGTGGACGGCCCCGTCGCGCGGGGTGCCGCACGAGCGGCAACGGGCATCGGTCCTGGGCACCTGGCGGTGACAGACCGTGCATAGCATCGCGCTAACGGTGGCAGACTCCTAAAGGCAATGCAGGAAGTGCTCAAGCGGGTGGGTCGCTTCGACCTGCTCGAGGTCATCGGGCGCGGGGGCGCAGCCGTCGTCTACCTCGCCCTACAGAGGGATCTGCAGCGAAACGTCGCGCTCAAGGAGCTCGCGCCCTTCCACCTGGCCGACACCAGCTTCGCCGAGCGCTTCGTGGAGGAGTCGCGCCTGGCGGGCTCGATGAACCACGCCAACATCGTCACCGTCCACGAGTTCTTCGAGGACGGGTCGGTGCCGTACATCGCCATGGAGTATCTGCCTCACGGCTCGCTGCGCCAGTACATCGGCCGCCTCTCGACGGCGCAGATCGCCGGGGTTCTCGAGGGCGTGCTGGCGGGCCTGTCCCACGGCGAGGCCCACCAGATCGTGCACCGTGACCTCAAGCCCGAGAACCTCCTGGTGGCCCTCGACGGACGGGTCAAGATCGCCGACTTCGGCGTCGCCCGCGCGTACAGCAAGGCGGCCACCCGCGCCGTGGTGACCATCGCCGGCACCACGATCGGCACCCCGGCCTACATGTCGCCCGAGCAGGCGCTCGGCTCGGATCTCACCCCGGCCACGGACCTCTACTCGCTCGGCATCGTGGCCTGGGAGCTGCTCACCGGACAGGTCCCGTTCGACGAGACCGACACGCCGGTGGCCGTGCTCTACCGCCATGTCCACGAGCCGGTCCCGTCGGTGCGCTCGGTGGCCCCCGAGGTCGACGAGGGCATCGCCGAGTGGCTGGAGAAGATGCTGGCCAAGCGCCCCGAGGACCGCTTCCAGTCCGCCGACGAGGCGTGGGTCGCCCTCGAGGACATCGTGTTGGACCTGCTGGGACCGCGCTGGCGTCGCGAGGCCCGCCTCGCTGTCGACGACGAGCCGCGGCGCGCCCGACGCACCCTGACGCCCGCCTCCTTCCCCTCGGTCACGCTCGACACCCCCGCGCCGGAGGAGGTGCAGGAGCCAGGCGCCCGGATGCCGGTGCCCGAGACGATCGCCGGCCCGTCGGCGAAGACCCCGCCGCCCACGGTGGCGCCCGCGAAGCGGCGGGAGGCCAGCCACACCACCATGTTCCGCCTGGCCCGGCGCCATCGCGAGGTCGACGACGATGACGGTCCGGTGTCCCCCGACGTCATGCGGCGCCGGCTCATCGCGGGAGGGATCGTGGTGGCGATGATCATCGCCGCGGTCGTGGGCGTGGTGCTGGCCACGTCGGACAAGCCCGTCCACCACGGGCCGACGGCGGCGCAGATCCGCGCCGAGCAGCAACAGCAGGCAGCGGCGCGCCGCAAGGCACAGGCCGCGGCGGCTGCCACCGCCGCCGCCAATCAGCAGCTCGAGAAGATCCTGACCGGCCTGGCGCACACACGAGCGCAGGGCCTCTTCCACCTGGCCAACGAACGGACCCAGGCGACGCAGATCCGCGACGCCGTCACGGTCCAGAAGGCCTACAACGCAGCCGAGGGCAAGGTGGTCCCGTTCGAGCCCAAGACCACCGCAGCGGCTCCGCTGGCCAAGCAGCTGACCAAGCTCGCCAGCGACTACAAGCGCCTCGTCGCCGCCGGGCGCGCCAACAAGCCCGCGGTATGGAACCACATCTTCAACACGACGATCAAGGCCGACGAGAAGACGCTCCAGGGGCTGGTCGGGAAGGTCTGAGGGCCCCGGTCGCCCGTCGTCGCCGGGGTTGTGGGCGCCGGCGCGGGGGTCATGCGGGTATGGCGGGGTTCATACCCTCGGCCACTTTCAGGGCTGCTTTGCCCGGGTGATACTGCTGGTGCGTCGTGACCTACGGCGCGACACAACCAGCACGGAGGGTGTTTCACATGAGTCTCATCAAGGTCACCGCGGAGGAACTGCACAGCCTCTCCTCCAACGTCGCGACGGGTTCCAACAGCATCCAGGACCAGCTCAGCCGTATGCAGGGCGAGGTCCTCGGCGTCGTCGGCGGCGAGTGGCAGGGCGCCGCGTCAGGCCAGTTCCACGCACTGTGGGACGAGTGGCAGCGTTCGGCCGCCGGCCTCAAGGATGCGCTGGACGGCATCAGCCGCCTGCTCTCCAACGCCGGCACCCAGTACCAGTCGACCGAGGACGCCATCCGCTCCTCGATGGGCTGACCCTTCCTCGAACACTTCACGAACAGCAGGGAGGTTAAGAGATGAGTCTCATCAAGGTCACCGCGGAGGAACTGCACAGCCTCTCCTCCAACGTCGCGACGGGTTCCAACAGCATCCAGGACCAGCTCAGCCGCATGCAGGGCGAGGTCCTCGGCGTCGTCGGCGGCGAGTGGCAGGGCGCCGCGTCAGGCCAGTTCCACGCACTGTGGGACGAGTGGCAGCGTTCGGCCGCCGGCCTCAAGGACGCGCTGGACGGCATCAGCCGCCTGCTCTCCAACGCCGGCACCCAGTACCAGTCGACCGAGGACGCCATCCGCTCCTCGATGGGCTGAGCGGGGTGCACGTCAGTCACTTCCGATCCAGGACGAACCGCCGATGACGACCTTCACAGTCGATCTGGCAACGCTCCAGGAGCTCTCCTCGACCCTGTCGGGCATCCACTCCGAGATGCAGGACATGCACGGAGTGGCGACCGGGTACGAGGGGCTCCTGGGTGGCGGCGACCTCGAAGGTGGGGTTGAGCATTTCTGCAGTCACTGGAACTACGGGATCGGGCGGCTGGCTGACCACATGAGCAAGGTGATCGAGCGACTCGACGCCGCGGCCGCCGGCTACGGCAAATCCGAGCAGGCGATCTCAGACGCGTGCAAGGAAGGTGAGTGATCGGGCATGGCCGATCCCCTTTCGGATCCACGCGCCGCCCGGCTGCTGTCCGCTGACACCGGGGAACTCGCAACCCTGGCGAGCGGATTTCACACTGTCGCCATTCAGTCCCGAACAGCCGCGGCAGGCCTGCGCGGCGCCCAGAACGACGCCACGTGGACCGGCGGGGCCTCCGACGCCTTCCGGGCGCAGGTGGGCAAGTTGCCCGGCGACCTGGACAAGGTCCAGCAGTCCTATGGTGACGTGGCCACCGCTCTGGAGACCTACGGCACCGCGCTGGGTCCGATCCAGAGCAAGTTCCGCTCGCTGGCCTCCGAGTTGGAGAGCGCCCAATCCGGCCTCTCATCGGCACAGGGCCAGCTGTCGACGGCCAGAAGCGACCTCGGCACCGCCACGTCGGCACCGCACGCGACGTCCACGACGCCCGCGGTCCTCGACGCCCACAACGCGGTGCAGTCGGCCAGCGGCAGCGTCGGTCGTCTCCAGGGCGAGGTCTCGGGCCTGCAGAGCCGCGGAATGGCACTGCTCGACGACTTCGACACCGTCCGCGGCCACGCACGGTCGGCCGTGTCAGACGCTGCCGGCATCGCGCCGTCGCAGGGCTGGTTCTCCGGCATGATGCACAGCATCGGCAACTTCGTCGACGGCGTGGCCAAGGGCATCGGCAAGAGCGTCTGGGACCTGGTGTCCGGCAAGGCGATCATCAACTTCGTCGAGCATCCGAGCTGGAAGACCTTCGGTGAGCTCGCCAAGGACGTGGCGGTGACCGCGAGCCTGGTGGCGATGGTGGCGGCGCCGTTCGCCGCCCCGGAGCTCGCCGAGGCTGATGCCGTGGCCGTCGGTGCCGATGCCGCCGTGGACGGCGCGGCCGAGGGCGCGGCCGATGCCGCCGGCGAGGCGGCCGCGGGGGACGCAGCCGGCGACGGAGCGAGTGCGTTCGCCAAGGGCGCGCGCGTGGTCTCCGACAACGCGAACAGGGCGGTCACGGCGGGCGGCCTGACATCGTCGGTCTCCGACGCCGAACAGGGGAAGTGGGGTGAAGCGGCAGTGGACCTCGCGTTCACTGCCGGGCCGAACCTCGGCCACATGCCGACCGGGCTGGACGAGGTCCACACGTTCGGCGATCAGTTCAGCAACGCGCTGGGTGTGGGCGAGCGCCAGGCGGACGCCGCCAAGGAGGGCCTGGAGGGCCTCAGGGACTTCGACTCCTGGCAGGACGTCGGTCTCAATCCGGTGGCGGCGAGGCAGATCTCGTTCCCCGATGGTGAGTTCCCGACCTCGGCGAGCGGCTTCGACCTCACCAACCTGGCCGGCAGGCAGGCGGCGATCGCCGATGCCAAGGCCCTGGCGGCCAAGACGGCAGCGCGGGCGATTCACGTCGGGCGTCCGGTGGCGATCGGCTTCGATAACGTCATCGGGGATCCCTCCAGTGAGGCGATCAAGCACCACGTGAGCCCCGAGCCGTCCTGCGGATGAGCCTCAACCCCGTCCGGGCCTTCTGGAAACGCAAAGCCGATCGCATCCACGCGGACGGTGGCTGGGGTCCGCTCCAGACCTGGCCGGTGCCCCGAGAGGGCAAAGACCCGTTCGTGTTCCAGATGCGCCTCCCATTGACGATGGAGCTCATCGACATCGGCACGCTGGCCGCCAGCTCCCCGGGCGCACCGGAGAGCGTCGAGCAGGGAGCGCTCGAGATCGCCCAGGTCTCGAGGGTGGGAGGCCTGATCCTCACCGGCGCGCTGCGCGAGACCAAGCCCGACACCCCGCCGGAGACCCTCGCGACGATGTCGGTGGCGTTCTCGGACATCGCCGGCCCGCCGGACGTCGACGCCCATCTCGCCGACGCGGACGGCGACGTGCGGCCGCCGGAGGTCGAGAAGCTCTCAGACCGCGCGACGCGGATCAGCCGCCTGCAGAGCGTGCTGCCGCCCGGCGCCGAGGAGCTGTGGCCGCTGCTGACGATCCAGTACCTCATCCAGAGCCGCTACGGAGCCGTGGCCTACGCCTACGCGACGACCCGGCCGCCCATGATCTTCGGCGACGGCGGGCGCGGGCTGTTCCGCATGATCACCGAGGGCGGCTATATCGGGGAGCGCCCGCAGACGTACTGATCAGGTCCCTGCGGAATCCGCCGGGATGGCGACCTGAACGAGCTCGAAGCCGCCGGGGTCCACCCGGTAGCCGCAGCCCGGACGCACCGGCGGCGTGGGCCGTCGCGGCAGCGTCACGCCCAGCAGGGGCCCGTCGACCTGGACGTCAGGCTGCAGCAGCAAGCCGGTGCGAGAGCGCCGCACTCCCACGCTCCAATGGCCCAGCGTCTTGAGCGCGTCGGTACGCCCGGCGACGATGGCGTGCAGGTTGGCGCGGGGCGCGCCGAACAGGTCACTCAGCCCCCGCGTGGGGTCGTCCACAACGTCGGCGTCATCGACCAAGAGCACGTGGAGCCGTTCAGCCTCGCGCAGCTCGGTCACCAGGTCACCCAGCTCGTCGGCAGCGGTGACCACCTTGGTCAGCGCGGTGCACCCGCGCAGAGCCGAGCGGCGCGTGGCGATGCCGAAGAGCGGGATGTCGGGATACAACCGCGACAGCACCTCGGCCACCACCAACAGCGCCGTAGTGCGCCCTGTCCGGGCGGGCCCGGCGATCATCGCGTGGTCACCCTCGTAGAGCTCGAAGCCCGCCGGCTCGAGCGTCTCGTCCCCGATCCCGAAGGGGATGAACAGCGGCTCGCGCTCAGCGCGGCCGGCGCCCAGCAGGCCGTCGATACCCACGCTCTCGGGCAGCACACCCACCGGTGGCGGGCCGCCCTCGGCGGGCGTGGCTCCGGCGAGGCGGCCGGCTCGAGCGGCCACCTCCTCGGCCAGCGAGTGGGCGGGATCGGTACGCGCCACCTGGATGACCTGCGCCGACCCGCCGACGACGGCGCGGCCGGGCACGAACTGCGGGATCGCGCGGCGCATGAGGCCGAACTGGGCGTAGTCGGCCACGTCGGCCAGCTGGAAGGCGAGCCGCTGCTGGGCCAGGGAGGCCAGCGCGGTGGGGACCGCTCCGAGCCGGTCGGCGGCGATGGCGACGTGGATGCCCAGCTCGGCCCCATCCGCCCATACCCGGGCCAGCGCCTCGCGCAGGGCGTCGCCTCCGATGTCGCCGTGCTCTGAAGCGAAACCCCCGTAGCCATCGAGGAGCACGACGATCCTGGGCGCCGCCGCCCGGGCCGCCGGGTCCAGCGAGCGCCGCACGCCCAGCTCGCCACGCAGCCGGCGCAGGAGCCGGCGCTGGCGCTCGTGCTCGGCGGCCCCGATCACCGCCCCCACGTGCGGCAGCGCCGACAGGGCGCCCAGCTCGCCCGCCCCGAAGTCCAGCACGTAGATGTGCAGGCGGCTCGGGTCAGAGGTCTCGGCCAGCGCGAGCGCAAGCGTGCTCAGCGCCGTCGTCGTCCCACTGCCGCCGATCCCGTAGAGGAGCAGGTTCCCGGCACCGACGTTCCAGCCGGCCGGGTACTGGGCCTGAGCCTCGGGGTCGTCGGCGAGGGCCAGGGGGACGACGAGGCCGCTGTCACCGCCGAGCGCGCGCGGCGGTCCCATGGCCAGGAGCTCATCGAGCCCGACGTGACCGGGGAGGGGCGGCAGCCACGGCCGGCGCAGTGTGTGCGTGCCCGCGAACGCATCGGTGGCGGCGACGACGAGACGCTGCAGGTCAGACGCCGCCGAGAGACGGACCCCGCCCGCCCCGCCGCCGTTGCGGTGCTCGTCGTCACCGGCGACGACGAAGGGCTCGGTCGACACCGCGGCGGCCGCCGGACCGGCGGTGACGCCCGAGACGAGCGCCGTCTGGACGGGGATGAGCTCCGACGGCCCCAGGCGGACCTGTGCGCGTCCGGGCTGGTTGCGGGGGATCTTGGCCGCGGCGGGCGAGTCGATGACGTCGGTGGAGTCCTGCGAGGTCTGGACGCGCAGGCAGACGCGGAGGTTGGTGTTGGCGCGGATGTTCTCGTTGACGGCGCCGGACGGACGCTGCGTCGCCAGCAGCATGTGGACGCCGAGGCTCCGGCCGCGCTGGGCGATGCCGACCAGCGACGGGACGAAGTCGGGCAGCTCGGAGGCCAGCGTCGCGAACTCGTCGATCACCACCAGCAGCCGCGGCAACGGTGCGAACGGCCCCGCCCCGCCCTGCGCGACGAGCTTGTCGTACTCGATCAGATCGGTGGCCCGGTGCTCGCGCAGTACGCGCTCGCGATAGCGCAGCTCCGCCTCCAGCGAGAGCAGCGCGCGCTCGCCCAGCTGCTCGTCGAGGTCGGTCACCATCCCCACGGTGTGCGGCAGCTCGGCGCACTCACCGAAGGCCGAGCCGCCCTTGTAGTCGACGAGGACGAAATTGATGCGCAGCGGCGAGTGGCCGGCGGCCAGCGCGGCCACCAGGCTGCGCAGCAGCTCGCTCTTGCCGGCGCCCGTGGTGCCGGCGACCAGGCCGTGCGGCCCGTCGCTGATGAGGTCGATATCGAGCGGGCCGTCCTCGGAGAGCGCGAAGCGCGCCCGCAGGCCGGTCTCACCGTCAGCGGAGGCCCACCGGCGGCGCAGGTCATCGCCGTGAGGCTCTCCCATCCCCAGCAGGGAGAGCAGGCCGACGTAGGCCGGCAGGGCGCCCCCCGCGAGCTGGAGATCGGCGTCCTCGAAGCGCGCCAGCGCGACCGCGCACTCGCGGGCGGTCTGCGGCGCCATCCCGGCGACGAGCAGCGGGTCGATCCGCTGGCCGGTCTGAGGGCGCAGGAGCCGGGCCTCCCCCGCCTCGTCGGCAAGCTCCACCACCGTCGTGCACGCGGCCGGGAGCCGCTCGCTGGTGCGCGCGATGACGATCCCAGACACCTTCTCACCGGCGCGCAGCAGCGCCCGGCCGGCCGCGCCGCGGCCCTCGATCAGCGCCGGGCTGTCGAGCACCGCCAGCACCTGCCGTGGATCGTCGGCGTCGCGATCGGCGAGCTCGGCGGCCAGCGTCGCGCCGGCGCTGGTTCCCACCGCGAGCTGGCGTCCGGCCGCGCCACCCGCGTCGCGGGCGTGCGGCAGCCACTTGACCCAGTCCCAGTCCTCGCGGGCCTCGGCCTCGGTGAGGACGGCCACGGTGAGGTCCGCGGGGCCGTGCAGGACGGCCGCCTGGCACATCAGCGCCCGCGCCAGGCTGAGCGCCTGACCGCGCTCGCCCACGATTCCGACGACGCCCCCGCGAGCCAGCGGCACCTCGACCGGTGCCAGCTGCAGCCAGCCGTGCTCGGCGAGCACGATCTCGGCCTCGTTGCCGGGCGTGTGACGATCGCCCAGGCGCGGCCGGAACGGCACCTCGCCGTAGCCGGCCGAGAGGGCCAGGAAGTCATTGTCGAACGGGCGCCGCTCCCACAGCCGCGGGTCGGGAGCGGTGGCGCGGCGGACGATCTCGGCGAGGTCGGGGAAGGCCTCGCGGCGGCGCGTGAGCTCGTCCTCCTGACGCGTGGCCACGTCGCGCTTGAACGCCCTCATCTTGTCGTCGTACTCGCGGCGGTCACCGCGGGAACTGCGCGTGGCCTGCCGGCGCTGCTCCAGCCAGCTGCCGATGACCATCACCGGGCTGAGGAGGCAGAAGAGCGCGAAGAGGATGTTCTTGAGCACCAGCACCATCACGACGCCGAGGATCAGCGGGCCGAAGGCCGAGGCGAAGCTGAACCGCGGCCGGGACGCCTCCTTGGGTTCCTCGGGCGCGGTGAGGGCATCATCGCCCGCCGGCGGGCGGTTGCGGGGCGGCCGGTTGAAGGGGATCGTCCCCGCCAGGTTGGCCTGGCGCACGGGATCGACGGGCAGGCCCGGAAGTCGCGACGCCACGATGAAGGCGACGTCGCCGGCCTCGAACACCGCCTCGGGCTCGACGTCGGTGGGGCGGCGGATGCGCCGTCCCTCCACCCACGTGCCGTTGACCGACTCGAGGTCGGTGACGGTGGCGCGCAGGCCGCCGGGGCTGGGCTGGACGCGCAGATGGCGCCGCGAGACACCCTCGTCGGTGAGCGGGAGATCACAGTCGGCGTCCCGGCCCACGACGACGCCACCGGAGGTCAGGGGAACCGTCTGGCCGGCGTCGAAGCCGGCGATGACACGCAGCTCCAGGAGGGTCCGCGCGGACTCGAGCGACTCAGGGGCGCCGTCGGCCGGCTCGATGCGCGCCCCCTCGTAGAGGCCGATCTCGGTGAGGGCGAGGTCCACGTGGCAGAAGCGGCCGTCGAGGACGATGCCGCGGGCCCGGGCCGCGTCGGGCAGGGCATCGAGCAGGTCGCCCACCGTGGCGTCCTCGCGTCCGAGCCGGAGCTCCAGGTCCTCTGGCGCGCCCGCGTGATTGTCGAGTACTACGCGCATCTATCTACCGGGGAGCGGAGCGTACCGACGGGGTGGGCGTGTCGGGTACTGCCCGGTCGATACCCCCGGTCACTTCCGGAGCCGCGAACGGCACCTGATACTCCTTGCCATGTCCGGGTTTGTCGTCGATTCGCGCACGCTCGTCGCCGTGAGCGACACGCTGGGCCGCCTGCATGACCAGCTCGTCGGCATGCACACCGTCATCTGGCATCAGTGGGGCACCCTCGGCGGCCAGAGCCTGGAGTCCGAGCTCGAGCACTTCTGCGGCACCTGGCACTACGGGGTGTCGGAGCTCGGCGGTCAGCTTCAGGACCTGACGCGCCGTCTCGGCGAGGCAGCCGCGGCCTATGAGCGCATCGAGCAGCGCATCACGCACGCGAGCGGCGGGTCGGGCTCCACCGGCGGCGGCCCGGTCCAGCCCACCGGGTCAGGGCACACGACCGTTCACCACACCACCAAGCACACGGCGCCCAAGCACACGAGTGCGCACCACACCGCGGCCAAGCACTCCGATGCCAAGCATCACTCGACGTCCGGGTCCAAGAACTACTCCGGCGGCGCGCCCATCGCCGCGTCAGGCGGCGGAAGTCATGCGGGCGGCGACAAGCACGACAAGGGCGACAAGCATCCGGGCGTCGGGTCCGGGACGACGGTGATCGGCGGCGGCCCGGATCACAGCGGGGCGCCGAGTCGTGGCGGCGGCTCAGATCACGGCGGCAGCGCCAAGCACAACGCCAACTCCGGGTCCGGCTCGGGGACCACGATCATCGGGGGCGGGGGCGGGAGCACCGGCGGCTCTCATGGCGCCGGCCACCATCGCCCCACCAGCGGCTCGGGCTCGGGGACGACGATCATCGGTGGCGGCCCGACGCAGAGCAGCAGCTCCAGCGGCGGCTCGGGCACCACGACCATCGACGAGAAGATCCACCGCTCCGAGGAGCGCCAGCAGGGCGAGCTCAACGCGGTGCTCAAGATGGTCAAGGATTGACCTGCGGTGCACTAGAATTGCGCGCGCTTGACCACGAACGCGAACGGACGACGCGGCAGCATGGGCTTGGCGCTGGCCACGCTGATCACGCTGATGATCGGGGTGCAGAGCGCGCACGCGGGCACCTGGATGCAGGTGTCGTGTGTCAATCCCGACGGTTCGGCCGCGCCCGCGGAAGGGTGGACGCAGAGCGCGTCGGGTCCACCTGGAGCGGCTGCGATCGTCAGCACTCAGTGCTCGCCCAGCACGCCGATGGTGACCGAGCTGTCGAACCTGGCGGCTGCGCCGGGGGGCTCGTTCGACTACATCACCTATACGCCGCCGGCCGGCTCGAGCCTGGTCGGCGGCTCGATGGACGTCAATCTCTCTGCGGACGGCTTCGGCGACAACGCCGGCGGCCAACCATCAGCCGTGGGCGAGGCGCAGCTCTACGAGCCGTCGACGACCGCGGAGTTCTTCCAGTGCGTCGCTTTCTTCCAGACGTGCGGTGCCAGCCCGGACTTCGCGGGCGTCGTCAACCTTCCCAACGATGCTCAGGGCGACCTGATCGCCGGGGCGGGATGCTCCTCAACCACGGGCACGCCGTGTGACCAGAACGCCCATCAGAGCGCCTGGGCCCTCGCGCAGGTGCTGTGGGCCCGTCTTTTGCTCTCCAGCAGCGAGACCATCGGTGCCTCGGACGAAAGCGGCAGCGTGCTGCAGGGCAAGGTGCGGGGCACCGGCCACCTCGTCTTCACCGCCGCCGAGCCCGCCGGTCCCGGGATCTCTGGGGTGGCGGTGGCCATCGACGACCACACGGTGTCCAGCACCATGCCGAACACCAATGGCGGCAAGTGCGTGCCCGTCGGGACCGACCCGGCGTCGGGCGCGCCGATGTTCGACTACCAGCAGCCTTGCCTCACCACCCAGGTCATCGACGCCGCGGTGCCCACCGCAGGCCTCCCCGATGGATCTCACAACGTGACGATCACTGTCGCTGACGCCGCCGGCAACTCCAACCCGGTGTTCGATCAGCCGATCACCACCTCCAACCCGCAGACGACCCCCAACCCGAAGGGCCGGCACGCGCTGCATGCCCGCTTCGTGCTCTCCTGGCGCTGGAACGGCGCCACGACGCTGCTGCGCTCCATCCGCGTCAACCACCTGCTCCGCGGCGCCAGGGTGGCGGTGCGCTGCAGCGGGAAGCGCTGCCCGCGGATAAAGGCGCACGCCACCGGCGCGCGCAAGGTCGCGACCATGCTGCGCCGCCTCGCCGGACGGCGGCTGCAAGCAGGCCAGACGCTGCTCATCACCGTCACCGCCCGCCACCACACTGGTGAGCGCATCGCGGTCACGATCCGCAACGGCCAGAAGCCCAGCGCACGCCTGTTGCACTGACGGCCACGCCGGGCCGGGGTATGACCCACTCGATACCTCGGGCCACTTCCCGGCACCTCCGCCGCGCCTGATACTGGAGCCGTGATCGATCCGCTCTCCGACCCCCGCGCCGAGGACCTGCTGGCGGCCGTTCCCGCCGACGTCAGCACGCTGGCCTCGGCCTTCCACACAGCCGCGCAGGAGGCGGCGATGACCGCCACCGGCCTGCTCGCCGCCCGCGCGGATGGGACCTGGACCGGCCACGCGGCGGAGTCCTTCCGCGACTCGATCGGCCAGGTGCCGTCCGAGCTCGAGCACATCAGGCGCGGGTACGCGGCGGTGGCCACCGCGCTGAGCGACTACGAGACCACGCTGGCGCTGGTGCAGAGCGAGTTCGTCAAGGTGGTGGGCCAGCTCAGGGACGTCGACACGCAGATCGGCACGGCGCGCACGACCGCGACCACCGCGCAGGGCGGCATGACCCCCGGGCATCCGATGTCGTTCAACGACCTGCGTCAGGCCGAGCTCGCCATCGCCCAGGCGCGCCACGCCCTCGACGGCTACCACTCCGAAGCCGCGACACTGCGCTCGCGCGCGTTCACGCTGCTCGAAGAGTTCGACACCGCGCGCGTCCTGTGCCGCGCCACCGTATCCGCCGCGCAGCGCACGGCGCCGGTGCGGCCACAGTCGGGCCAGGGCAAGCGCGTCGCCGTCACCAGCGGCAGGCTCTCGACGATCAACGGCGCCGCCTGGCGGATGTCCCCGGTCGGCGCTGCCGGCGCCACAGCCCTGGCACCCGAGGAGCGCCAGCGGATCGAGGCGATGATCCGGTCGGCCGATGGTCTGCTCGGAACGCCGTATGTCTACGGCGGCGGGCACGGGGCCGGCGGCGGCCTGGACTGTTCAGGGTTCGTGTCAGCCGTACTGCGCTCGGGCGGCTATCTCAACGGCGCAGTGACCACGGAGGGCTTTGCCACCCAACCGGGCATCGCCTCCGGCCCGGGACGGTACGTGACGATCTATGACCGCACGGGCTGCGGCCCCAACGAGCACGTCATCCTGTCCATCAACGGGCGCTTCTACGAGTCGGGCGGGGGAAGCGCCAGCGGCGGGGCGCCGTTCGTGCACCAGTTCGCGCCCAGCTCCTCCTACCTGGCGTCCTTCAACACGGTTCTGCATCCGGCCGGGCTATGATTTCGGCGCGCCCGGCGTCCCGCCGGCCCGTCGAGCCGGTCCGCGGTGCATTGCGGCGCCGCCTCAGTTCGTCGCGCCCGCGCCACCTTGTACGCTGGCTCCGTGCGGGCTCAGGAAAGGGCGGTCTTGGGAGCCACCGTCAGCGCGACGGAGTTGCAGGCCCTGATTCACGCAGCGCGCCGCGGCGCGCCGTTTCTGTTCCTGCGCGACGACCAGGGCGATCAGGTGCTGGTGACCCTGGACGGCGATCGGCTCGTCCTGGGGCGCGCCCCGGGAAGCGACCTGGAGATCGGATGGGATCCGCGCGTATCGGGCGTGCACGCCCATCTCGAGCGACGCGGCCCCCGGTGGACGATCGAGGACGACGGCCTCTCGCGCAACGGCACATTCATCAACGGGGAGCGGCTGCGGGGACAGCGGACACTCCGCGACGGCGATGTCATCGGGGTCGGGGACACGGTCCTGGGCTTCCGCCATCCCGAGCCCGAGCCGGTGCTGGCCACGATCTCGGTGCCGACGCTGTCCGCTCCGGCGGTCTCGGACGCGCAACGGCGCGTGCTGGTGGAGCTGTGCCGGCCGCTGGCGGCCGCGGACTCCGCCGCACCGGCGACCAACGAGCACATCGCGGGCGAGCTCGTGCTGAGCCTGTCGGCGGTCAAGGGCCATCTCCGCGTCCTGTTCACGCGCTTCGGGCTCGAGGACGCTCCGCAGAACCAGAAGCGGCTGCTGCTGGCGGAGCGCGCCTTGTCGAGCGGCGCCGTGCGCACCGACGAGCTGTAGGCGGCCCGGCGCCGGCAAGAGCGCCGGCGGCGGATCAGAGCGCGCCTCCGGGCGCGCCGGCGTCAGCCCCCGATGGTCGTCGTGCCCGAGCCGCCGCTGCCGCCGCCGTTCTTCTTGTGGTGCGTCGAGCCGCCCGAGGACGGTGTGGACGAGGCCGGCGGGGAGCTGGAGGTGGGCTGGGGGTACGTCGGCGTGGGCTCAACCGGAGTGATGGGCTCCGCCGGGGTGGTGGAGGCGGATGCGGACGGCGCGACGGACACGCTCGGCTTGGGCTTCGCCTTGTGCTTGGGCTTGGGCCTGGGCCGCGGCTTGAGCGAGGCCTTGAGGGGCGAGAACTGCGACTCGAGCTCCCGGTTGACCTTGTGCGAGACGGTCGCGTGCGTCGCGACCGCCGCGACGGGCGTCGTCTTCACCGGGAGCGTGGCCGCGCGGGCGGGCGTCTCGTGGTTGACGGCGCGGCCCACGAGAAAGGCAGCACCAAACGCCGCCACGATGCAGATAATGGCTGTCCCCGCCAAGCGCACAGTCAAATAGTACCCGGCGCGGACCGTCCGTCCACACGTTCTGCGCAGCCATCGACGTCCATACGGTGCAAAACTGGTCGATTGGGGGGATACTGTCCGTGATGCGCACGGCAGGAGAGGGCTGGATCGGCAGGATGCCGATCGGCAGGCCGGCGCGGTGGCTTTGCCGCGCTCTGACCGGTTGCGTGCTGGCGCTGACGATCCCCGCACTGGCGATCCCGGCGCCGGCGCAGGCGGCGGTGCCCGCCGCGCTGACCCAGTACTCCAACGGCACCGACAACTGGGCCACGACCGGATCGGTGCCGGCCGGCTACGCGCTCGGGTCGACGTTGGGGTTCCTGGCCCCGCAGCCCACCCCGGGCACCGTCCCGCTCTACGGCTGTACGAGCGGTCCGGACCACTTCCTCTCGCTGAGCTCGTCCTGCGAGGGCCAGACCGTGCTCGACACCGAGGGCTACATCTATGGATCGGCGCCCACCACCGGGGCGTCGGCGCCGGTCTACTCGTGCCTGTCGGGCTCGACCTCAACCGAGGATCACTTCGTCTCCACCAGCAGCTCCTGCGGCGGCGCGCTGTCGCTGGGGCTGCTCGGCTCCGTGCTCGACTCGGCGCCGCTTGACCGCTACAACGGCGGCGTTCACTGGGTGACCACGGGGTCACCGCCCAGCGGCTACGGCCTCGAAGGCACCCTCGGCTTCCTCGTCAACGCCGGACCCGACACGGGCCCGCTGTACGGGTGCATCCAGAACAGCGACCAGTTCCTCGCCAAGGACCGTGGGTGCGAGGGACAGACGCTGATCGGGCTGGAGGGCTGGATCTATGACGACCCACCCGCCAACGTCGCCAGCGTCGCGGTGTACCGGTGCTCGGTGCCCGGTTCCGATCACTTCGCCGCCGATGACCCCAACTGCGAAGGCCAGCACACCGACGGGCTGCTCGGCTACGCGCTGGAGCAGTCGATCCCCGTCCCAGCGGCCGTGCCGGCCGCTCCGGCCACGACCTCCATCCCGCAGCCGATCGGGCCCTCCCGGCCCCATGGCCGGCTCATCCACACCCGGCTGAAGTTCGAGTGGCGCTGGCGGCGCGCCAGCACCCGCCTCAACCGGGTGCTGATCGGGCGCCTGCCCAGAGCGGCCATGGTCCGCATCGCATGCCGCGGTCACGGCCGTGGGTGCCGGCGCCGCGCGCTACCCGCCAGGCCCAAGCACATCCGCCGGCTGATCCGCTCCCTGACCGGGCGCATCTACCGCCCCGGTGACCGCATCTCGGTCTCGGTGACGGCGCGCGGCTATCAGCAGATCCACGCCCGGATCACCATCCGTGCCAACAAGATCCCGACCGTGGCGCTCCAGTGATCCGCCGGGTGCTCACACTGGGCCTGGTGTGCGGCGGTCTGGCCGCCGCCGCGCCGCCGGCGGCAACCGCTGACGACGGCGATCTGCAGACCTACGGGACCGCCGGGAGTGCCGACACCGCTCAGCCGGTGCTGCAAGGCACGAGCCCCGCCGTCGCCGGCCTGTCGAGTGGGGGCTACGAGATCGCCTTCCAGAGCCCCTCGCACACGGCCGGCACGTACGGCAACGCGGGCGCGAGCTCGCTCGGGCTGGCGATGGCGCCGGGGACCAGTCCCGCCATCACCGGGTTGCCCGGCAACACCTGGGAGGTCGCCGTGCAGGGCGCCAACGGCGATCTCTGGACCACCGGCGCCACCGGGGTCCGGGACTGGGCCGTTCCCATGGCGGCCGGGACCAGCCCGGCGATCACCGCCGAGCCCGACGGTGGCTTCATGACCGCGGTGCAGGCCAGCAACACCGATCTGTTCAACGCCGGGACCACCGGTGAGGCCGACGAGCAGCGCGGGATGTGGCAGGGGACCAGCCCGAGCATCACCGCGGTCGGCAGCTCCTATGTCGCGGGGTTTGAGGCCAACACCACCGACCTGTACCTGTGGGGCGCGAACACCGACGAGAACACGCAGCAGGGGATGGAGCCGGGGACGAGCCCGGCGATCACCACGCTGGCCAACGGCACGCTCGAGGCGGTCTTCCAGGCCAACACCCAGCAGCTCTACACCGTGGTCGGAGCCGGGTCGGTCTCGACCGGTATCAGCATGGAGCCCGACACGAGCCCGTCGGTGGCCGCGCTCGCACAGGGCGGATACGAGATCGCCGCGCACGGCAGCAACGGGAACCTGTGGCTGTACGGCAGCGCCGGCACACTGGACACCGGGCTGGCGATGGCGCCCGGGAGCAGCCCCGCGATCGCCGGCCTGGCCGCCGGCGGCTACGAGGCCGCCTTCCAGGCCAAGCCCGTGGCCGCCCCACCCGCGGGGACTCCGGTGACGACGACAGTTCCCGCCCCACCGCCGACGACGCGGGGCGGCAAGCCGCGGCTCCGGGTCCGGTTGGTGGTGAGATGGTCCTATGGCGCCACCCACACGCGGCTGGACCGGGCGCGTCTCACCCGCCACCCCCACGACACGACGATGCAGGTCCGCTGCCGGGGCCGCGGCTGCCCGACGGTGCGCCCCCGCAGTGGGCGCGCCCGAACGCTCGCGCACGTCCTGGCGGCGCTGCGCGGCAAGCGCTATCGCGTCGGCGATCGCATCATGATCACCCTGTCGGCCAAGCGCTACACCACCGAGCACATGGAGATCACGATCCGCCGCAGCGAGCTGCCGGCATGGAGGAGTTACTGAGATGCCCGATGAGCTCGAGCGCAGCGTCGAGCTGCTGGAGCGGCTGCTCGGTGACCCGCAGCTGCGCCGCCGGTTTCGCACCGATGCCGCCACGGTGCTGAGCGAGGCGGGCCTGCCGGAGCTCGCCGCCGGCCTGGGCCACGGCGGGCGCGCGCTGATGACGCTCGAGCTGCGCGAGTCGCGCTCGAGCCTGGCCGGGGTGATGGTGGCCGCGGCTGCCGAGGGCGTCGACCTGGGCCAGTTCGCCGAGCACGCCGCCCCCGCCCTGGCTCACGACGCGGACGCCGCCATCCATCACCTCATGCAGCACCCCCACCAGCCGGCCCCCAAGCCGGTCCACGAGGCGGCCCCGGCGCAGCCCGCCAAGCCGAGCTTCGCTCCCCCGGCCGAGACCCCGGCATTGGCGCCGCCCGAGCCCAAGGCGGCCCCCACCTCCACCCCGGGGTCGCTGCCCGACAGCGGACCGGCGGCGCCGACGGGCGCAGCCCAACCCGAGGCCGCGTCGGCGGCCCACCCCGCCGCGATGCAGACGCCCTCCCAGGGCGCGCGGCTGGTCACGGCGTCCGCACCGACCTCCCAGGACCCAGCTCAGCATCCCGGAGGTCAGACCGATCAGCCCACGTCGGGCCACCAGCCCGCCGACCACCAACCCGCGGGCGCGGCTCCGGCACCGGAGGCGCCCGACCCGACCGGCGCCGGACCGGTGTACCCCGGCGACCAGGCCACCCCCCAGCAGCTCGCGGCGTGGATGGGCGCTCACGCCGAGAAGGCCGGGCTGCCGCCCGAGCTCCCGGTGATGGCGGCGCTCACCGAGTCGGGCCTGCGCAACCTCTCCTACGGCGACCGGGACTCCGTCGGCTTCTTTCAGATGCGAGTGGGCATCTGGGACGAGGGGGCCTACGCCGGCTACCCGAGTAACCCGGAGCTGCAGATCCAGTGGTTCATCGATCATGCCGTCGCGGTGAAGAGCCAGTACCCGGAGCTCGCCAACAACCCCAACAGCTGGGGCGACTGGGTGGCTGACATCGAACAGCCGGCCGAGCAGTACCGCTACCGCTACCAGCTCCAGCTGTCCACCGCGCAGGCGCTGTTGCGCGGCGCCGACCTGGCCTCAGGCGCGCCGGCGGCGCCCGTCGCGCCGGTCGCGCCTCCGGTGCCGGTCGGCCAGGCGGCACTCAAGGTGGCGATGCACTTCACGGGCGGCGGGCAGTCGGGCTCGAGCCTCGACAGCGGTCCCACCTCGGCCCAGCTGGTCCAATACGCCTACGGACGGCAGGGGGTGCAGATGCCCAAGGTGGCGGCCCAGCAGTTCGACCTCGGCGTCCCGGTCTCCGAGCAGAACCTGAAGCCGGGAGACGCGGTGTTCTTCGCCGAACCCGGCGGCTACGTCGACCATGTCGGGCTCTACGTCGGTAACGGCCGCTTCGTCACCGCCGCCTCCGAGGGCGGCGGGGTCAAGCTCGCCGCGATCGGCGACCCGCCCTTCCACGGCCACTACGTCGGCGCCCGGCGCTACACCACGGAATCGCTGAGCGACCCCGCTCGCTACGCCCGCCCGCTGCCCACGATCAAACGCTGATCAGCGCAGCAGCCGCGCGCTGGGCCTGCGGCCCCAGCGGATGTCCAGCTCGGCCCGCTCCTGGCGGTAGCCGGGGGCTTGGAGCGTGAGGATGACCTTGGTGCCGGCTCGGTAGCGGCGACCGACGAGGGAGTGCAGGAGGTGGTGGACCCCGGGAATGCCCTTGGCGATGTCCTTGCCGCGGTGGCGCGGGCAGCCGCGGCCCGTGCACTGGATCTGAAGCTTTGTCCGCCCCGGGAACGTCCCCACCCTGACCTTGCGCAAGCGCGTGGTGGCGCGGTTGAAGGTCCAGCTGATCGTCAGCTTGACGCGCAGGGTGCGGGCGCGCGGCTTGGGTGTGGGAATTGGGACGGCAACCGGCACGGTGACGACCGGTGCCGTCGTGGTGGTGGTCGTGGTCACCGGCGGCGCCGGCGGCTGCGGCGCGGGGCAGGCCACCGCCGCGGGGGCCCTGGGGGCCAGCGATACGCCGGAGCCCTTGTGGTAGGTCGAGCTACGCCAGATGACCGTGCCATCGGTGTCGATGATGTCGACGTTGCCGTCGCCGAGCATGTCCAGGTGGGACCCGGGGTGGCCATTGGTGGCGCTCGACCACAGGACGTGTCCGGTCTTGTCGTAGACGACGAGGTTGCCGTCGGTCTGCATCGAGGCGTACGCGCCGGCGTGGCCGTAGGTCTTGGTCGACCACAGCTCCGTGCCCGAACCGTCGAACAGCGCCAGGTTGCCGTCGGCCAGCATGGTCAGCCGGTAGGCCTCAGGCGACCGGGAGTAGAGGCTCCAACCGGACCTGAGCTGGTCGCCCTTGAGCATCTTGTTGACGGCGGCGCCGTTTGCCCAGGCGGCCTTGGTGGCGCCGTAGATGACCATGTTGCCGTCGTTCTGGGCGATGAGCCGCGGGCAGCCGACCGTGGGGCTGTTGGAGCTCCACACGGCGGTGTTGGTGGGGTCGTAGATGACGAGGCTGCCGTTGACCTGCATCACGGCGCGCGACCCTGGATGCGTGGAGGTTCCCGTGGACCACAGCGTGCGTCCGCCGGCGATGGTCTCCACCAGGTCGCCGGTGTCGCGCATGATCAGGCGGACGTGCCCGTCCGCGGATTGGAGGTACTGGTTGGGGCTGAGCACGCCGTTGGCGCTCAGGGTGCTCGGTGGCGGCGCGGTGGCCGCCGTCGCCGACATCACCGCGGCGGTGAGGAGCCCGGCGACCCCCGGCACCAGGAGCGCCATGCGGCGCGCTCCCCTGCCGAAGGCGTGATTTCTGACTGTGATCCACACCCGGCGCATGTCCTGTCCGACCTTCCTATACCCGGAAGCGCCCATGAGTTGCGCCGGTTGAGATCAGAGCGGGCTCAGCGTCAGGCCGGGTCCAGTTCGATGGACTCGATCGTCGGCGGGTCCACCGGGCGATCCTGTCCGCCGGTGGGGGTTGCCTCGATCGCATCCACCGCGTCCATCCCACCGGTCACCTGGCCGAACACGGTGTGCTTGCCGTCGAGCCAGGCAGCGCTGTCGATGGTGACGATGAAGAACTGCGACCCGTTGGTGTTGGGTCCGGAGTTGGCCATCGCCAGTGCGCCGCGCACCACCTTATGGTCGTTGAACTCGTCCTCGAAGGTGTAGCCGGGGCCGCCGGTGCCGATGCCGTCCGGGCACCCGCCCTGGATCATGAAGTCCGGGATCACGCGATGGAAGATGATCCCGTCGTAAAAGCCGTCGGAGGCAAGCTTGCGGAAGTTCTCGACGGTCTTGGGGGCATCGTCGTCAAAGAACTCGATCGCGATAGTGCCCAGGCTGGTGTTCATGTTCGCTGTGCTCATGGCACGAGACACTAGAACACGTGCACCAGCCGCGATCCGGGCGGCTCGTCGTGGCCGCCCGGATCGCGTCGCGTGTGGTGCGCCCCCACGCTGGTGGTGTGCGCCGCCCGGTGGGCGACTAGCTGTTGCTGGCGGTCTGGATGGCGTTGATCGCCGCCGTCACCGAGGTGGCCGGCGCCGTGCCGGTGCCCGGGATCGAGTTGGTGCAGCTCACCGAGCTGGTGCCCGACGGGCCCGCCGCCTGGAGCGGCATCGACGCGCTGGTGGTGTCGCCGGAGGTGCCGGTGGTGGCGATGCTGGTCGAACGGGTCTCGGTGTTGGAGCCGACGGTCAGGGTGCAGGTCACCGTCACGTGCTGGATGGCCGCACCGCTGGTGACGGTCGCGGTCGGGTTGGCGAAGGCCAGGTAGGACGCGCCCGTGGGCAGCGCCACGGTGCTCACCGTCGCCGCGGTCGACGTGATGGGCGTGCTGTTGTTGGTGGTCCCGAACTCCGACGGCAGGGCGTTGTTGCAGGTGACCTTGCCGACCTGGTTGATGGTCGCGATGGCCGTCCCGCTCGCGCATGTGCCGCTCACGCGGACCTGGAGCTGGTTGGTGTTGGCGCGCACGAGGCCCACGGAGCCGGGGTTGATCTTCTTGAACGTGACGGCGTTGTTCTTGATCTTGCTGTTGGTGACCGCGTTGTTCTTGATCTGGGCGGTGCCGACGCTGTTGTCAGGGATGGAGATGGCGGCGTAGCCGACGCCGCCCAGCGACATGAACAGAGCGGCGGATGAGATCACGATCGCCGCAGAGGGACGACGGCTCATGAGGGACTTCAATCGCAAGGAATTACCTCCCGTTGGGTGGGTCGGTTGGGGTGTGTCTCATCCACAACACGGCCCGCGCGCGCGAAGTCGCGGCCGACGGTCCGCGGGCTGACGCCAGGCTTACCTCTGGGCGCGAAGTTGCAGCCGGAACCGCTGGGTCAGATGCAGAGCCGCGCGCGCGGCTCAGGAGCGCGCGAGCTCGAGGCGCAGCACATGGCCGCGGATCTCGGTGCCGCCGGTCTCCTGCACCACGCGCTCGGCGTCCTTCTCGGGCACCTCGACGAACGCGAAGCGCTCGAGCACCCGGACATTGCGGACGGACTCCCCGTCGAGATGGGTGGCCGCGGTGATGGCGTGGATGATGTCGGACGGCTCCAGCCCCGCCGCCCGGCCGCCGCTCACGATCACCTTGCGCGAGCGGGCGTCGCCGTTGGCCGACGCGCGCGGCTTGGAGTGCCGGCGCGGCGGCGCCTGGATCGGCGTCGGGGCCACGTGCGCGTCCTTGACCCAGGGCGAGAGCTTGACGCCGGCGTGGCGCTCGATGGCCTGGATGTCACGGGCCTGGCGGGGCTCGTAGAAGGTGATGGCCCGGCCGCTGCGCCCCACCCGGCCGGTGCGCCCGATGCGGTGCACGTAGACGTCGGGCGATACCGGCACGTCGTAGTTGATGACGTGCGAGATGCCTGAGATGTCCAGGCCGCGGGCGGCCACGTCGGTGGCCACGAGCAGCGGGACGCTGCCGCCCTTGAAGGAGATCATCACGCCGTCGCGGGCGCCCTGGGTCATGTCGCCGTGCAGCGCGCGGACGTTCATCCCGCGATCGCGCAGCGTGCGGTAGAGCTGGTCGGCGCGGATCTTGGTGCGCACGAAGACGAGTGCCTGATCCGGGCGCTCGGCCTCCAGCACGTTGACCAGCGCCTCGGTCTTGTCGCGGCCGGACACCTCCAGCGCGAACTGCTCCACGGTGTCGACGGTGAGCGTGGCCGTCTTGACCTTGATCGTGACCGGGTCATAGAGGTACTGGTCGGCGAGGCGACGGATCTCCGGAGGCATCGTGGCCGAGAACAGCGCGGTCTGCCGGCTGGACGGGGTGAGCGCGAGGATCTTCTCCACGTCCTCCAGGAAGCCGAGGTCCAGCATCTCATCGGCCTCGTCCAGGACGACGAAGCGACAGGCGTGCAGGACCAGCGAATGGCGGCTGATGAGGTCCTTGACGCGCCCGACGGTTCCCACCACCACCTGGCCGCCCGCGCGCAGCTGCGACTGCTGGCTGCGGATCGGCGCGCCGCCGAACACCGCCACCACGTCGACGCCCTTGCTCTTTCCGTACGCGCGCAGCGCCTGGGTGACCTGGATGCACAGCTCACGGGTCGGGGTCAGGACCAGCCCCTGCACGTCGCTCTCGTCGGGGTCGACGTACTGGAGCATCGGCAATCCGAAGGCCGCGGTCTTGCCCGAGCCCGTCTGCGCCTGGCCGATGACATCGAGGCCCTCGAGCAGCGGCGGGATCGCCTGCTCCTGGATGGGACTCGGCGCGTCGTAGCCGACATCCTTGAGCGCTTGGAGGAGCGTGTCGGAGAGGCCGAGATCGGCAAAGGTGGTCATACCGCATGCGGACGATAGCTTCACCGGGGCCGTGCAGGGCATTCGCGGTGTTATCGGTTCGTGTCGGAGCGGGGGTGGACGGCGGGTGCCGGGCGCGACCGGCGAGGGCTGTGGGAGATCACCATCACCACCTGACGCCGATCTCCCAAGACCGCGCGGCGGCCCTTGACGCGAGATACTTCGGTAGCTAAACTTCGGTACCGAAACTTTAGGAACCAACTATTTGTGACGACAACCCCTCATATGGCCTCCTCCTCATCTGATTCCAATCGCATCGACGCGTACGTGTGGCGCATCAGCGCCGTCGTGGTCCTGGGTTCGATCATGTCGATCCTTGACACCACGATCGTCAACGTCGCGCTGGACACCCTGTCGCGCGAACTGCACGCCACGATCGACAACATCCAGTGGGTCGCGACCGGCTACCTGCTCGCGCTCGCCGCTGTCATCCCCGTCACCGGCTGGGCTGCCCGACGCTTCGGCGCCAAGCCGGTCTACCTGACTTCCCTCGTCCTCTTCACGCTCGGCTCGGCGCTGTGCGGCCTGGCCACGTCGACGACCGAGCTGATCCTCTTCCGCGTGCTTCAGGGCGTCGGCGGCGGCATGATCCTGCCGGTCGGCCAGCTGATGATGGCCCAGGCCGCCGGCCCCAAGCGGATGGGCCGCGTCATGAGCGTCGTGGCCGTGCCCGCGATGCTCGCCCCGATCCTGGGCCCCACCATCGGCGGTCTGATCCTGGACAACACCTCGTGGCGCTGGATCTTCTACGTCAACGTCCCGATCGGCATCATCGCCGTGATCGCCGCCTCTCGCATCCTGCCCAAGGTGGCGCGCCAGCCGACCGAGGCCCTGGACTACAAGGGCCTGGCGATGCTGGCCACCGGCCTGCCGCTCATCACCTACGGCCTGGCCGAGGTGGGCACCACCGGCAGCTTCACCGCCGTCAAGGTCGTCGTCCCTCTGCTGGTCGGTCTGGCACTGGTCGCGGCGTTCGTCGTCTACGCGCTGCACGTCAAGCGCCCATTGCTCAACCTGCGCCTCTATGCCCGCCCGACGTTCTCCACCGCCTCGGTTGCGATGTTCTGCATCGGCGCCGCGCTGTTCGGCGGCATGATCCTGCTGCCGCTCTACTGGCAGACGATCCGTCATCAGGACGTGGTGATCACCGGTCTGCTCACCGCGCCTCAGGGCCTGGGCGCCGCCCTGGTCATGCCGCTGGCCGGCAAGCTCACTGATCGCTTCGGCGGCGGCCCGCTGGCCCTCTTCGGCGTGGTGCTGACCACCGCGGCGACGATCCCGTTCGCCCTCATCGGCGCCCACACCTCGATCCTGTACCTGTGCGTGGCCATGCTGTTCCGCGGCTTTGGCATCGGCTTTGCCTTCATGCCGGCGATGACGGCCGCGTTCGCGGCGCTCGAGCGTCACGAGTTGTCTGACGCGACGCCTCAGCTCAACGTGCTCCAGCGGGTCGGCGGTTCGATCGGCATCGCCGTGCTGACCGTGGTCCTCACGCGCCATCTGGCCGACGCCCACACCCTGGCCGCCGGCGCCGCGGCGTACGGTGCGGCCTTCTGGTTCGCGGCCGGCCTCACTGCGCTGGCCATCATCCCCTGCGTGATCCTCGTCCGCGCTGAGCGTGCCGCGCGACACGCTCAGGCCGATGCGGATGCGGCCAAGGTGCCCGAGGAGACACTGGCAGAGGCGGTGGCGGCATGAGCACGACCTCGGACAAGATCGCGCCGGCGGCGACGCCGACCGCCGGCATGCGGCCGGCCGCCCAGGAACTGGGGCAGGCGTTCAAGAGCTGTCTGAGCGCGGTGCGGCGACTGCGCGGGCGCGAGAACCGCGCCCACGGCGAGCTGTCAGACGCCCAGTACGGACTGCTGTTCAGCCTCGTCGACCACGAGGCGCTGCCCTCGAGCGAACTGGCCTGCCTGGCCAACCTGTCTCCGGCCACGGCTACCGGCATGCTCGACGGGCTCGCCGCGGCCGGCCTGGTCTCCCGAGTGCGCTCCGAGCGCGACCGTCGCGTGGTGCTCACCTCGCTGACGGAGCACGGCCGCGCCCTGGTGGCCGAGCGTCACGCCCGGTTTGCGCCCCGCTTCGCCGCGGCGCTCGCGGAGTTCTCCGACGAAGATCTGCGGACCGCGACGGCGGTGCTGGGGCGCTTGGGCACGATGTTCGACGAGACCCGGCCTCCCGCCGAGGACTGAAGGGCCGTCACGGTGCGCTATGGCGCGGGCGTGACGAGGCCGTCCAGGTGGACGGTGCCCCGCTTGGCGTCGCGGACCCCGAAGGCGATCGTCCCGGGACCGGGACCGTCGGCCTCGGCGAACTGAACGGTCGCCGGCAGCACGATCGGCTTGCGGAAGGCCACCGCCACGGTGTACGCCCGTCCCCGCCCACCCAGCTCTGAGCCCAGCGCGGCCAGGCACCGAGCCTTGGTCCACATGCCGTGGGCGATGGCGCCGGGGAAGCCGAACAGACGAGCGCTCAACGGGTGGACGTGGATCGGGTTGAGGTCTCCTGACACCGAGCCGTAGCGCCGGCCGAGGTCGCCCGAGCAGCGCCACGTCGCCGTCGCCGGGAGATCCTGGCTGGGCGGGAGCTCGGGCGAGCGGGCAATGGCGGGCGCGTCGCCGTCCGCGGTGGCCCTGCCTCGGCTGAGGTTGGTGGAGGACTCCTCCCACACGAGCTCGTCGCCGACCCGGGCCTCGGTCCGGATCGTGAACTGGCGCCCGCGCGGGTGAGGCTCGATCGGGGTCGCCCACACGCGCAACGACAGCCGCTCGGAGAGGCGCAGGGGGCGATGCACGGTGATGGCGTTGGCGATGTGCACCAGCCCCATCGCCGCAAGCGGGAACTGCCCGTCGGTCATCAGGGCCAGGTGCATCGGGAAGGCCAGCATGTGCGGATAGGTCGCCGGCAGGGTGTCGGACAGGTCAAAGCCGCAGACCCGGTCATAGGCGGCCAGGCGGTCGGGGTCGACCGCGACGTCGGCGCGCGTCAGCGCCCGGTCGGGGACCTCGCCACCGCCTCCCCCCACCCACGGCAGGCGGGCCGCGCCGGGGATGACGGCCAGCCCGGCCCGAGCGAACAGGGGCAGCATCGAGGGCGAGCCGCGCAGTTCCTTGTCGGCCATCGTGCAGCTCACGCTCCGATCAGGCTCTGACCACACACGCGGACGATGTTGCCGGTGACGCCCGCCGACCCCGAACTGGCGAACCAGGCGACGGTCTCGGCCACGTCGACGGGCAGCCCGCCCTGGGACACGCTGTTCATGCGCCGCCCCGCCTCGCGGATGGCGATCGGCATCGCCGCCGTCATCTGGGTCTCGATGAAGCCAGGAGCGACCGCGTTGATGGTCACGCCGCGCTTGGCCAGGGCGGGGACGTAGGCCTGCACGAACCCGATCACGCCCGCCTTGGAGGTGGAGTAGTTGGTCTGGCCGGCGTTGCCGGCGATGCCGCTGATCGATGAGACGCCGACGATCCGGCCGTTGCGCCGGACCGCGTCGCGCGCCAGCAGCTCCTCGGTGATGCGCTGGGGCGCGGTGAGATTGATGGCGATCACCTTGCTCCACTGCTCCTGGGTCATGCGCCCGAGGGTCTTGTCGCGGGTGATGCCGGCGTTGTGCACCACCACGTCGACCCCCTCGTGGTGGCTCACCAGATGATCGGCGATCACCGAGGGGGCGTTGGCGTCAGTGATATCGGCGGTCAGCAACGTGCCACCCAGGCCTCCGGTCACTGCGGACAACTCCTCGGCCATCTGCGGAACGTCGAGCCCCACGACGTGCGCCCCGTCACGGGCCAGAACCTCGGCGATGGCGGCGCCGATCCCGCGCGCGGCGCCGGTGACGAGCGCCACCTTGCCGGCCAGCGGCGCGTCCCAGTCGACCTTCCCGGCGCCGGCGGCCGCGGAGCCGATCCGCACCACCTGGCCGGAGACGAACGCCGACCTGGGCGACAGGAGGAAGCGCAGCGTCGACTCGAGCTGTCCCTCGGCCTTGGGCTTGACGTAGACCAGCTGGGATGTCGCGCCGCGCTTGAGCTCCTTGCCGATGGCACGCTCCAAGCCCTCCAGGGCCCGCTGGGCGATGGCCAGCGGCGGCGTGGCGCAGTCCTCGGGAGGCGTGCCGAGGATGATCACCCGCCCCGACGGGAGCACTCGGCGGATGGCGGGCGCAAAGAAGGCCCAGGCGCGCTCGAGCTCGTCGCTTGACTCGATCTGCGTGGCGTCGAAGACCAGCGCCTTGAAGCGCTGGTCCTCGGACGCGGCCTCGGGGTTGAAGAGGCCGGCGTCGAGCTTGGCCTCGGCCGCCGCCGTGCGCAGGTCCTCGTCCATGGCGGTGCGCACATCCGCATCGATCGCCTTGAGGATCGTGGCCACGGGCGCAGCCAGCCGGGATGAACCGGACCCGGTCCCGCCGGCCGCGCCGAGCAGCACGGGGCCCGAGATGACCAGTCCGCCGGCCTCGTAGCGTTCGAGCCGCGTGGGCTGGGGCAGCCCGATCTGCTTGGTGACGAGCTTGCCGATCGGAGTGTTGACGAGCTGGGCGTAGCGGTCAGTCATGGGCAGCCTCCATGATCGCGGTGACTCCGAGTCCGCCGGCGGCGCAGATCGAGATCACGCCGCGGGCGGGGCGGGCGGGGTCGGTTTCACTGAGAGCCTTGGCCAGCGCGGCGACGATGCGTCCGCCGGTGGCGCCGAACGGGTGACCGGCGCCCAGCGAGCCGCCATGGACGTTGAGCTTCTCGCGGTCGATGGCGCCCAGCGGCTCGTCGAGGCCGAGCCGCTCGGAGCAGAACACCGGGTCCTCCCAGGCCTTGAGCGTGCACAGCACCTGGGCGGCGAAGGCCTCGTGGATCTCGTAGAGGTCGAAGTCGCCGAGCGCGGTGTCCTCGCGCCTGAGCATGCGCGGCATGGCGTAGGCGGGTGCCATGAGCAGGCCTTCGCGCTTGTGGACATAGTCGACGCCGGCGGTCTGGGCGTCGGTGAAGTAGGCCTGGATCGGGATGTCGCGGGCCTTGGCCCATTCCTCGGAGGCCAGCAGCACGGTCGAGGCGCCGTCCGACAGCGGGGTCGAGTTGCCGGCGGTCATGGTGCCGTCGGGGCCGCCGAACACGGGCTTGAGCGTGGCCAGCTTCTCCACGCTGGAGTCCGGGCGCAGGTTCTGGTCGCGCTCCAGCCCCAGGAACGGCGTGACCAGATCATCCATCCAGCCGGAGTCGTAGGCGGCCGCGAGGTGACGGTGACTGGTGGCGGCCAGCTCGTCCTGCTCCTCGCGCCCGATCCCCCACTCGGTGGCCATGATCGCGGTGTGCTCGCCCATGGAGAGGCCGGTGCGGGGCTCGGCGTTGCGCGGGATCTCGGGGACGAGCTGCTGGGGGCGCAGCCTGGCCAGCGTCTTGAGGCGCCCGGCGTTGGACTTGGCCCGGTTGAGCTCGAGCAGGACCTCGCGCAGGTCCTCGTTGATCGCGATCGGGGCGTCGGAGGTGGTGTCCACCCCGCCGGCGATCGCGCAGTCGATCTGCCCCAGCGCGATCTTGTTGGCGACGAGCACCGTCGCCTCCAGTCCCGTCCCGCATGCCTGCTGGACGTCGTAGGCGGGCGTCTCGGGGGCGAGCTTGGATCCCAGCACGCACTCGCGGGTGAGGTTGAAGTCGCGGCTGTGCTTGAGCACGGCACCGGCGGCGACCTCGCCGAGGACCTCGCCCTCGAGCCCGAAGCGCGCCAGGAGAGCATCGAGGGTGGCGGTCAGCATGTCCTGGTTGGAGGCCCGCGCATACGGGCCGTTCTGGCGGGCGAAGGGGATCCGTGTCCCGCCGAGGACCGCCACGCGGCGGGCGGTTACGTTCATCTCTGGCTGCTCCTCGATCGTGTAGTTACGCCTCCGTAGCTTACCCCTAAGTTACGGTTCTGTAGCTTAAATGCGAGCGCGGGCGGGCCGGGGCCGTCTCTCGGCGGCGCGGCCCGCGGAGGCTCTACTTGTGGCCGGTCGTCGTGGTGAAGGCGCCGCCGCCGACGGCCCGGCGCAGCAGGCGCGGCGCCAGGATCCGCGACGCCGCGGCGATCCAATAGAAGCGGGGCACGTAGCGCTCGGCTCGCCCGCCGGGGCCGGCCTCGAGGATGGCCTCGGCGACCACCTCGGGGGTCGAGACGATCCAGCGCGTAGTCGCCCGCGCGAGCAGCTCGGTGGCCGGAAACCCCTCGGTGGCGACAAACCCGGGAAGGACCAGCCCGACGTGGATCCCGTGCCCGCGCTCCTCGAGGTGCAGCCCGTCGGTCCATCCCGCGAGCGCGAACTTGGCCGCCGAGTAACCGGCGGCGCCCGGCCGCGCCACCCGGCTCGCCGTGCTGGCCACGTTGACGATGCTCACGGCGGCGCGACGGCCGTGGACGGCGGGCGGCGAGGCCGCCGCCGTGTCGCGCAGCAGCGGGAGCAGTGCCTCGGTGAGGCGGACCGGCGCCTCGAAGTCGAGCTCCATGTGGCGCTGCACGTTGGCCCAGCCGGCCTCGGCGAAGCGCCCCCGCCATGACGCGCCGGCGTTGTTGACGAGCAGGTGCAGTGCGCCGTGCTCTGACTCGACGACGGCGCGAACGCGCGCGGCAGCCGCCGGATCGGTGAGGTCGGCGGCGATCACGGTCGCGCCGCCAAGCTCTTGGGCCAGCGCCGCGAGGCGGTCGCTGCGCCGGGCCACGAGCACCAGGCGCGCGTCGGGCTCGCGGGCCAGCCGGCGCGCGGTCGCCGCGCCGATCCCGGCCGATGCCCCGGTCACCACAGCCACGAACGCCATCGCCGCCCAGGCTACGCGACGCGTGAACGCACCGGTTCCCGGGGTAGCACTGGCGGGTGAGTCACAGCACGCTCGCCCTCCTCACCGTGCCCATCGTCACCGGCGTGATCGGCTACGTCACCAACTGGACCGGAGTCCTGATGCTGTTCTATCCCGTGCACTTCCGGGGCTGGCGCGTCCCCGGCGCCCAGACGCTGGTCCGTTTGCTCCCGCACAAGCTCCGGCAGATTCCCGGCGTCATGGTCGGCGGCGTCGGCTGGCAGGGGATCGTGCCCTCGCGGGCGGCGAAGATGGGCAGCCTGGCGGTGGACAGCGGGATCGCCAAGATCGGGCGCCCGAGCGAGTTCTTCAACCAGCTCGAGCCCGACAAGATCGCCGAGCAGATCATCGTTTCGGCCCGCCAGGAGCTGCCCGCGATCGTCGACGGGATCATGGAGCGCGACCAGCCGCGGCTGTGGCGGGAGCTCCCGCCGCAGGTCAAGGAGATGATCGAGCGGCGCGTGCTGGCCCAGCTCCCCGACGTCGTCCACGAGCTCACCGACGAGATCGGCGAGAACATCGAGCAGCTCGTCGACGTCAAGTTGATGGTGATCAAGCGCTTCGATCCCGAGCTGGCCAACCGCGTGTTCCTGGACATGGGCGAGCGCGAGCTGACCTTCATCAAGAACTTCGGATTCGTGTTCGGTTTCGCCCTGGGGATCCCCGTGGCCGTCCTCACCCACTTCGTGACCGCGTGGTGGCTGCTGCCGATCCTGGGCGTGGTCATCGGCTACGTCACCAACTGGGTGGCGCTGTGGATGATCTACGAGCCACCTGAGCCACGGCGGTGGGGGCCGGTCCGCGTCCACGGCCTGTTCATCCGCCGTCAGCACGACGTCGCCGAGGTGTACGCCACGATCGTGGCCGACGAGATCCTCACCGTGTCGGAGTTCGGATCCGAGCTGCTGTCCGGGCCCCAGTCCGATCGGACCCGAGCGCTGCTCGAGGACGCCCTGCGCCCGGCGATCGACCGCGCCGTCGGCCCCGCCCGGCGGGCGGTCCAGGTGGCGCTGGGACCGAGCCGGTACGAGTCGCTGCGTGCCTCGTTCGCCACCGAGCCGATCGATCAGATCATGGAGCCGCTCACCGACCCCGCGTTCAGCCGGGAGCAGTCGGCCACGATGCGCCGGCTCATCACCGACCGTATCCGGCAGATGTCGCCGGGCGACTTCGGCGAGCTGCTGCGTACCGCCACCCGGGAGGACGAGTGGCTCCTGCTCGTCCACGGCGCGGTGCTGGGGCTCGCCGGCGGCCTGATCCACCTGGCGGTGTTCGGATGAGCCTCGAGCGCCAACCGCCGCGCGTCGACGACGCGCTGCTGCGCCACGCTCCGGCCGTGGCGCGAATGGCGGCCGGGCTCTGGTGGCAGGCGACCCGATGGAGCGTCGCCCGGTCCGTGGACGCGGGCGGTCGCCTGGCTCGCGCCGCCGCCGATCCGTCGCGGTCAGCCCACGTCCTGGACGAGCTGGGCCGCGAGCTGCGCGGCTTTGCCCGGGACCTGCTCGGCATCACCGAGCTCGACGAGCGCCTCGCCCGGCTCATGCCGCCCGCCGACGCGGACGCCGACGGCGAGGACGGCGCGGTCTCCGAGCGCGAGATGCTGCGCCGGCGCGGTGCCCTCCTTCTGCGCCAGGCCGCACGGATCGACCCCGACGACCGCGCCCATCCCGCGTACGCCCGGATCCTCACCGACCTGGCTCCCGACGAGGGACGCATCCTGAGGCTGCTGGCCACCGAGGGCTCGCAGCCCGCCGTGGACGTGCGCGCCTCGAACCTCATCGGGGTGGGCTCGGAGCTCGTCGCCGGCGGCATCAACATGATCGGTGCGCAGGCCGGCTGCCAGCACCGCGCCCGCGTGGCGGCCTACCTCAACAACCTCGAGCGCCTGGGCCTGGTGTGGTTCTCGCGCGAACCGGTCGGCGATCCCGTGGCCTACCAGGTGCTCGAGGCCCAACCCGAGGTGCTCGACGCGATACGCGCGGTGTCGCGCGCCAAGACGGTGCAGCGCAGCATTCATCTCACGCCGTTCGGAGAGGAGTTCTGCGCGGTGTGCCTGCCACTGGACATCGCCGAGACCGAGGCCCTCAGCGCGCCGGGCCGACGGCGCTGATCCGCAGCGCCAACCCGAGCTCGAAGCGCCCCTCGCCGGTGTCCATGGCCTCGCCCAGGAGCTCACGCAGCTTGGCGATGCGGTAGCGGACGGTCTGAGGGTGCACATGGAGCTCCTCGGCGATCGCGGGCGTGTGGCGCTGGTGGGCCAGCCACGCCGTCAGCGTCTCGGTGAGTCGCTCTCGCTCCCCGGCGGGCAGGTCGTCGAGCGGGGCCAGGCGCGTCCGGAACAGGAGCGCGGCGAGCGGGCGATCCTGGAGGAGGATGAGATCTGACAGGTGATCGGCGGCGCGCACGGCCCCGCCAGTGGGATTGTGGACGACGTCGAGGGCGAGCCGCGCCCAGCGCAGCGACCGGTGGGCGTCCGCCGGGGCGACCGTGGGGCCGATCGCCGCGGGCTGCTCGTCGAGCGCGCGCTCGACCACGGCACGGCGGCCGGGGGCGTCGGGATCGGGCAGCATGAGCCACGCACCCTCGCCATCGGACCCGACGAGCGCGTCGAGGTCCAGCCGCCGGGCCAGCGCCGCCGGGTCATCGCCCCCGACGGCCACCAGGGCGAGCTCGCGCGGCAGAGGCCACTGCGCCAGCTCAGCGGCACGGGCAACCGTCTCGGGGTCCTGGCCGGCGGGATCGAGCAGGGCGCCGGCCAGCCGGCGTCGGCGGCGCTCACGCTCTCCCGCCTGGTCTGACTGGATGCGCAGATAGCCCTCGACCACGTCGGTGGCCAGCTCATCGCCGTAGACGAAGATCGCCTCGGCCAGCGAGATCGTGGCTGAGGCCGATACGCCGGCCCGGGTGGCGACGTCGGCAGCCCCGCGCCAGGCCGCGCGGATCCCGCTGCGGAACGCCGCCCGCAGATCCTCCAGGCTACGGCCCGCCTGATACTCGGCCTCACCGAGCATCCGCCACAGCTCGTCGGTTTCGCGCGCCGGCCGCCGGCCGCGCTCCACCGCGTCCAGGAAGGCACGGATGGCCTGCTCGACACCCAGGCGCAGCGCCATCCCCTCGGGTGAGCCGAACACCTCGCCGTAGATCGGGCTGGCGGCGCGCACCGCCGCGATGATGCCGTCGGCGAGCGGGCCCAGCTCGTCTCGGACGGCGGCGATCGTCTCCGGCGGCAGCGACTCGCCAACGAACTCGCTCATTGTCATATTGTGACAAAACAGGGTCGAGGGCACGTTGTCTAAAGCCGCAGACACGTACCCGGGCGCACGACTACGTTTTTCGGCATGCCCCGGCGAAGCATCACCCAGACGCACGACCGCATCGCTCAGCTCGGGTGGCAGCCCGAGTACCACCAACCCGTCGTGCGCTACCCCACGCGCTACCGCTTCCCGCACAAGGCCAAGGACCCCATGCGCCACATCATGCGCGAGTACCTCCCGATGGAGCTCGAGAAGGACGAGCGCGTCTACGGCGGCCACGACGCGGCAGTGCGCGCCGGCATGCCACACAAGGCTCACGAGCGCTGGCTGGAGATCCTCAAACCGTTCATCGTCGTCACCAACTACGCCGAGGTAGCCGCCGGGCGGTGCATGTCGATGCTGATGAGCGCGGTGCCCAATGACGAGCTGCGCAACGGCTACCACGTCCAGTTCGTCGACGAGATCCGCCACACCGGGATGCAGATGGCCCTCGCTCGCTGGTACGCCCAGAACGTCCCGGACCCGGCCGGCTGGCACCTGGGCCCCAAGGCGCTCAGCGGCTCGGTGCTCACCAATCCGGGGCTGAACATGCTCAGCCACTTCATCGTGGGGGACCCGATCCAGTGCGCCTTCACGCTGCAGGTGGTGGCCGAGACGGCATTCACCAACGTGGTCTTCGTGGCCACCCCCGACGTCGCCGCGCGCAACGGCGACTTCACCCTGCCCACCACCTACCTCAGCGTCCAGTCAGACGAGGCGCGACACATCTCCAACGGCTACGCCACGCTGCTCACCGTCCTGCAGGATGACCACAACGCGCCGCTCATCGAGCGCGACCTGCAGCAGGCGTTCTGGATCAACCACGCCTTCATCGACGTGTTCAGCGCGGTGGTCATCGAGTACTTCTCCCGCGACCGCTCCGACCCGGAGTCCTTCCTGGACAAGTGGGACCGGTGGGTACGCGACGACTGGCACCGGGCCTACATCATGAAGCTCGGCAAGCTGGGGCTGAACATCCCGCCCGACATGTTCGAGCGTGCCCGCGAGCGGCTGGTGGCCGGCCTGCACCACCGCCACGCCATCCTCGCCTTCGCGGGCTGGCCGCTGAGCTTCTGGCGCTTCGATCCCCTCGACGAGCGCGACTTCGAGTGGTTCGAGTCCAAGTACCCTGGCTGGTACGCCCAGTACGGGGGCTTCTGGGAGGCGTTCCGCCAGGGGGCCGACCCGCGCAACGGCTTCCTGCCGCTGGACTTCATCAACATGGCGCCGCCGTTCTGCTGGACCTGCCAGGGGCTGTGCGTCAACGAGTCCGACCGGGTGCACCGCATCGTCGCCGAGCGGACGCGGTTCTACTGCTCGCGCGAGTGCCGATGGCTGGACGAGTCCAACCCCGGCCGCTACACCGGCGATCGCAACTACCTGGACCGTTACCACGGCTGGGAGGCCTCCGAGGTCATCCAGGACCTCGGATTCGTGCGCTCCGACGGCGAGACGCTGATCGGCCAGCCCCACCTGCGCGACGAGCGCCGTTGGACGCTGTCGGACATCCGCGCCCACGACCTCAAGCTCATCAGCCCCAACATCCGGGTGGCACGCGAGCTGGGCCTGCCCAGCGGGGACTGGTCAGAGGTACCTCGCTCGGACGGCGCCGTGCCGCTCGAGCTGGCCACCGCGATCCTATGAGCGCGCGGGTTCGCTTCGAGCCGCTCGGCGAGGAGATCACCTGCGAAACCTCCGAGACCGTCCTGGACGCCGCCTTCCGCCACGGCTACAACCTCGCCCACGGCTGCCGCGAGGGCCAGTGCTCGGCGTGCAAGTGCTACCTGCTCGAGGGTGAGGTCGAGCTTCAGGGGTACTCGAGCTTCGCCCTGTCGGACACCGAGCGCACCGGCGGCTACGCGCTCATGTGCCGGGCGATGCCCGAGTCAGACGTCACGATCGAGCTCCTCCACTACGACCCCGACAACTACCGGCTCGAGCACGCGATCAGCCGGCACGCGGCGCGGGTGCGGGCCGTCACCGATCTCACGGCGGAGATCGTCGCCGTCACGCTGAACGTCGAGGACGAGTTCATCTGGATCCCCGGCCAGTACGTCGACGTGCACGCCGCCGGCGTGACCCGTTCGTTCTCGATCGCCAACATCCCGGATCCCACGAGCCCTGGGCGCGTCGAGCTGATCATCCGCCGCTATCCCGACGGCCGGATGTCGAGCCGGTTCGGCACCGAGATCGTCGCGGGCGACGAGCTGAGCGTCACCGGACCATACGGAGCGCTGCGACTGCGCGACCCCGGCCGCCCCATCGCCATGGTGGCCGGCGGATCGGGCATCGGGCCAGTCCTGGCGCTCCTGCGCCAGCTCGCCACTCACGACGCTGCCACGGCGCAGCTGTACTTCGCCGCGCGCGAGCCCTTCCTGCTCGACGAGATCCGCGCCCTGGGCTGCGAGCCGACGCTCGTCTCCGGACACGAGCTCGCCGACGCGCTCGCGGACGTCGACGGCGATCACGACGTGTACATGTGCGGCCCGCCCGGATTGCTCGACGCCGCCACGGCGGCGCTGAGCGCGCGCGGCGTCGACCCGTCCAGGATCTTCACTGACCGTTTTACCACTGCCGCCCAGGCGGTTCCCGCGCCCACTGCGCGCGACGTGTCGGAGCGCGAGTTTCAGTGGTTTGCCCCGGCCGGCCGGCGGGCGACCCTCTACGAGGACGTCACCGTCGACACGCAGCCATCGATCCACCGTCACCTCGCGCGGGGGTGGCCGCTGAGCTTCGCCGACGGCCGCGGGACCTGGAACGACGCGTCGACAGTGCTGCGCTGCACCGACTGGTATGCCTTCCGCGATCCCGGACAGCAGTGGGAGCGGCCCTTCTACCAGGCCGGGACGGCGGTCGAGCAGCAGCTCGAGGGCGCGCTGGCATCAGCGGCCGAGCAAGGGCTGATCGCCGACTTCGCGCCCGATTGGATCGCGTTGATGCGTGCGTCGCTGCAGATCCCCGCGTTCGTGGAGCACGGGCTCTGGTTCGCACTGGCCACGGCCGCGCGTGACTGCCTGTCTGACACGGTGGCGACGTGCGTGTGCCTGCAAGCGGCCCACAAGCAGCGCTCGGCCCAGGCGATCGTGCTCTATGCCATGGACCTCGAGCCCCACCTGGGCTGCGAGCTGCCGATCGCCGCGGCGCGGGAGGCGTTCCTGCGCGAGCCCGCCTGGCAGCCCACCCGCCGCTATCTCGAGCGCCTCGCCGCCACGGCGGACTGGGGCGAGGTGATCGTCGCCGCCAACCTGTGCTTCGAGCCGGTGGTGGGCACGCTCATCCGGCGTGAGCTGGGCGTCCGCGCCGCCGCCGCCAGCGGCGACACCGTGACGCCGGTACTGGCGCGCATGGCCACCCAGGAGTGGGAGTGGGCGCGAGGGTGGACGGTGGCACTGGTGCGCTTCCTCATCGGCGACGACGCGCACGGCGCCCACAACCGTGCGGTCATCGACGGGTGGCTGGGCGACTGGATGGCGGCGGCACGCGATGCGGCGGCCGCCGTGTCAGACGCGGCCGCTCGGGTCGACGGCTACGCCCAGCGCATGGTGGAGGAGGCTCTGGCCGCGCCGGCGCCGGCTGACGAGGTGGCTGCGACGCCGCGCCCGGCGCCATCGCCGGCCCGCCCCGAGGACCCGGGCGACGACCCCGGGGACCGCGTCGGCATCGTCATGGCCAAGAGCGCCGAGGGAGACGCGGTGGCACGGTTCTTCGCCGGGCGCGCCGAGGTGATCGAGCAGCCCGCGTTCTGGGAGATCCGGGCGGTGGGCCGGCTGATCATCCCTTATGACGAGGTGTCTGAGGAGCTCGGCTACGAGCTCGACGCCTACTCGATCCAGCACGAGATGTCCACGCACTACGGCCGGATGGTCGCCACCGACGACGCGCTCATGCTCTTCGCCGACCCCACCGAGGCGATGGAGCATCTCCTGTCATGAAACGACGGCTGACCCGATGGGTGGCGCGCTGCGACCGCGGGGCGGTGGCGCACCGGCTCATCCTCGCGGTGCTCCCGCGGGCGATCGCGCACCGCTTCGACGCCGCGGCGGCCGCAGGCCTCGACGCCACCCTCGAACTGGCCATCCGCCACGACTCGCGGCCCGCCACCTATGCGCTGGCGATCGCCGGGGCCCGCTGCTCGGTGCGCCCCGGCGCCCCGGCGCACTCCCACGCCCGGGCCAGCATCGGCGCCGACGACCTCATCCTGCTGGCCGGTGGCGCCGTCACCTGGCCGCAACTGCTCTCCAGCGGGCGCTTCGAGCTCACGGGCGACCCCTTCCTCGCCCTGCGCTTCGCCGGCCTGTTCCGCCTGCCGGTGGCCCTCGAGGGAGCCGTGGGCGCTAGTTGACCCCCTCGGCGAAGAGCCCATTGGGCTCGTAGCCGTCGAAGACCACGCTGCGCGCGAGCGGCAGGCGGGGTTTGACGATCACGCAGTAGGAGCGCGCGCCGTCGCGGCTGGGAACGCACGTCCGGTACATCGTGCCCGCCTGGATGGTGAACGTGTCGGTCTGCCGGGCGTTGGCCCGGAAGGCCTGGGGCGCGTGATCGCCGACGTAGGCCACCGCGCGCACGACCGCGTCACGCAGTGCCTGCTGGTTGTCGACGATGCCCCCGTGGCGCGCCAGCCCGGCCGCCAGCAGCAAGGCGCTGACCAGCATGACGGCGATCGTGCCGCCGTAGTTGCGCGCCACGCTCACCGGCATGTCGCCGCGCAGGCGCCGCAGGATCGCGCCGAGCGGGCGCGAGAGAAACAGGACGGCGAACAGGTTGAGGACGAGTCCCGCCAGCAGGCCGCCGGCCAGGCTCTGGCGGTCGCCGACGAACGGGCGCACCAGCGCGATCGCGCCATCGAGGAACGCGGCGACGACGAACGTGGGCCACAGCCAGGCGCCCCGCCATCGCCAGCGCGCACGGGCGATCCAGGCGGCCTCCATGGCTCAAACAGTACTTGCCCCATGGCGCGGCGCACCATCGTCTGCCGGCATGGCGCGGCCACCGCCTGTGCCTCACCGTGTCACTGTGTGAACGTACGGTTTTCCCATCCGTTTGACAGCGTGCGGTAGGGTTAAACCTGCGCAAAGCTCGTCATGGGCGAAACAGAGCGACTTGGGGCAACAGGTCGCACGGAAGTGGGGGAACACTGATGTGGCGCTGGTCGACCCGGCTGTGCCAGGCGGCAGCTGCTCATGGTGGGATCTGATCACAGATCTCATCTCACGACCGCGATGGTCGCGGCTGATCCCGCCAGCCACCCAGTCAGGGTGGCCGTGGCTGACCGGCGGCGTCTCATCGCGGAGGCGCTCGCAGCGCTGATCGCTGACCGGGATGGCTTCGCGGTCACGGGGGCCATCGTGGCCGAGGCGGCCGAGGTCGCCGAGGCTGTCGCTGAGCAGCGTCCCGACGTGGTGGTCGTCGGCGCCGCTGCGGACTCGCGGCCGGCGATGGATCTCGTCCGCGAGCTGCGCCGACGCGTGCCGTGGGTGGAGATCGTGATCGTGGCCGACGCGCTGGAGCCCGCGCTCGTCAGCTTCGTGCTCGATCAGGGGATCGGCGGGCTGCTGCTGTCAGACGCGGCCGGACGCGACGTCGCCGTCTGCCTGGACCATGTCGCGCACGGACGCGCCGTGCTGCCCTCGGGCTGGCAGGGCGCCCTGTCCGCCGATCGCAACGATCCGCTGGACACCCTGTCCGACCGCCAGATGGAGGTACTGGTGCTGCTCGCCGACGGCTGCTCCTACGAGGAGATCGGCACGCGCCTGTTCATCTCGCTGAACACCGTGAAGTTCCACGTGAGGTCGATCTTCGTCCGCCTCGGTGTTCGCAACCGCATGGCCGCGGCGCGCCTGCTGGCGCGCCATCGCGGCTAGTGTCCCGCAGGGGACAGGATGGGCTCCCGGCGAGTGACACACAACTGTTCGTGACCTGACACTTTCAGGTTCCAACCACCCTCAAGGGCGGGGTGGATACCACACGAAAAGCCGTTGCCCGCCCCGCCCAGCGGCACATACGGTTGCCACCAGAAGAGGGCGGTCAGGGTCGGAACGAACCGCCGGGTGAAGATCACGGTGTCGGGGTCGGGCACCGTGCGCAGGATCAAGGCGGCGAAGCTGCTGACCTGATCTGGATCTCACCCCACCACCAGTGGAGGCCCGCGGTTTTGCGGGCCCTTCCCTGGAAGTTGGTAACCGGCGAGGGTCCGCGGCGTGCCGCGGACCCTCGTCGTTTGTGGCGGGCGCACGCCCGCCGGTTGCCTGAAACGAGGAGTAAGCTCGCCAGAGCCCATCGGCGGGCCACGCGGCGATCCCGCAAGGCCCGGGAGAGTGGAGCGCACCGGAGATCCCGGCGCTCATCGACGAAAGGGAAGCAACCGAGAATGGCGACCGAAACGGCTCAGGCCGCAGGCGGTACGACGCCGGAAAACAGGCCCGCCCACCCCGGGCACCTCCAGCTCGAGGATCGGATCTGGCTGCTACGCGCGATGCTCCTCATGCGAGGCATCGAGGAGCGCGCGATGAGCCTGTACCGCCAGGGCAAGGTCCCTGGCTCCTTCTATGACGGCTACGGCCAGGAAGCGGTCTCTGCCGGAGCGGCGTTCGCGATGGCGCCCGAGGATCGCCTGTGCATCCTGCACCGCGATCTGGCGGCGCACCTCATCCGCGGCGTCACCCCGACGCGCATCCTGTCGCAGTACATGGGCCGCGCCGCGGGGATCACGCGCGGGCGCGACGGCAACGTGCACTTCGGCGATCGCCACCTCGGCTGCGTCGGGATGGTCTCGATGCTCCCGGACATGATGCTGGTGGCCACCGGGATGGCGATGGCCTTCAAGCTGCGCGGCGAGCGCCGCTGCGCGCTCACCTGGTTCGGCGACGGCTCGACCTCCCGCGGCGATTTCCACGAGGCCATGAACTGGGCCGGCGTGCAGAAGCTGCCGGTCGTGTTCGTGCTGGAGAACAACCAGTACGCGTACTCGACGCCGCTGGACAAGCAGTTCGCCGTCGATCCGGTCGAGCGGGCCGCGGCCTACGGCTTCACCGGGGTCACCGTTGACGGCAACGACGCCGAGGCGATGTTCGAGGCCACACTGGCCGCGCGGCGGCGCGCCGTCGACGGCGATGGTCCGACCCTGATCGAGGCGGTGACGATGCGCATGCACGGCCACGCCGCCCACGACGACATGAAGTACGTACCCAAGGAGCAGGTGGAGGAGTGGCGCCGCCGCGATCCGGTGGACCGCCAGGAGCGCCGGCTGCGCGAGCTCGACGTCGACGTCGACGCCCTGCGCGCCGAGGTCACGGCCGAGATCGACACCGCCGCCACCGAGGCGCTGGCGGGACCCATGCCCGCCCCCGACAACGTCTTGGACGGCGTGTTCGCCACCGGCGAGCCCGAGCCGTTGGGCGACGGCCAGGCGCCCTGGAGCGGCTACGCCGAGGCGGCTGGAGGTGACGCCTGATGGCGACGCTGACCTACCTGCAGGCGATCTCCGCGGCGCTGCGCGATGAGCTGCGCGACGACGAGCGGGTGCTGGTGATGGGCGAGGACATCGGCGTGTTCGGTGGTGCCTTCAAGGTCACCGACGGCTTCGTGTCCGAGTTCGGCACCGATCGCGTCATGGACACCCCGCTGGCCGAGTCGGCCATCATCGGCTGCGCCATCGGCGCGGCGGTGGTGGGGATGCGGCCGGTGTGCGAGATGCAGTTCGCGGACTTCATCTCCTGCGGCTTCGATCAGCTGGTCAACGTGGCCGGCAAGATGCACTACCGCCAGGATCTGGCGGTACCGATCACGGTGCGCCTGCCCTCCGGCGGAGGGTTCTCCGGCGGCCCCTTCCACTCCCAGAACCCCGAGGCGCTGTTCATGCACTCCCCTGGGATCAAGGTGGTGGCGCCGTCCACCGCCGAGGACGCCAAGGGGCTGCTGCACGCCGCCATCCGCGATCCGAACCCGGTCTGCTTCATGGAGCACAAGCACCTCTACCGCCGGGTCAAGGGCGAGGTCCCCGACGGCATCTACGAGACGCCGTTTGAGGCACGGGTGGCCCGCCCGGGCTCTGACCTCGTGGTCATCGCCTACGGCGCGATGGTCGAGGTGGCGCTCCAGGCCACGGCGGACCTGGACGGCGCGTCCGTCGAGGTGCTCGACCTGCGCTCCCTGGTGCCGCTCGATGAGGCGGCGATCCTGGACTCGGTCTCGCGCTGCTCGAAGGTGGTCATCGTCGACGAGGCCAACATGACCTGCGCGGCCGGCGCCCAGGTGGCGGCGCTGATCGCCGAGAAGGGCTTCGAGGATCTCGACGGACCGGTCGTCCGGGTGGCCACGCCCGACGTCCCCATCCCGTTCTCGCCCCCGCTGGAGCAGGCCGTGCTCCCGGGCGTCGACCGCGTGAAGGAGGCGTGCCGTGAGCTCCTCGCGTACTGACACGCTCATCGATGTGACGATGCCCCAGATGGGGGTGTCGGTGGCCGAGGGCACCGTGGTGGGCTGGCGCGTGGGCGTCGGCGACGCCATCGAGGCCGAGCAGGCGATCTGCGACATCTCCACCGACAAGATCGACACCGAGGTGCCGGCCCCCGTCAGCGGCGTCGTGGCCGAGATCCTCGTGGACGTTGACCAGACCGTCGACGTGGGGACCGTGATGGCGCGCATCGCCGTCGAGGGCGGCGCCGCGGATCCGGCCCCCGCCCCGCCCGAACCTCCCGCGGCCGCGCCGGTCTCGGCGGCCCCGGACTCCGGCCCGGCTCGGGCGCACGCGCCCGGTCAGCGCTACTCCCCGGTGGTGGCGCGGATCGCCGCCGAGCACGGCATCGACCTCTCCACCATCGAGGGCACGGGCCGCGGCGGCCGCGTGCGCAAGCAGGACGTTCTCGCGGTGGTCAACGGCAACGGGCGTGCCGGCAACGGCCATGCCGGCGGCGCGGTCGAGGACCCGCCGCTGCACATCGAGAGCCCCTATCGCCCCGATCCTCCGGCGGCCCCGGACCCGGCTGGGGCGGGCCGGCCCTCGGCGGGCACGCCCGTCGCCGGCGACGGCCTGTCGCGCATGCGCCGCACGATCGGCCAGCGGATGAAGGAGTCGCTGGACACGACGGCGACGTGCACCACGTGGATCGAGGTGGACATGAGTCGCGTCGAGGCCGCGCGCGCCAAGGTGGGCGTCACCGCGCTGGCCTTCGTGGCCCGGGCGACGATCGACGCGCTGCGAGAGCACCCGGCGCTCAACGCGTGGCTCAACGGCGAGGACTACACGCGCCCGGAGGACGTCAACCTCGGGATCGCGGTGTCTCTGGGCGAGGACGGGCTCATCGTCCCGGTCATCCACAAGGCCCAGGAGCTCTCGGTGGAGGGCCTGGCGGCGCGGATCAAGGACATCGCCCGGCGCGCCCGGGGACGGGAGCTGACCGCCGACGACGTGCTGGGCGGGACGTTCACGATCACCAATCCCGGCCAGTTCGGCTCGATCATGGCGACGCCGATCATCAACGTGCCGCAGGTCGGCATCCTCGACCTCGAGGCCGTGGTCAAGCGCGCGGTCGTGGTCACCGATCAGGACGGCAACGACTCGATCGCCATCCGGCCGATGACCATCCTGGGGCTGAGCTGGGACCACCGCGCGCTCGACGGCGCGCTGTCGGCCCAGTTCCTGGCCACGGTCAAGCACCGGCTCGAGAACGTCTCGGCGTAGCGTCATGGACGAGCTCTGGGTCTGTCATCTGGGCACGGTCGACTACGGGGAGGCGCTGGCCCTGCAGCAGCGGGTGTGCACGGCGCGCCAGGCCGAGGAGGTGCCCGACGTGATGCTGATGCTCGAGCACTGGCCCGTGTACACGCGCGGCCGCCGCTCGGGCCCCGGCGAGCTGCCGATGGGCGAGGACTGGTACCGGACCCAGGGCATCGACGTCGTCGACGTGGACCGCGGCGGCAAGATCACCTACCACGGCCCCGGCCAGCTCGTCGGCTATCCGATCGTCCGCGTCGACGACGTCATGGCCTACCTGCGCACGCTCGAGGATGCCCTGGCGGCAGCGCTGCACCAGGAGGGGATCATCAGCGCGCACGGCCGGCCGGAGGACGGCCCCGACTACACCGGCGTCTGGGTGGGCGAGCGCAAGATCGCCTCGATCGGGGTCCACCTGTCGCGCGGTGTCACCACCCACGGGTGGGCGGTCAACGTGGAGAACGACCTGCAGCCATTCTCGTGGGTGGTGGCATGCGGCCTGCCCGAGGTCCAGATGACCTCGCTGATCAAGGAGACCGGGCGCGGGGCGGGCCAGATGCCCTGCTTCCGCAAGCGCGCCGCATTTGAGGTGGCGCAGGCGCTGGGGCGGCGGCAGCGGTTGATGTCGCGGGCGCGGCTGGAGGCCGCGCTGGGGTCGCGGGCGGTTGTTGCTGCATAGCGTCCCTCGGCGTTGCAGCGAGGTATCGGCGCACGTCAACTGCGGCGTTCGAGTGGGGTGCTCGGGCGGCACGGGGCGGCCTCGGCGGTCCCTGGCGGGGTTCTGGGAGATAGGTACGCTCTGGCGATACTTTTATCCCACAACCCCCTGCAAAAGCACACTATTTGCGCCCAGACCCGCTCCGCCCAAGCCCGCCGTTGACGTTCCTTTCGCACCCCGCGCAGACGTTGGTGTCAACCACTACACCTTGGTGCGGCGTAGCCCGCACCACCCGCGCAGTAGCCTTGGAGCTTCAGTGAGTGAACGCCAGCATCAGACTCGATCGCGCGCCCACCCCGGCGGGATCGCCGACGTGCTCAGCGTGCTCAACGTCGGCGGCGACGAGGTGCAGCCCCACCGCGGGCGCAAGCCGCCGTGGTTCAAGGTGCCCGCGCCCGGTGGCGAGCGCTACCGGCAGCTGCAGGAGATGATCGAGTCAGAGAACCTGCACACGGTGTGCCGGGAGGCGGCCTGCCCGAACATCGGCGAGTGCTGGCAGCGCGGCACGGCGACGTTCATGATCCTCGGCGACACGTGCACCCGGCGCTGCGGGTTCTGCAACGTCAAGACGGGCAAGCCGACGTGGAACGACCCGCTGGAGCCCGCGCGGGTGGCGCGGAGCGTCGCCCGGATGGGCCTGCGCCACGCGGTCGTCACCTCCGTGGACCGTGACGACCTGCCCGACTACGGCGCCGGCGCATTCGTGGGGGTCATCCGCCAGATCCGCCGCCAGTCGCCACGGACCAAGATCGAGGTACTCACGCCGGACTTCCGGGGCTCGGAGATGCCGCTGGCCAAGGTCATCGCCGAGCGCCCCGACGTCTTCAACCACAACGTCGAGGTGGTGCCCCGCCTGTACCCGGTGGCCCGCCGCGGTTCGACGTGGCAGCGCTCGACGCGGGTCCTGCGCACCGCCAAGGAGTACGGCGGGGACGACGTGACGACCAAGTCGGGGCTGATGGTCGGTCTCGGGGAGTCCTTTGAGGAGATGGTGGACGCGCTCGGGCAACTGCGCGAGAACAACGTGCAGGTCCTCACCGTCGGTCAGTACCTGCGCCCCACCGAGCGTCACCTGCCGATCGTGCGCTACTGGCATCCCGACGAGTTCAAGGCGCTGGAGACCGCCGCCTACGAGCTTGGCTTCAACCACGTGGCCGCCGGCCCGCTGGTGCGCTCCAGCTACCACGCCGACCAGCACGTGGTCCAGTCAGAGCCCGGCGTGGGCCCGCTCCAGGAGAGCGCCGCATGAGCCGGCGCCGTCGCCTCGCCCTGCTCCTCCTCGCCGCCCTCGCGGTGGCGCTCGTCATCGCGCCCGGGGCGCTGGCCGCCGCCGGCGGCGGATCCTCGGGCTTCAGCGGCGGAGAAGGCGGCGGTGGCGGAGGTGGAGGCAGCGGATTCGCGCTCTTCATCATCATCCGCCTGCTGATCGACATCGCGATCATCGGCCACGGGCTCGGTCTGCTCTTCCTCATCGCGTGCGCGCTGCTGTTCTGGTTCGTCACCCGCGGGCTACCCAAGCTCCAGGCGTGGTGGGCGCAGCGCGCCGCCCAGCGCACTGGCAGCCGTCGCAAGACCTCCGAGCGCGAGCGCCGGGTGGAACTGGCCGCTGCCGAGGCAGCCGACGAGGACCCGGACTTCGCTCCCGACCACGTCCGCGCCTCGGGCGCCAAGCTGTTCATGGACATCGAGAAGGCGTGGGACACCGGCGATCGCTTCGCCATGCGGGCGCTGGTCTCCCCGGACCTGCTCGTCGAGTGGGAGCGGCGCCTGGACGACTTCGAGAGCCGGGGCTGGCACAACCACGTCGAGCCGATCGGCCAGCCGTCGGTGGAATACGTGGGGCTCAAGCGCACCGGCAACGCCGACACCGACCACGTGGTGGTCAAGATCGACGCCCGCGTCAAGGACTACGTGGCCGATCGCTACGGCCGCCACCTCAAGCGGACCGGCAGCATGAGCGAGATCACCCGCATCCGCGAGTTCTGGACCCTGCAGAAGCGCAACGGCCATTGGATCCTCGCCTCGATCGAGCAGGGCGGGGAGGGCAAGCACGCTCTGGAGGAGGACATCGTGGCGACGCCATGGGGCGACGAGACGGGGATGCGCGACGAGGCGCTCATCCAGGGCGCGGTGGCCGACCAGGTACCCCAGGGCACGGCCGTGGCCGAGGTGGCCGACCTGCAGTACGACGGCGACGCCCACGCTGCAGCCATGGACCTCAGCCTCGCCGATGGGCGCTTTGCCCCCGACGTGCTCGAGATCGCCGCGCGGCGCGCGGTCAATGCCTGGGCGCAGGCCATCGACGGCGACGACGCCCTGCTGGACGGCATCGCCACCCCGGCGGCCAAGCGCGAGCTTCTCTACGCCGGGGACACCAGCGGCGCAGTACGCATGGTGGTCCGCGGTCCGGTGGTCAACCGCATCCGCGTCGTGAACCTCGACGCCGCCGCCGAGCCCCCGACGATGACGATCGCGGTGGACCTCACCGGCCGGCGCTACGTGGAGAACCGCGACACCGCGGCCGTGGTGGCCGGCAGCCGCACCCGCAAGTCCAGCTTCACCGAGCGCTGGACGCTCAGCCTGACCGACGACGAGGCGCAGCCGTGGCGGATCACCGCCGTAGGCGAGCCCGTCGGCCTCGCCTAGCGAGCGCGGACCCGAGCTGCGCAGCACGCGCCTGCATGGCGCCGGTGGGCGGAGGTGGGCGCGGGCCGGGTTCCGGTCCATAAGCTCCTCGAGCGCATGATCCCGATCAAGGACAACATCCGCACCGATCGGTCCCCGTTCGTCACCGTCGCGCTGATCCTCGCCAACGTGATCGTCTACCTGCTGTCGATCCGGCACGGGGGCTCACTGATCAGCGGCCCCGACACGCAGGAGATCGTCAAGTACGGGGCGACGCCCTACGCGCTGACCCACTCGGGCCTGCACTGCGGTCTGGTGAGTCCCACCGAGCTGGGCTGCAGTCGCGGGGTGAGCGGCCTTCCCCCGTGGGAGACGGTGTTCACGGCGATGTTCGTGCACGCCTCGATCCTGCACCTCGGGATCAACATGCTGTTCCTGTGGATCTTCGGCAACACCGTCGAGGACGCGATGGGCCCGATCCGCTTCCTCGTCTTCTACCTGCTGGGCGGGGTGGCGGCGCTGGCGCTGCTGGTGGCGGTCGGTCCGAACAGCATGGCGCCCACGGTCGGGGCCTCGGGAGCGATCGCCGCGGTGCTGGGCGGCTACATCGTGCTCTATCCCCGGGCACGGGTACTCACCCTGGTGCTGATCATCTTCTTCTTCGGCGTGATCGAGGTACCGGCATGGGTGATGCTGGGGATCTGGTTCGCCGTGCAGGCCGCCTTCGGCGCCGCCGGCCTGACCTCGCTGGGCAACACGGGCGGGGTGGCCTACTTCGCCCATGTCGGCGGGTTCGCGTTCGGCCTGCTCACCATCCGCCTCCTGGCCACCCGGGACAAGCCCACGCCGCCGACCGCGGCGGCCTATCGATGAGGTACGTGCTGCTCGTCGTCGTGGTGGCGTTCACGGGCCTGATCGGCGTCTTCACCGTGCTGGACATGATCCACCACGGCGTGACCTGGCTCGACGTGCTGGCGATCCTCATCGTGATCCTGTTCGGCACCGGGATCATCGGCGCGCTGCTGCAGCCGCCCCGTGAGTGAGCGGGCCCGGACTCCACGGCCTCAGGGCCGGCGCAGCCGGAGCGGCGAGCATCGGCGCGATTGCAAGCAGCCGCGCGGGCGCTGGTAGATTCGCGGTGTGACGGTGGTACGGGAGCGGCTGGTGACGGCCGCCTACGAGTTGTTCGCGCGCCACGGGGTTCAGGCCGTAGGGGTGGACGCGATCATCGAGCGCTCTGGCGTGGCTCGCCAGACGCTGTATCGCCATTTCGGCTCCAAGCAGGAGCTGGTGCTCGCCTTCCTGGAACGTCGCGAGGAGATGTGGACCTACGGCTGGCTGGCCGCCGAGGTGCGGCGACGCGAGCCCGATCCCCGCCGGCGCCTGCTGACCATCTTCGACGTCTTCGACGGATGGTTTCGCGACCCGGACTTCGAGGGCTGCTCGTTCATCAACGTGATGCTGGAGTACCCGTCGCCCGACCATCCGCTCCACCAGGCTGCCGCCGGCTACCTGGCGCGGATCCGCGCCTTCCTGCGCGAGCTGGCGACCGACGCCGGGATCGCCGATCCGAGCGGCTTCGCGCGTCAGTGGCACATCCTGATGAAGGGCTCGATCGTTGCCGCCGGCGAGGGCGACCGCGACGCCGCCCGGCGCGCCAAGCAGATCGGCCGCGCCCTGCTCGCTCAGACGCCGGTCTCAGACGGGACGGGCCAGGTAGCGGAAGGCGCGGGTGGGATCGCGGCGTAGCGCCCCGCTCTCGCCGGTGTCCTGGAAGCCCAGACGCTCGTAGAACTCCGCCGGGTCGCCGTCGCCCGTAACCGCTCCGAGCCGGAGCACGCGGGCGCCCTGTTGCGCCGCCCACGCATCCACCGCGGCGACCAGCCGCGCACCCACCCCGCGCCCGCGTGCCGCCGGATCGACCCACATCCCCCACAGCCCGGCGACGGCCGCCTCGCGGTCATACCAGCGGCCGGCGGCCATCCCAACCCAGTCCTCGCCGTCGACGGCGACGAACACCACGCTCTCATCGGCGCGCTCGCTCCGGCGAGCCAGGTCCAGCCACTCGCAGTCCGGAAAGGCGACCTCCGCCTCCAGGCTCGAGCCGAAGGCGTGTGGTGCGTCTGAGAGCGCGCGCAGCCGGAGCCGCCTGAGCTGGTCCGCGTCGCCGGCGACGACCGCCCTGATCGCCGGCGTGCCCACCCACTACCCCTTCAGCGCGACGTCGATCGGCTCGAAGTGGGCGAAGGCGTACAGGTCGTCGACCCGCGCGCGTACCGCCTTGCCGTCCACGGCCTCAACGCCCTCGGTACCGAACCGCTCGACGTTGAAGGATGCGATCGCCGTCCCGTAGGCCATGGCGTTGCGCAGCACCGGCATGGTCACCCCGCCGTCGATCTGGCTGGCGATGAAGCCGACGAAGCCGCCCGCGAACGAGTCCCCGGCGCCCGTGGGGTCGATGACCTCGTGCAGCGGGTAGGCGGGCAGCGCGAAGAAGTCGTCGGCCGTGATCAGGGCCGATCCGTACTCGCCCTGCTTGGCCACCACCACGGACGGTCCCCACCCGAGGATCTCGTGGGCCGCGGAGATGAGGTTGGGCTTTCCGGTGAGCTGGCGAAGCTCCTCGTCGTTGAGCATCAGGCAGTCGACCCGGCCGATGATCTGAAGCAGCTCGTCACGCGCGATGTCGATCCACAGGTTCATCGAGTCCAGCGCGACGAACCGCGCCGCCGCGCACTGCTCGCGGACCTGAAGCTGTAGGCCAGGCTGGATGTTGGCCAGGAACAGCACGTCGCAGTCCTGGGAGGCCTGCGACAGCTTGGGGGCGAAGTGCTCGAACACGTTGAGCTGGGTGTCCAGCGTCTCGCGGGTGTTCAGATCCCAGCCGTACTTGCCCTTCCAGAAGAAGGTCTTGCCGCCGGCGACGCGCTCCACGTCGTCGATATTGGACCCGCGCGTCTGCAGCACGGCGAGCTCGGCGTCGCCGAAGTCGTCGCCGACGGGGCCCACGATCCGCACGTCATCCAGAAGGGAGGCGGCCAGCGCAAAGTGGGTGGCCGCGCCTCCGAGCATCCGCTCGCGCACCCCGAAGGGCGTCTCGACCGCGTCGTAGGCGATCGAACCGACGACTGTGATCGTCACGCGACGACCCCCTCGGCCACGCCGGCCGCGTCACGCAGGGCATCCGCCTGATCGGTCTGCTCCCAGGTGAAGTCGGGGTCGTCGCGGCCGAAATGGCCATAGGCGGCGGTCTTCTGATAGATGGGGCGATGTAGATCCAAGCGCTGGCGGAAGGCCGCCGGGCGCAGGTCGAAATGGTCAGAGACGAGCTCCTCGATGCGCTCGGGCGACAGCCCCGGCGCCTCGGTCCCGAATGTCTCGACCATGATCGAGACCGGGCGGGCCACGCCGATGGCGTAGGCGACCTGGACCTCGGCGCGGTCAGCGAGACCGGCGGCGACGATGTTCTTGGCCACCCAGCGGGCGGCGTAGGCGGCTGAGCGGTCGACCTTGGAGGGGTCCTTGCCCGAGAAGGCGCCACCGCCGTGGCGGGCCATGCCACCGTAGGTGTCGACGATGATCTTGCGCCCGGTCAGCCCGCAGTCGCCGACGGGCCCGCCAATGACGAAGCGACCGGTCGGGTTGACGAGGAAATCGGCGCGCAGGGACGACTCGTCGTAGAGGTCGGCGGGAAGCTCGGGGACGACGACCTGCTCCCACAGGTCATCGCGCAGCCGCCCCTCGGTGCCCTCGGTGTGCTGGGTGGAGATGAGCAGCTTCTCGACCCCCACCGGGACCCCGTCGGCGTAGCGGACGCTGACCTGCGTCTTGCCGTCCGGGCGCAGATAGTCCAGCGTCCCGTCCTTACGGACCTGCGCCAACCGCTGAGCCAGCCGATGGGCCAGCGCGATCGGCAGCGGCATCAACTCAGGCGTCTCGTTGGTGGCGTACCCGAACATCATCCCCTGATCGCCCGCGCCGGCCGCGTCGAACTCATCGCCGGCGGCGGCGCTCTGACGGCTCTCATAGGCGGCGTCGACGCCCTGGGCGATGTCGGCGGACTGCTTGTCGACCGCGTTGAGCACGGCGCAGGAGTCCGCGCTGAACCCCAGCGAGGCATCGGTGTAGCCAATCTTCTTGATCGTCTCGCGCGCGATGTCCTGGACGTCGAACGTCGCCGTCGTGGAGATCTCGCCCGAGACGACGACCAGCCCGGTGTTGACCAGGGTCTCGCACGCCACCCGGCCGTGGGGATCCTGGGCCATGACGGCATCGAGCACGCCGTCGGAGATCTGGTCGGCGATCTTGTCTGGGTGTCCCTCTGTGACCGATTCCGAAGTGAACAGATACTGCCTCGCGGGTGCGGCCATCGGGGGGCCTCGCTTTCTCTGAGTCGTCTCTGTTTCGCGCGGCCGCGCAGGTTAGCGGCCCTCCATAACAACGGGTTGTGGCGCGTCGGCTCGCAGGGCGCAGGAGTTTCTTGACTGGCCTGTGGGCCCGGAGTATGTTGGCGCGAGGGAGACCGGTCAGTCTCGCCGGCTCATTCATCCTCACGAGGAGAGGACACACGTGCCCATTCCCACCGAGCTCGTCGGATCGCTACCGCGCCCGATGTCGTTGCAGCAGGCTTACGCCGACTACGACGACGGCAAGATCTCGTTCGACGATCTCCAGGCGGCACAGGACGCCGCGGCCGAGGACTCGATCATGCGGCTGGAGGCGACCGGCGAGCCGATCGTCACCGACGGCGAGCAGCGCGAATCGAGCTTTGCCACCTACAACCTCACCGACACCCTCGCCGGCACCGGCCTCGCCGACGGGCTGGCCGGCGACGGCCAGTTCTTCGCCATCTTCGACGACGGTCACAACCGCCAGCTGCCGCGGATCACGGGCGGCCCGTTCCGGTACAAGACCTACGCCTCGGAGTTCGTGACCAAGAACAAGATGATCGCCACCCACGCGGTCAAGCAGGCGGTCATCTCCCCCTCGATGATGATGCTGCTCTATCCGCTGGACGCGGAGATCGACGGCTACCCGCGCGAGCAGTTCCTGTCTGACTGCATCGACGAGGCCGAGAAGGACATCCGCCAGTGCTTCGACGCCGGGGCGGTGCGCGTCTCGGTGGACTTCACCGAGGGCCGGCTGGCCAACAAGAACGACTCGCGCAACCCGTGGACCGGCCGCAACATGCTGCAGGACTTCATCGACCTCAATAACCAGCTCTTCGCCCGGTTCAGCCCCGAGGAGCGAATCAACATCGGGATCCACACCTGCCCCGGCGGCGACTGTGACTCCGTGCATTCCAAGGAGGTCCCCTACGGAATGCTCCTGGAGCACATGTTCGAGATGAACGCGGGCTACTTCCTCATCCAGTGCGCGTCCGAGGAGGACCGCGAGAGCGTCTATGAGATGTGCGGCCGCTACCGGCGCGACGACGCCGACGGCGTCTCGCAGATGTGCTTCATGGGCGTCATCAATCCGCTCAGCCCGGAGGTGGAGACGGCCGAGCACGTCCGTGACGAGCTGATGATGGCCTCCAAGCACATCCCGATGGACATGCTGGGCGCCACCGACGACTGCGGCTTCTCTCCGTTCAGCCGTGACGTCAAGCCAATGCACGGCTCCCCCGACTTCGCCCGCGACGTGGCCATGCAGAAGATCTCGGCGCGGCTGGAGGGCGCGCGTATGGCCTCGGAGGCGATGGGCATCTGACGCCGCCCGCACACCGCGTTGCGCCCGGCCGGAGCGGCCGGGCGCGCCTGATCTGACAACGAGGAGCGCCCGCGGCCTGTAGGGTCACGTCCGTGTCCACTGCCTCCTCAGACAACGGAGCCGCCGCCAAGGACACGCGCTTCTGGCATCCGTTCGCAGACATGAACGCGGTGCGCGGCCACGAGGTGGTCATCGACCGCGCCGAGGGCATCTGGATCTACACCGACGACGGACGCCGCTTCCTGGACGGCACCGCGAGCCTCTGGTATGCCAACGTCGGCCACGGCCGTACCGAGATCGCCGACCGCGTACGCGACCAGATGTCCAAGCTCGAGGCCTACTCGACGTTCGGCGACTGGAGCAACGCGCCGGCGATGGAACTTGCCGCGCGCCTGTCCGAGCACGCGCCGATGCCCGACGCGCGGGTGTTCTTCACCACGGGCGGCGGCGAGTCGATCGACTCGGCGGCCAAGCTCGTGCGCCAGTACTGGTCCGTCACGGGCCGGCCCGGCAAGGTCCACATGATCACCCGCTCGGCCGCCTACCACGGCACCAACGGCTTCGGGACCTCGCTGGGCGGCATCGAGCCCAACCGCGTCGGGTTCGGCCCGCTCGTCCTGGACACCTCCAACGTCGTCCACGACTCGGTGGCCGCCCTGGAGGAGGAGATCCTGCGCATCGGGCCCGACCGAGTCGGCGCCTTCTTCGCCGAGCCCGTCATCGGGGCCGGCGGCGTGTACCCGCCCGCCGAGGGCTACCTGGAGGGCGTCGCCGCTGTCTGTGCCGAGTACGACGTCCTCTTCATCGCGGACTCGGTCATCTGCGGATTCGGCCGTCTGGGCGGCTGGTTCGGGGTCGAGCGCTGGGCGCTGCAGCCCGACATGATCGTCTTCGCCAAGGGCGTGACCAGCGGGTATCTGCCGCTCGGCGGCGTGGTGGCCTCCGCGCGGGTGGCCGAGCCGTTCTGGTCAGAGCCCGGGCACGTCTTCCGTCACGGCGCGACCTACGCGGGACACGCCGCGTGCTGCGCCGCCGGCCTGGCCAACCTCGACATCCTCGAGCGCGAGAACCTCATCTCGCGGGGGGCCGAGCTCGAAGGCACCCTCTACGACGCGCTGTCGCGGCTGGGCGACCACGAGCTGGTCACCGAGATCCGCGGCGGTACGGGCCTAATGGCCGCCGTCGGACTCGACCTGGAGGCCGGACCCACCGTGGTGGCCGACGTCTTCGCGGCGACTCGCGAGCGCGGCGTGCTCACGCGGCCGCTCGGCGCCGGCCTGGCCATGTCGCCGCCGCTGACGATCGGACCGGACGAGATCGAGTTCATCGCCTCGGCGATCGGTGAGGCGCTCGACGCCGTCGTCACCCCGCGCGGGACCAGCGGCGGCGCACGCTGAGGCCTGGCCCGATGGCCGAGCCACGCCAGATCGCCTTCGCGCAGTTTCACTGGGAGGACGAGGCACCCGGCATCCGCGCCCAATCGACGACGCACGAAGGATCGCGCTGGGCCGTCGTGGAGTACGCACCCGGCGCACGTCGCGAGGAGTGGTGCACCGACGGGCATCGCGGCTGGGTGGTGGACGGAGCGATCGAGTACGAGTTCGACGACGGCCACGCGCCGCTGCGCGCGGCTGCGGGGGAGGCCTTCCGGCTGCCGGGCGGCCAGGGCCACCGCGGGCACAACCTGGCGGACGGGGCGACGCGCCTGTTTCTCATCGACGACCCCGTGGCCTGAGGCCGGCTCCCGACCCCACCCCCACCCCACCCGGTGCTATGACTGGCGCGTGCCGTTGCGCGCCATGCCCCAGCCCGGCCGGTCGGTCCTCATCGACTATCTGGGCACGACCGTGCACGGAACGGTCAAAGAGGTAAGTGACGAGGGGCGGCGGCTGGAGGTGGTCACCGAGGACGGCGACACCCTCACGTTCGCGCTCAACCGCGCGACCGCGACGTTCACCGCCGGGGGCGGTCAGACCGCGCCGCGGCTGCGCTTCGTCTGAGCGCGGTGGTCAACGCCCACACCGCCGCGCTCGGCGCCAAGAAGGGTCACGTCAAGGTCTCAGGGCTCTTCATCGAGACCGAGCAGAAGCGCACGATGCAGACCAAGCGCGCGCTGACGCTGACGCTCAAGCCGTCAAAGAAGAAGGGCAAGAAGTAATCAGCCGCCCGAAGGCGGTGAACATCGGCCGGGCCGCGGCCATCTGACTCACCAGGTGGTCGCGGCTCTGCGCGCGGAAGTCCTCGATGCGGTGACCGGCGCCCTCGATCTCGGCGATGTCGGCGGAATCGACCGTCCAGCCTTCGATCAGCATGGCGGGGGTGAGCTCCAGGTGCGCCTGGCTGCCCCACGCGCTGTCGCCGACGCGAAACAGGGCGGCGCCGGGGCCCGGGGTGATGCCCAGCTCGGTAGCCCCGGGCGGCAGCTCGATGATGTCCTCGTGCCAGGCGAGCACCGGCATGCGCTGCGGGAAAGCGCCGAACAGCGGGTCCGCGGCCGCTGCCTGGAGCAGGGTCATGTCGGGCCAGCCGGCGTTCATCTGCCCGCTGTAGGACACCTGGCCGCCGCCGGCCACCGCCAACAGCTGCGCGCCGAGGCACATGCCCAGGATCGGAACGCCCCGGTCAAGCGCCGAGCGCAGCAGCTCCACCTCGGCGCGGATGAAGGGGTCCTCGTCGGCGCGGGTCGCGCTCTGGCGCCCGCCGAGAGTGACCACGCCGGCGATCTCATCGGCGGCGGGGAGCGCGTCGGCGTCTCCGGGGTTGCGCTCGATGACCGCGCAGCCGGCGGCCTGGAGCGCCTCGCGCACGATCCCGTCCTGGCGGTCGGGGAGGTGGGTGATGATCAGCGTCGGGTTCACCTGGCCGCAGGATAGAAGCGGGCCGACATGCCACGCTGTAGCAATGCTCAGATGGCTGATGGCAGTCGTGGCGATCGCGACGGGAGCGCTGGGGACGCACCCCGCGGCGGTGGCGGCGAGCGCGCCGGCCAAGCCCCGCATCAGTTGGGATCCCATTCCGTTCGGCGCCGCGCGCAAGGCCCAGATGGCCGCGTACGTCCGCCGCCACTACGGCAGCTTCATGAAACCGACGTGGCGGCTGGTGGACCCCCATGTGATCGTCATCCACTACACCGAGGCCGGCTACTCCTCGACGTTCAACACGTTCGCCAACGACGTTCCAGACTCCGAGCTGCACGAGCTGCCCGCCACCTGCGCGCACTACGTCATCGACTCCAACGGCGTCATCCACCAGCTCGTCGCGCTGCAGGTCATGTGCCGCCACACCGTGGGGCTCAACTGGACGGCTATCGGGATCGAGCACGTCGGCTTCAGCGACGGTCAGGTGCTCGGCGACGCACGCCAGATGTCCTCGAGCCTCCGGCTCGTGCACTGGCTGCAGTGCCGCTTCAATATCCAGACCCGAAACGTGATCGGCCACGCCGAAAGCCTGTCCAGCCCCTACCACCACGAGGACGTGCCCTCCTTGCGTACCCAGACCCACTCCGACTTCGTTCACCGCGATATGCAGACCTACCGCGCCCGCCTACGCAGGCTGGGGGGCTGCTGATGGCCGCGGACAGCGTGCGGCGGATCGGAGTGGTGGGAGCCGGCTTCATGGGCTCGGGCATCGCGGAGTCGGCGGCCTCGGCGGGCATCGATGTCACCGTGTTCGAGCCCGAATCCGCGCCGCTCAAGCGCTCGCGCGAGCGGCTGGCGGTGTCAGTGGATCGCGCGGTGGCGCGAGGCAAACTCACCGCTGAGGCCGCCGAGGGGCTCACCCGGCGGATCGCCTACACCAACGAGTTCGAAGATCTCCGCGGCGTCGACGCGGTCCTCGAGGCGGTCAGCGAGGACCCGCGGGTCAAGGGCAAGCTCTTCCAGAGACTGGACGAGGCACTGCCCGAGGCGCGTTTCCTGGCCTCCAACACCTCCTCGATCCCCATCGCGGAGCTGGCGGCGTGGACGGGGCGGCCCGAGCGTGTGATCGGGCTGCACTTCTTCTCGCCCGTGCCGGTGATGAAGCTGGTGGAGGTGGTGGTGGGCCTCGACACCGCTGACGAAACCGTCGCGGTCGCCGAGGACCTCGCGACCGGCATGGGCAAGAAGCCCATCCGGACCAAGGACCGCTCCGGGTTCATCGTCAACATGCTGCTCGTCCCCTATTTGATGGCGGCCGTGCGCATGTACGAAGACGGCTTCGCCACGCGGGAGGACATCGACGACGGCATGAAGCTGGGCTGCGGGCACCCGATGGGGCCGCTGACCCTGTGTGACTTCATCGGCCTCGACGTCCTCTACGCGATCTGCGACTCGCTCTATGAGGAGTTCAAGCGGCCCGAATACGCGCCGACCCCGCTGCTCAAGCGGATGGTGGTGTCAGGGCACCACGGCCGCAAGACCGGCAAGGGCTTCTACGACTACGCGTCGTAGGGGGTTACGCGGCGACCACGTTGAAGAGCTGCTCGTCGGCGGCCAGCCGGGCGCGCAGCGTCTTGAGGATCTGGGCGTGCAGCTGGCAGACGCGGCTCTCGGTCACCCCGAGGATCTCGCCGATCTCGCGCAGCGTGAGGTTGTAGACGTAGAGCAGCACCGCGATCTTGCGCTCACGCGGGGCCAGGCACTCGAAGGCCTCGCGGAAGCGCTCCTTGGCCTCACCGGTGACCGCGAAGTACTCCGGGTCGGCGTCGGTGTCCTCGGAGATCAGGGTGTCGATCCGCTCGGTGGCCTGGTCCTCCTCGCCGTTGACCAGCGCGTTGAGCGAGCCCACTGAGGCCTGGGCGAGCTCGTCCTGGTGGCGGACGAGATCCTTGACCTCGATGCCGAGCGCGTCGGCGAGCTCCTCACGGCTGGGACGGCGGCCGTAGAGACGGAAGAAGTTGTCGCGGGCCTTGGACATCTCGCGGTCCCAGCGGCGCAGGGAGCGCGGCGCCCAGTCATTGCGGCGCAGCTCGTCGAGCACGGCGCCGTGGATGCGGGTCCACGCGAACTGCTCGAGCGTGGCGCCCTTCTCCGGGTCGTAGCGGTCGATGGACTTGATGAGGGCTTCGAGGCCGCACGAGATGAAGTCGTCCACCTCACAACGGGCCGGCATCTCACGGATCTTGCGATAGACGATGTACTTCACCATCGGGGCGAAGGTCAGCACCAGGCGATCGCGCAGGCGGGAGTCCCCGGTCCGCTTGTACTCACTCCACAGCTCAAGCGACTGATCAGCCGACAACCGTCCGGCTCGTTCCGTTGTAGCCATCTCACCTACTTTTTCTGGTCCGAATGCGAGGGAATGCCGGGGCCCGTGCGGCTGGGCTTCCGGCCGGGGTGAAGGTCGCTGAACACCCCGGATTTATGTCGACCGGATCCGGGGTTTCGCGCATCCCCATTTTGCGGTAGTTGTGTATAAGTCAGCGACGTGGGAGGAGGCGTCATGCAGGCCCATCGGCTCGAAGTGCTCATCGTCGACGACCAACAGGCCGCCGGGCGCGGAATGGAGCTCCTGCTCCGCGACGCCGGCTTCGCGGTCACCGTTGCGCCCGACCGCCCTGATCAGGCCCGCGCAGAGCTGATCAGAGCTCACTATCACGTCGCCCTGGTGGAGATCCGCCGCCACCTCGGCGACGGCGTGGCGCTCGCGCGCGCGGCGCTGCAGGCCCGAGACGGGGCTCCGCTGCTGCTCTGCACCGGCTACGGCTCGCCGCGCGGGCCGCTCCTGGCCGCGTCCCGGCTCGGCGCGCCAGGGCTGGTGCTCACCTCGTCGCCGGTCACCACGCTGGTGGGAGCGCTGCGCACCGTGGCGGAGGGCGGGCGCTTCCTGGATCCCGCGGTGGCCCCACTGGTGGCGGTGTCGTCAGCCGAGCAGCGCGTGGGGCGGCTCACGCCTCGCGAGCGCGAGGTCCTGGGCCTGCTCGCCGACGGCTACCAGGGCCCGGAGATCGCCGCGCGGCTGTTCCTCTCGCTGGAGACGGTGCGGACCCACATCCGCAACGGCGTGGGGAAGCTGGGCGCCCGCACGCGGGTGCAGGCGGCGGCGATGGTGGCCTGCGAGCGCGACGGCGGGCTGGGGTAGCCGGTTGGTGGCCGTCGGGCGTTAACCGCGGCGGCTAGGACTGCGGCGGCGGTGTCGGCCTGACGACGTTGGAGCGCGTCGCCTCGCCGTCGCCGCTCTTGAACGGCGCGGGCAGGTCGGCGGGCAGCGAGGACCCGGTGGCGAGGGCCGCGGCCTCGTTCTCGCGCTTGACCTCGAGCCAGATCTCCTCGCGGTAGACGCGGACGGAGCGCGGGGCGTCGATGCCGAGACGGACGGTCTGTCCGGAGACCTCCAGGACGGAGATGAAGACGTCGTCGCCCAGGACGACGCGCTCGCCTCGCCGGCGAGTGATATTGAGCATCAGGAGGCGTCCCCGTTGGAGTCGGAGGCGCCGTCCATGACCTCGGCGAACAACGGCGCGCGCAGGTCGGTGCCGGGGGCCTGGTTGATGATCTGGTGGCCCTGGCCGTTCCAGATGAGGATCGGGGCCTTCTGGTTGGCGGTGAACTCGGAGAGCTCGGCGCTGGCGACGACGGTGACGTAGACGTCGACCGGCGTGGCGTCGTCGAGGCCGAGGCGCTCGCCGTCCTCGTCGGTGAGATCCACCTGATAGCCCGCGAAGAACCGGTGGGGATCGGTCACGGGCAGCGAGAGGCTGGGGTCATCGATGCAATGCAACCACAAGAACGGGCTGTCGGGGTCGCTCGTCAGCAGCGCGTAGCGCGAGCCCCCCAGGCCGATGAGGCCGTCGGGGAATTCGATGACCGTGTCCGGGTCGATCTCGACGTGTCCGAAGCGCGTGCTCTCAATCGCGAGTGCCACAGCGGCGGCTCCTCTACCTGGGTTGACCTACAGAAGGTGGTCCCGTAAGCCTACTTGCGGGGCGGGCGACTCGGTTAGTTCAGGAAGTCCATCAACGACGACTGGACGATATTGGCCCCCGCCTTCAGCGCGGCGGTGAAGGCCGCCTGCTGGTTGGAGAAGGTGGTCATGGCCTGGGCCATGTTGATGTCCTCGTCGTTGGAGAGCGCGGCGGTGTCGCTGTTCTGAAGCCCCTGGATGCGGTCGCCGGCCAGCGTCAGGCGATTCTGGGTGGCGCCGACGTTGGCCTGCAGCTGCGTGAGGCTGCTCAAGCTGCCCTGCAGGTTGGAGATCTGGTTGGTGGACAGGTCGGCGATGCCGGCGCTGTTGCCGCTGCGCATGTCGGCGGAGATCGTCCGCAGCGTGTCCAGGAGCTTGCCATCGTTGGCGCTCGTCCCGCTGCCCAGCACGCCCGAGATGTCCGCGTTGACCTGCAGCGTGGACCCGGGGCCGATCTGCCGCGTGACCGCCGCAGTGTTGCCCTGGTAGGTATCGCCGGTGGAGTTGGAGTACGGCTGGGTGTTGGTGGACGTGCCCGAGAAGATGTACTGGCCGTTGTACTGGGTGTTGGCCTCCTGCTTGATCGCGTCGGCCAGCTGGTCGATCTCGTCGGCGGTGGCCGAGAGGTCCGTGGCGGACTCGTCGCCGTTGGAGGCCTGGACCGTCAGCTCCTGAGCGCGCTGGAGCATGCTGGTCACGTTCTGCAGCGACGTGTCGGCGGCCGAGGCCCAGGCGGTGCCGTCGGTGATGTTGGAGTTGTAGTTGCTCAGGCCCTGGAGGCCGTTCTTGAGCTGGATGGCCAGGCTCGCCCCGTAGGGGTTGTCTGACGGCTGGTTGATGCTCAGGCCCGTCGACAGCTGCTGCTGGGTGGTGGCCAGCTGGTCCTGGACGTTGTTGATGCTCGACAGCACCGACGCCGTGGTCATCTGGGTGGTGATGCGACCGGAGATCATGGCCTAGAGCCCTCCCCCGACGCTGTTGATGAGCGTGTCGAAGGTGCTGTTGATGGCGTTCATCACGCGCGCCGAGGCCTGATAGGCCTGCTGGTACTGGATCAGATTGGTCATTTCCTCATCCAGCGAGACGCCCGAGACGCTCTGGCGCTGGTTGGACACCGCGGTGAGCACCGCCTGCTGGGTGGCCTGGGTGCTCTGGGCGGCCTGGACACCGCTCCCGATCTGAGACACGAAGGCGGAGTAGGCCTGGTCGGCGGGGCCGTTGGCGAGGTTGCCGATGGCCTGGGCCAGGTCGGCGCCCGAGGTGCTCGAGCTCGAGGTCTGGACCGTGGACGGGTTGGCGGAGACTGCGATCGTCGACGCCGAGGTCCCGGTGAAGAACGGGCTGGAGGGCTGCAGCGCGTTGACCGAGCTGATCACCTGGTTGGCAACACCGTCCAGCGACGAGATGTACTGGCCGACGGGGCCGGTGCTGGAGGAGATGTTGAGCAGCGAGCCGAGCTGGCCGCCGGCGGCAGAGGTCAGCGTCTGGGGCCAGGTGACGGTGGTACCGCTCACCAGCGGGCTCGAGGCGTCGCCGAAGCCGACCGTGACCGAGCCATCGGAACCGGTGCTGACCGAGATCTGGGCCAGGCTGGAGAGGTCGTCGAGCGCGCTGTCGCGCTGGTCCATCAGCGTGTTGGGCGAGATGCCCGCCTGCTGGGCCTGGCTGATCTGGGCGTTGAGCGTGGCGATCTGCTGGGCGTCCTGGGCGACCTGCCCGTTGGCGCCGGTGAGGGACGCGTACTGCTGGGAGGCCTGACTCTGCACCGTCTGCATCTGCTGCGCGACGGCGTTGAAGGTGGAGGCCAGGGTCTGGCCGGCGCCGACGACTCCCTGCAGCGTCGACGCGTTCTGGGTGCCGCCCAACGCGTTCCAGGCCGACCAGAAGTTCGCCATCACGCTCTGCAGCCCGCTGGACGAGGGCTCGTTGACCGCCGTCTGGACCTGCCCGAGCTCGGTGGCGTTGGAGTTGGCGTTGCTGGTGCCGCTGTTCTGCGCCCGGTACTGGACGTCGAGGAACTGGTTGCGGATCCGGCTGATGTCGGTGATCGAGACGCCGGTGCCGACCTGGCTGCCACCGCCCTGGCCGGGGATCGTCAGCGGGGCCGTCGCCGACGTCTGCACCGTCTGGCGCGTGTAGCCGGCGGTGTTGGCGTTGGCGATGTTCTCGCCCGTGGTCGTGATGGCGGCCTGGGCGGCCTCGAGACCGCTCAGTGCGGTCTGCAGCCCGGTGAAGGAGGGGATGGTCACGGCGCTAGACCTCCAGGTCCAGGACGCGGTGACGGCTGGACAGGCGCGGGGCGGTCACGCGGTTGTGATCGCCGGCGGAGTCGTAGCCCAGATGACGGTCAGCGTCGGCCAGGCGCAGCAGGTGGTCCAGGAAGGCCAGCTCCTGGCTCATCAGGGCCCGGTTGACGTGGTGCTCGCGCTGGACCTCCTCGAGGATGCCGCGCAGCTCGGCGCTGCGGGCGTGGGCCAGCGGCGCGCGGCCCGGGTCCATGACCGCGTCGAGCAGGCTCATCGACACCGCGGTGGGCGCCACGCCGAGGTGGGCGCCGGCGCGGTCGAGCAGGCGCGCCCGGTCGCGCTCGATGAGCGTGCGGCGCTGCAGCTCGGCCTGGAGCGTGCCGGTGAGAGACACGACCTGCGAGACGTCGCGGGCGCGGATGGCCGCGCCCTGCTCGAGCACCACCTGCAGGAGGCGACGAGCCGAGACCAGCTGGGCCTCGAGGTGGGCGATGACATCGGTGGTCAGAGCCGTGTCGAACTGCTCGGCGGGGACGGTGAGGCTCATTTCTTGGGCGCTCCCAGGGCGGGATCGATGGACTGGGCGATCTGCATGGCGATCCCGGTGCCACCGCCGGACATGATGCTGCTGGACAGCGTCTGGGGCAGGAGCGACGAGTAGGGGCCAAGGCCTCCGCTGCCGCCCACGCCGCCGGTGCTGCCGCTGTCAGAAGAGTCGTCGCTGCTCCCGCCCAGGCCGTCGTCGGAGCCGTCGAGGCCCGGGACAGTGGCGGCGAGCTGCTGGGCCAGCTCGTTGACGAGCACGTTCTCGAAGGCCATGCCCGTCTGGTAGGCGTTCTTGGCCTTCTGGTCGCCGTTGCGCACGGCGGCCGGCTCGTTGGCCGGGTCGATCATCGGCAGGTTGCCGGCGGGCAGCGAGGCGCTGGTGGTGGGCAGCGAGGCGGCGGGCAGCGCGGTGGTGGCAGAGATGGCGCTCATGACTAACGCTTGATCTGGTTGGCGATCTGCAGCATCTGGTCCTGGTACTGGATCGCCTGGCTGGCCATCTGGTAGCTGCGCTGGGCGCTGATCATCTGGGTCATGTCCTGAGCGGCGTCCACGTTGGAGCCCTCCAGGGCGCCCTGCTGCAGCGCCGAGCCGGTGGCGGGGCGGATGGCGCCGCTACCGGAGGTGACGCTGAACATGCTGTCGCCGTCGGGCTGGAGCTGGTTGGGGGCCGGTACGTTGACCAGGCTGATCTTGCCGATGGTCTTGCTGCCCGAGATCACCTGACCGTTGCTCTCGATCTTGACGTTGTCGGCGTCGGTGCCCTTGGGAAGCTTGAGCGGCGGGACGAGGGGGTTGCCGGTGGAGTCGGTCACCTCACCCTGGGCGTTGACCTGCAGCGCGCCGTTTCGGGTCAGGCCGGCGGAGCCGTCGTCACGGCGCACCTGGAGGTAGCCGGGGCCGGTGATGGCGACGTCGAGCGAGCGCCCGGTGTTCTGGATCGCGCCCTGGGCGTCGCTGCGCCCGACGATCGCGGATGACGAGCCGGCGCCGGTGGAGATCGACGGGCTGCCGCTGGAGTTGCCGCCGCCGCTGTAGAGGAGGTCCTGGAACCCGACCTCGGTCGACTGGTAGCCGGTCGTGTTGAGGTTCGCCATGTCGTTGGCGATGGCGTTGAACTGATTCTGCTGAGCCTCCATCCCGGAGGCAGCGGCGTACAAACCCTGCAACATCTATCAGCCTCCTGCGATTGAGCCGACGCTGGTCGCGTCTTCCTGCATCGTCTGGTCAATGGACTGGAGCGCGCTCTGGCCGGCCTGGTAGGCCCGCAGCGAGGCGATCATGTCGGTCATGGTCTGGATGGGATCCACACCGGAGTTTTCGAGCTCGCCCTGGCGCACGACGCCGCCGGCCTTGCCGGTCGAGGCGCCGGAAAAGTAGTTGTCGCCCTGCTTGGTGACGTTGGGCACGTTGAACACGCCGAGGGCGGAGCCCGGGACCGTGCCCTTGTCACTCACCGTGATGGGCTGGCCGTTCTGGCCGAGCACGACGTTGCCCTGGGCATCGACGAGCTGGCTGGAGGCGTTGGACTGAAACTGGCCGTCGCGGGTGTAGTTGATCCCTGAACCGGTGCGCACAGCGAAGTAGCCGGTGCCCGCGATACCGAAGTCCAGCGGGTTGCCGGTCTGGTTGAGCGTCGACGGGCTGGTGTCGGTGACCACCTTGTCGATGCGCACGCCCGTGTTGATGGTGCCGACCTGCTGTCCGGTGGAGGTGTTGGAGAGCAGCAGCGAGCCGAAGCTCTGCTGCTCGGCCGAATCGGGCTTGTAGCCCGGGGTCGACGCGTTGGCGAGGTTGTTGGACAGCTGGTTCTGCCGCACCTGCTCAGCGAGCATTCCGGACGCGGCAATGTAGAGACCGGGATCCATCGTAGGGAGTTGATCGACAGGTGCTGCATAGTTCTTGAGCCATGTCCGCGCCATTGGCCATCAACCCGCAGGCGCTGCGCGTACTGGTCGGTCCCGACATCAAGATCGTGCCCGGCCGCGCCGTGATGGCGCGCGTGGTCCAGGCTCCGCCCGGGCAGAAGGGGGCGCTGAGCATCGCCGGCTATCTGCTGGACGCCGAGCTGCCCGAGAACGTGCAGCCCGGCCAGGACCTGCGGTTGGTCATCCGCGACGTCAACGCCGAGCGGGTGCTGCTGGCCATCACCGATCCGCACGAGCAAGACCACGCCCAGCCCACCCAGCAGGCCGAGCCGGGGCCGCAAGCCCCGCAGGCCCAGCCCGTGCCCGTGCAGCCGACGGATCCATCGCTGACCGCCCTGCCGCCGGTGCCCCTGCCCGGGGGCGGCGAGGTCCAGGTCACCGAACGCGATGCCGGCGGCGCGGGCGGACCGGCGGGCGATCGCCAGAACGTCCTGCTGCGCTACAACGCGCCGGCGCTCGGCTCCGTCGACCTGCGCTTCCAGATGGACGCGGGGGCGCTGAGCCTGTCGGTCACGCTCCCGGCGGGCCAGCCGCTCGAGCTGGCCCAAGCCGGTGCCGAGAGCCTGCGCCAGGCCCTGCTTCAGGTGGCGCCCGGGCGCGCCGTGTCGGTCACCGTCGCCCCGCGCCGCGAGCCGCTGGACCTCTATGCCTGAGCCTCAGCCGCCGCGGCGGCGCGCCACCGCGCTGCATTACGCGCACGGGGATGTCGCCCCCACGGTGACGGCGACGGGCGCCGGCCTGTTGGCCGAGCGGATCATCGCGGCCGCCCGCGCGGCGGGCGTGCCCGTGCGCGAGGATCCGGCTCTGGTGGAGGCGCTGGCCGCGCTGAACCTGGGCGCACACGTGCCCGAGGCGCTGTGGAAGGCGGTGGCCGAGACGCTGGCCTGGGCCTACCGGCTCGACGCCGGCGCGCGAGCTTGAGGAATCCCCGCTGTGGCTGGACTTAAGTCCTGGCACCCCGCCGCCGATGATGAGAGTGCTCCCTCGGTAAGGATCTCTCCATGGCTCTACGCCTCACTGGCAACACCCTGCAGTCCTCGGCCCCCACGGCCACCCCCACGCAGCCCGCAGTCAGCTCCGAAAGCCTGGTCTTCCAGGCGCGGACCGCGCTGGGCACAGGCGACGTCCCCGCCTTCGCCGCGCTGTTTGCCTCAGCCGACCAGCTGACCGACCCGCACCGCCGCTTTCACGCCCAGCTGGCGCTCATCGACGCCGGCTTCAGCGTCACCGCGCAGGCCACCGAGGGCCTGGCGACGCGTATCTACGTGGCCATCGCCGAGGCCGCCCTGGACATGCTGGAGTCAGCGCCGGCCGAGCCGATGATCCTCAATCTTGCCGGCGTCGCGCTGTATGAGCTGTGGAGCCTCGACGCCGCTCAGGCCCTGTTCCGCGCCGCGCGTCGCCTGGACCCCAGCCTGCTCACCGCCGAGCGCAACCTCGATGAGGTGGGACGCCGCCGGCGCGCCGGCCGCCGCACCCGTCCGCTGCACGCCGCGGTACCCGGGCTGACTCGCCGCGCCACGAGCATCGCCAACCGCGCCAAGCCGGCCAGCGGCCTCACCCTCAGCCTGTGCATGATCGTGCGCGACGAGGAGCAGATGCTCCCGCGCTGCCTCGCCGCCGTGGCCGGGGCGGTCGACGAGATGATCATCGTGGACACCGGGTCCACGGACAAGACCGTCGAGATCGCCAAGTCCTTCGGCGCCAAGGTGATCGACTTCCCGTGGACCGGCTCCTTCTCGGAGGCCCGCAACGTGTCCTTCGAGGCCGCCACCGGCGACTGGGTCATGTACCTGGATGCCGACGAGGTCCTGGTGGCCGAGGACGTCGACCGGCTGCGCGCGCTCACCAACCGCACCTGGCGCGAAGCCTTCTACCTGGTCGAGACCAGCTACACCGGCGAGCTGGGCGACGGCGCCTCGATGGTCAACAACGCGCTGCGTGTCTTCCGCAACCGACCCCAATACCGCTTCAAGGACCGCCTGCACGAGCAGATCGCCCACACGCTGCCCACCTACATCCCGGGCCGCGTGGAGCAGACCGGCGTGCGCGTCACCCACTACGGCTATCTCGGCTCGGTGCGTGACGCCAAGGAGAAGTCCCAGCGTAACGTGGAGCTGCTGCGCCGACAGGCCGCCGAGGCCCCCGCGACCCCGTTCCTGCACTTCAACCTCGGGTCGGAATACATCGTCGCCGGTGACCTGTCCTCCGCGGCCGAGGAGCTGCAGACCGCGCGGTCACTGCTCCTCGCCGACGGCACCGTCACCCGCAGCGAGTACGCGCCCTCCGTGTTCACCCGGCTGGTCACGGTGCTGCGCATGCGCGACCAGCTCACCGAGGCCCAGTCCGTGGCCGAGGAGGGCCTGGAGCTCTTCCCGCAACTGACCGACCTGGTGCTCGCCCAGGTCCGGATCGCCCAGGCCCACGGCGACACCGACACGGCGATCGCGCTGCTGCACCGCTGCCTTCAGATGGGCGACGCCCCGTCGCGCTACGCCCCGACGGTCGGCAGCGGCACGTTCCTGGCCCGCCTGGCCCTGGCCGAGCTGCACCTGGAGCTCGATCAGGTCGCCGAGGCCCGCGAGGCGCTGCAATGGTGCGTGGACAACCACCCCGACTTCCTGGCGGTGGCCGGCCCGTACGCCACCGCGCTCCTGCGCAACGGCGTCGCCGCCGGCGATGTCATCGCCGCGCTGGAGAGCCTGGACGCGCTCCCCACCAGCGTCCGCCTGACCGTGGCCGGCATCCTGCACCAGGCCGGTGCCGGTGCCGAGGCAGAGAATCAGTACCGGCTCGCGCTGGACGCCACGCCCACCAACTCCCGGGTGCGTACCACCCTCGGCGAGCTGCTCCTGGGCCGCGGCGCCTGGGACGAGGCCGCTGAGCAGGGTGCCGCGGTCCCCGCCGGCGATCCGTTCGTCGGGCTCGCCGTCCGGATCGAGCTGTGCGGCCTGATCGGCCGGGCCGGCGCCGGGAAGGTCGATGAGGCCCTACAGCGAGCCCGCGTGGCCGGTCTGTCCGTGGCCGAGCAGAGCGTGTTCGAGACGTGGGCGGCCGTCTCCGCCGGCGCCGGCCACACCGAGCCCCTCCCGGTCGCGGGCGCACCGCTGCTCGGCGTGATCCTGGAGATGCTGCTGCGCGGCGCCGACGGCGAGCGCTTCGTGGCGCTGCTGCCGGTGCTCGAACAATCACGGCTGCCGCGTCGCGAGCAGCGCGAGCTGCTCGCCCAGATGTACCTCAAGCACGGGCTCATCGACCGCGCCGGCCAGGAGTGGCTGGCGGCGGCCTCCGAGGCCCCGGACGTCCGGTCGATGGTGGGGCTGGCCCAGGTGGCCCTGACCCAGGGCATGGCGCAGGACGCGGCCAACTTCGCCACCGCCGCGCTCGAGCTCGACCCCGCCTCGGCCCAGGCCAAGGCACTGCTGAGCGCGCTTCCGACCCCCGTCGCTGCCTAACCCGACTGCTGGACATCTGGCCGATGAGGCTCAAGTTGCCGCCCACTGCGCTCGATTACTCGAGGCAGCATGAGTTCTCGGTTTTCACGTTTCGCGCGCAGCAGCCGCGTCCGCTCGGACGACATTCCGGCCTCCCCGCCCCAGGAGGTACTGGATGCGATCGCCCGCGCCCACGAGGCCTACGAGCGCCTGGAGGCGTCGGGCCGGCACGTGCACTTCGACCTCAACCAGGTCTCGGGCCGGCTCGCCATCGAGCTGACCGACGCCTCGGGCACCGCGCTGCGAAGCCTGTCGCCGCGCACGGTGCTGGAACTTGCCGCAGGCGCAGCGCCCGACTGACGCACTGACAAAGGATTCGCCATGTCAACCAGCTCCGTCCCATCCTCCACCTCCAGCACCAGCACGGGCCTGAACCTGTCCTCGCTGGGCAGCGGCGGCCTGCAGATCACCGGTCTCGCCTCGGGGCTGGACACCAACCAGATCATCACCGAGGAGATGTCGATCTACCAGCAGCCGGTGACCAACCTGCAGAACCAGCAGAGCGGTCTGACGGCGATGAACAAGGCGCTGACCAGCATCCAGTCCGAGCTGCAGACGCTGTCCGCCGACGCGCTGGCCGTCGGCGACCCGACGCTGTTCAAGACTCAGCAGTCGGTGAACTCGTCGGATCCGACGCGCGTGACCGCCACCAGCGCCACCGGCGCCGGCGTCGGCGGCTATCAGGTGGCGGTGACGCAGCTGGCCAACTCCGCCCAGGCCACCTACGGCTTCACCAGTCCCACGAGCGGCAGCGACAACGTCACGATCAACGGCAGCCCGTACACGATCGCGGCCGGCGAGTCGGTCCAGGACTTCGTCGATTCGGTCAACTCAGACCAGAGCGGCACCGTCTTCGCCGCCGCCACCAACTCGGGCACCGTGGTGTTCTCCTCGCGCCAGACCGGCGCCAGCTCGGCCGTGGCCGTCAACGATGTCAGCGGCGGCGGCGCGCTTGCGTTCCAGTCGCAGAGGGCGGGCCAGGACGCGCTGTTCAGCGTCGACGGCACCAGTGGGAGCTCGGCCTCCAACTCCGTCACCAACGCGATCGGCGGCGTGACCCTGACGCTCACGGGCGTCACCACCACCAGCGGCCCGATCACCGTCAACGTCGGCGCCCCCGCCCCCAACGCGACCAACATCTCCAACGCGGTCAACACCTTCACCACGCAGTACAACAAGGTGATCACCGACATCCAGACCCAGCTGGCCCAGCAGCCCTCGAGCACGGACCCGACCCAGGGCACCCTGTTCGGCGACCCCGAGCTGCAGGATCTCCTGAGCTCGATGCGCTCGCAGATGTTCACGGGCGGATCCGGCCTGCCCGCGGGCGCGGCCAGCATGGAGGACATCGGCGTGAGCACCGGCGCCACCACGGGCAACGGCGCCGTGTCGTCGTCCGCGCTGGCCGGCGACCTCACGCTGGACCCCACGGCCCTGACCAACATGCTCCAGTCCAACGCCGGCAGCGTGAAGTCCATCCTGGGCAGCTGGTCCTCGAGCTTCGTCAACATCGTCGACAACGCCTCTGACTCCGGTGGCACCATCGCCGCCCGTCTGTCCGGCGACAACTCGCAGATCTCGAACCTGGGCAACCAGATCTCCTCGATGCAGTCGGCCCTCACCGACAAGCAGAACTTCCTCGTGCAGGAGTTCGCCCAGCTCGAGGCCGCGCTCTCGTCCAACCAGTCTCTGAGCAGCTCGTTGACCAGTCAGATCGCGTCCCTGCCGGGCGTCTGATCGGCGCGGGAACCGGTCCCCACCCACTCCCCATCCGCCCCAGCGGATGCTGATCTCCCCGGTTATTCCTCAATTTTCGGCCGCCACGGCCGATGACATGGGTGAGCGAATGGATCGCTTTCGGCACCGGCGTCACATGCGGCACCGGACCCCCTCACGGAGTATCTACTCAACTCGACCTGGTGTGAGAGAACACAAATGAGCTACGCCGCGACCTATTCCCCCAACGCCTACCGTGCCAGCGCGGTCCTGACCGCCTCCCCCGGCCAGCTGATCGTGATGCTGTATGACGGCGCCCGCCGCTTCCTGCACCAGGCCTCCGTGGCCATGGGCGAGCGCGACATCCCCGCCGCCCACAGCAAGCTCACGCGCGCCGAGGAGATCATCCGCCACCTGCGCAACACCCTCGACATGGACCAGGGCGAGGTAGCCACCCGCCTGCAGTCGATCTACACCTTCTCGCTCTCGCACCTGCGCCAGGCGCGCCTGGACCAGGATCCCTCGAAGATCCTCGAGATCGATGACATCCTCGGCAAGCTCCGCGAGTCCTGGGCGGCGATCGCCGACCAGCCCATCGATGAGCGCTGAGTCCGCCCAGCCCTACGAGGCGCTCGCCGCGATCATCGAGCGCGAGCTGCAACTCGTCGGCGAGCGAAGCTTCGACGAGCTGGAGGCGCTCAGGGAGGTGCGGGCCGAGCTGCAGCGCACGCTGCCCGACACCCCTCCCGAGGCTGCCCGGGCGACGCTCGAGCGCTGCCGGCAGCTCCAGAAGCGCGTCGAGATCGAGCTCCTGCGCGTGCGCGAGGTGCTCCTGCTCGAGCTGGGCCGCGTCCGCCAGGCCCAGCGTGCCGCCGACGGGTACACGCCGGCGCGCCCGGCACGGGTGCCGCTCGTCGCCGCCACCGCCTGAAGCCGCCTGGGCAGACAACGCCACGTTTTTTGGGGCGTCCTAACAGAAGGGCCTAAAGACTTCTGGCCAGACGCCGACATTAGAGGTGACCGCACGGAGTGGTCATGGAGAGCCCAAGGAGGGCCAGTGCAAAGCGACCTGAACCTATGTCCCTCCTTGATACCACTCAGCTTTCTCTCGAGTCCGCCATGCGCGGCTCGATGCTGCGCCAGACGCTCCTGACCAACAACCTGGCCAACGCCGATACCCCCGGCTACCAGCGCGAGGACGTCAACTTCCAGAGCACCCTGGCCAGCGCCATCCAGAACGGCCAGTCGCCGAGCTCTGTGAACTTCAGCCCGGTCACGCAGTCGGGCACCGTCAGCGCCGACGGCAATGGCGTCAGCGGCGAGCAGGACTCGGCCGACCTGGCCGAGAACGGCCTTCTCTACGAGGATCTGACCGCCGTCGCCGCACAGCGCGAGTCGATCCTCAAGACCGCGATGGGTGCGCCCGGGTCATGAGCTTCTTCGACGCAATCGACCTGGCCGCCTCGGGCCTCACCGCCGAGCGCACGCGGATGGACGTCACCTCCGAGAACCTGGCCAACGCACAGACCACGCAGGGCGCCAACGGCCAGCCGTACCGCCGTCAGGAAGTCGTGCTCCAGCAGGTGGGCGGCGGCTTCAGCTCCCAGCTCGCCGGCGCCCTCGGCCAGTCCGAGTCCGGCGCGACGCCGGGCGGCGTGCAGGTCGCGGGGATCGTCTCTGACCCCACGCCCGACCAGCTCGTCTACGACCCCGGGCACCCGGGCGCCAACGCACAGGGTTACGTGAGCATGCCCAACGTCAACCCGGTGACCGAGATGACCGACCTCATCTCGGAGTCCAACTCCTACCAGGCGGACGTCACCGCGATGAGCACGGCCAAGACCATGTACTCCAAGACGCTGGACCTCCTCAAATGATTCCGGCGATCTCAGGAGCCCTCGGCCAGCTGAACCCGAGCGAGTGGAGCGTCGGCTCCGTCGGCGGGGTCGGTTCGACCCAGGCTCCGGCCGGCCAGGCCGGGGCGGGAAGCTTCAGCGGCGCGCTGAGCAACGCGGTCAGCTCGCTGGAGCAGACGCAGGCCAGCGCCACCCAGGCTTCGCAGGGCCTGGCCACGGGGACGTTGAGCGATCCCACCCAGGCAGTGACCGCAGTCGAGAACGCGTCGCTGTCGATGGATCTGGCTGCCCAGATCCGCGACAAGCTCGTCTCGGCTGAAACCACGATCTTCCAGACCCAGGTTTAACGCATGCCCAACTTCGGAGAGATGGCCAAGAAGATGTCGCCCAAGGGCTGGGTGATGCTCGGCGGTTCCCTCGTGCTGGGCGTCGCCTTCCTGATGATCGTGATGTCGGTCGCGTCCAAGCCCAGCTACTCGACGCTCGAGGCCGGCATCGACCCGGCTCAGACGGGCAAGATCACCAGCACCCTCTCCGCGCAGGGCATCAGCTACCAGCTGCAGAACAACGGCACGGCCATCGCGGTCAACTCCAGTCAGACCGCCCAGGCGCGCGTCGCGCTGGCCACTGCGGGCCTGCTCACCACGCAGCAGCCCGGCTTCTCCCTGCTCAACTCCCAGCAGCTCGGGCAGAGCAACTTCCAGCAGCAGGTGACCTACCAGCGCGCCCTCGAGGGCCAGCTCGCCTCGACGATCCAGACGATCGACGGCGTCACCTCGGCCACCGTCAACCTGGTCATCCCCAACTCGCAGGACCAGCTCTTCTCCGACCAGACCCAGCCGGCCACCGCCTCGGTGCTCCTGGGCGGCAGCCAGCTGTCCGCCAGCTCGGTGCGCGGCATCGCCCAGCTGGTCGCCTCCAGCGTCCCCAGCCTGTCGATCAACAAGGTCACGGTCACCGGGTCTGACGGCTCGCTGCTGTGGCCGACCGCTGACGGCGACGGTGCCGGCGCCACCACCCAGCAGCAGGCTGACCAGAAGTACGACGCGTCGATGACCAGCCAGGTCAACGCGATGCTCACCCAGACGCTGGGCGCGGGCAAGGCCCAGGTCGTGGTCAACGCCAACGTCAACGCCAACCAGTCCACCCAGGACGCGCTCACCTACGCCAAGAAGGGCACGCCGCTGACCCAGACGACGTCCAACGAGACGCTCAAGGGCGGCAGCGCCTCGGCCTCGGGCGTCTCGGGCACCGCCGGCAACATCCCCGCCCTGGCGGCCAGCGGCAGCGGCAGCGGCGGCAACTCCAACTACGCCAACAAGACGACCAACACCTCCTTCGGGGTCAACAAGACCGTCACCCACACGGTGGTCGCCCCGGGCAACGTGCTCAACCAGACCGTCTCGGTACTCGTCGACAAGTCAGTTCCGGCGGCCTCGCTGCCCGCGATCAAGCAGGCCGTGGCCAACTCGGTGGGCCTGAACGCCAAGCGCGGCGACACGCTGTCGGTGGGTCAGCTGGCCTTCGCCAAGGCCCCGGTCACCACGCCGCCCGCCGCTGGACCCGCCTCGATGATGAAGTACGCCAAGTACGGCGCCGCCGGCCTGGCCTCGCTCTTCTTCCTGGTCTTCGCCGGGCGCATGCTGCGCCGCCGCGAGCGTGAGGCCTTCGCCGGCCAGCCGACCTGGCTGCGCGAGCTCGAGACCCCCCGCAGCCTGGCTGCCCTGGAGGCCGGCCAGCAGGGCGGCGCCACCATGGTCAACGGCGGCCCCACCGAAGTGATGTCGCTCCAGTCGCCGGTCAACGTCGCCCGCCGCCAGGTCGAGGACCTGGTGGACCGCGATCCCGAGCGGGTCGCCCAGCAGGTCCGGGCCTGGGTCACCGAGGAGGACTAAGTGGGCGCTGTCGAAGTCTTCCAGCCGCAGGGCGCGGCGGTCGCCGCCTCCGGCGCGGCCAGCGCCGCGGCCACCGCGGCCCTGGCCAAGATCAAGGGGCGCCAGAAGGCGGCGGTGCTGCTCGTCTCGATCGGGACCGAGCGCGCCGCCCAGGTGTTCTCGCGCCTCAAGGACGACGAGATCGAGTCTCTGTCACTGGAGATGGCCAAGCTCCAGTTCCTGGAGCCCGGCCTCGCCGACGGCGTGCTTGCCGAGATGGCCGCCACCGTCCAGGCCTACGACTCGCTCAACGCCGGCGGCGTCGACTACGCCCGCGAGGTGCTCGAGCGCGCGCTCGGCCCCGAGCGCGCCAACGAGATCATCGGCCGGCTGTCGAGCGTCATCGAGAAGCGCCCGTTCGAGTTCCTGCGCAAGACCCCGCCCGAGCAGGTGGTGACGTTCCTGCGCAACGAGTCGCCGCAGACCACGGCGCTGGTCATCGCCAATCTGCACACCACGCTGGCCGCGCAGGTCCTCTCCAACCTTCCCGAGAACGAGCAGCCGGAGATCGCCCTGCGAATCGCCCGGATGTCCGAGACCAGCCCCGACGTGGTCAAGCAGGTCGAAGCCGTGATGAAGGCCAAGCTGGCCAACGTCGTCCAGCAGGAGTACTCGGCCGCCGGCGGCATCAAGTCGCTGGCCGACATCCTCAACAACGCCGACCGCTCGACCGAGCGCAACGTGCTGGACAAGATCACCGAGACCGACGAGAGCCTCGGCGCCGAGGTCCGGCGACTGCTGTTCGTCTTCGAGGACATCACCAAGCTCGACGACCGGTCGATCCAGCTCATCCTGCGCGAGGCCGACCAGAAGGACCTGGCCCTGGCCCTGCGCGGCGTCGCCGACGACGTCAAGGACGGATCCTGGCCAACATGTCCGAGCGCGGCGCGCAGATGCTCGTCGAGGAGATGCAGTTCCAGCCGCCGCAGCGCAAGCGCGACATCGAGGAGGCCCAGGGACGCATCGTGGCCATCGTGCGCAAGCTCGAGGAGGCCGGCGCCGTCGTCCTGTCGCGATCGGACGAAGACGTTGTCTTCTGAGACCGCGGCCGCCACGATCGCGGCCTACACCTTCCGCCAGCTGGAGGCCCCGGCAGGCTCCGTGCGCGATGTCGCCGACGTCCTGTCGGCCGCTCACGCCGACGCCGATCAGATCCGCCAGCACGCCCGCGCCGCCGGCGAGGCCGAGGGGCGCGCCGCCGGCCTGGCCGCGGCCCGCGCCGAGATGGAGCCCTCGCTGCACGCGGTGGCCGGCGCCGCCCAGGCGCTGGACGCCAGCCGCGATCAGGTCATCGCCGAGCTCGAGCACGACGCCGTCGCCCTGGCGCTGCGGCTGGCCGAGCAGATCGTCGCCGCCACCATCGAGGTGGAGCCGGAGCGCATCGTCGATATCGCCGCCGTCGCGCTGCGCCGCATCCGCGACCGCCAGCACGTCACCCTCGTCGTCAACCCGGCGGACCTCGAGCTGATGTCGGACGCCGTGACGCGACTGCAGTCCGAGCTGGGCGGGATCGAGCATCTCAACGTGCAGTCCGATCGGCGCGTTGGTCGCGGCGGCGTGCTGGCTCGCACCGACGAGGGCGAGATCGACGCGTCCCTCGAGACGCAGCTGGCCCGCGCCCGCGAGGTCGTCGCCGCCGAGCTCGGCCCCCGCGACGGAGTACCCGAGAATGAGGTCTGACACCTTCGCCCGCCCGACCCTGGGTCGGGTGGCGCGAGTCATGCAGGACGAGGATTTGGCACGCCGCCGCGGCCGCGTGCGCGATCTCATCGGTCTGATCATCGAGGCGACCGGCCTCCAGGTGGAAATGGGTGAGATCTGCCTGGTCGGTGACGGTCGCGACCGCCCGCGGGTGCCCACCGAGGTGGTCGGCTTCCGCGGCGGCCGAACCCTGCTGATGCCGCTCGGCGAGCTGAGCGGCATCGCCCCGGGCACCTCCGTGCACCCCACCGGCAAGCCCTTCCGGGTGACGGTGGGCGACGGGCTGCTCGGGCGCGTCATCGACGGGTTGGGCAAGCCGCTGGACGAGTTCGGCGATCTCGAGGACGCGAAGACTCGCGCCGCCACCGCCACGCCTCCGGACGCCCTGACCCGGCCGCGGATCTCAGAGCGCGTGGGCCTCGGGGTCCGCGCCCTGGACACGCTCGTCCCGTGCGGGCTGGGCCAGCGCCTCGGCATCTTCGCCGGCTCCGGCGTCGGCAAGTCGTCGCTGCTGGGCATGATCGCGCGGTCCACGACCGCCGACGTCAACGTCATCGCCCTCGTCGGCGAGCGAGGCCGCGAGGTCCGCGAGTTCGTCGAGCGCGACCTCGGCGACGCCCTGGCCCACTCCGTGGTCGTCGTCGCCACCTCCGATCAGCCCGCGCTGGTCCGCATCCAGGCGGCGTTCACGGCCACCGCGATCGCCGAGCACTTCCGCGACCAGGGCAAGAACGTGATGCTGATGATGGACTCGGTCACCCGCTTTGCCATGGCGCAGCGCGAGGTCGGCCTGGCCATCGGCGAGCCGCCGGCCACGCGCGGCTACACGCCCAGCGTGTTCGCCCTGCTGCCGCGGCTGCTCGAGCGCGCCGGCACGAGCCCCGACGGCTCGATCACCGGCCTCTACACCGTGCTCGTCGACGGTGACGACATGAACGAGCCGATCGCCGACGCGGTCCGCTCGATCCTCGACGGCCACATCGTGCTCACGCGCTCGCTCGCGCACTCCGGCCACTACCCGGCCATCGACGTGCTGCAGAGCGTCAGCCGGCTCGTCGGCGAGATCGTCGCCCCCGAGATCCGCGAGGCCGGCACCCGGCTGCGCTCGGCGCTGGCCTCCTACCGCGAGAAGGAGGACCTCATCTCGATCGGCGCCTACCAGCCGGGAACCGATCCCCTGCTGGACGCGGCGATCGCGCTGCGCCCGGCGATGGACGGCTTCCTGCGCCAGAGCATCGAGGACCACACCACGCGCGGACGACGCCGACCAGGCGCTGCTGGCGCTGGCCGCCCAGCTGCCCGGCACCGGTGATCTCACGCCCGCAGTCGACGTGGCGGTGGCACAGCCGCCCGCCATCCCCACGCCTCAGGTCCCGGTGGGCGCGCCCGGTGGCGCCCCTGCCGCCATCCCGTCCCTGGCCCTCACTGCATAGCGCGTCATGCGCTCGGATAACCGTCCAACGGCATTGAAGTCTCGCCGGAATCGGCCGAATAACTGACCATGGCCGGTCCCTCGTTCCGATTCCGCCTCGAGCGTGTGCGCGTATTGCGCGAGCGCGCCGAAGATGAGGCCAAAGAAGCCTTCGCCGGCGCCATGATGGACCGCCTCCGCTCCGAGCAGGAGATGGAGGACGCCGCCCAGCGCGTCGCCCAGGCCCGCGAGGCCCAGCTCGGCGCAGCCGCGGCGCCGATCAGCGCCACCGAGCTGATGGCCCGCCAGGCCTACCTGGAGCGCTCCGAGCGCGCCCACCAGGCCAGCCAGGACGACCTCAACCGTCGCGACCAGGCCTGGAGGAGCGCCGCGAGGAGCTGACCGAGGCCGCGCGCGACCGCCAGGCCCTGGAGCGCCTCAAGGAGAACCGCCGCGTCGAGTTCGTGCGCGAGCAGGAGCGCATCGAGGCCGCCGACCTCGACGAGATCGCGCTCAATGGCTTCCGCCGGAGGGCAGCATGAGCCCCGGCATCGGATCGGCGTCGCTGATGCCGGTCGTCACCGCGAGGCGCCCTCCGCGGGCGCGGCGAGCGCTCCCGGCGCCGCCCCGGGCGCCGCCGGCGCCGCCGGCACGCCGCTCGCCGGGGGCTCTCCGCCCCCCGCCGACGGCCAGGGGACGAGCCCGCCGACCAGGGCGCCCCGCCGACAGACGCGTTCGCCAGCGTCCTCTCAACTCAGGTGGCCCGGACCGCACTTGCGGAAGGCCAGAGCAAGCAGACCTCCACGAAGGGAGGGAAGCGAGACGACGGCGACGCGTCCGCGTCGCCTCAGGGCACGGCCGATCCCAAGGCGGGAGGCCGCCGCCGACACCTCCGCGAGCACCGATCCCACCTCGCTGATCGCCGCCGCGCTCACCGCCGCCGCGCCCGCGGCGCAGGCCCTGTCGCTCCGGCGACCGGCGCCGCGCCGCCGGCGCGGCCGCCTCGACCTCTGACGCATCCGCGCTCCCCGGCCAGGCGCCGCTCGCGACTGCCGCCGGCGCCGCTGCTCCGGCCGCGCTCTCGGGCTCTGGTGACGTGCGCGCCGCGCTGACCCAGTACGCCGCCGGGACGACCGGGTCCGCTTCCGCGCCCACCGCCGATGCCCCGGGCACTCCCGCGACCCCGTCTGCCACGACCTGCCCGGCGCCCCGGCGCCGACCACGACGGGCACGCTGCCCACGACACCGGCCCCCGTGCGCTCCGGCGGCCCCCGCGCCCCGGCCGGCCCGACCGCGCCGGCCGCGAGCGCGCCCACGACGACGACTGCTTCCACCCCGGCCCAGACGACCCGCCGGCGCGACGGCCGCCGCCGCCACCGCGCTGGGCGCCACCGCCCCGGCGGCCACCGACGACCCCGCCGCCACGACCACCCCGGCCGCCCCGGTCACGGGGACCGCCGCGGCACGCCGCCGCCGGGCCGCCGCGAGCTCCGCGGCCACACCGCGAGGCCAAGGACAGCTCGAGGCGACAGCGCCCGCGGGCAGGCCCCCGCGCCCGCGCCCGGCGACGCGGCCACCGCGGCCGCCGGTGGCGCAGGTCGCGCCGGTGGCGGCGTCCGCTCGACGAGCGCCCCCGCCACCGGACCAGTGCCGACGGCCTATGGCGTGCGGCTGGCCGAGGCGGCCGAGAAGGTCTCCAACACGATCGCCATGGGCGCCCGCGACGGGATGTCGGTGGCGCGCATCGAGCTCTCGCCGGAGAACCTGGGCGCCATCCAGATCCACATTCAGCACACCCGGACGGCATCGTCGCGCGCGTGATCACCGAGCACCCCGAGGCGGCGCAGACCCTGTCGCAGAGCGGCGACGAGCTCAAGCGCCAGCTCCAGCAGAACGGCACCGCCCTGCTGCGCCTGGACATCGAGTCCTCCGGCCAGCAGCGCTCCGGCCAGCAGGACCAGACCGGCTCCGCGCCGGACTCGACCGGCTCGGGCTCGGGCGCCGGCTCGAGCGACGAGGACGCCACGATGCGGACGGCGCCATCTCCACGACACCCCCCTTCAGACCCTTGCGGGCTCCGCGCTCGTGAACGTGCTCGCCTGAGGCGTGCTCCACAGACACAAGGACCACTGACATGACCGACGTCACCAGCACCAACGCCACCACGGGCACGACCGGCAGCCAGCTCACGCCCACGGGCACCACCGGCACCACCTTCAGCAACCCCAGCTCCAACCTGGGCGAGAACGACTTCCTGAAGCTGATGATGGATCAGCTCCAGAACCAGGATCCGCTCTCGCCGAGCGACCCGACGCAGTACCTGTCGGAGCTCGCCGGCTTCTCCAGCCTGGAGCAGGAGACCTAGATCGCCACCAACACGTCCTCGGCCGCGACGCAGCAGGCCTCGAGCTCGGCGCTGAACCTCCTCGGCCGCACGGTGAGTTACCAGGACGCTGACGGCGTCACGCAGACCGGCATGGTCAACAAGGTGGACTTCACCTCCCAGGGCCCGTCGTTGACGATCGGTACGACCAGCGGCATCGGCCTCTCGTCGGTCACGGAGGCGACGTGACCACACCGGTCTCCAACGTGGCGCTGGCGTCGCCCAGCGCGGTCGAGACCGCGGCGGCGCCCGCCACGGTGCCCACTGCGGCGCAGGCTGCCCTGGCGCTCAATCTTCCGGTGGGCACGCCGACGTTCGCCTCGGTGCTGGCCCACAGCACGACGGCGGCGCAAGCGCCCACGTTCTCTCGCCACGCGCTGGAGCGCGTGAACCGGCGAGGAATCCAGCTCGACCAGTCGACCCTGCAACGACTGGCGGGTGGTGTGTCACGAGCCGCGACCAAGGGGTCAAAGGCTGCAGTGGTCTTTGTGGACAACACCGCGTTCGTGGTGTCGGTCCCCAACAACACCGTCGTCACGGCGGTGGGTTCCGAGCACATGCGCGAGCACGTGTTCACAAACATCGACAGTGCCGTGATCGCGTAGCGAGAACGGATTCAAGACCCCGGCTGGTCCTCCAAGTAGGAAGCCGAGAAAGGAAGTACCTCAAATGATGCGAGGAATGGACTCCGCGATCAGCGGACTCGAAGCTCACCAGACGATGCTCGACGTGACGGCCAACAACCTGGCCAACGTCGACACCATCGGCTACAAGGCTCAGCGCACCACCTTCGTGGACCAGCTGTCCGAGAACCTCAGCGCCGCCACCGGCCCCAACGGGTTCAACGGCGGCTCCAACGCCAAGCAGGTCGGCCTCGGCGTCAGCGTCGGGTCCATCGACAATCTCATGGGCACCGGCTCGCAGCAGACCACGGGCAACGCGCTGGACGTCTACATCCAGGGCGACGGCTTTCTCCAGGTCGGCAACGGCGACCCCGGCACCACCTCCCCCTACACCAACAACCTGCCCAGCACGGTCGACTACACCCGCGCCGGCAACCTGAAGCTGAACTCGTCGGGCTTCCTCACCACCCAGGGCGGTCAGTACGTCGTCGGCTCTACGGCGCCCTCGAGCTCCAGCTCGGCCACCCCGACGTACCTCAACATTCCGCCGGATCCACCAACCTGGCCATCGGCCAGGACGGCAGCGTCAGCTACACCGACGAGGACTCGACGAGCCCGACGTTCGGTCAGACCAAGACCGCCGGCTACATCTCGCTGGCTACGTTCCCAACGAGGCCGGCCTGCAGCGTGACGGCGGCTCGAACTGGAGCGCCACCGCCAGCTCGGGCGCGGCGACCACCGGCACCCCGAGCGTCGGCGGCTTCGGCGCGACCATCTCCGGCTCGCTGGAGATGTCCAACGTCGACCTCGCCACCGAGTTCACCAACATGATCACCGCCGAGCGTGGCTACCAGGCCAACTCGAAGGTCATCACCACGGCCGACTCGATGCTGCAGACCGTCGTGAACATGCCGCAGGGCTAGTCCTGAGGCTAGTTCAGGGGGCGGCGCTCGTCGGAACGCCGCCCCCTCTTTCTCTCTTCCCTCACCAAACCTTCGTTCAGGAGACACTCCATGATCACCCTGCACCGCCTAGGACACGCGGTGGACACGTTCCAGATCAACCCCGACGCGATCACGACCATCGAGGCGACGCCCGACACCGTGATCACGATCCTCAACGGCCAGAAGATCGTCGTTGCCGAGCCCCCCACCGGGTCGCCGAGATGATCTCCACCTATCGCGCCACCGTGCTCGCCGAGGCGCTGAGCCTGCGCCACGAGCTGCGCGCCGAGCGCAACGAACTGCGCCGGGTGACTCCCTTGCGCAAGGCCTCCACGCTGACCGCCGTGCACGACGCCGCCACCGAGGCGCGCCACTCGCACGGCTGACCCGGCCTGAGACCCGTCCCGTCCTGCCTCAGCGGCGCCGCGCGCCGCCGCCCCTGGCCCGTCAAGCTCCCCGAAGACCGACACCCGATTTACCACCTTATCCCCTTGATTTTTCTGCGCCCCGGTCGATCTAAAGAATGAAATGAAGCCCGCAACCGCAATCGGAATCGCCGTCGCCACTCTCGGCATCCTCATGGCCGGGATCATGGGCGGTACCAGCCCAGCCGCCTTCATGGATATCCCGGCCCTACTGATCATCAT